>NZ_JANFNY010000022.1 GCF_024437745.1 Roseomonas sp. GC11 | reverse complement strand
ATCTGGGATATGGGTGCCCGACCCGCCATTCCGCCCAGGCGCACGGATGCCCCGGTCGCCTGTCCCGCCTGGATCTACAACAACCGATCGCGGGTGGAGAACCTGTGGGCGCGCCTGAAAGAGTGGCGCGCCGTCGCCACCCGCTACGAGAAGACCGCCCGATCATTCCTCGGCATCCTCTGCCTCGCAGCCACCGCAGACTGGATCAAGCTCTAACAGGCCTTAATTTTTTCAGGCTGCCGCCGTCTCCCGGCACAGCGGGACGCCAAACTGAAAAAGTTTTTTGGTTCTTTTTTTCAAAAAAGAACGTCTTGTTCTTTCTATCCTGAAAAATGACAGGCCACGCTGTGCCCGGCCGCGATCTCACGCAGGGCGGGCGCCTCGCGTGTGCAGAGCGCCTGCCGGGCCGGGCAGCGCGTCTGGAAGGCGCAGCCAGGCGGCGGCGCCACGGGGCTTGGGATCTCGCCCTGGAGAGGCGGCGTCCCTGCCCCACCCCTGCGCGGCACGGCGGTCAGCAGGGCGCGGGTATAGGGGTGCGCGGCGCGGCGGTGGAGCGCGGCGGCGGGCGCCATCTCCACGATGCGGCCGAGATACATCACCGCCACGCGCTGGCTCATATGCTTCACCACGGCGAGGTCATGCGCGATGAACAGGTAGGACAGGCCATGCTGTTCCTTCAGCGCCTGCATCAGGTTCAGCACCTGCGCCTGCACCGAGACATCGAGCGCCGAGACGGGTTCATCCGCCACGATCAGCCGCGCGCGCACGGCCAGGGCGCGGGCGATGCCGATGCGCTGGCGCTGCCCGCCCGAGAATTCATGCGGGTAGCGCGCGGCGTGGCGCGGGTCGAGCCCCACCTGCTCCAGCAGCGCCGCCACGCGCGCGCGCCGCTCGGCGCGGCCGGCCGGCTCGCCGTGGACGATCATCGGCTCCTCGATCAGCTCGGCCACGCTGTAGGCGGGGTTGAGGGAGCCGGCGGGGTCCTGGAAGATCATCTGCAATTTCCGCCGGTAGGGGCGGAAACGCGCCGGCGGCAGGGCGGAAATCGCCTCGCCCCGGTAGAGGACGCGGCCCGCGCTCGGCTCGATCAGGCGCAGGATGGCGCGGCCGGTGGTCGATTTGCCGCTGCCCGATTCCCCGACGAGGCCGAGCGTCTCACCCTCCGCCAGATCGAAGCTGACATCCTCCAGCGCGCGCAGCCAGCGCGGCGGGCCGAAGAGGCGGGCGGGCGGCAGGCGGTAATGCTTGGCGAGGTTCTCGACGCGCAGCAGCGGCGGGGGCGCGGCGCTCATGCCATGGCCTCCACCAGCGGGTGCCAGCAGCGCAGGGCGCGGCCCGGGCCGATCTCCTGGCGCGGCGGGGCCTCGGCGGTGCAGCGGGCGCTGGCGCGCGGGCAGCGCGGGGCGAAGCTGCACCCCGGCGGCAGCGCCGCGAGATCCGGCACCTGCCCGGGAATGGCGGGCAGCGCGCCGCCCTCGCTCTCCATCGCCGGCATGGATTCCAGCAGGCCGCGCGTATAGGGGTGGCCCGGCGCGTCGAACAGCGTGGCGGCCGGGGCCTCTTCCACCACCCGCCCGGTGTACATGACGGCGACGCGGTCGGCATTCTCCGCCACGACGCCGAGGTCGTGCGTGATCAGCAGCACCGCCGTGCCGCGCCGCTGCCGCAACTCGCGGATCAGCGCCATGATCTGCTTCTGGATGGTGACATCGAGCGCGGTGGTCGGCTCATCGGCGATCAGCAGTTCCGGGTCGCAGGCCAGGGCCATGGCGATCATCACGCGCTGGCACTGCCCGCCGGAGAGTTCATGCGGATAGCTGGCGGCGCGCCGCTCCGGCTCGGAGAGGCCGACCTCGCGCAGCAGCTGCACGGCGCGCGTGCGGGCGGCGCGGCCGCGCGCCAGGCCGTGGCAGGCCAGCGCCTCGGCGATCTGCGCCCCCACCGGCATCACCGGGTTGAGGGCGGACATCGGCTCCTGGAAGATCATCGCCATGGCGCCGCCGCGCAGGGCGCGCCGCCGGGCCGGGGGCATGGCCTCCAGATCCTCGCCGCGGAAGCGGATGCGCCCGCCGCGCCGCAGATGCGGCCCCTCTGGCAGCAGCCCCATCAGCGCCAGGGAGGTGACGCTCTTGCCGCAGCCGGACTCGCCGAGCAGCGCCACCACCTCGCCCGCGCGCAGCACGAGATCCACGCCATCCACCGCGCGCGCCGGGCCGCGCGGCGTGTGGAACTGCACGCGCAGATCCTCGACCTCCAGCAGCGGCGCGGCGGCGTTCATGGCACCGGGCTCGGGGGCAGGCTTGCCGCCATGCGGTCCAGCGCGGCATCCAGCGTGGCGCGGGCGCAGCCGAAATTCAGCCGCAGAAAGCCGGGGGCGCCGAATTCGGCGCCATCGCTCAGCGCCACGCGGGCCGTCTCCAGGAAATGCGTGGCCGGATCGGCGAGGCCGCTGCCGCGCGCATCCAGCCAGGCGAGGAAGGTGCCATCCGGGCCCTGCATGGTGAGGCCCGGCAGGTCGCGCGCCACACGCCGCACCAGGTGGTCGCGGTTGGCCTGGAGGTAGGGCAGCACCGCCTCCAGCCAGGGCAGCCCGCCGGCATAGGCGCCCCGCATGGCGGCGAGGCCGAGCACATTGACGCTGTCCACCATGCCGAGCCGCGTGGCCTGGAAGCGGGCGCGCAGTTCCGGGTCGGGCACCACGGCGAAGGCGGCCTTCAGCCCGGCGATGTTGTAGCCCTTGCTGGCCGACATCAGCGTGATGCTGCGCCGCGCGATCTCGGGCGCGAGGCTGGCCACCGGCACGTGCCGCCGCCCGTCGAAGAGGAGATCGGCGTGGATCTCGTCGGAGATGATCAGCACATCGCGCGCCAGGCAGGCCTCGGCCATGGCGCCAAGCTCGGCGGCGGTGAAGGCGGTGCCCAGCGGGTTGTGCGGGTTGCAGAGCAGGAAGGCCCGCGCCTCCGCCGCGGCGGCGCGGAAGGCGTCCATGTCCGGCGCATGGCCGCCCGTGGCGGGGGAGAGGGGCAGGTCGAGGCGCCGCAGCCCCCAATGGCCCGGCGCCGCCAGCATGGGGCGGTAGGCGGGGGTCTGCACCATCACCCCCTCCCCTGGCTGGAGGAAGGCGCGCAGGGCCATGTTGAAGCCGGGCTCGACGCCGGGGAGGAAGACCAGCGCCTCCGCCTCCACCCGCCAGCCATAGCGGGTTTCGAGGTGGGCCAGGATGGCCTCGCGCAGCGCCGGGGTGGCGGAGCCGTAGTCGAGCACCGGGTGGTCCAGCCGGCCGCGCAGCGCCGCCAGGACGGCGGGCGGCGCCGGGAAATCCATGGCGGCGACCCAGAGGGGGATCACATCCTCCGGATAGCGGTCCCATTTGTTGCCGCCATGGCCGCGCGGCGCGGGCAGGCTGTCGAAATCGAAAGGCATGGTCCTATCCTGCGGCCGGGGCGCCGGGCTGGCGTTGGAATTGGTATATTTCGTGATATGCTACGCCCGCGCAAGCCACCAACAACCGGCCGAGAGGGCCCATGACCAGCACCGCACCGCCGGACCTCCCCCCCGCCCGCCGCAAGGCCGATGCCTCGCTGGCCGAGCAGGCCTATGCCGTGCTGCGCCGCGCGATCATCACCGGGGAGATGCCGGGGGGCACCGAGGTGTCGGAGCCCGAACTGGCCGAGCGCCTGGGCATGAGCAAGACGCCGGTGCGCGAGGCCCTGGCGCGTCTGGCGGTGGAAGGGCTGGTCGGCGCCTATCCGCGCCGCGGCTACCGCGTGACGCCGGTGACGGTGCCGGCGATCAACGACCTCTTCGCCGTGCGCGCCGCGCTGGAAGGCGCCGCCGCCAGCGCCGCCGCCCGCCGGCTGACGGAGGAGGTGGCGGCGCGGCTGGAAGCGCTGGCCCATGCTTCCTCCACGCCGGGCGGGGCGCAGGGCGTGTTCGACGCCAACCACGCCTTCCACATGGCCGTGGCCGAGGCCGCCTGCAATCCGCGCCTCACCGCGCTGATCCGTGCCCATCTGGAGGAGGGGGAACGCTATTTCCACCTGGGCCGGAAGGGGCGCGAGGTGGAGGTGAAGACCAATTCCGAGCATTTTTCCATCCTCGCCGCCCTGCGCGGGGGGGATGCCGAGGCGGCACGCCGCGAAATGGCCGCCCATGTCGAGAATACCCGGCGGGGGCTGCTGCGCGCCCTGCTGGATGGCGCGGAGAATGACCTGGCGTTTTAGAGACCGCTTGAGAAGACCGTGCGGGTCGGTTCCGCGGGTCTTTTGCGCCCTTGCTGCGTTGGCGGGCTTGCCGAGGCAACCCGCATCGGCAAGCCCGCCGCCTGGCAAGGCCAAAAAATCCCTCGCGGATCCTCCGCCGGAGAAAAAGCCAGCGGAAGGCCCTGCCGGGAAGGCCGGGGCCAACGAAGGCCAGGATCAGGAAGACAAGGGTCAGGGAGGCAAGGCGGCGGTTTCGGCCATCAGGGCGGCGGGCAGGGCTTCCTCCGGCAGGGAGGCGCCAGCCAGCGGGCCCAGCACGGCCGCGCATCCGGCCTCCCGCAGCGCCTCAAGCTGGGCGGGGCGCTCCACGCCGGCCGCCACCACCTCCATGCCCAGCCGCCGGGCCAGCAGGGCCGCCGCCGCCACCAGCCCCGCCGCCGGCTCCTCCGGCAGCCGCTCCACCAGGGAGGCGGAGAGCCAGAGGCGGCCAAAGGCGAAGCGGGCCAGATGCGCCAGCGCCATCCCCTCCTCGCCGAACTGGTACAGCGCCAGGGAGACGCCAAGCTCCCGCAGCTTGCGCAGCGCACGCGGCATGCCGCCCCGCGGCGCGTTCCCAGGCACATTCCCTGGGGCACTCCCCGGTGCGGCCGGCGGGGCGGTGCCCAAGGGGGGGCTCATATGGGCTCCGAAGGTGGCGCCGAGAGCGGCCTCGCACACCGCCACTTCCAGCCGGGCCGGGGAAAGCCGGGTCTCCGCCAGGATCTGCGCGACCAGATCCGGGAAGCCGGGGTCGCGCAACTGCACGGCCGTGACGGGCACCGTCACCCGCCACGCCTCCGGCCAGCGCCCGGCCGCGGCGCAGGCACGGCGCAGCCACTGCGCCCCAAGGGGCAGGACCAGCCCGCTGCGCTCGGCCAGCGCCAGGAAGGACTCGGCCGGGATCTCGCCCTGGCGCGGGTGCCGCCAGCGCGGCAGGGCCAGGCAGCCCTGCACCTGCCCCCCCGCCAGCGCCCGCACCGGGTGGTAGAGCAGGGCCACCTGCTCCTGCGCGATGGCCTGGCGCAGGGCGGCCTCCATCGCCTCATCCGTGCGCTGGCGCGCCTCCAGGCCAGGGCCGTAGACGCGGAATTCCCCCCGCCCCTCCTGCTTGGCGTTCAGCAGGGCAAGGTCGGCGCAATGCATCAGCCCGGCCACCCCCACCGCATGGCGCGGCGCCAGCGCCAGCCCGGCGCTCGCCCCCACCACCACGCGCCGCCCCTCCAGGGGATAGGGCTCGCACAAGGCCTGGGCCAGCCGCCGGGCCTGCGCCTCGGCCTGCGCCGCATCCTCCACCGCCAGCAGCACGGCGAATTCATCACCCCCCAGCCGGGCGGCGTGGCTGCCCGCCGGCACATGCTGGCGGAGGCGCTGCGCCACCAGCCGCAACAGGGCATCGCCACTGGTATGGCCCAGCCGGTCGTTCACATCCTTGAAGAAATCGAGGTCCAGCATCAGCAGGCCGAGCGGCTGCTGGCGGCCCAGCCGCTCCTCCACCCGGGCATGCAGCTCCATGCGGTTGGCGAGGCCGGTCAGCCCGTCATGGCGGGCCAGCCAGGCGATGCGCGCCGCCTGCTCCTCCCGCTCCGTCACGTCGCGCGTCACGCCGCGATAGCCGACCACCTGCCCCTGCGCATCGAGCAGCGGCAGCCCGTTCGTCTCCACCGTCAGCAGCCGGCCGTCAGACCGCTGGCAGCAGCTGATCATGCCCACCAGCGGCTGCTTGCGCAGCATCACCTCCGCCGCCAGCACGCTGATGCGCGCGGCCTCCTCCGGCGGCATGAAGTCGAACAGGGTGCGCCCGACCATCTGCGCCGGCGTGTAGCCGAGCAGCGTCTCCACCTGGGAGGAGACATAGGTGTGGCGGCATTGCGCATCCACCTCCCAGATGATGTCGGCATGGCCGTTGATCAGCGCGTGCAGCCGGTCCCGCTCGGCGATCACCGTGGCGAGGCGGGGCCTGGGCCGGGCGGCGGTCCGCCGCAACAAAGCGCTGAGAAACCGCACAGCTCGGCCTTATGATAAAAAGGGAGGAAGAACACGCCGCCGATGTATCGGCGGTACAGATACATACACGATTTCGTAAATATCGCGAAGCCCACCCCGCGCCAGCAGGGCCGGCGACGGTTTTGTGATCTCAGCCCGGCGGCGGGGCAAGGCGGGCGCGCAGGGCCGCCACATCCGCCCGCGCCGGGTGCGCCGTGCCAGCCTGCGAGACCGCCGCCGCCCCCGCCGCGACACCCCAGGCGAAGGCATCCGCCTCCGCCGCGCCGCGGGCCAGGGCCAGCACCATGGCCGCCACGAAACTATCCCCCGCCCCCACCGCGCCGCGCACCGTCACCGGCAGGGCAGGCAGGCGCAGCGTGCCCCCGGCATGGGCCAGCAGGGCGCCATCCTGCCCCAGCGTCACCGCGATGCGCCGGGCGGCGCCCCCGGCCACCAGGGCGGAGGCGGCCTCCTCCAGCGCGCCGGGCGCGCCCAGGGGGCGGCCCACCAGGGCCTCGAACTCGCCCAGGCTGGGCTTGATCAGCTCCGCCCCATGGCCGAGGCCGGCGCGCAGGGCAGGGCCGGAACTGTCCAGCACCAGCCGCAGACCGCGCCGCCGCGCGAGGTCGCCGATGCGGCCATAGATATCCTCGGGAACGCCGCGCGGCAGGCTGCCGCTGGCCACCAGCCAGCTGCCGGGGGGAAGGACTTCCAGAGCCCGCAGCACGGCCTGCCATTCGGCCTCCGCCACCTCGGGGCCCTCCGCCACGAAGCGGAATTCCTCGCCCCGGCTGCGGTCCAGCACCGTCTGGCTGATGCGCGTCCGCCCCGCAATCGGCAGGCTGCGCCGCGGCAGGGCGATCTCGTCCAGCAATTCCTCCAGGAAGCGGCCAGTGACGCCGCCCGCCAGGAAGATCGCCAGCGTCTCGCCGCCCAGCTCCTGCACCACCCGCGCGACATTGATGCCGCCCCCGCCCGGGTCCGCCCGCTCCGCCGTCGTGCGGATCTTGCGCACCGGGCGCACCTCCGCGGCCTCACAGGCCAGGTCGATGGTCGGGTTCAGGGTGAGGGTGGCGATTAGCGGTATCATGTGATGCATGTGGCGGCGGGCAGGGGAAAAGGCAAGAAAGCGGGGGGGAGAAAGAATTCTCCCCCGCACCCCCTCATCTTCTTCTGTCAGGGCGCCTTGTGGATGGGGTCCACCCAGGCGACGTTCTCCGGCTTCTCCGCCGGCTCGATGTCGAGGTTGACGACCACGGCCTCGTTGTCGCTGCGGACCAGGACGCATTCCAGCGTCTCATCCGTCGAGGCGTTGATCTCCTGGTGCGGGACATAGGGGGGCACGTAGATGAAGTCGCCGGGGCCGGCCTCGGCCACATATTCCAGCTTCTCGCCCCAGCGCATGCGGGCGCGGCCCTTCACCACATAGATCACGCTCTCCAGCGGGCCGTGATGGTGCGCGCCAGTCTTGGCATTGGCATGGATATGCACCGTGCCGGCCCAGATCTTCTGCGCGCCGACGCGCGCGGCATTGATGGCGGCGGCGCGGTTCATGCCGGGCGTGCTCGCCGTGTTGGGGTCCAGGCTGTTGGCGGGGATCACCCGCACCCCCGTGTGCTTCCAGCCATCCTCCGGCACGGAGGGCGGCAGGCTGTCGTGATGGTGGCCGTCATGCGGCATGGGCATTCCCCCTTGATGGGCGTGCAATGCGGCATTGTGTCGTTCCCTCCCGTGCTTTCGTCAAGCCGGGGCGGGGCCGCCACTGTCACCGCAACGAAACCGTTCCGTCATCCGCCTGACGCCCCCGGCGGCTAAGCGGTCGCGCCAGGATTGTGAATGGACCAATGGGACCATGGCGCGTCGCAAGAATGTTCTGCTCATCGTGGTCGATCAATGGCGGGCGGACTTCATGCCCGTGCTGGGGGCGGATTTCCTGCGCACCCCCAACCTGGACCGCCTCTGCCGCGAGGGCGTGACCTTCCGCAACCATGTGACCACCACCGTGCCCTGCGGCCCGGCACGGGCCAGCCTGCTCACCGGCCTCTACCTGATGAACCACCGGGCGGTGCAGAACACCGTGCCGCTGGATGCGCGCCACATGAACCTCGGCAAGGCGCTGCGCCAGATCGGCTATGACCCGGCGCTGATCGGCTACACCACCTCCACCCCGGACCCGCGCACCACCGGCCCGCGCGACCCGCGCTTCACCACGCTGGGCGACCTGATGGAGGGCTTCCGCGCCGTCGGCGCCTTCGAGCCCAGCATGGACGGCTATTTCGGCTGGCTCGCCCAGAAGGGCTATGCTCTGCCGGAGAAGCGGGAAAACATCTGGCTGCCCGCCGGCGAGGAGGCGGTCCCCGGCGCGACGGACCGCCCCTGCCGCATCCCCGCCGAACTCTCGGACACCGCCTATTTCACCGAGCGCGCCCTGACCTACCTGAAGGGCAAGGGCGACAGGCCCTGGTTCCTGCATCTTGGCTACTGGCGCCCGCACCCGCCCTTCATCGCGCCCGAGCCCTACAACACGATGTACAGCCCGGCGCAGATGCCCGCCCTCCACCGCCGCCCGACCTGGCAGGAGGAGGCGGCCCAGCACCCGCTGCTGGATTTCTACCTGCGCGGCATCAGCCAGGGCTCCTTCTTCCACGGCGCCGGCGGCGCGGCCACGGAGATGGACGAGGCCGCCATCCGCCAGATGCGCGCCACCTATGCCGGCCTCATCACCGAGGTCGATGACGCCCTCGGAAAAGTCTTCGAGCATCTCGACCAGACGGGGCAGTGGGATGACACGCTGATCATCTTCACCTCCGACCATGGCGAGCAGCTCGGCGACCACTACCTGCTCGGCAAGATCGGCTACCACGACGAGAGCTTCCGCATTCCGCTGGTGGTGAAGGACCCGGCGAGCCCGGACAGCGCCGGCCGCATCGAGGGCGCCTTCACCGAGAGCGTGGACGTGCTGCCCACCATCCTGGAATGGCTGGGCGGCGAGGCACCGCGCGCCTGCGATGGCCGCTCCGTCCTGCCGCTGCTGCGGGGGGAGACGCCGGCCGATTGGCGCGAGCATCTCTTCTACGAATATGATTTCCGCGACATCCACTATTCCCAGCCGGAGACGGCGCTGGGGGTGGCGATGGATGACGCCGCGCTCTGCGTCGTGCAGGACGAGGCGTGGAAATACGTCCATTTCTCCGGCCTGCCGCCACTGCTCTTCGACCTGCGGCGCGACCCGCAGCAATTCGAGAACCTGGCGCAGGACCCCGCCCATGCGGAGGTCGTCGCCCGCTACGCACAGAAGGCGCTGTCGCACCGCATGCGCCATGCCGAACGCACCCTGACCCATTTCCGCGCCACCCCGCGTGGCCTTGAGGAGCGCAGCCGATGATTGCGAACCGCCGTTCCCTTCTGCTGGGCGCCACCGGGGCGCTCGGCACCGCGGCCCTGCCGCGCTTCGCCATCGCCCAAGGGGGGGCACAAGGGGGACCACTGGGCGACAGCCGCCCCTCCATCAGCATCGCCGTGCAGAAGATCAGCAACTCCAACACGCTGGAAGTTCTGCGCGAGCAGTCCAATGTGGGCGAGCGCGTGCTCTTCTCCTCCCTCTGGGAAGGGCTGATCGGGCGCGACTGGCTGGGCGGTCTGAAGGCCGTGCCGGAACTCGCCACCTCCTGGCGCCGCCTCAGCGACAATGTCATCGAGATGTCGCTGCGCCAGGGCGTGAAGTTCCACAATGGCGATGAGATGACGGCCGAGGACGTGGCCTTCACCTTCGGGCCGGAGCGCATGTTCGGCGACACCCTGCCCACCGCGCAGGGCCGCACCATCCAGATCAGCGGCGACCGCATCCCCACCCGCGCCGGCCGCGACCTGCCGGCCGAGGTGCCCGCCGTTTCCCGCCGCTCCTTCCCCGCGCTGGAGCGGGTCGAGATCGTCGACAAATACACGGTGCGCTTCCACAACGCGACGCCGGATGTGACGCTGGAGGGCCGCCTCTCCCGCTACGGCGCGCAGATCATCAGCAAGCGCGGCTATATCGAGAGCGAGACCTGGTTCGACTGGGCGCGCCGGCCCATCCTCACCGGCCCCTACAAGGTGGCCGAGTTCCGCCCCGATCAATCTCTCCGTCTGGTCGCGCATGACGAATACTGGGGCGGCCGCCCGCCGCTGAAGGAAATCCGCTTCATCGAGGTGCCGGAGGTCTCGGCGCGCATCAACATGCTGCGCTCGGGCGAGGTGCAGTTCGCCTGCGACATCCCGCCCGACCAGATCGCCGATATCGAGCGCGACCGCCGCTATGAGGTGCAGGGCGGCACCATCCTGAACCACCGCCTGACCTGCTTCGACAAGACGCATCCGCAGCTCACCGATGCGCGGGTGCGCCGCGCCTTCACCCACGCCATCGACCGCCAGGCGATCGTCGAGAGCCTCTGGGCCGGCCGCACCGTGGTGCCAAAGGGCCTGCAGTGGGACTATTACGGCGACATGTTCGTCTCCGACTGGGATGTGCCGAAATACGACCCCGCCGAGGCGCGCCGCCTGCTGAAGGAAGCCGGCTACAGGGGCGATGCCATCCCCTACCGCCTGCTCAACAACTACTACACCAACCAGACGCCGACGGCGCAGGTCCTGGTGGAGATGTGGAAGCAGGTCGGCCTCAACGTGCAGATCGAGATGAAGGAGAACTGGTCGCAGATCCTCTCCCGCGAGCCGGGCCGGGCGGTGCGCGACTGGTCGAACAGCGCGCCCTTCAACGACCCCGTCTCCTCCATCGTCAACCAGCACGGGCCGAACGGCCAGCAGCAGCAGGTGGGCGAATGGACCAACGAGGAAATGAACCGCCTCTCCACCGAGCTGGAGACCAGCACGGACCGCGCCCGCCGCAGGCAGGTCTTCCGCCGCATGCTGGAAATCTGCGAGCGCGAGGACCCCGCCTACACCGTGCTGCACCAGAACGCGACCTTCACCGCGCTGCGCCGCGGCACGCCGTGGAAGGCGGCCCCCGCCTTCGCCATGGATTTCCGCGCCGGCAACTGGAAATCCTGAGGCCATGCGCGAGGCCCTGGTCGAGATCCGCGGCCTGCACGTCGCCTTCGACGGCGTGCCGGCGCTGCGCGGCGTGGACCTCGCCATCCGCCCCGGCGAGAGCCTGGCGCTGGTGGGCGAGTCCGGCTGCGGCAAGTCGGTCACCTGGCTGGCGGCGCTCGGGCTGCTGCCGGGCAAGGCCAGGGTGAGCGGCAGCGTGCGGCTGGGCGGCGAGGAACTCCTCGGCGCCCCGGCCGCGCGGCTGGACGCGGTGCGCGGCGGCCGCATCGCCATGATCTTCCAGGACCCGGCGAGCAGCCTGAACCCCGTCCACCGCATCGGCCGGCAGATCACCGAGGCGCTGCGCCTGCATCGCGGCCTGGACGCCACGGCGGCGCGCGAGGAGGCCCGCCGCCTGCTCGACCGCGTCGGCATGCCCGATGCGCGGCGGCGCCTCGACGCCTATCCGCATGAACTCTCCGGCGGGCAGAACCAGCGCGTGATGATCGCCATGGCGCTCGCCGGCCAGCCGGAACTCCTGGTCGCCGATGAGCCGACCACGGCGCTCGACGTCACCATCCAGGCGCAGATCCTGGAACTGCTGACAGAAATCCGGCGCGAGACCGGCATGGCGCTGGTGCTGGTCAGCCACGACCTCGGCGTCGTCGCCGAAACCTGTGAGCGGGTCTGCGTCATGTATGCCGGCCGCATCGTCGAGGAGACGCGCGCGGAGCAGCTTTTCGCCACCCCCGCGCACCCTTACGCGCAGGGGCTGCTCGCCGCCCTGCCGCCGATGCACGGGCCGCGCCGCCCGCTGGCCGCCATTCCCGGCGGCGTGCCGGAGCCCTGGGCCATGCCGCCCGGCTGCGCCTTCGCCCCCCGCTGCCCGCGCGCCAGCGCCGCCTGCGGGGCCGCCATCCCCGCGCTGGAAGACCTCGCGCCGCATCACCGCGCCGCCTGCTTCCAGCCCAGCCGCCCGGCCCTGTGCCGCCCCGCCCCGGAGCTTCTCCCGGCATGACCGCCCCCCTCCTGCAAGCCGAGGGCCTCGTCCGCCGCTATCACCAGCGGCGCGGCTGGCTGGGCCACAGCGTCGAGCTGCGCGCCGTCGATGGCGTTTCCCTCACCCTGGAGCCGGGCCGCACGCTCGGCCTCGTCGGTGAATCCGGCTGCGGAAAATCCACCACCGGCCGCATGGTGCTGGGGCTGGAGGCGCCGGATGAAGGCCGCGTGACCTTCGCCGGCGCGCCCATGCCGCCACCCGGCAGCCGCCCCTGGCGCAGCCTGCGCGCGCGCATGCAGATGGTCTTCCAGGACCCGCTCGGCGCGCTGGACCGCCGCCTGACCATCGGCGCCCAGGTGGCCGAGCCGCTCACCATCCACGGCCTGCCGGACACGCCGGAGCGCGTGGCCGAGCTGCTGCGCGGCGTCGGCCTGCGGCCCGACCAGGCCGCGCGCTACCCGCATGAACTCTCCGGCGGGCAGCGGCAGCGCGCCGTGCTCGCCCGCGCCCTGGCCACCGACCCCGCTTTGCTGGTCTGCGACGAGCCGATCAGCGCGCTCGACGTCTCCATCCAGGCCCAGGTCATGAACCTGCTGGCCGAGATCCAGGAGCGGCGCGGCGTCGCCCTCCTCTTCATCAGTCACGATCTGCGCGCGGTGCGGCAGATGAGCCACCGCGTCGCCGTCATGTATCTCGGCCGCATCGTCGAGGAAGGCGAGCCGGACGCGGTGCTGCACGACCCCGCGCACCCCTATGCCCGGGCCCTCGTCTCCGCCATCCCGGACCCCGCGCGGCGCGGGCAGCGCATCGTGCTGCAGGGGGACCCGCCCAACCCGGCCGCCCGCCCCGCCGGCTGCGCCTTTCATCCGCGCTGCCCCGTGGCCGGCCCGCGCTGCGCCGTGGACAGCCCCACCCTGAAGCTGCGCCCCGATGGCCGCCGCGTCGCCTGCCATGTGGCACAGGGCGAGATGGCCCCCGGCACCGGCCTCGCCGAACCCGTGCGAAAGGCCGCCTGACGCCATGCTGCGCTTCCTCGGCCTCCGCCTCTCCCGCGCGCTGCTGACGCTGGTTCTTGTCGTCAGCTTCGCCTTCGTCGTCCTGCGCATGTCGGGCGACCCGGCCCTGCTCATCATGTCCGCCGATGCGCCACCCGAGGCCATCGCCGCCTTCCGCCGCGCCTGGGGCCTCGATGATCCGCTCTGGGTGCAGTATTTCCGCTACTTCACCGCCATCCTGCATGGCGACCTCGGCAACTCCATGCGCAGCGGCCAGAGCGCCATCAACCTCGTCGCCGAGCGCATTCCCGCCACCCTCGCCCTCACCGTGCCGGCGCTGCTCATCAAGATCGGCCTCGGCATTCCGGCCGGCGTCTATGCCGCCCTGCACCGCAACTCCATCATCGACCGCGCGGTGATGCTGCTCGCCGTCGCCGGCTTCACCGTGCCCTCCTTCGTGCTCGGCCTGCTGCTGGTGCTGCTCTTCGCCGTCCAGCTCGGCTGGCTGCCCTCGGGCGGGCAGGATTCCTGGCGCCACGCCATCCTGCCCATCATCACCATGGGCTTCGGCGGCGCGGCGGTGCTGGCGCGCTTCACCCGCTCCGCCATGCTGGAGGTGCTGGGGCAGCCCTATATGCGCACCGCCCTGGCCAAGGGCGTGCCCTGGCGGGTGGCCGTGCGCTGGCACGCCTTGCCCAACGCCGCCATCCCCACCGTCACCATCGTGGGCTTCATGATCGGCAGCGTGCTGGCCGGCGCGGTGGTGGTGGAAAGCGTCTTCTCCTGGCCCGGCGTCGGCCGCCTCCTGGTGGTGGCCGTCTCCAACAGGGATCTCGCCGTCGTCCAATGCATCCTGCTGCTGGTCTCGGCCACCATGATCGCCTCCAACCTGATGGTGGACCTGCTCTATGGCGTGCTCGACCCGCGCCTGCGCGCCGGCGCCAAGGGGAATGCCTGACATGTCCGCCACCACCGGCAACACCACGGGCAACACCACGGGCCACACCGCCGCCGCGCCCAGGCCGCGCCGGCACCGCATTCCGCCCCTGGTGCTCTTCGCCCTCGGCTGGGTCGCGCTGATGCTCGCCATCGCCCTCCTCGCCGAGTGGATCACGCCCTATTCGATCACCGCCCTCGACCTGCGCAGCCGCCTCGCTCCGCCGGTCTTCCTCGGCGGTACCTGGGCGCATCCGCTCGGCACGGATGAGCTGGGGCGCGACGTGCTCAGCCGCCTCATCACCTCCATCCGCATGTCGCTGCTGATTGCTTTCGGCGCGGCCATCATCGCCGCCGTGCTCGGCGTGGTGCTCGGCTTCCTCGCCGCGCATTTCCGCGGGCTGGTGGAACAGGCAGTGCTGGCCCTGGTCGATTTCCAGGCCGCCATGCCCTTCATGATCCTGGCCCTCTCGGTCCTCGCCTTCTTCGGCAATTCGCTGCTGCTCTTTGTCGCCTTGCTCGGCCTGCATGGCTGGGAACGCTACGCCCGCATCGCCCGCGGCCTCGCCATCAGCGCGGGCGCGCAGGGCTATGCGGCGGCGGTGAAACAGCTTGGGGCATCGCCCTGGCGCGTCTATGCCCGCCACGTCCTGCCCAATATCGCGGCGACGCTGATCGTCTCCATGACCCTCGCCTTCCCGGAAATCATCCTGCTGGAAAGCGGGTTGTCCTTCCTTGGATTGGGTGTGCAGCCGCCGCAGACCTCGCTGGGCAACATGGTCGGCTATGGGCGGGAATATCTGACGCGCGCACCCTGGATCCTGCTCTCGCCCTCCACGGTCATCGTGCTCACCACCCTCTCGGTCAGCCTACTGGGGGACTGGCTGCGCGACCGGTTGGACCCGACGCTGCGCTGAACAGCAAAAAAGCTGGGGGAAGAAGGAATTCTTCCCCCGGACCCCCATCATCTTTTTCTGTCCGTCAGGCGCTCTGGATGGCGCGGGTGAAGCTGCGGTCCAGGATATCGGCGGCCTCGATGCGGCGGCGCACCAGCCCGGCGCGGCTGTAGAGGTCGATATTGCCCTGCTCGTCGCGCTCCACACTGTCATCGATCGGCACGACGCGCGTCTGCGCCCGGGTGAACCACTGCACGGCGACAGGCTCCGGCACATTCATCAGGGCCGACCAGCTGCGCGCATAGGCGGGGATGTTCTCATTCGCCCAGCGCCGTGCCACGGTCAAACGACGGACGAAATCCTCCAGCTCCGGCCGCCGCGCGGCAATCGCGTCATCCCGCGCCACCTGGAAACTCAGCCCCGGCGTGATGCCATTGCCATCGACGATGCGGCGCGAACCGGCGAGGACCTCCTCCTGGGAGACATAGGGTTCCCAGGTGGACCACGCCTCCACCGCGCCGCTGCTATAGGCGGCCTTGGCATCGGCCGGCAGCAGGAAGACCAGCGTCACCGCATCCTTCGGCAGCTTCGCCGCCTCCAGCGCCGCGAGCACCAGCTGGTGCCCGATCGAGCCGCGCCCCGTGGCGATGCGCTTGCCCACCAGATCCTGCAACCCGCGCACCGCGCTGTCCTTCGGCACCAGGATGGCAAGGCCATCCTGCTTCTGCCGCGTCGCCGCGATGGCCTTGGCCGGCACCCCGGCGGCGGCGCCGAAGGTGAAGGGCGCATCGCCCACCAGCCCGGTATCGATGGCGCCCGCATTCAGCGCCTCCACCAGCGGCGCGGCGGCGGGGAACTCGCTCCAGGCGATGCGGCCTTCGATCTCCTTGAGGACACCGGCGGCTTCCATCACCGCGCGGGCATTGCCGCGCTGGTCGCCCACGCGCAGCGGCGCCTGGGCGCGCACCAGGCGCGGCATGGCAAGCGTCGCGCCGGCGGCCAGCAGCAGGCCGCGGCGGGGCAGCATCCCGCTCATGCCGGCACCGCCTGCGCCCGCGCCAGCTTCTCGGCCAGCAGGCGGCGCGTCGCTGGCAGCAGGCTCTCGCCATACTCCACCGCATCCTCCAGCGGATCGAAGCCCCGGATCAGGAAAGTCGAGACGCCCAGCGCGTGATACTCCAGGAACGCCTCCGCCACCTGCTCCGGCGTGCCGACCAGCGCGGTGGTATTGCCGCGCGCGCCCGTCTCCCGCGCGATGGCGGTGTAGAGCCGGCCCTCCGGGCGGTCGCCCAGCGCGGCGGCCTCCAGCAGGCGCTGCGAGCCCGCATTCTGCGGCGCCTTCGTGTTGGGGCCGAGCGCGGCGCTGCCCCGCACCGCGCGGATGCGGTGCAGGATGCGCTCGGCCTTCTCCCAGGCCGCGCTTTCCGTGCTGGCCAGGATCGGGCGGAAGGAGAGGCTGAAACGCACCTCCCGCCCATGCTTCGCCGCCTCGGCCCGCACGTGCGTGACGATCTCGCGCACCTGCGCCTTGGTCTCGCCCCAAAGCGCATAGACATCGGCATGCCGCCCGGCGACGCGCAGCGCCGCCTCCGAGGCACCGCCGAAATAAATCGGGATGCGCGGCGCCTGCACCGACTTCACCTCCGGCGAGGCACCCTGGATGCGGTAATAGATGCCATCATGGTCCACCGGCCTGTCACCGGCCCAGATCGCCTTCAGCACATCCAGGTATTCGTCGGTGCGCAGGTAGCGGTCATCCTTGCCGAGCCAGTCGCCATCGCGCGCCTGGTCCACATCGTCGCCGCCAGAGATGACATGGATGGCGGCGCGGCCCTGGCTGAGCTGGTCCAGCGTGTTGAAGGCGCGCGCCGCGGTGCTCGGCGCCTGGAAGCCCGGCCGGTGCGCGACGAGGAAGCCGATCCGCTCCGTCTGCGGCGCGAGGCTGGCGGCGAGCTGCAACCCGTCCGGCCCGTTGCTGTACCAGCCGATCAGGATGCGGTCGAAGCCGCCCCGCTCATGCGCCAGGGTGGATTCGCGCAGATAGCCGTTGTCGATGGCCGGCCCGCGCGGCGGATGGATCTCCGACTGCTCGCGCGGCTGGATCATGCCGATGAATTCGAGACTCTGGGTCATGGCGGTTTCCTCAGCCGAGGCCGAGCGCGCGGCGCCCGGCCTGCACATAGGCGGCATCGGGTTGCGGGGTATGGATGCGGGCGCAGAGCACATCACGCAGATGCCGCTCCAGCGGGTTGCTGCGCGCCAGGGCATGGTTGCCGCAGAGGGCCACCGCATCCTGCACGACGGTGATGGCATTCTCCGCCGCCAGCGTCTTGAGCAGCGCGCTCTCCGTCGCGGCGGGCGGCGTGCCGGCATCCTGCGCGGCGGCGGCGGCGGCGATCAGCCGCTCATTGGCCAGCAGCAGCGCCTCGATGCGCCCCACCGCCTCCTGCATGCGCGGCAGGGTGGCCAGCGGCGCGCCCAGCCCCGAGGGCACGCGGCGGTGCAGGAAGCCCAGCAGCCAGTTCCGCGCCGCGCGCGCGACACCCGTGTAGAGCGCCGCGATCAGCAGCGTGTTCCACGCCGTCTGATCGGCATCCGGCTTCGCCCAGCCGGAAGGCGGGCGCAGATCGGGCGCGTTCTCGGCCGGCACGGGGACATTCTCCAGCACCACGTCATGGCTGCCGGAGGCGCGCAGCCCCGCCTGATCCCAGCTTTCCTCGATGCGGATGCCGGGGCTGCGCGCATCGACGAGCACGCTGCCGACCCGGGGCATCTCCTCCTCCGTCCGCGCCCAGACGAGGAACCAGCGCAGCCCGGGCGCGCCGGTCGAATAGATCTTGCGCCCGGAGAGCGACCATCCCGCCTCCGTCCGCCGCAGGATCGTCGCCGGCAGGCCGCCGCGCACGGGCGAGCCGAGTTCCGGCTCCACCCGCAGCGCATTGATGAGTTCGCCGCGCTCCACGGCGCCGAGGGCGAGGCGCGCGCGCACCGCCTCTGGCCAGGCCGCATCGCGCGTGACGAGGCGCGACTGGATGAACTGCATGGCCAGCACCAGCGCCGTGGCCGGGCAGCCCTCGGCGATACGGCCGACCAGCGCCGCGCAGCGCGCCAGCCCGGCCTCCTCCCCACCCCAGGCGAGCGGCACGGTCAGGCCCAGCAACCCCGCCTCGTGCAGCCGGGAAAAATTCTCGTGCGGGAAGCTGCCGGCGCGGTCATGCGCGGCGGCCCCTTCGGCGAAATGGTGGACCAGCGCCTGGATCGGGTCCTGGTGCAGGAGAAGCGCGCCGCTCATGCCGCCAGCTCCAGCCTGCGCCCGAAGGAAAGATCCCAGAGCGGCGCGACATCCACCTTGCCCGGCAGCAGGCCGAGCCGGGTGAATTCATCCGCCACCTCCTGGTGCGAGGCGATAGCGGCGGCATCCGGGCGGTGCAGGCGGCGCGGCTGGCTGACATTCTCCAGCACGTCGCGGATGATCTGCGCCGGCAGGTTGAGCTGCGCCGCCTGCGCCTCGGCCAGCTGCGCCTTGTGGTCGTCGATCCACAGGAAGCCGCGCGCGATGCGGGCGAGATAATCGGCGATCGCCGCCGCTGTCTCCGGATTCTGCAAAGCCTCAGCGCGGGCAAAGTAGAGATAGTTGCCGGAAAGAATACCCTGCGCCGTGCGCAACACCCGCGCCCCCGCCTGCCGCGCCAGCGGCACGGAATAGCCATAGATGGCCCAGGCATCCAGCGCGCCGGATTCGAAGGCGGCGCGGCCATCGGAGGGGCTGAGATTCACCGCCTTGATGTCACTGAACGAAAGCCCGGCCTCGGCCAGCATCCTGTTCAGATAAAAATGCGTGGTGGTGGCGCGCACATAGCCGACGCGCTTGCCTTTCAGATCGGCGATGCCGCGCACCGGAGAATCCTTCGGCACCAGCACCACCTGCTCGTTTACATCGCCCTTGATGACGGCGACGATCTTGATGCGCGCCCCTGAGGCGGCGGCGAAGGCGGGCGGGATCTCGCTGCCATAGGCGAGGTCGATGGAGCCGGCATGCGCAGCCTCCACCATCAGGTTGCCCGAGGCGAATTCCGACCAGGCGATGGGATAGGGCGTCTCCGCCTGGCCGGCGAGGCGCAGCAGCAGCGCATCCCCGGCCTTGTACTGCGCCACGCGCAGCGGCGCGCGGCCCTGGGCGCGAGCAGTGCCGAGCAGCGCCGGCAGGGCGAGCGCGCCGAGCAGCGCGCCACGGCGGGGAAGAGGCAGGCTCATGCGGCCTCCTGCAGATCGACGCCGAGTTCGCCCAGCAGGCGGCGGCGCAGGGTGGCGAAGCCAGGATCGGCGTGGCGGCGCGGGCGCGGCAGATCCACGGTGAGGTCGGCGGCGATGCGCCCGCCATCAAGCACCAGCACGCGGTCCGCCAGCAGCACCGCCTCATCCACGTCATGGGTGACGATCAGCGTGGTCGGGCCATGATGGCGCCAGAGATCGAGCACGAGGCTGTGCATGCGGATACGCGTCAGCGCATCCAGCGCGGCGAAAGGCTCGTCCAGCAGCAGCAGGCGCGGCTCGCGCACCAGGGCGCGGGCCAGGGCGGCGCGCTGCGCCTCGCCGCCGGAGAGGGTCGCCGGCCAGGCCTCCAGATGGCGGCCGAGGCCCACCTCCTCCAGCGCGCGGGCGGCGCGGCCCCGTGCATCGCCGCCGCCGAGGCCAAGCGCGACATTCTGCCACACCTTCTTCCACGGCAGCAGGCGCGGTTCCTGGAAGACGACGGAAACGGGGCGCGGCAGGTCCAGCACCGCCTCGGCCGGGGCGGGGTCCAGCCCGGCCAGGGTGCGCAGCAGCGTGCTCTTGCCCGAGCCGCTGCGGCCCAGCAGCGCGGTGAAGCTGCCCGGCGCGAGATCGAGTTCCAGCCCGTGCAGCACGGTGTTCCGGCCGAAGCGGCGCGTCAGGTTGCGCACGCGCAGCGGCGTGCTGGCCGGGGGGGCGATATCAGCCATCGGGGTCAGCCCTTCACCAGGGTGGGGCGCCAGGCCAGGGCACGGCGCTCGGCGAGGCGGACCAGCGCATCGGCGCCCAGGCCGAGCAGCGCATAGACCAGCAGCCCAACGACGATGACATCCGTGCGCAGGAACTCGCGCGCGTCGTTGATCAGGAAGCCGATGCCGGCGGTGGCATTGATCTGCTCGGCGATGACGAGGCTGAGCCAGGCGCTGCCGAGCGCGTAGCGCAGCCCGACCAGCGCGGAAGGCAGCGCCCCCGGCAGGATGACATGGCGCACCAGCCCGCGCCGGTCGAGGCCGAAGACCTGCGCCGCCTCCACCAGCTTCGGCTCCACGCCGCGGATGCCGGCGAAGAGGGTGAGATAGACCGGGAAGGCGGCACCCAACGCGACGAGAGCGATCTTCGGCGTCTCGCCAATGCCGAACCACAGGATGAAGAGCGGCACCAGCGCCAGGAAAGGCAGGGTGCGCAGCATCTGCATCGGCGCGTCCACCACCTCCTCGCCGCGCTTCGACAGGCCGGCGATCAGCGCCAGCGCCACGCCGGCGGAGAGGCCGATGCCCAGCCCCACCAGCACGCGGCCGAGCGAGACCAGCAGATGCGAGGGCAATTCACCGGAGAGCACCAGCTCCCAGGCGCTGGCCAGCACGGTGCTGGGGGCTGCCAGGGTGCGCGGCGAGATCAGCCCGGCCATGCTCGCCGCCTGCCACAGCAGCACCAGCGCCAGCGGCGAGAGGAAACGCCGCAACCGGGCCGGGATAACGACGCGCGGCAATTTCTCCGTCGGGACGCGCAGCGTTTTTTCTGTCAGGGCGCGCGGCGCCACGGCCGCCTGGGTGTCGGGCATGCTTGTCCTTCGCGGCGCGCGGCCGCTGCTCAGCGGGGCAGGTCTGGGGCGGAAGGCGGGCGGCTCAACAGCCGCGACAACAGGGCCGCGGTGGAGCGTGGGGACAGGACATCATCATGGCCCACCCAGGCTATGAAGCCCGGCGGGCCAACGAAAGAGTTATGTTTCCCAAAGATTTTCTGCCCCGCAGCATGCCCATGCTCCGGGGCGGGCGAACGGGAAAAAACTATTCCCGGCCCTCGGCGCGGTCGCGGAAGGCGGGGCCGTTCAGGGGGTAGGCGGTGGTGTGCTTCATCCGCTCCATGGCGAAGCGGGAAGTCACGTTGCGCGGCTGCGCCGCCGTGATCAGGGCTTTGTAGAAGCGGTCATAGGCCGCCATGTCCGGCACGGCGACGCGCAGCATGTAGTCCACCTCCCCGGCCATGCGGTAGGCTTCCATGATCTCGGGCATGGCCGCGATGGCGGCGGCGAAGCGCTCCAGCCAGGCCGGGCTGTGGTCCCCCGCCTCGATGGCCACGAAGACGGAGAGGCCCAGCCCCACCGCCTCCGGCGCCACCAGGGCGACGCGGCCGGTGATGACGCCGCTGGCCTCCAGCTTCTGCACCCGCTTCCAGCAGGGGGTGGTGGAAAGCCCCACCCGGTCCGCCAGCTGCGCCACGGAGAGGGTGGCATCGGCCTGCAACAGCGCCAGGATCTTGCGGTCGATCTCGTCCATGCGGGGTCCCTGCCCTTGTCCTGGCGCGCCAGCCTAGCGGCGGTCGGCAAGGCGGCAACCCCCTCCCCGCCCTCCCGTTCCCTTTCCGGCATGAAGGAGAAGCGCGCATGACGGCCTCGGTGGTGATCCCCGCGCTGGTGCTGATCCTGGTGGTCCTGGCGGTGCTGGCGCTGAACCGGCTGGAATTCCTCAGCGTTTTCCGGCGCCGCCGGGCGGAGGGGAGGCGCAACAGGATGTGAGGGCGGAACAACCTTATCTAGCGGGTGACTTTTTCGGAGCATACCATATCTTGTGTCCCACCGGCGGCGATTCGCGGCGCCGGTGACCATTCTACACCCGCCGGAGCTTCCCATGGACGGCTATCGCCAGCCCTTTACCCTGCCTTCCCTCACGGGCGCCCTGCCCGGGGCCGGGTTTGGCGAGAAACCGCTGCCCGGCCGCCGGCTGGACCATGGCATGGGGCTCGCGGTCGGGCGGCGCACCGTCTTCCGCCCGGAGGACCAGGAGGATTTCGGCCGTGTGGCGGAGCGCGTGGCGGCCGGCAATATCGGCCTGCTCGGGGCCGGCGGCGATCTGGCGCGGGAGCAGGCGCGGCTGCGCAACGCCATCGCGACCGGCGCCCTGCTGACCTCGGGCCGCCACCTCCAGCATGGCGACGCGGCCCAGGCCGGGCGCAACATGGAGGTCTTCACCAACTGCGCGACCGCCATCGCCTCCTTCGCCGAGTTCTATCTGCTGCTGAATGGCTCCGGCGTCGGCCGCGCCTATGATGATGCGCTGATCGCGGTGGACTGGGCGCGGGCGCCGGACCTCGCGCTGCATCTTTCCCCTGCGCATCACGACTATCCGCGCGACCGCGCGGCGCTGCGCCGCTTCGGCACCGAGATGGGCCTGCTGCCCTGGGGCATGGCGGAACTGGATGACGCCGCCGAGGCGCGTCTGCGCGACTTCCTGGCCACCGAGCTGCTCGCTGATCTCGAAACGCTCCCCGCCAACGCGGTGCTGCACCGGGTGGAGGACAGCCGCGAAGGCTGGGCCAAGGCGCTGGAAGTGCTGGAGGCCATGGCCTTCCGGGGCGAGCGGGACCGGCTTCTGGTGCTGGATCTCTCGCCCATCCGCCCGGCCGGCAGCCCGATCCGCGGCATGCAGGGGCGCCCCTCCTCCGGCCCCATTTCCCTGCTGCGCGGCCTGCTGAACATCCGCCGCCACGTCATCCTCCCGGCGCGCGAGCGCGACCCGGCGAGCGATGTGCTGCAACCCTGGGAGCAGGCGCTGCTGGTGGACCACCATCTCTCGGTGGAGGTGCAGGTGGGTGGCGCGCGCCGCGCCGCGCGCATGGCGACGAAGTCCTGGCGTGACCCCGCCATCCGCCGCTTCATCCGCGCCAAGTCGGAGGGCGGGCTGTGGACGGCCAACCACTCCGTGATGGTGGACCGTGAGTTCTGGCAGCGCGTGCAGTCCGGCGATGCCGCCGACCCGATGACCGTCCATGCGCGCATGGTGTTCGACGAAGTCACCGCCTGCGCCTACATCAATGGCGAGCCGGGCTTCATCAATGGCGACCTGCTGGAGGACCACCGCACCGGCAGCGCCTGGGCCAAGCCGGTGCATGAGGATGGCCGCGACTTCCGCAGCGCGCGCTACCAGGTGGATGCCGCCGCCGGGCTGCTGGCCGAGTGCTCGCGCCGCGCCGCCGCCGCGCATTTCCCGGTGACAACGAATCCCTGCGGCGAGATCACGCTGCATGTCACCGGCGGCTATTGCGTCATCGCCGATTTCGCGCCGCTGCTGGCCTGCCCCGCGCCGCTGGAAAGCCTTGTTCCCGGCGAGATCGACCCCGATCTGGCCGCGCGTTGGGATGAACGGGTGGAAGACGCGGTGCGCCTCGGCGTGCGCTTCCTGATCCGCGCCAACCGGATGGATGCGCTCTATGCCGAGGAGGTCGCGCGCACCAACCGTATCGGCATCGGCCCCACCGGCCTGCATGAATGGGCCTGGATGCGCTTCGGCCTTGGCTTCGACGAGCTGCTGGACGAATCGCGTTCCGCCCCCTTCTGGGACATGCTGGGCCGCCTCTCGGAAAGCGCGAAGCACGAGGCGGCGATCTACGCCGACCAGCTCGGCATGGCGCGCCCGGTGACGGTGACGACGGTGAAGCCCGCCGGCACCACCAGCAAGCTGTTCGGGCTGACGGAAGGCGCGCATCTGCCCGCCCGCCGGCAGTATCTGCGCTGGGTGCAGTTCAAGGGCACGCGCGATGCGGCGACGGGCGGCTGGACCGCCGGCTCCGACCCGCTGCTGGCCGAGTACGAGCAGCGCGGCTATCCGCTGCGCGAGCTGCGCAGCTTCCCCGGCATGACGATCGTGGGCTTCCCCACGGTGCCGCTGGCGCAGCGCCTCGGCCTGGGCGAGAAGCTGGTGACCGCCCCGGAAGCCAGCCCGGGACAGCAATATCAGTGGCTGCGCCTGCTGGAGCGCCACTGGATCGGCGCCGAGCGCGGCAACCAGGTCAGCTACACGCTGAAGGTCTATACTGACCGCCACGACCTGGAATCGTTCCGCGCCATTGTCGCCGCCGAACAGCCGCAGGTGCGCTGCTGCTCCGTGCTGCCGAGCCGCCCCGATGCCGAGCTGGGCTATGAATACCTGCCGGAAGAGGAGGTTTCGACCGCGCGTTTCGCCGCGATTGTCGAGGGCATCCACGACGAGGCCGTGCAGGAGGCGGTGGACTGGGCCCATCTGCAATGCGCCAGCGGCGTCTGCCCCATCTGACAGAAAAAAGAAGGGGGTCCGGGGGAATTCATTCCCCCGGCCTTCTTCTCTCAGCCGTGAAAAAGCTGCGCCGGTATCTCATCGATAAACCGCGACGGCCGCGCATTCCACTCCCGCCGCCGCCGCACCCAGCTGAGCCACAGCGTTTGCTTCGCCCGCGTGATGCCAACGTAAAACAGCCGTCTTTCCTCCGGCAGCGCGCCCTGCGCCTCCGCCTTGAAATGCGGAAACACGCCATCCTCCAGCCCCGGCATCAGCACATGGGCGAATTCCAGCCCTTTCGCGCGATGCAGCGTCATCAGCGGCACCGCATCCGGCTGCACCCCATCGGCCGAGGTCACGCCCAGGGCCAGCGCATCGAGATAGGCTGACAGATTCGGGCTTTGCGCGGCGGCGGCAAAGGCGCTTTCCCAGGCAGCGATCAACCCCGAAGGCGCATCGCGCAGCCCTTCCGCGAGTCCCGCGCGCGCGGCGGCAAGTTGCAGCGCATCCGCCGCACCAGGGCGCCGCGTGGCGACATCGCGCGCGATGGTGCGCGCCAGTTGCAGCACGCTCTCAAACTGCGCGCGCTCCTCCGGTGTGGCCGGGAAAAGCGGCACGGCAGCAGCAAGGGACATGCCCTGCTCCGCGGCGTGATCCCGCAGACGGGCAAAGAGACTTCCTGGAATCCCGCGCTTCGGGAAAGCGCAGGCTCGCCGGAATGCGTCATCCGCCGAGGCGTCCTCCGGCGCGCTGAGGGCCAGGCGCAGCCATGCCTGCGCCGCCAGGATATCACGCGGCGGGTCCGGCTCGCGCTCCGCGACCATGCGCGCCGGGATGCCGGCCTGACGCAGCGCCGCCAGGATGGGCTCGCCCACAAAGCCCGCGCGCAGCAGCACGGCGCAATCCGACCAGAGCAGGCCCGGCTCGGCCCGCCGCAGCGTAGCGATGCGCGCGGCGACGGCGAGGCCCTCTTCATCGGCGGTCTCCACCGCCGCCAGGGCGATCGGCGGGCCGGGCGGCGCCTTGGCCTCAGCGGGCCGCAGGGTCTTGCGCAGGGCCTGCCGGTCACAGGCCGCCACGGCATTGGCAGCGAGCAGGATGCGGCGGGTGGAGCGGTAATTCACCTCCAGCCGCAAAGGTTCCGCGGCCTGCGGATAGAAGCGGTTGAAGTTACGGATCTGCGCCACCTCGGCACCGCGCCAGCCGTAAATCGACTGGCTATCGTCCCCCACGGCAAAGACCCGGCCATGCGGTTTCGCCAGAAGCTGGACCAGGCGATGCTGCGCCACATTGGTGTCCTGGTATTCATCCACCAGGATTTCCGACCAGCGCGCGGCCCAGCGTGCCGCAAGGTCCTTGTCCGCCTGCATGGCGCGCACCGGCAGGGCGATCAGGTCGTCAAAGTCCACGGCGCCGCGCGCGGTGAGGGCCGTCTGATAATCGGGCATCAGCGCGGCGGCCTGGGCCAGCAGTTCCGGCTCAAAGCGTGTGAAGGCATGGCCATGCGGCGTGCGGGCAAGGCGGCCTTTCATCAGCGAGAGAATTTCGAGCAGCGCGGCGCCTTCCTGCACATCCCGTGTACCAGACACCTGCATGACCACCGCGCGCGCCTCAGCCTGGGAGAGGATGGCGAATCCCGGCGGCAGCCCCGGCACGCCGGCGCCATCTTCCACCAGCAGCCGCGCCATGACGGCGTGGAAGGTGCCGACCCAGCGCGGCACGGCCGCCCCCTCCAGCCGGGCGGTGAGGCGTGCGCGCATTTCCGCCGCCGCCTTGGCGGTGAAGGTGATGCAGAGAATGCGATCCGCTCCCTCCCCCCGCCGCAGGATGAGATCGGCGACGCGGCGTGTCAGTGTCTCGGTTTTTCCGGATCCCGCGCCCGCGAGGACGAGTTGGGGCGCCTCGGCCAGGGCGGCGGCGCGCTGCGCGGGGTTCAACCCCTCCAAATGGGCCTCGCTCATGCCGGGGTGTCCAGGAAGACGGGGCGCGCATCGGGCTGCACGATGATCCCGGCCGCGCCCAGAGAGTCGAGGAGAAAAGTTTCAGGCAAACGCAAGTAGCGCACCAGCAACTGGACATAGAGGCCCATGAAGCGCGCGCCATGGCCATCGGAATGCCCGTCCATCGTGCTGCTCAAGGCGTGGGCCAGTTCATGGAGGAGGACCCAGTCCGGGCATTCCGGCGGCAGGCGCAGGCGAAGCCGTGTGGCATCGGCGAGGCGGCGGCGCGCCTGCGGCGGCAATGGCGCGACGCGCGGCGGATAGCGCAGGCCGAGATCGGCCCAGATGGCATCGACCATGCCCTGCGCGGCGGCGAAAGCAATGGGCGCGCCGCCATGCGGCGCCACCACGCGATCCTCCCAGGCATAGACACGGCGGCGCTGGTGGTCAGGGCTGCTCACTCCAGCGCCCCGGTGCCGCCGCCCCGCACCGGGCGGTTGAGATTGATACGGTCCCCCGCCGCATAGCCCTGGCGAAAGGCGCCATTGGCGCGCAGCCGGCCACGCCGGGCGCTGACCAGCCGCACCGCGGTTTCACGGAAGGCATCCTCGACCACCTGATGCTTCACCACCATCAGCGCGGTGCCGGTGGAGCGGCGGGCGGCGACCTCGGCTTCTCGCGCGGCCAGGAGGGATTCCAGGCGTTCGGCGAGGCGGCTGGCCATGCCCTGCTGGTAGCTCACCGAGGCCAGGCGGAGCCGCGTACCGCGCAGGGCGGGATGGCTGGTGCGGAAATTCTCCAGCTCCGTGGCCATGCCGCGCCCGATCACCTCAAAGAGGTAGCGCGCCAGGGCCGTGTCCTCCTCGAAGCCGAAGAAGATGTAGCGGGCGCCTTCCTCGTCGCGGACCAGCCAGACCTTGCAGTCACAGAAGCGCGCGATGGCCGGGACGCAGCCATCGATCGGGCGGCGCTGCTTGCCCGGAAGCGGGATTTCCACCTGCACGCAGCGCGCGCGGCGGAGATCCACCTCTTCCATCGTCAGAGCATAGCGTTCGAGAAGGCGCCCGGCCATCTCGGCGGCGGCCAGCGCCTCAGCCTCGGTGCAGCCGTTCGAGACGGTCTTCTCCGTCAGGGCGCGGATACGCGCCTTGACCTTCGCCAGTTCCTCCGCCTGCTGCATGCCATGCTCTCCCCCGCCGGTCGCTGAGGAGAATATAGCAGGAACAGGCATGCAAGGGAGGGGGGGGGGGGGCCCCCCCCCCCACCCCGCCGGGGTGGCAAGGCCACCCCGGACCCCGCTGTCAGAAAGCGCGCTTCATCACCTGGCCGCCCTTCAGGATCAGCGGCATGTGGCGGCCCTGGTGGGTCAGCAGGGAGAGATCGTCCAGCGGGTTGCCGTCCACCACGACGAGGTCGGCGAAGGCACCCTCAGCCACCACGCCGATCTTGCCCTCCATGCGGCAGAGCTTCGCGGCCACCGAGGTGGCGGAGGCGATCACTTCATGCGCCGGCAGGACACGCCCACGGATGACGAATTCCTCCGACTGGTGCCGGTGCATCGGGCCCAGCAGGTCGGAGCCATAGGCCATCGGCAGGCCAGCATCGCGCATGATCTGCAGCGACTCCATGCCAGAGAGGCGAACATTGTCCACCTTGCCCACCGCCTCGGGGCCGATGCCCAGTGCCTCGCCCTCCTCCGAGAGCTTGTCGTAGGTGACGAGCGTGGGCACCGCGATGGCACCCTGCCCGGCGGCGAAGCGGGCAGTTTCAGACTGGATCAGGTTGCAGTGTTCCAGCGAATGCACGCCACATTCGACGGCACGACGGATGCCCTCGTCCGTATAGAGATGCGCGGAGACATAGGTGCCGGCATTGCGCGCCTCCTCGACGATCGCGATGATTTCCTCACGCGAGAAGCCGAGGAAATGGATCGGATCGGTGGGCGAGGCGACGCCGCCATTCGCCATGATCTTGATGAAGCGCGCACCGCCCTTGATCTCCTGGCGGGCGGCGCGGCGCACCTCGGGAATGCCGTCACACAGCCGGCCCAGCGCGCCGAGGCGGCCGGTGAACTGGCTCGGCGCATTGTCGAAGGGGCCGCGGAAATCGCAATGCCCGCCGCTCTGGCTCAGCGCCTTGCCGGAAATGACGAGGCGCGGCGCGGGGAAGAGGCCCTCCTGCTCCGCCAGAACCTGGCCATGATCGGCACCGCCGACATCGCGCACCGTGGTGAAGCCGCGCATCAGCATCTCGCCCATCAGGCGGATGGAGCGCGCCATGATCAGCGAGTCCGGCAGCGTGGCATTCCGCGCCAGGCTGGCCTCGACGGCGACGACATGCACATGCGCGTCGATCAGGCCGGGCAGCAGCGTCTTGCCGGCGAGGTCGATGACATCCGCCCCTTCCGGCGCGCGCGCCGTGGCGGAGACCTCGCGGATCGTGCCGCCCTCGATCACCACGCCCTGCGGCGCGCTGGGCTCCGTGGCGGAGCCATCGACGATGCGGGCATTCTTCAGGAAGATCGTGCTCATGGCGTCTCTCTCAGGCGCGGCGGGCTTCGAGGAAGGCAGGAATCAGCAGCGGCGCGAGCGGCAGCACCCTGGCCAGCGCCGCCTCGTCGTAATGGCCTTCGGCATCGAGCATGTTGCAGGTGCCGATGGTCTCGCCATTGTAGCGCACAGGCAGGTTGATGACGGAGCCAAGGCCCATGCTCTCGATCAGCGCGTGGTCGTAGAAGGCCCAGCGGATGGCGGCCTTGTCACGGCCGAGGAAGGGCTGGCCAGCCTTCAGCACATGCGCGCCCCAGGGCGTCTCGCCCATCGTCTTGCGGCCGGAGGTCGGATATTCGGCCGGATGGCTGGACCAGACGCGCGCGACATCGCCACCATCGACATAGAGCAGCGTGAAGAGGCGATGGCCGACACGGCGCTGCACCTCGTCCTGCAGGGCGCGGTAGAGGGTGTCCGGCTGGCCCGGTTCGGCGAGCAGCGGCAGCAGATCGGTCATGGCAGGGCCTTGGGGGCGGGAGGAATCCGCTCGGGCAGCAGGCCGCGCGGACGGAAATGCAGCACCAGCAACAGGGAAAGCCCAACCAGCGCCTCACGCAGCGCAGCGACCTGCACCGGCTCGATACCGGGCACCAGCGCGGCGAGGAAGCGCGTGCCTTCAAGGAAGATCACAACGGCATAGGCGCCGAGCAGCGCGCCCAGCGGCCGGCCCAGGCCACCGGCCGTCACCGCCAGGAAGATATAGATGGTGATGAGCGGCTGGAAATGGTCAGGGGAAATATAGGACTGCGTATGGGCATAGAGTGCGCCCGCCAGCCCAGCCAGCGCGGCGGACAGGGCGAAAGCCTGGAACTTCAGCCGCAGCACGGGCTTCCCGGCGAAGGCCGCCAGTTCCTGGTCCTCACGCACCGCGCGCAGGGCACGGCCGAAGGGGCTGGCATCGAGCCGCCGCAGCAGCCACCACACCAGCAGCACCAGCGCCGTCACCGCCAGCGCCGAGCCCTGGTTGAAGCCCTGAACACCCAGCTGCGCTTTGAAGGGCGCGACAATGCCGGAGAGGCCATCGGCGCCATTGGTCAGCCAGCGCTCGTTCAGCGCGACGAGGCGGACGATTTCGCCAAAACCGAGCGTAACAATGGCAAGATAGTCATCGCGCAGCCGCAGCGTTGCGCCGGTGATGGCAAGCCCCGCCAGCACGCCCGCCAGCATGGCGATGCCGAGGCCAAGCGCGACCGGCAGGCCGGCCCCTGTCGCCAGCGCCGTCGCATAGGCACCGATGCCGAAGAAGCCGGCGAGGCCGAGATTGACCAGACCCGCACCGCCCCAGGCCAGATTCAGCGCCAGGGCGAGCAGCGCATAGATCCCGCCGATGGTAACGGAGAACAGCAGATAAGAGAGCATCAGACGGCTTTCTCGCCCAGCAGGCCACGCGGGCGGAAGGTGAGGATGAGCAGGATGGCGGCGAATCCCACCGCCGTGCGGTAGGTGGCCGGCACGGCGAGCAACGCCAGTTCCTCAGCCAGGCCGAGCACCAGCGCCCCCACCACCGCGCCCGGCACCGAGCCGAGCCCGCCCAGCACCGCCGCGGCGAAAACCGAGAGCAGCACGCGATAGCCCGTCATCGGGTCGATCGAGGTATCGAGGCCGAGCAGCACGCCGCCCGCGCCCGCAAGCCCGGCCCCCAGCACCACGGCAATGGCCGCGATGCGGCGCGGATCGATGCCCTTCAGCCGGGCGAGATCGGGGTTGTCCGCGACAGCGCGCATGGCACGGCCGAAGCGCGTGAACATCAGGAAGCCGAACACCGCCGCCACCACAGCGACCGCCAGCGCCAGATTCCATAGCTGCTGGACGCCGATGAAAACGCCACCCCATTGCAGGTCAGGCAGGATCGGCAGGTCGAAGCCTCGCAGATCATTGCCGAAGACGAAGCGAAGGATATTTTCCAGCACCAGATTGACGGCGATGGAAGCGATGGAAACTGTGAGCGCACCGGAAGGCATCAGCCGCCGCAATGCGCCCATCTCGCAGGCGAGGCCCGAGAGACCACCGGCGATAAAGGCCATCACCAGCGCGGGCGCAGCCCCCAGGCCGAAGCGCGTGTTCACCCACCACCCCGCGAAGGCGCCGACCGAGACATAGCCGGCAACGGCGAAGCTCGGATAGCGCAGGATGGCGAAAAGGGCAGTGAAGCCCACCGCCGGCACCGCGATCAGCGAGCCGGAGAGAAGGCCATTCACCAGGGCCTGGAGCAGCGCGTCCATCACACCCGTCAGGCGATGCGCAGCAGGGTGAGCTTGCCAGCCTTCACCTGCTCATAGCGGAACTGACAGTCGATGATGTCGCCCTTCTCCGTGAAGTCGCACGGGCCGCTGGCACCTTCGTAGTTCAGCGCCTGCCCGGCCTTCAGCGCGGCAAGGCCCTCGGTCACACGGCTGACCACCGTGCCGCCTGGCGTCTGGCTGATCTTGCGCAGCGTGTCGCGGATGGCGGTGCCGCTCGCCGTGCCGGCGGCCTGGAGGGCCAGCAGCACGAGATTCGCCTGATCATAGCTCTGGGTGGAATAGGGGTCCGGCGTGGTGGTGCCGGCCTGCTCCGTCATATGCTTCCAGGCCGGTGAGTTCTCGGCCGGCGAGGGCGCGATGGTGTAGATGCCTTCAACCGCTTCGGCGGGCACGCTGTCCACCAGCTTCTGGTTGACCGAATAGGCGAAGGCGATGCGCGTGCCGGCGAAGCCGGCGCGCAGCATATCCTTCACCAGCACCGTCGTGTCGGGCAGATAGCCGCCGAGCACGATGGCGTCAGGGCGGAAACGCAGCGCCTGCTGGAGTTCCGAGCGGTAGGACGGCTTCTTGTCGTCATAGACAAGAAGTTCCGTCTCGCCGCCCTGGGCCTTGACGGCTGCGGTGATGTTGTCGAACTGGCTCTGCACGAAGGGCGTCTGCGGGGAGAGCATGAAGACGCGCCTGGCGCCCTGGCTCAGCGCGAATTCACCGAACTTGCGGCCCTGCAGCGTCGTATTGGGCTGGGTGCGCGCCAGGAAGCCCTGGTGCGGCAGGTTGGTCAGCGCATCGGCCCCGGCGCAGGTGGCGAGGAAGGTGCCGCTCTCCCAGCACAGCGGCGCGATGGCCGCGGCGACGGCGGAGGACCAGACGCCAGCCACGGCCACCACACGATCCACGTCAATCAGCTTGCGCATGGCGCGCACGGCGGCTTCGGGGCTGGTCTGGTCGTCCTCGACCACCAGTTCCACCGGGCGGCCGAGAATGCCGCCCGCGGCGTTGGCTTCCTCGACGACGGCGCGAATGGCCTTGACCATCGAGGGGCCATAGGTGCCACCCGCACCGCTCAGCGGCGAGAGCGCGGCGATGCGCAGCGGGCCGCTGCCCTGCGCGCGCGCGGCGGCCGGCAGGAAAGGCAGCGCCACGGCGCCCATGCCCGCCGCAAGCAGCGCGCGGCGCGAGAATCCGGAACGAGGATCAGTCATGTCACGCTCTCCCATGCCTCAGCCACCCAGGAACAGACGGCGAATCTCCGGATCGCGCGCGAGGGCGGGGCCGGGACCCTCCGCGCTGTTGCGGCCGGAGACCAGAACATAGCCGCGATGCGAGATTTCGAGCGCCTCCACCGCATGCTGCTCGACCATCAGCACCGGCAGGCCATCGCGGTTGAGCGCGATGACGGCTTCAAACAATTCATCCGCCGCGCGGGGCGAGAGGCCGGCGGTGGGCTCATCCAGCAGGATCAGCGAGGGGGCGGACATCAGCCCCATGGCCATCGCCAGGATCTGCCGCTGCCCGCCGGAGAGGGTGCGCGCCAGCGCCCGCCGCTTCACCGCCAACATGGGGTAGCGGGCATATTGCTCCTCCACCCGCCGTGCCGTCGCGGCGGGATCGAGGAAACCGCTGACGGACAGATTCTCGGCCACCGTCAGCCGGCCGAAGACATTCGCTTCCTGTGGCACGAAGGCGAGGCCGGCACGGGCGCGGCCTGTGGCATCGCGCGCCGTGACATCCTGCCCGGCGACGGTGATGCGGCCGCCCGAAAGCCGCACCAGCCCGGCCACCGCCTTCAGGAAAGTCGATTTGCCCGCACCATTCGGGCCGATGATGGTGACGATCTCGCCCGGCCGCACGCAGAGCGAGGCGCCCTTGAGGATCTGCTCGGCAGCGCCATAGCCGGCCACCAGGCCCTCGGCGACGAGCGGCAGCGGCGCGCTCATGCGCGGTGCCCCAGATAGGCTTCCTGCACCTCAGGATGCGCCACGACCTCGTCGAAGCTGCCGGTGACCAGGGTGCGGCCCTCCGCCATCACCACCACATGGCCGCAAAGCTGGCGGATCAGCGGCATGTCATGCTCGACGAGGCAGAGCGTGATGCCCTCCGCATTCAGGGATTGCAGATGCGCGGCGATCTCGGCGCCGAGCGAGGGATTGACGCCGGCCATCGGCTCGTCGAGCAGGATCATGCGCGGTTCCGCCATCAGCGTGCGGCCGATCTCGACCAGTTTCTTCTGCCCGCCGGAGAGCGCCGTCACCGGCGCGTCCAGCAGCGGCGCGAGGCGCAGGCGGCGCGCGATACCCAGCGCGCGCTCGGCCAGTTCCTCCTCCCGCCGCCGCGCTGCGGCGCCGCGGAAGAGGCCCTGCAACAGGCCCTCCCCCGGCTGGCGCGGGCCATAGAGCATGAAATGCTGGAAGACGCTCATGCGCGGAAAGCCGCGCGCCACCTGGAAAGTTCGCGTCAGGCCGCGCGCGGCCAGGCGGTGCGGCGCGAAGCCGGTGACCTCATCGCCCAGGAAGCGCACCGTGCCGCCATCCGGGCGCAGCAGCCCGGAGACGACATTCAGCAGCGTCGACTTGCCGGCGCCATTGGGGCCGATCAGCCCGGTGATGCTGCCCTCCGGCACCGCGAAGCGGACGCCGCGCAGGGCGGCCACGCCGAAGAAGGAGCGCGTGATGCCGTGGACTTCGAGCGCCGCGCTCATGCCGCGGCCCTCGGCATGCCGAGGCCGCCGCGCAGGTGGCGCTTCCAGTAGTCGAGAAGTTCCGCGTAATAGGCAGGATCATCGCGCAGCACGGTCTGCGCGATCATGCCACGGAAGAGGCACATGGTGGCATTGAGCGAAACCCGCGCCTGCTCCGCCGGAATACCGGCCGCCGCCGAGAGCCGGTCCCAGATGGCGTCCAGCGCGGCGTGGAACTCCCGCACCACCGGGCGCAGCCGGGCGCGGAACGCCTCATTGTGGCGGGCCTCGGGAAGATACTCCATGGTCACGTAGAACAGGCCCTCCGCCATCATCCGCCAGAGATAATCCACCACCTGCTCGGTGCTCAGCACCGGCGCGCCCTCGCACATGCGGCGCAGCCCTTCCGTCACCTCGTCCAGCTGGAAGGCGATGGCGCGGACGACGATGTCTTCCTTGTTGACGAAGTGATGCGTCAGCGCCCCGCGCGAGACACCCGCGGCCCGCGCGATATCCGGCGTGGTCAGGCGCGAATAGCCGCGCTCCAGCAGCAGGGCGATGGTGGCGCGCAGCAGGCGCTGGCGGGTTTCCTCGCGGCGGGCTTCCTGGGTGCGGCGGGGCGATGGGCTCGTCATGGGAGGCCCAGCGAAGGGCGGAAAAAACAAACACGCAAGTATGTTTTTTCTGCCGAAGCTGAAAAAACGCATCCCAGGCGCCGCGCCGGGCGCCCATCGTGGCGGCAACCGCCCGCCCCGGGCGGCGCGCGAACGGGCAGGCCGCCCCCTCAGCCCCGCCCCCTCAGCCCCGCCCCCTCAGCCTTGACCGCGCAGCCCGAGCCGCCGCAGCCGGGAGGCCAGCGTGGTGGGCGGGATGCCGAGCAGCACCGCCGCCCCGCCCGGGCCGAAAACCCGCCCGCCACAGGCCGCCAGCGCCGCCGCGATATTGGCGCGCTCGCGGTCACGGCGTTCCGCCTCCGTCTCCACCGCCGTGCCGGAACGCGGCTGCGGCACCGGGCCGGAGGCCGGGGGCAGCCCCTGCGGCAGGTCCAGCCACAACCGTCCGCCCCGCGCCAGGATGGCGGCGCGCTCCAGGACATTCTCCAGCTCGCGCACATTGCCAGGCCAGTCATAGCGGCAGAGCCGCTGCACATCGCCCTGTGTCAGCGCCAGCCCCGGCAGGCGCAGCTTGCGGCCGATCTGCGCCAGCACATGCGCCGCGATCGGCGGGATGTCCTCCACCCGCGCCCGCAGGGGAAGGGAGTGGATCGGAAAGACGTTCAGCCGGAAGAAAAGATCCTGGCGGAAGGCGCCGCGCCGCACCTCCTCCTGGAGATCCCTGTTGGTGGCGGCGATGACACGGACATCGACGCTGCGCGTGCGTTCCTCGCCCACACGCTCGAACTGCCCCTCCTGTAGCACGCGCAGCAGCTTGCCCTGCAACTCCAGCGGGATCTCGCCCACCTCGTCGAGGAAAAGCGTGCCGCCATGCGCCAGCTCGAAGCGGCCCAGCCGGTCGCGCAGCGCCCCGGTGAAGGCGCCTTTCACATGGCCGAAGAATTCGCTCTCGAACAATTCGCGCGGGATGGCGGCGCAGTTGACGCGGATCAGCGGGCGGTCCCGCCGCGTGCTGGCGGCCTGGATGGCGCGGGCGATCAACTCCTTGCCCGTGCCGGATTCGCCGGTGATCAGCACGGTGGCACCGGTGGGCGCCACCAGCTCCACCTGCCGGATCACCGTCTGCGTCGCCGCGCTGCGGCCGACGATCTCGCCATGGCTGTCGCCGCGGATTTCCTCCTGGAGATAGGCATTCTCCAGCTCCAGCCGCTCACGCAGGCGGTCCACCTCCTCCAGCGCCAGCCGCAGCCGGTCCTCCGCCTCCTTGCGCCGGGTGACATCGCGGAACACCACCACGGCGCCCACCGGCCGGCCCGCATCCAGGATCGGCGTCGAGGTGTATTCGACCCAGACGGGCGTCCCGTCGCGGCGCCAGAAGACTTCGTTGTGCACCTCATGCACGATGCCATTGCGGAAAGCCGCGTAGATCGGGCAATCCTCATCGGCGTAATGCGTGCCATCCACATGATGGTGGTGCACCGTGCTGTGCATGTTGCGGCCGACGATCTCCGCCGCCGGCCAGCCCAGGATGCGCTCGGCGGCGGGGTTGAGGAAGGTGGTGATGCCCTGCGCGTTGACGCCGAAAATCCCCTCCCCCGCCGCATTCAGGATCAGGCGGTTTTCCTGCTCGATCTCGCGGAACAATTCCTCGGCGCGGCGCCAGCCGGTGAGGCCGCGGCGCAGATAGGCCTCGGCCTCGGACTCCATGTCACGCCGCTCGCGTGCCTGGAGATCCTCCAGCACAAGGATCAAGCAGGGCTGGCCCGGCATGTCGCAGCGCCGGGCCAGGCATTCCATGTCGCGCATCCGCCCCGCGCCATCGCGCAGGCCGAGGCCACGCGTCCAGCCCTCGCCATGCTCCAGCACCGACTGGGTGAAGAGGATGAGCGCACTGCCCTGGCCGGGGAAGAGCAGGCTGGCGCGGCTGCCGCGCAACGCTTCCGGCGCCAGGCCCAGCAGCCGGGCAGCGGCGGGGTTGGCGGCCAGGACGCGGTCCTCCATCGGTTCGATCAGGAGGGTGGCGGCGGGGGTGGCCTCGAACAGGGCATGGAGCATGGCACGAAGGCTACGGAATTTCGTGGTGAAGGCTACGAATTTTCGTGGATTACGAAATTTCGTTAATAGTCACCCTCCCAGAAAACGAAATTTCCCAAGGGCTTGCTGAAAAAGAACCCTGGCACGCCCCTTGCTGCCACAACCCCGTCCGCCGGCCGCGCGGGCCAGCAGTGGGAGCGAGTCATGGCGCGTTTCTTCCCCGATCCCTTCGACCCCGAGGCCTGCCTGGGCACCGGCTGCGGCTGCCCCCGCCATGGCAGCGCCCGCCTCGCCTGCGACTCCCCCGCCAGCCTCGAAGACGCCGCCGCCGAGGCCGTGGACACCGCCGTGCTGCGCGCCATCCTCGGCACTGATGCCGCCCGGCGCCGCCTGCTGAAAACCGTCGGCGCCGGCACGCTGATGGCGGCACTGACCGAAATCTTCCCCCTCGCCACGGCGCGCGAGGCCTTCGCCCAGGCCCCCGGCACCCTGGAGAAGAAGGAGGTGAAGATCGGCTTCATCCCCATCACCTGCGCCACCCCCATCATCATGGCCGCGCCCATGGGCTTCTATGCCCGCCAGGGCCTGAATGCCGAGGTGGTGAAAACCGCCGGCTGGGCCATCATCCGCGACAAGGCGCTGAACGGCGAATACGACGCCGCCCACATGCTGGCGCCCATGCCGCTCGCCATCTCCATGGGCGTGGGCTCCAACCCCGTGCCCTGGACCGTCCCCGCCATCGAGAACATCAACGGCCAGGCCATCACCCTGGCCATGAAGCATAAGGACCGGCGCGACCCGCGCGAATGGAAGGGCATGAAGTTCGCTGTGCCCTTCGACTACTCCATGCACAACTACCTGCTGCGCTACTACCTCGCCGAGCACGGCCTGGACCCGGACCGCGACGTGCAGATCCGCGCCGTCCCGCCGCCGGAAATGGTCGCCAACCTGCGCGCCGAGAATCTGGATGGCTTCCTCGGCCCCGACCCGATGAACCAGCGCGCGGTCTATGACGGCGTGGGCTTCATCCATGTGCTCTCGCGCGACATCTGGGACGGGCATCCCTGCTGCGCCTTCGGCATCGGGCGCGAGATGGCGCAGGCCGCGCCCAATACCTACCACGCCATGCTGCGCGCCATCGTCGAGGCCACCACCTACGCCGCGAAGCCGGAGAACCGCAAGGAAATCGCCGCCGCCATCGCCCCCGCCAACTACCTGAACCAGCCCCAGACGGTGATCGAGCAGGTGCTGACCGGCACCTTCGCCGATGGCCTCGGCAAGGTGCAGCGCGTGCCGGAGCGCGTGAACTTCGCCCCCATGCCCTGGGACAGCTTCGCCACCTGGATCCTCACCCAGATGAAGCGCTGGGGGCAGGTCAAGGGCGATGTGGACTATGCCGCCATCAGCCGGCAGGTCTTCCGCATGACCGACGCCGAGCGCGCCCTGCGCGAGGCGGGCTTCGCCGAGCCCGCCACCACCGGCCGCACCATCGTGGTGATGGGCAAGCCCTTCGACCCGGCGCAGCCGGAAGACTACCTCGCCTCCTTCCCCATCCGGCGCAACTGATGCCCCGGCCCGGCCAGCGCGCCCGCGCCATCGCCCTCTCCCTGCTGCTGCTGGCGCTTTTCCTCGGCGCCTGGCAGGCGGCGGTGAGCGGCGGCGGCGGCACCGCCGCGCAGATGGACCCGGACTACGCCGCGCTGATGGGCACGGCGGCCACACAGGGCGCCTCCGCCATGCCCGGCCCGGCCCAGGTCGCCACCCGGCTGGCGGAGCTGCTCGCCGATCCCTTCTATGACCGCGGCGCCAATGACAAGGGCATCGGCATCCAGCTCGGCTGGTCGCTGCTGCGCGTCATGCTGGGCTACGCGCTGGCGGTGCTGGTCGCCGTGCCGCTCGGCTTCCTCATCGGCACCTCGGCGCTGCTGCGCCAGGCGCTCGATCCCTTCATCCAGATCCTCAAGCCCATCTCACCCCTCGCCTGGATGCCCCTCGCCCTCTACACCATCAAGGATAGCGGGCGTTCCGCCATCTTCGTCATCTTCATCTGCTCCGTCTGGCCGCTGCTACTGAACACCGCCTTCGGCGTCGCCAGCGTGCGGCGGGAATGGCTGAACGTCGCGCGCACGCTGGAAGTCTCGCGCTGGCGCATGGCGTGGCGCGTCATCCTCCCCGCCGCCGCGCCCACCATCCTGACGGGCATGCGCATCTCCATCGGCATCGCCTGGCTGGTCATCGTCGCCGCCGAGATGCTCGTGGGCGGCACAGGGATTGGCTATTTCGTCTGGAACCAGTGGAACAACCTGTCGATCACCGATGTCATCATCGCCATCCTGCTGATCGGCCTCGTTGGCATGGCGCTGGATCAGCTCCTGGCCTGGGCCGGGCGGCGCGTGGGCTACAGCGAATGAACACCCGCCCCCACATCGCCCTCCAGGGCCTGCGCAAGCTCTACCCCGGCAATGCCCGCCCCACCTTCGATGAGATCTGGTTCGACATCATGCCGGGGGAATTCGTCTGCCTGATCGGCCATTCCGGCTGCGGCAAGACGACGCTGCTGAACATCCTCGCCGGGCTGGAACAGGCCAGCGGCGGCACGGTGATCGTCGAGGGGCGCGAACTCACCGGCCCCGGTCTCGACCGCGCCGTCATCTTCCAGAGCCACGCCCTGCTGCCCTGGATGAGCGTGCGCGAGAACATCGCCTTCGCCATCCGCTCCCGCTGGCCCGGCTGGTCGCGCGCCGAGGTGGAAGCGCATGGCCAGCGCTACATCGACCTCGTGCATCTCAGCGGGGCGGAGCGGAAAAAACCCGCCCAGCTCTCGGGCGGCATGAAGCAGCGCGTCGGCATCGCCCGCGCCCTAGCCATCCAGCCGCGCATCCTGCTGATGGACGAGCCCTTCAGCGCCCTCGACGCCCTGACCCGCGGCGCCCTGCAGGATGAGGTGGTGGCCATCTCCGCCACCACCCGGCAGACCACCTTCATGATCACGCACGATGTGGACGAGGCCATGCTCCTCGCCGACCGCATCGTGCTGATGACCAGCGGCCCCGATGCCCGCGTGGCGGAAATCGTCGAGAACGGCCTGCCGCGCGGCCGGACGCGCCAGGAGCTGCACCGCCTGCCCGGCTATGCCGCCCTGCGCAACCACCTGCTGGATTTCCTGGTGGAACGGCCCGCCGGCCGCCCCGCCGATCCGCGCCACCCGCCGCTGCGCCGCATCGGCGCGGCGGAGCACCCCGCAACCGCGAACCCGCGATGAGACCCGCCATGACCACCCGCGCCGAACTGACCGAGAAGATCGTCCGCATCAAGATCGAGCGCGATCTGAGCTGGGCCGGGCTCGCCGCCCTGGCCGAGGGCCTGTCCAAGGAATACGTCACCGCCGCCCTGCTCGGCCAGATGCCGCTGCCCAAGCCCGCGGCCGAAGCCATCGGCGCCGAACTCGGGCTCGATGCCTACGAGATCAAGCTGATGCAGCAGCCACCCTATCGCGGCTCCCTGCCCACCGCCGTGCCGACCGATCCGCTCATTTATCGTTTCTATGAGCTGGTGTCGGTCTACGGGACCACCTTCAAGGCCCTGATCCACGAGGAATTCGGCGACGGCATCATGAGCGCCATCGATTTCCGCATGGATCTGCAGCGCGAACCGAACAACGCCGGCGACCGCGTCGCCATCACCATGAGCGGGAAGTTCCTGCCCTATAAGCAGTATTAAGGGAGAAGAGGTTCTTTTTTGGAAAAAAGAACCAAAAAACGTTTTTCAGAGGGGCGTTGCGCGGGGTTGCCGCGCAACCCGGCCCGGCATGGCGGGTTACAAGGGCCGATAACCCGCTACGTGAAAGGCAAGAGCCGATGCGCAACCCGCTGATCCTGGCCGGCGCGGCCGCCCTGCTGATGGCCGCCCCCGCCCTGGCGCAAACACCGACCCAGCTCGAAGCCAGCCAGCGCAGCGTCAACGCGCTGACGGATCGTGACGTCTACAGCAGCGACAATGTCGATATCGGTGAGATTGAGGATGTGATCCTCAATGCCGAGGGCCGTGCCGTGCTCGCCATCATCGAGGTGGAAGGGCGCCTCGGCCTGCGGGAGAAATATGTGGCGCTGCCCTTCGGCCAGGTCACGGTGCCGGCGGTGCGGAATGAACGCGCCACCCTGGCCATGACGGCCGAGCAGGTGAAGGCCCTCCCCGGCTTCCGCTACGCGGAGTAAGCCCCGCCCGACGCCCAGGCCCCGGCGGCGAACAGCGCCAGCGCCTGGGCGGCGGCACGGCGTGGCGGCGGCACCGCGGCCTCGCGCCACAGGAAGTTCAGCGTGCCGCGGCATTGCCCATTGAGCCGCACCGGCAGGTTCAGCACGGAACGCAGGCCCAGCCCCAGGATCAGAGGATGGTCCTCGAAAGCGGCGCGGATCGCCGCCTCGCCCTCGCCCAGAAAGGGCCGGCCCTCGATGAGCACCTGCTGGCCCCAGGCGGTGTCCCGCTTCGGCTTGCTGCCGCCCGGGGGATAGGCGGCATGGTCCGTGCTGAAGAGGCGCTGCACCGTCATCGTCGCGGCGTCGAAGCGCATGGCGGTGCACAGCGCATGGCCAAGCCAGCCGCGCGCCATCTCCTCCACCGCCACCAGCATCGCCAGGGGCTGGCCCGGGGCGGCCAGCGCCGCCTCCAGCCGCGTGATCTCGCCCGCGGCGAGCAGCAGGCCCGTCTCCGCCATCCCTTAATCCGCCGTGATGCCAAGCTGGCGGATCAGCGCCGACCAGCGCACGGCATCGGCGCGCAGCGTCGCGCCGAATTCGGCCGGGGTGGCATTGGCCACCTCCACGCCGATCTCGGCCATGCGCCCCTTCACCTCGGGCAGCATCAGCACGCGGTTGATCTCACGGTTGAGGCGGGCGACCAGCGCGGGGTCCATCCCGGCGGGGCCGAAGGCGCCATACCACACCGCCATCACCGCGCCCGGCACGGTCTCGGCCAGGGTCGGCACCTCAGGCACCAGCGGGCTGCGCTGCGCCTCGGTCACCGCCAGCAGCCGCAGCTTGCCATCCCGCGCCGGGGCGAAGGTCTGCGTGCCGGCACTGAAAAGCAACTGGGTCTGGCCGGCCACCGTGTCCACCACCGCCGGGGCGCCGCCGCGATAGGGCACATGCACCATCTCGATCCCCGCCATCTGCGCGAACATGGCGGCGCAGAGATGGTTGGTGGAACCGACCCCGGCGGAGGCATAGCTCAGCTTGCCGGGATTGGCCTTCGCATGGGCGATGAACTCGGCGACATTGCGCGCCGGCACCGAGGGGTGGATGACCATGGTGTTGGTCACATAAGCCAGCAGCGCGATCGGGCTGAAGGACTCCACACCGTTGAACGGCATGGTGCTGAACAGCGCGTCATTCATGGCGTGCGTGCTCATCGAGCCGAAGAGCAGCGTGTAGCCATCCGGCGCCGCCCGCGCCACGGCGGCGGAACCGATATTGCCGGAGGCGCCGGACCGGTTCTCCACCAGCACCGGCTGTCCGAGGGCATGGCGCAGATGCTCGGCGACGATGCGCGCCAGGATATCGGTGGAGCCCCCCGGCGCCCAGGGCACGATCAGGGTGACGGGCCGCTCCGGCCAGGTGGCGGCGGGCTGGGCCGCGGCGGGCAGGGCGGCCCCACCGCACAGCAGACCAAGGGCGGCACGGCGCGAAAGCTGAGTCATGGCATCACCTTCCAGCAGGCGGGGGGGCCGGTGTGGCATTTCTCCGGGAGCGTCCGGTTGGCCGCGCCGGTGGAACCGGCGCGGCATGGCTCAGGCCTGGCCGCGGGCCACGGCCTGTGGCGGGAGCGGCTGCGGCGCCTCGCGCGGCAGGGTGCCAGCCCAGGCATTGCCGGCGCGCAGCGCATCCCGCACCGACTGCGCCACGGCCTGGAGGTGCTCCCACATCGCCGCATGGGCGGCGGCGGGGTCACGCCCGGCGATGGCCTCGGCGATGCGGCGATGCTCGGCCACCGAGCGGCGGCGCACGGCCTCCGTGGTCACCGTGGCGCGCAGCCGGCCCCAGGCGGCACGGGCGCGGCAAGCCTCGAGCTGGTCGAACAGGCCGAGCAGCAGCGGGTTCTGCGCCGCCTGCGCCACGGCGCGGTGGAAGGCCATGTCCCAGCGGCCCCAGCTTTGCGGGTCCGTCGTCTCCGCGCCCCGGCGCACGGCCTGGTCGATGGCGGTGAGATCCTCGGCCCGGGCCTTGGCGGCGGCGAGGCCGGCCAGCTGCGGCTCCAGCGCCAGCCGCGCCTCCATGATGTCCGGCGGCGGGGTGACGGGCAGGGAGCGGGCGGGCTCGCTGGCCGGGCGGGGGCCCAGGAAAGTGCCCTGGCCGATGCCGCGCCAGAGCACGCCCTCCAGCTCCAGGCGGGAGAGAGCCTCGCGCAGCGCCCTGCGGCTGATGGCGAGGCGGGCGGAAAGCTCCCGCTCGGGCGCGAGGCGCGCGCCTTCGGGCAGGTTCTGTCCGGCGAGGTGTGCGCGCAGCGCGCGCAGGGCGTCGTCCCCTTTGCTCATGGAACCATGATACAAAGGTTTCATTTTGGGCAAAGCCATATTCCTGCCCTTGGCCGCTAAAAACGACTCATCCTAGGATAAAGCGACGAACCAAGGTAGATTGGTTCCAGTTTCTGGAAAAAGCCATGTTCACCACCCGCCCCGAGATCCGTGGCCGATTCGGCGCCGTCGCCAGCACCCACTGGATCGCCAGCGCCGTCGGCATGGGCGTGCTGGAGCGCGGCGGCAATGCCTTTGATGCCGCCATCGCCACCGGCTTCACCCTGCAGATCGTCGAGCCGCATCTGAACGGGCCAGGCGGCGAGGTGCCCATCATTCTCCATCGCCCCGGCCACGCGCCAGAGGTGATTTGCGGCCAGGGCCCCTGGCCGATGGCGGCGACACCCGCGCGCTTCGCCGCCCTCGGGCTGCGGCAGGTGCCGGGCACCGGGCTGCTGCCCGCCGTCGTCCCCGGTGCCTTCGACGCCTGGATGCTGCTGCTGCGCGATTACGGCAGCTGGACGCCGGCCCAGGTGCTGGAGGCCGCCATCGACTACGCAGAGAACGGCTTCCCCGTGCTGCCGCGCGTCGCCTCCTCCATCCTGGCGGCGCGCGACTTCTTCCTGGCGGAATGGCCCAGCTCGGCCGAGGCCTGGCTGCCCGGCGGCGAGGTGCCGCGCCCGCGCAGCCTGCTGAAAAGCCCCGCCATCGCCGCCACCTATCGCCGCATCCTGGCCGAGGCGGAGGCCGCCGGGCCGGACCGGATCCGCCAGATCGAGGCGGCGCGCGATGCCTTCTACCGCGGCTTCGTGGCCGAGGCGGTGGACCACTTCTACCGCCACGCCGCGCTGATGGATTCCTCCGGCCGCCGCAACCCCGGCCTGCTGACCGGGGAGGACCTCGCCCGCTACCGCGCCCGGCTGGAGCCCACCACCCGCCGCGACTACCACGGCTACACCATCCACAAGACCGGCCCCTGGGGGCAGGGCCCCGTCCTGCTCCAGGCCCTGGCGATCCTGGAGGGCTATGACCTCGCCGCCATGGACCCGGCCGGGGAGCGCTTCCTGCACACTGTGGTGGAGGCCATGAAGCTCGCCTATGCCGACCGCGAGGTCTTCTATGGCGACCCGGACGCGGTGGAGGTGCCGCTGGCCACCCTGCTCTCGGCGGAGCATGGCGCGGCGCGGCGGGCGCTGATCGGTGAAACCGCCTCCCCCGACCTGCGCCCGAGCGACCTGCCAGGGGCGGCGGCGCGCATGGCGCGCGTCCTGGCCATGGCCGGGGCGGAGCAGCCGGTGGGCCTCGGCCATGGCGAGCCGACCTTCGCCCCCCTGCCGGTGGAATGGGGCGATACCGTCCATCTCGATGTGGTGGACCGCTGGGGCAACATGGTCTCCGCCACGCCCTCCGGCGGCTGGCTGCAATCCTCGCCGGCGGTGCCGGGGCTGGGCTTCTCCATCTCCACGCGCGGGCAGATGGGCTGGCTGGAGCCGGGGCACCCCTCCACCGTCACCCCCGGCCTGCGCCCCCGCACCACCCTCACCCCCACCCTGGTCACCCGCCAGGGCGAGGGCTACCTGGCCCTCGGCACCCCGGGCGGCGACCAGCAGGACCAATGGACGCTCGCCGTCCTGCTGCGCCACCTGCATCACGGGCTGGACCTCCAGGCGGCGATCGACCTGCCGCTCTTCACCAGCCAGCATTTCCCCCAGTCCTTCTACCCGCGCGCCCTGCACCCCAACCGCCTTCTGGTGGAGGAGCGGATCGGCCTGCCCGCCATCACCGCCCTGCTGAAGCGGGGGCATGCGGTGCGGGTGGAACCGCCCTGGTCGCTCGGCCGGGTCTGCGCCGCCGGGCGGCGGGACGGCATGATCGTGGCCGCCGCGACGCCGCGCCTGATGCAGGCCTATGCCGTGGGCCGTTGAGGCTGCGCCTCTTGAGAGGGGCTTCGCCCCTCTCTGCACCTGTGCGGCAGTGCCGCGCAGCCACCAAAGGCCTGAGGCTTTTGGAAACCCTTTTGTGAGCCCCCTCAGCAGCGCACCGGTCTGGGCATGAGCGGGCCAGCCATGCAGCGGCACCGGGTGTCCCGTGCTGGCGGCGCAGGGGTGGGGCCTGCTAACTTCCTGTAAGCACCCCAGGCCCCAGGGGAGAGCCTCCCCCGCGTGAAAGCCTTGTTCTGATGCGTCTCTCCCGCCGCCAAGCCCTCTCCCTGCTGCCGGGCCTCGCCCTGGCGCCGCGCGCCGCCGGTGCCCAGGGGGGAACCACGCCCGCCGCCAGCCCGGCGGGGGATCTCGTCTTCGTCCTGAACTCGGGCGAGGCGAATATCCTGGTGCTCGACGCCGCGACGCGCGAGGAGAAGCGCCGCATCCCCGTGCTGCGGGAAGTCCACCACCTCGTCATGACGCCGGACGGCTCCACCCTGCTGGTGGGCGATTCCGGCGCCAATGAGATGCTCTTCCTCAACCCGCTGACGGGCGAGCTGATCAAGCGGGAGCCGCTCTCCAACCCCTACCACCTGGGCTTCAGCCCGGATGGGCGCTTCCTCTGCATCACCAGCCTGCGCCGCGATCAGGTGGACATCTATGCCTGGGACGGCTCGGCGCTGACCCTGGTCAAGCGCCACTCCCTCCCGGACATGCCGAGCCACCTGGCCTTCCGGCCGGATGGCAAGGTGGTCTACGTCACCCTCCAGGGCAACAACCTGCTGGCCGCCATCAGCCTGGAGGGGAATTTCGACCATCTCTGGAGCATGGAGATCGGCCCCGAGCCGGCCGGGGTGATGTGGAACCGGGGCAAGCTGCTGGTCGGCATCATGGGCAGCGACTACATCGCCGTGGCCGACCCGGAGACCCAGGCGGTGGAGCGCCGCATCGTCACCGCCCGCGGCGCCCACGCCCTGTTCTGGAACCTCAAGGGCGACACCATCTACGCCACCAGCCGGGTGGACAGCCGCATCACCACCATCGACCCGGAGACGCTCACCGTTACCCGCAGCCTGAAGGTGCCCGGCGGGCCGGACGATATCTCCTTCGACCCGCAGGGCCGCCTCTGGGTGACGCAGCGCTGGATCGCCAAGGTCGCCGTCGTCGATTTCGAGGCGGGGAAGGTGGAATCCATCCGCGCCGGGCGCTCGCCGCACGGGATTTTCTATGCCTCGGCCCAGGCGCTGCGCGCGCCGGCCACCAACTGAGCGGCGCATGGCGCGCCTTTCCCGCCGGGCCCTGCTGGGGGCGACGCTAGCGGCGGGGGCAGGCCCCGCCTTCGCTCAACCGGCCCCCGCCCCGGCCCCTGCACCGGCCCCGTCCACGCCTGCCCTGGCGCAGTGCCGGGCCGGCACGCTCTACCTGACCATCGATACCGGCTGGGGGCGCGAGGCGGAAATGATCGCCGCCATCCTCCGCCGCCGCGAGATCCGCGCCACGCTCTTCGTCGCCAATGAGCCGGATTTCCGCGGCGGCATGACGCTGGATGAAAGCTGGGGCCCCTTCTGGCGCGCCCGCGCCGCGGAGGGCCATGCCTTTGGCAGCCACACCTGGCGCCACTGGTATCTGGCCGGCGATGTCGGGGCGGAGCGCGTGCGCTATGCCTCCCGCCGCGCCGGCGAGGGCAGCGAGGTGCTGGACGCCGCCGCCCTGCGCGCCGAGCTGTCCCACCCCATCGCGGCGCTGCGCGCCCTGGCGCCGGCGGCGCGGGTGCTGCCGCTGTGGCGGGCGCCGGGCGGCCACACCACGCCGAATGCGCTGCGCCTCGCCGCCGCCGCCGGCTTCCGCCACCAGGGCTGGAGCGCCAATGGCTTCCTGGGGGATGAGCTGGACAGCGACCGCTTCCCCAACGCCACCCTGGCGGCGCGCGCCCTGCGCAGCATCCGCCCCGGCGAGGTTCTGCTGATGCACTGGGGCGTGCGCAGCCGGCGCGAGCCGCTGGCCCTGGTCCTGGAAGACATCCTGTCCGGCCTGCAGGCCAGGGGGTTCTGCTTCGCCACCCTGCCGGAGACGGGAGCCTAGACGGGAGCCTGGGCGCGGGCCTGGGCGGGGGCCTGGGCGGGGCACGGGGGAAGTTTGCGGTCCGGCCGGCCGGCCGGGCCATCGGGGGAAAAAGAGGGGAGCCAGCGCATGATCGAGGCGCTGCAGGATGCCTGGGATGCCGTCGCGGGCTGGATCTTCGAGACCCTGGTCCAGCCGGCGCTCTTCGCCGCCGGGCTGATGGAATGGGCCGAGGACGCCTTTGACTGGATCGGCTTCGTCATGTTCGGCGGCCTCCAGGTGGTGGTCGTCTATCTCATCTGCCGGCCGCTGGAGGCCTGGCGCCCGGTCGAGCCGCGCGAGGATGGGCGGAGCATCCGCACCGACATCCTCTACACGATGCTGACGCGGCTCGGCCTGCTGCCGCTGATCGCCTTCGTCGTCTTCGCCTCGGTGCAGGCGCGCATCTCCGGCATGGTGGCCGAGAGCGGCTGGATTCCGCCGACGCTGGAAATGCTGTTTCCCGTGCTGCGCGAATGGCCGCTGCTGGCACTGCTGGTCTATGTGGTGGTGATCGACTTCGGCGAATACTGGCGGCACCGCTTCCAGCACATGTTCGGCTGGTGGTGGGCGCTGCACGCCATCCACCACGCCCAGCGGCAGATGACCTTCTGGACGGATGACCGCAACCACATCCTGGACGACATGATCGGCGCCGTCTGGACAGGCGGGCTGGCGCTGCTGATCGGCGTGCCGCCCGGGCAGTTCCCCCTCATCGTCATCCTGCTGCGCGTGGCGGAAGCCCTCAGCCACGCCAATGTCCGCCTCTCCTTCGGGCGGGTGGGGGAATGGCTGGTGGTCTCGCCGCGCTTCCACCGGCTGCATCACGGCGTGCTCGGCTCGGGCGAGACGGGCAAGAACTACGCGGTGATCTTCCCCGTCTGGGACTGGATCTTCCGCACCGGCGATTTCCGCCGCGATGTCTTCCCCCGCACCGGGGACCCGGAACTGCCGGAGGATATGGCGACGGGTGGCTGGCTGCGCCAGCAATGGGCCGGTCTGCGCCGCATGGGCGCGGCGCTGGTGAAGGCGCGCTAGCCCCGGGCAGGCCCTAGCGCGCGGCGGGCAGCGGCAGGCGGTTGGAGACCTTCAGCCGCTCCAGCACGATGGAGGAACGCACCCGCGCCACGCTGTCATGCGCCAGCAGCGTGTCGTTGATCAGGCGCGAGAGGCCCTCAAGATCGGGCACGATGGCCTTCAGCAGGTAATCGGCATCGCCCGTCATGGCATAGGCTTCCTGGATCTCGCCCACGCGGGCGAGCAGTTCGCGGAAGCGGCGGGAATTATCGCCGCTATGGGCCGAGAGCGTCACCTGGATGAAGGCCAGCACGCGCAGGCCCAGCGCCTCGGCCGACAATTCGGCGCGGTAGCCCTGGATCAGCCCCGCCGCCTCCAGCGCCGCGCGCCGGCGCGAGCATTGGGAGGGGGAAAGGCCGATCCGCTCGCCCAGCTGCTGGTTGGTCAGCCGGCCATCGGCCTGCAGCGCCGCCAGCAGCCGCAGGTCGAAGCCATCCAGTTCCATCATGCCCATGCCCTCCCCCCGGCATCCTAGCCGGGGCGGAGGGGGCAGCCCAGCGGACAGCCAGCGGGCAGCCGCTCAGGCGCGCTCGCAGATCTCCAGGATGGTCAGCAGGTAGATGCGCACCATGTCGAGGAAGTCGGGAATATCCACCCGCTCATCCGGCATGGTGTTGTAGCGGCCGCCAGGGCCGCAGACGATGCCCTGCATCCCGCCCAGCGCGTGGAGATGCCCGGCATCCGTGCCATAGAAGCCCGGGGGAGTGATGGCGCCGGTGGGCTGCGGCACGCCGCGCACCGCCTGGTAGGCGCGGTTGATCGCCTGGACGATCGGGCTCTCCGGCGAGACCTCGAAGGCCGGCATGGGCTCGTGGCCGGTGCCCGCCTCCGTCGTCAGCGTCGCGCGCAGGCCGGGGAAGCGTGCTTCCAGCGCATCCAGCTCGCGCCGCATATCGGCCAGCGCGCCCTCCTCCGTCTGCCCCGGCGCGTAGCGGCCGGAGCCGCGGATGCGCACGAAATCGGCCACCTGCGGCGCGCGCCACTCATGCAGCTCCCGCCCCAGCGCGCCGCGCAGCACGCCGACATGGACACGGTTGATCTTCTTGTGCTCGGGCGAGAGCGCGCCGCTGAAGGTCATGGCGTTGAGGCGCGGCACCAGGTCGACGGCGGCGGCGATGGCATCCACCGCCTCCTCCCGCTTCGAGAGATGGCGCGTGTCGCCGGTCAGCTCGATGACGAAGGTGAAGGCGGCGGCATGCATCGTCAGCGCCGCGAGGTCGGTCGGCTCGCTGTTGATGAAATAGTCGGCGCGCAGCCCCTGCTCCATCAGCGCGCGGGTGCCGATGCCCCCCTGCAGCTCGCCCACGACGAAGGTGAGGATGACATCGCCCTTCAGCTTCACCCCGGCGCGCAGCAGTGTCTTGACGGCGCAGAGATAGGCCGCGTCGCCCGCCTTCATGTTGGAGACGCCGATGCCGTAGATGAAGCGGTCATCGACCTTGCCGCCCCAGGGATCGACGGTCCAGCCCTCGGTCGCCGGGTTGGTGTCGAGATGGCCGTTGAACAGCAGGCTGTGCCCGCCGCCCGTGCCGCGCAGCCGGCCGACGGCGTTGATGCGCCCGCCCGGCACCGGCGTGAGTTCCGTCTCCAGCCCCAGCGCCTCAAGCTGGCGGCCGACCTCCTCGACCAGCGCGCGCTCGCCCGCGGTCTGGCTGTAGCTCTTGTGCCGCACCAGGGCGGCGAGGGTGTCGAGGCAATCCTGCTCGTCAATGCGGGCGAGGAGGTCCTGCGGTGTCATGCGAAGCACTCGCTCTCAGCCAACCGGCGCCGGGGAGGCGGCGATCAGCGCCTGGGTGTAGGGATGCGCATCCGCCGCGCCGATCTGGGCGGCCTCGCGCAGATCCACCATCTCGCCCGCCCGCATCACGGCGATGCGGTGCGCGATCTGGCGGATCAGGTTGATGTCGTGGGTGATGAAGAGATAGGCCGTGCCGTGCCGCCGCCGCAGCTCCAGCAGCAGCTCGATGACCTGCGCCTGCACGGAGACATCGAGCGCCGCCGTGATCTCGTCGCAGATGACGAGCGCGGGGTTGGCCGCGAAGGCGCGGGCGATGGCGACGCGCTGCTTCTCGCCCCCCGAAAGCTGGTGCGGGTATTTGCGGGCATAGTCGGCCGGCAGGCGGACTTCCTCGAGCAGGCGCGGAATCTCGCCAAGGCTGCCGCCATGCAGCCGCAGCGGCCGGGTCAGGATCTCGCCGATGCGCATGCGCGGGTTCAGCGAGGAATCCGGGTGCTGGAACACGATCTGCACGGTGCGGCGGTAATCGCGGCGCATCGCGCGCGGATGGGTGATGGCGCGGTCCAGCGCCTCGATCCGCCCCTCGAAGCGCGCGAGCCCCGTCAGCGCCCGCGCCAGCGAGGATTTGCCCGAGCCGGATTCGCCCACCACGCCGAGGATCTCGCCCGCGCGGATGGAGAAGCTGGTGGGCTGCGTCGCCGGCGGCGGGGCCGGGCGGAAGAGGCGGCGGCGCGCGTAATGCACGCTGACACCCTGCACCGCCAGGACACGCTCCGGTGCCGGCAGATCCGTGACCAGCCGGCGATCCGGCCGCGGCACGGCGGCGACGAGCTGGCGCGTATAGGGGTGCCGGGGGGTGCGGAACACCGCCCCGGGCGAGCCCTGCTCGACGATCGCGCCCTGCCGCAGCACGGCGACGCGGTCCGCCACGCGCGAGACCAGCGCGAGATCATGCGAGATGTAGAGCGCCGCCACCCCCGTGCGCTCGCGCAGCCGGGCGAACAGCTCCAGGATGCGCGCGCCGGTGATGACGTCGAGCGCCGTGGTCGGCTCGTCGAAGAGGATCAGCTCCGGCCGCGTGGCGAAGGCGCTGGCGATGAGGATGCGCTGCTTCTCGCCGCCGCTCGCCTCATGCGGGAAGCGGCGCATCAGCGCGGCGGGCTCGCGCAGTTCGACCTCGCGCAGCGCCTCCTCCGCCGCGTCGCGCGCCTCGGCGCGGGAGAGGCCGCGATGGCGCATCAGCACCTCGATGACCTGCTCGCCCAGGCGCAGCGTCGGGTTGAGCGCGGTGGAAGGGTCCTGGAAGACCATGCCGATGCGCCGGCCGCGGATGGCGGCGAGGCCCGCCGCGTCCAGCCCGCGCAGATCGACATCCCCGAGCCGCAGCCTGCCGCTCTCCTGCGCCGTGCGCGGCAGGTGGCGCATGATGGACCAGGCGAGGGAGGATTTGCCCGAGCCGGACTCGCCCACCAGCCCGAGCACCTCGCCCGCGCCGATGGCGAGGCTGACATCGCGCAGCGCGTGCCGCACCCCCGCCCCGCTGCGGTAGGAGAGGGAAAAATTCTCGACGCTGAGGATCATCGCTCATCCCTCGGATTCAGCGCGTCGCGCAGCCCGTCGCCGAGCAGGTTGAAGGCGATGGCGGTGAGCGCGATGGCCACCGAGGGCGCGATGATGATCCACGGCGCCTGGTGCACGAAGCGCCGCGCCTCGGCCACCATCAGCCCCCATTCCGGCGCCGGCGGCTGCGCGCCGAGGCCGAGGAAGCTCAGCGTGGCGAAGAGCATGACGGCGAAGGCGACGCGGATCGTCGCCTCGACGATCATCGGCCCCACCACATTGGGCAGCATCTCGCGCAGCACGATGAAGGCCGCGCCCTCGCCGCGCGCCAGCGCCGCCTTCACATAGTCCTGCGCCCGCACCGCCAGGGCGACGGAGCGCGTGACGCGCGCCATGCCGGGGGTGAAGGCGATGGCGATGGCCAGCGTGGCGTTGAGGCTGCCCTTGCCGAGGCTGCTGACCAGCAGCAGCGCCATCAGCAGGCCGGGAATGGCCATCACGGCATCGACATTGCGCATGATCGCCTCATCCCACCGCCCGCCGAGATAGGCGGAGAGCGTGCCGATGACAGCGCCCGCCAACGTGCCGAGCAGCGTCGCCAGCAGCGCCAGCAGCACGGTGGCGCGCGCACCCACCATCAGGCGGCTCAGCACGTCGCGGCCCAGCTGGTCGGCGCCCAGCCAGTTCTCCGCCCCCGGCGGGCGGAAGCGGCCGAGGAAGTCGATCGCCTCCGGATCGCGCGGCGCGAGTTCGGGGCCGAGCAGGCAGAGCAGCAGGATCAGCGCCAGCATCGCCACGGCCACCGCGCCCTGCGGCGTGCGCAGGAGGCGGCGCAGCAGGTCAGTCATAGCGGATCCTCCGGTCCAGCAGGGCATAGGCGATATCGGCCAGGGTGCTGGCCAGGGCATAGGTCACCGCCATGATCATCGCCCCCGCCTGGATCGCCGGCAGGTCGCGCGCCGTGACGGCGACGATCAGTTGCCGCCCGATGCCGGGAATGGCAAAAATCTCCTCCACCACGATGATGCCGCCAAGCAGATAGCCGACATCCAGCGCCACGATGGTGATGACCGGCAGCAGCGCGTTGCGCAGCGTGTGGCGCAGCAGGATGCTGCGGCCGGGCAGGCCCTTCAGCCGCGCCGCGCGGATATAATCGCTGTGCAGCACGTCGATCGTCTCGGAACGCACCATGCGCGAGACATGCGCCACCATGATCAGCGAGACGGTGAGCACCGGCAGCGCCAGATGGGCGAGCGAATCCGCCACATCCTCGGTGAGCGGCACATAGCCGGTGGCCGGCAGCCATTGCAGCCGGTCGGCGAAGAGCATGACGACGAGCGTCGCGATGACGAATTCCGGCAGCGAGACGCCGAGATAGGAGACGAGGCCGGTGACGAGATCCGCCGCCCGCCCCTGGCGCAGCGCCGCCCAGAGGCCGAGCGGAATGGCCACCATCAGCATCAGCGCCAGCGCCAGCCCCGCCAGCAGCAGCGAGCGCGAGAGCGCCACCAGCATCATCGGCCCGACCGGCTGGCCCGTCCGCATGGACAGGCCGAAATCCCCGGTCAGCGCGCCGCCCAGCCAGCGGGCATATTGCAGCCAGAGCGGGTCGCCCAGCCCGAGGCGCAGCCGCAGCGCGGCCAGGGCCTCGGGCGTGGCGTTCTCGCCCAGCAAAGTCACGGCGGCATCGGCCGGCAGCACCTGGGTGATGCCGAAGACCAGCACCGACACCACCAGCACCGTGTAGACAACCAGCAGAAGCCGCCGCAGCAGCCAGGACGCGCTCAACGCCTCAGCCCCGGCGCGGCGCGCCCTCGCCCAGCCAGGCGAGGTCGAGGCGATAGACGGAGCCGCGCGGATGCGCCGCATAGCCCTGCACATAGCTGCGCCGGGCCTGGAGGATGTCGAAGAAGGCCGGGATCAGGGACGGCACCTGCTCATGCATCAGCGTCTGGGCACGGCCATAGAGGCCGCGGCGCCTGTCCTCATCCGTCGTGCCGCGCGCGTCGGAGACGAGGCGGTCGAACTGCGCGTTGTTCCAGCGCGTCTCGTTCCACGCCGCGTCCGAGGTGTAGAGCAGGGAGAAGATGCCATCCGCCGTCGGCTGCATGTTGTAGTAGCCGACGTAGAAATTGCCCTTCTTCCACACCTGGTCGAGATAGGTGGCGTGCGGCATGGTCTGCACGGTGATGCGGAAGCCGGCGGCGCGCGCCATCTCGCGCAGCGCCACGGCGAGCTGCGCCCGCGTGCCCGGCGTCTCGGAGGCCACCAGCGTCACATCCAGCCCGTTCGGATGGCCGGCCTCGGCCAGGAGCTGCTTCGCCCGCGCGATGTCGGGCTTCTTCAGCGGCTGGTCGCGGAAGAAATGGTAGGCGCTGTTCATCGGGCTGTCATTGCCCGGCGTGCCATAGCCCTGGGCGACGAAGCCCACCATCGCCGCGCGGTCCACCGTCAGCGCGAAGGCCTGGCGGACGCGCACATCGTTGAAGGGCGGCGTGTCGCAGCCCATGTTCACGTTGAGGAACAGGCCCGAGGGCACGCGCATGGCGCTGACGCCGCGCGCCGCCTCCAGCCGCGCGAACTCGCTCTGGCCGGCATTGCTCAGCAGGTCCACATCGCCCGAGATCAGCGCCGAGGCCTCGGCCGTCGGGTCGGGGAAGACCATCACCTCGACACGGTCGAGATAGGGGCGCGCCGGGTCGTAATAGGTTTCGTTGCGGGCGACGACGATGCGCCGGTCCGGCTCGTAGGAGACGAGGCGGAAGGGCCCCGTGCCCACCGCCTCGCGCGAGAGGCGGTCGATCTCGCCGGCCACGGCGAAGCGCGCGGGGATGATGCGCGCGGTGGTGAAGGCCACGGCCACCGGCAGGTCCGCATAGGCCGATTTCAGCGTGAAGAGGACGGTGCGCGCATCCTTCGCCTCCACCGTGGCGATGGGGCCGACATTGGCGCGCGCGGGCGAGGCCGTCTTCGGGTCGAGGATGGCGCGGAAGGTCGCCGCCACATCCTCCGCCGTGCAGGGCGCGCCGTCGTGGAAGCGCAGATTCTCGCGCAGCACGAAGGTCCATTCGGTCAGCGCCTCGTTGGCGGACCAGGATTCGGCGAGGTCCGGCTCCGGCGTCATGTCCGGGCGCAGCCGCGTCAGATTGCTGTAGAGCAGCTCGGTGACGAGGTATTCCGGGTTCACCCGCGCGCGCAGCGGGTGGATGACGCTGGCCGCCTGGTCCACCGAGACGCGCAGCGTGCCGCCACGGCGCGGCGTGGCGGCGGCCGTCTGGGCCAGGGGAAAGCGCGGCGCGAGGGCCAGGGCGGAGACACCGCCCAGCAGCAGGCGGCGGGAAAGGATCGTCATGCGGGGCTCCTGCGGTGAGGCCGGGTGGGCGTCGTTCTTGGTGGCGGCGGCGCTCATGCCGCGCGGTCGGCGGGCGGGATGAGCGCCGGCGCGAAATCGGCGGCGAGATAGGCCAGGACGCTCTGCGCCAGGGCCACGATGTCGCCGGGGGTGGTGTATTCGCCGGGGGCGTGGATGGCGTTCTCCGCCCGGCCGAGGCCGGTCAGCAGAACCTCGCTCCGCCCCGTCGCCTGCTGCACCCAGCCGAAATCGGAGCAGCTGGAGGCGCCCCAGACGCGGAATTCCTCGGGCCGGTAGCCGAAGCCCTGGCTGAGCGCCGCCTGCCAGCGCGGCCAGTGCGGGCCATAGGGGTCTGCCGTGGGCATCAGATGGCCGACCAGCAGGATCTCCGCCCCCGCGCCGGGCGGCAGGGCGGCGCGGATGGTCGCCTCGATCTCGGCCCGCGCGGCCTCATAGGATTCCTCGGGCGGGTAGCGGCGGTTGAGGGTGATCTCGAAGCTGGCCGGCACCTGCCCGCCGCTGCCCGTGCCGCCGCGCACCGCGGCGATGGAGAGGCTGGCCGCCAGCGGCCGCCCCTCCCACCAGGGTGGCGGGGGCAGGGTGGAGCGGCGCTCCGCCACCACCGGCTTCAGCGCGGCCAGGGCGTTCAGCACCGGCAGCCCGGCCTCCACCGCGTTGACGGCGCCGGCGGCATCCCCCGCATGGGTGGTGCGCCCGGTGATGCGGACCAGCAGGTTGAACACGCCGAAGCAGCCGGACCAGATGCGCGGCCCGGCGCTGCCGTTGAAGTTCAGCACATGGCCTTCGACCAGCCCCTGCTCGGCGAGGTAGCGCACGCCGGGATAGAGGCCGCCCTCCTCATCCGTGCAGAGCAGCAGCTGCGGGTCATAGGCCAGCGGGATGGCGCAGGACTCGGCGGCGCGCAGCGCCAGCAGCGTGGCGGCGATGCTGCCCTTCATGTCCGCGGCCCCGAGGCCGTGCAGCTTCTCCCCCACGCGGGTGAGGTGGAAGGGGTCGGTGGTCCAGCCCTCGGCGGGGGGGACGGTGTCCGTGTGGAAATAGAGGCCGAGCACCGGCCGCCCGCTGCGCCGCGTGGCGATCAGGTTCACCCGCTCGCCACAGGCGGGGCCGCCGGGCACGCGCCACAGCGCCTCCGGCACGCTGACGCGCCGCGTTTCCAGGCGCAGCGGCGCCACCAGCGCCTCCATCAGCCGGGCGAAGGCGGCATAGCCCTGCCCGGGCGGGAAGGAGGTATCCACCGCGACCATGCAGGACAGGTCACGCACCGCGCTCTCGACATGCGCGGCGATGTGGCGGAAGCCCTGTTCGAGCCCGGCCGGGACGGAGGGAGAAGAAGGCATCTGGCGACGCGCTCTCGTTTCTCTATTCTATATAGATATTGGACGGACTTCCTATGCCACCTGTCAAGAGCCTCTCGGATGAGCGGGCTGTGCCGGCTGCGCGCGCGGCCCTGCCCGTGCCCCTGTACGAGCACGTCAAGCGTTTGATTTCAGAGCAGATCCTGATGGGCGCCTGGCCCCCCGGCACGCCGGTGCCGGGGGAGGTGGCGCTGGCCGCGCAATATGGCGTGGCGGTGGGCACGGTGCGCCGCGCCCTGGCCGACCTGGTGGCGGAGGGGCTGCTGGCGCGGCGGCGCAAGCTTGGCACCATCGTCACCGGGCGGGCGCCGCAGCACAGCCTGCGCTTCTTTTTCCAGTATTTCCGGCTGCATGGCGCGGATGGCAGCCTGCTGCACTCGGAGACGCGCGTGCTCTCCGTGCGGCGGGAGGCGGCCAGCGACTCGGAGGCGGCGGCCTTTGGCGGTGCCGGGGAGGTCATCCGCATCCACCGGCTGCGCCTGCTGCGCGGCGTGCCGGCCATGCATGAGCGCATCGCCCTGCCCGCCGCGCGCCTGCCGGATTTCCCGCTGGAGCCGGCGGCGGTGCCCGCCCTGCTCTACCGCCACCTGCTGGAACATTACGGCATCCGCGTCTCCGCCGTGCGGGAGCAGGTGACGGCCGCCCTGGCCACGCCGGAGGATGCCCGCCTGCTCGGCCTCACCGGGCCGGAGGCGCTGCTGGTCATCCACGATACGGGCTATGATCAGGCGGGCGACGCCGCCATCCAGGGCGAGCACCGGGCGCTGACGCGCGAGACCTGTTATCTGAATGAGGTACGGTAAGAGCGTTCTTTTTTGAAAAAAAGAACCAAAAAACTTTTGTCAGTTTGCGTCCCGCTGTGCCGGGAGATGGCGGCAGCCTGAAAAAGTCTTTTTGCTTCTTTTTCTTCAGAAAAAGAAGATATCTATACTTTTTCCATCTATATTTTTTCCATCACAGGCGACAGCGCCTCGACAATCCGGCATTCCGCGATCGTTCCGCCCTCCCGCCCGCAGAGCAGATTGGCCAGTTCGGCGCGCAGGGCGGTGAGGTCGGCGATCTTGCGCTCCACCTCCTCCAGATGGGCGCGGGCGATGCCGTGCACGGCATCACAGGCATGGTCAGGATGCGCCGCGAGGTCGAGCAGCGCGCGCACCTGATCCAGCGAGAAGCCGAGGTCGCGCGCCCGGCGGATGAAGCTCAGCCGCACCAGCTGGGCCAGGCCATAGGCGCGGTAATTGCCGGCGGTGCGCGGCGGCGCGGGCAGCAGCCCCTCGCGCTCATACCAGCGGATGGTTTCCGCCTTGGTGCCGGTGGCCTTGGCCAGCGCACCGATGCTCAGACCCTGGGACATAGGCTCTTGACCCTGTAGCGACTACAGGCCCCATCTGGTGCGTCACGCCCGCCGCGACAAGCCGGGCGCGATGGAGGCCCCCATGCCTGACGACACCCGCGCCCCTGGCCAAGCCCATACCCCGGGCGAAGCCCGCTCTGGCACCGCGCTCCGCTACCATGTGGCGGGGATGGACTGCCCCTCCTGCGCCGGGAAGGTGGAGACGGCGCTCTCCCGCCTGCCCGGCACGGCGGCGGTGCGCATCAATTTCCAGACCCAGATCCTCGCCTTCGAACTCGACGAGGCGGCCACCCCGCGCGGCGATGTGGAGGCGCGCATTCGCGCCCTCGGTTACGGCATGGCCCCGGTGGAGGCGCCGCGCGTGGTGGCGGAGGGCGCCACGCCGGAACCGGAGGCCGCCCCCTCGCCCTGGCTCTCCCGCCTCTGGCCCTCCCAGCTTTGGGCCGACCGCAAGCTGCGGCTGGCGGCGCTGCTCGGCGCCCTGCTGGCCGCGGGCTTCGCGGTGGAGCACCTCGCCCCCGCGCTCGGCGCCCTGCCCTGGTGGCCGGCGGCGGCGCTCGGGCTCTGGGTGTTCGGGCGCAAGGCCATCGCCCTGGCGCGCAGCGGCAGCCCCTTCAGCATCGAGATGCTGATGTCCATCGCGACCCTCGGCGCGCTCGCCATCGGCGCGGCATCGGAGGCGGCGATGGTCGTCTTCCTCTTCACCATTGGCGAGGTGCTGGAGGGTGTGGCGGCCGGCCGGGCGCGCTCGGGCATCGCGGCGCTGGGCGCGCTGGTGCCGCGGCAGGCGCTCAAGCTGGAGGCGGGCGTGGCCCGCCCCGTCCCCGCCGCCACGCTGCGGCCGGGCGATACCATCCTGGTCCGCCCGGGCGACCGCATCGCCGCCGATGGCGTGCTGCTCTCCGGCGAATCCGAGGTGGATGAAAGCCCGATCACCGGCGAGTCCATCCCCGTGGCCAGGGCGGCGGGGGATGCGGTGCGGGCCGGCAGCGTCAATGGCGGCGGCGTGCTGGAGGTGCGGGTGGAGCGCGCGGCGGAGGACAACACCATCGCCCGCATCATCCGGCTGGTGGAGCAGGCGCAGGAGGCCAAGGCCCCCACCGCCCGCTTCATCGAGCGCTTCGCCGCCTGGTACACCCCGGCGGCGGCGGGGGTGGCGCTGCTGGTGGCGGTGCTGCCGCCGCTGCTGGCGGGCGGCGCGTGGGACACCTGGCTCTACCGCGCCCTGGCGCTGCTGCTGGTGGCCTGCCCCTGCGCGCTGGTGCTCTCCACCCCGGCGGCCATCGCCTCCGGCCTCGCGGCGGGCACGCGGCGCGGGCTGCTGGTGAAGGGCGGCGCCGCGCTGGAGACGATCGGCCGCGTCCGCGCCATCGCCTTCGACAAGACCGGCACGCTGACCGAGGGGCGGCCGCGCGTCACCGACACCCTGCCGCTGGTGGGGCCGGAGCGGCCGCTGCTGGGCATCGCCGCCTCGGCGGAGAGCGGCTTCTCCCACCCGCTGGGCCGCGCCATCCAGGCCCGCGCGGCGGAGGAGGGCATGCCCCTGCGCCCCGTGCGCGAGGCCCGCGCCCTGCCGGGGCGGGGGGTGGAGGCGGTGGTCTCCGGCAAGGCCGTGGTGGTCAGCGCGCCGTTCCACGCCGCCACCCTGGCCCCCCTGCCCGAGCCGGCCGCCGCCGCCGTGGCGCGCTGGGAGGCGGAGGGCAAGACGGTGGTGGTGGTGACGGTGGAGGGCACGCATACCGGCCTCATCGCCATCCGGGATGAGCCGCGCGCCGATGCGGCGGCGGGCATCGCGGCGCTGCGCGCCCTCGGCCTGCGCCCGGTGATGCTGACGGGCGACAACCCGCGCACCGGCGCCGCCATCGCCGCCACGCTGGGCATCGCGGTGCAGGCCGGGCTGCTGCCGGAGGAGAAGCAGCGCGCGATCGCGGCGCTGGAGGCACCCTCCGCCATGGTGGGGGATGGCATCAACGACGCCCCGGCGCTGGCCGCCGCCTCGGTCGGCATCGCCATGGGCGGCGGGACGGATGTGGCGCTGGAGACGGCCGATGCCGCCCTGCTGCACGACCGGGTGCTGGATGTGGCGGCGCTGGTCGGCCTCTCCCGCGCGACGCTGGCCAATATCCGGCAGAATGTCGCCATCGCCCTCGGCCTGAAGGCGGTCTTCCTGGTGACGACGGTGGCCGGGCTGACCGGCCTCTGGCCCGCCGTGCTGGCCGATACGGGGGCGACGGTGCTGGTCACGCTGAACGCCCTGCGCCTGCTGCGGCACCGTTTCGCCGCCTGAACGGCCACCCTACCGGAACGGGGGCGGGCGGGTATAATCGCCGGGTTCCAGCCCGGCCACGGACCCGCCCGCCCCGATGATCCTGCTTTCCATTCTGGTGGGCTTCCTGGCCTGCTTCCTCCTGGCCGGGTGGCTCGCCCGGCAGGGCGCGGTGCCGCTGCCGCCGGCCAGCGGGCGGCTGGGCTGCATCGACGGGCTGCGCGGCTATCTCGCCCTCGGGGTGGTGGTGCACCACTTCGCCGTCGCCCAGGGCGAATGGCTCACCGGGCAGTGGGAGGACCCGCCGCCGGGGCTGCTGGTCACCCTGGGCCAGGGTGGCGTGATCCTGTTCTTCATGGTCACCGGCTGCCTCTTCGCCGGCAAGGCGCGGCAGGACCCGCGGCAGGTGGAATGGGGGCGGCTCTATCTGGGCCGGCTCTTCCGGCTGGGGCCGATGATGTGGTTCGCCACGGCCCTGCTGGTGCTGCTGGCCGCCCTGGCCAGCGCGGGGCCCGCGCAGTGGCGCCCCGCCGCCGATGCCCTGGCGATCCTGGCCTGGCTCGGCTTCCTCGCCTCGCCGGACCTGTTCGGGGTGGAGAAAAGCTGGCGCATCGTCGCCGGCGTCACCTGGACGCTGCGCTTCGAGTGGGCCTTCTATCTCGCCCTGCCGCTGCTGGGCCTGGTGCTGCACCGGGGGCGGCGCCTGGCCCCGCCGGGGCTGCTGCTCGGCGCCGGGCTGCTGCTGTCCTACCTGCTCTTCCAGGCGCATATGGCCGGCCTTCTTCTCAGTGGCATCCCCGGGCTGGGCCGCCCCCTCGCCCTCGCGCCGCTGTTCCTCACCGGCCTCTGCGTGGCCGTGCTGCGCGAGCGGGAGGAACTGGCCCGGCTCCTGCGCGGCCCCGCCGCCGCCCTGGCCGGGACCGCCGCGCTGGCGGCGATGCTCTTCCTCTTCCCCACCGCCTATGGCGCGGCGCAATACCTGCTGCTGACGGCTTTCTTCCTGCCGGTGGCCTGCGGCAATCCCTATTTCGGCCTGCTGCGCCAGCCGGCCAGCATCGTGCTGGGGGAGATCAGCTACAGCCTCTACCTGCTGCATGGGCTTGTGCTGTTCACGGCCTTCCACTTCACCGCCCTGCCGGCGGCGGGGTGGAGCCTGCTGCCCCCGCTGATGCTGCTGACCACCCTGGCCGCCAGCCTGACCCACCGGCTGGTGGAGCGCCCGGGCATCGCCCTGGGCCGCCGGCTGGCCGCGCGCCGCGTGGCGTGACACTGACGGGGAGACGCCCCATCCCGAGGAAAGGGTTTCCAAAGGCCTCAGGCCTTTGGTGGGGAGAGTTTGAGAGGGGCGAAGCCCCTCTCAAGGCCATGCCTCCCCTGCTTTCCCTGCGCTTCTGACACCGGATGCACGCCATGCCGGGCCATGCTAGGCCAGGGCCACCATGGCGCTTCCCCCCAGCCCTCTCCCCCCCGGCCCTCTCTCCCCTGGTCTTGTCTCCCTCGCGGATTACGAGCATCTCGCCGCGCGGCGTCTGGCCGGCCCGGCCTGGGCCTATCTCTCCGGCGCGGCGGATGACGGGCTGACCGCGCAGGACAACCGCGCCGCCTTCGCCCGGCTGCGGCTGCGCCCGCGCGCCCTGGCCGATCTGCGTGGCGGCCATACCCGGCTGCGCCTCCTCGGCCAGGATCTCGAACACCCCATCCTGGTCGCCCCCAGCGCCTATCACCGCCTCTTCCACCCGGAGGGGGAGGCCGCCACCCTGGCCGGGGCCACGGCGCTGCGCGCGCCGGTCGTGGTCAGCGCCCAGGCCAGCCTGCCGCTGGAGCCGCTGGCCCAGGGCGCCAGCCCCGCCCCCTGGTTCCAGCTCTACATCCAGCCGGACCGCGCCTTCACCCTGGCGCTGCTGCGGCGGGTCGAGGCGGCGGGCTATGCCGCGCTGGTGGTCACGGTGGACGCCCCGGTGAGCCTGCGGCAGGCGGAGGAGCGGGCGGGCTTCCGCCTCCCCCCCGGCATCGGCCCGGTGAACCTGGAAGGCGCGGCCCTGCCCCCCGCCCCCGCTCTGGCGCCGCATGAGCCGGGCATCCTCGCCGGCCCCATGGCCCATGCCGCGCGCTGGGAGGATATCGCCGCGCTGCGCGCCGCCACGCGCCTGCCGCTGCTGCTCAAGGGTATCCTGACGCCGGAGGATGCCGCGCAGGCCCTGGCGGCCGGGGCGGATGGGCTGATCGTCTCCAACCATGGCGGCCGCGTGCTGGACGGGCTGCCGGCCAGCCTGGACGCCCTGCCCGGCGTGGCGCGGCAGGTGGCCGGGCGGGTGCCGGTGCTGCTCGATGGCGGCATCCGCCGCGGCACGGATGTGCTGAAGGCCCTCGCCCTCGGCGCCCGCGCGGTGCTGGTGGGGCGGCCGGTGCTGCACGGGCTGGCGGTGGGGGGTGCGCTCGGCGTCGCCCATGTGCTGAAACTGCTGCGGGCGGAGTTGGAGGTGGCCATGGCGCAGACCGGCTGCGCCACGCTGGAGGCCATCACCCCCGATGTGCTGTGGCCCGCGAAGGAAGGGGCGCCATGACGGATGAGGAGATCGACGGCCTGCTGGCCTTCCTGCGCGCGGCGGAGGCGCTGAAGGGCGTGCTGCGCAGCGCCCATGGCTCGGGCGGGCGGCAGGAGAGCACGGCCGAGCACAGCTGGCGGCTCGCCCTGATGGCCATGGTGCTGGCGCGCGGCCTTGGCCCGCTCGACATGGCGAGGCTGCTGAAGCTCTGCCTGGTGCATGACCTGGGCGAGGCATTGCATGGCGATATCCCCGCCCCCGAACAGGCCAGCCGGCAGGCAGAAGGGCAGGCGGGCGGGCAGGGCGGCAAGGCGGCGCAGGAGCGGGCCGACCTCGCCACCCTCACCGCGCCCCTGCCCGCCCCGGAACGCGCCGAGATCCTGGCGCTGTGGGAGGAATACGAGGCCGGCGCCACGCGCGAGGCCGCGCTGGTCAAGGGCCTCGACAAACTCGAAACCCTTTTGCAGCACAGCCAGGGACGCAACCCGCCCGGCTTCGACTATGCCTTCAACCTCGATTACGGCCGCGCCCGCACGGCGGCCGACCCGCTGCTGGCCCGGCTGCGCGCGCGGCTGGACGCGGCGACGCGCGGCCGCATGGCGGGGGGCTGACGCCGCCCGCCGCCGGGCCTATAGCGGAGGGGACTGCCACCACAGCCGGGGCGCCAGGACCATCCGGCCCGCGCGCGCGCCCCGCGAGACCGGGATACCCCCTGATGCAGAACTCGCCCGAGATCTGGCGCCATGTGGACGCCAAGGCGCCGGAAATGATCGCCCTCGCCGATCGCGTCTGGGACATGCCGGAGCCGCTCTACACCGAGTTCCGCTCCGCCGCCGAGCATGCCGAGGAACTGAAGCGCCAGGGCTTCCGCGTGGAGACCGGCGTGGCCGGCATCCCCACCGCCCTGGTGGCCGAGGCCGGCGAGGGCGGCCCGGTCATCGCCATCCTCGGCGAGTATGACGCCCTGCCCGGCCTCTCCCAGGAGGCGGGCGTGGCCGAGCATCGCCCGGTCGCGCATCATAACGGCTTCGGCCATGGCTGCGGGCACAACCTGCTGGGCGCCGGCGCCGCGCTGGCGGCCACGGCGGTGAAGAACTGGCTGGCCGAGAAGGGCATCCAGGGCCGCGTCCGCTACTATGGCTGCCCGGCCGAGGAAGGTGGCGCCGCCAAGGCCTTCATGGCCCGCGCCGGCCTCTTCGAGGATGCGGACATCGCCATCACCTGGCACCCCGGCCATTTCGCCGAGGTGGCGCCGCCGGCCTCGCTGGCCAATAGCCGGGTGGATTTCATCTTCACCGGCCGCTCCAGCCACGCCGCCGCCGCGCCGCATCTGGGCCGTTCCGCGCTGGATGCCGTCGAGCTGATGAATGTCGGCGTCAACTACATGCGCGAGCACATGGATAGCGCGGCGCGCATCCACTACGCCTATCTCGATGCCGGCGGCATCGCGCCCAACGTGGTGCAGGGCCGGGCGAAGGTGCGCTACTCCATCCGCCACCCGGATATGCGCGGCATGCGCGAACTGGTGGAGCGCGTGCGGAAGATCGCGCAGGGCGCCGCGCTGATGACCGAGACACAGGTGGAGGTGCAGGTGATCAGCGCCGTCGCCAACCTGCTGCCGAACGAGCCGCTGGAGGCCGCGCTGCAGGTGGAGCTGGAGCGCCTCGGCCCGCCGCAGTTCGATGCCGCTGACCGCGCCTTCGCCGAACAGATCCGCGCCACCCTCTCGCCCGAGGATCTGCGCGCGCCCTTCGCCGGGGCGGGCCTGCCCTTCGAGGCGGACAAGGCCCTGTGCGACCAGATCGTGCCGCGCGGCACCCCGCGCAAGCTGATGCTGGGCTCCACCGATGTGGGCGATGTCTCCTGGGTGGTGCCGACGGTGCAGGCCAATGGCGCCACGGCGGCCATCGGCACGCCCTTCCATTCCTGGCAGCTGACGGCCCAGGGCAAGAGCCCGCATGCCCACAAGGGCATGGTGCATGTGGCCAAGGCCATGGCGGCCACCGCCATCGCCGCCATCGAGAACCCGGCCCTGATCGCCGCCGCCAAGGCCGATCTGGCCAAGCGCCTCGATGGCGAGCCCTATGTCTGCCCGATCCCGCCGGAGGCGCAGCCGCCACTGGAGATGTCGAAGGGCTAAATTATTGATTTAAAGTCATCTTCTTTTTCTGAAGAAAAAGAAGCAAAAAGACTTTTTCCGTCTGGCGTCCCGCCTCAGGCCTGAAGCGGGACGCCAACTGAAAAAAGTTTTTTGGTTCTTTTTTCCAAAAAAGAACCTTACTGCTCAACAAACCGAAGCAAGACATTCCCGCAGGCCGCCACATCGCGCAGGGCGAGGGCACCGGGCAGGGCCTCAAAGGCCACGCCATTCGCCTCCAGCACGCCGCGGGCGGCGGCGAGGTCGCGCACCGCCACATCGATCCCGGCCCCGGCAGCCTCGCCTGGCGGCAGTGCCGGGCCACCGGCCAGGGCGGGCAGCACGCGGAAGACGCCCTGCTCCGTCCGCGCCACATGGCCCGCCCCCTCCGGCGTGACAGCCTCGGCACCATAGAGCCGGGCGAGGCGGGCGAGCACCGGCGCCGGGTCGGCCGCCACATAGGTCACCGCCGCCACATGGGTGGCGCCATTGGCGTGGCGCATCCATTCGGGCACCCAGAGCAGATGCGGCTTGTGCTGCTGCGCCAGGAAATGCCCGATGCGCGGCAGCTCCGGTTCCACGCTGACCTCCAGCGAGACCACCGCCTCGTCCCATTCCCCGCCCGGCGGGCGGACACGGCGGCGGAAGCCGATATGGCCGTTGAAGCGGGCGCCGCGCGCCTCCATCGCCGCGCGATCCCCGGCGGCGTCGCGGCTGTGCAGGGCAACGAGCGACATCCCCTCGCGCTCCGCCAGGGCATCGCGCATATGGCGGCCGAAGCGGAATTCCCCCACCGGCATTTCGTCGATCAGGCTGTCATCATAGATCCCCATCAGTTCCAGCGCCGAGCGTTCCAGCACGGCGAGGCTGGTGCTGGTGCCCCAGGGGTGCCGGCCCACCGGCGTCACCGTGAAGCCGAGGCGGGTGTAGAAGCCCCGTGCCGCCTCGATGTCGCGCACCAGGATCAGCGGATGGTCGATGCCCGGCAGGCGGGGCGGGATCTGGCTCATGCGGCGGGCTCCGGCAGGTCGGTGGGGAAATAAGGATGGCGGGAGGCGCGGCGTGGCGTGGCGGGGTTGCCGGCCACGGTGCTGCGCGGCGCCACATCGGCCAGCACCACGCTGCCGGCGGCGACCACGGCATAGGCGCCGATCTCGATCGGCCCGAGCAGCGCCGCCCCCGCCCCGATCACGGCACCGCGGCGCAGCTTGGGGTGGCGGTCCGCGCCGCCCTGCATCAGCGTGCTGCCCAGGGTGACGCCGTGCCACAGGCTGCAATCATCCTCGATCACCGCCGTCTCGCCGATGACGAGGCCGATGCCGTGGTCCAGGAACAGCCCGCGCCCGAGCCGCGCGGCGGGGTGGATATCGGCGCCCAGGGAGGCGGCGGCGCCGGTCTTCACCGCCATGGCCAGGGCCTCGCGCCCCTGCCGCCAGAGCCGGTGCGCCAGCCGGTGCGCCACCAGGATGTGGAAGCCCCGCCCGCCGATCCAGGTGCCCGGCAGGCCGCCCGGCTCGAAATTGCGGGTGGTGATGGCGCCGAGATCGGCCAGGGCGGCGGCCACGTCCTGCGGCGCGGCGGTGAAGCTCTCCCGCGCCAGGGCGGCCAGGGCCGCGCGCTCCACCCAGGCGGGGCGGACCAGCCGGGCGAGCAGATCGGCCAGCCCCGCGGGGGGGGTGGCGGCGCCGGGGGTGGCGGCCAGCGCCCCGGCCAGCGCGGCCT
>NZ_JANFNY010000021.1 GCF_024437745.1 Roseomonas sp. GC11 | reverse complement strand
CCGTGAAAACCTGATTGTCGCTGCTCTCCACCATGCCCAGAACATGGGAACAGCATTCAAGCTCTAACAGGCCTTAGGAAGAAAAGGGAAGGACAGAAAGAAAGTTCTTTTTTGGAAAAAAGAACCAAAAAACTTTTTCAGAAAGCGCGTCCCGCCTCGGGAGAGGCGGGACGCGGCGCGGTTATTCCTCGCCGGGGGCGGGGCGGATAAGTACAAGCTGGAAATGGCCCTGGCCATCCCCCGTCTGCAACACCCGCAGGAAGGAAGGGCGCGGCACAGCCGGCAGGGTGAGGCGCACACCCCGCCCGCCCTCCGGAAGGTCGCCCTGCTGCGCGGCCAGCACCTTGCCCTCCGCATCGAGCCATTCCAGCGCGGTGCCAGTGCCCTGCGGCAGCGCGAAAGTCAGCGCCATGGCCGGGCGGCCATCATGCGGCAGCGCGAAAACAGCGGCCTCGCCTGCCCCGAGATCGAGCGCCACAGCCTCGCCAAGCAACAGCGTCGGGCGGCGCGCCGCCTCGGCGAGGTCATCCGTCACCCCGGCCGTGACCGCGACCGGAGGCGCCGTGGTGGCACCCGGCCGCGGCATCGCCTGGGAAACGAGGTCGAACCGCCCCGGCCGGCCATCCAGCATCCGCACGCTCAGGAAAGCCGGGCGCTGCGGCGCGCGGCGCGTGGCGATGCGCGAGGCCAGCCCGCCGCCGCCATCATCATCCTCGGCCAGGACACGGCCTTCCGCATCCAGCAGGGCCAGCACCGTATCCGCCCCATCGCTCAGCGAGTCGGTGCGCAGGATCCACTCCCCCTCGGCGGGAAGAGAAAAATAGGCGCTCTGCCGCCGCCCGAAGGTCAGGCTGCGCCGCCCCGCCTCCAGCGGCGGCGCGGCGCGCGCGGCCTCAAGCGAGGTCGGGAAATCGGCCGGCGGCGCGGGCGGCTCGCGCTCCAGCACCAGGTTGAAACGGCCGGGCGCGCCCTCCAGCGTGCGCACCCGCAGCACCACCGCGCCGGCGCCATCCGCCAGGCTGAGGGCGGAGGCCAGGTCACCGCCGCCATCATCATCCTCGGCCACCACCTCGCCCCGGGCATCGAGCAGTTCCAGCACCGTGTCGGTGCCCTCGCGCAGGTCGCGGGTGATGGCCAGCAGCCCCGCCCGCTCCGCCGGCAGGGCGAAATAGGCGCGCTGGTGGCGCCGCAGGGTCAGAGCGACGGCCTGGCCCAGGGCCAGGGGCGGGCGGGTGGCGGCCTGCGCGGCGCTGGTGGCGAAGTCCGGCACCGGCTGCGGCGGCAGCCTGCGCAGTGCCAGCGTGAAGCGACCGCCCTGGTCCCCCAGCGTGCCGACGCGGATCAGCCGCACCGCCGCATCCGCCCCGACCTCCAGCCGGGCGGCCAGAGCCTCCTCCCCTCCGTCATCATCCTCCAGCAGCACCGTGCCATCGGCATCGAGGGCGGCGAGCACCGGATCCGTCTCCCGCGCCAGCTGGCGGGTCTCCACGGCATAGTCCCGCCCGGCCTCGGCGGCGACGCGGAAATAGGCGCTCTCCCCCCGCCGCAGCCGCAGGCAAAGCGGCTGGTCCGGGCGCAGCGGCGGCTGGGCGGCGGCCTCCTGCGGCCGCAGCGCGAGGCGGGCGGGGGTGGTGCAGGGGGTGGCGGATTTCGGCGCCCCGCGCTCCGTGGCGAAGCCCGGGGTGGCGGGCAGCAGCACCGCGCAGGGCACCGCCAGCGGAGCCGCCAGGGCCAGGGCAAGAAGGGTCCCGCCACGGCGGGACGGGGGCGGGATCGGCGCCATAGGGCCTGCACTCCAGTCGCGATGCCGTGCTGCTAGGGCGCGGGCTGGCCGTGGGCAACGGCCATGCCGATCACGTTGCGGCGTGCGCGGCGGCCACGCCGCCGCTCCTCCGCGGGCTGCTTACGCCTCGCCCAGCGTCTGGCGGAAGGCGGCGAATTCGGCCGCCGTGGCGAAGGCCTTCTGCGTCCCCGGCCGGGTGATGGAATCCGCCGCGTAGCGCGCCCCCCAGCGCATCGCCGCCAGCGTGTCGCCATGCGCCACATAGTGCTGCGCGAAGGCGCCCAGGAAGGCATCACCCGCGCCGCTGGTATCCACCGGCTTCACGGAGACGGCGGCGACATGCTGCGCCGGCCCCTCGGCGGTGACGAGCAGGGCGCCATCGCCGCCCAGCGTCACGATCACCTGCTTCACGCCGCGCGCCACCAGGCTGCGCGCCGCCGCCTCCGCCTGCGCGCGCGTCTCGGCGGGCAGGCCGGTGAGGATGGTGAGTTCCGTCTGGTTGGGGGCAAGGAAGGTGGCGCCCAGGATGCGCTCCACATCCAGCTCCGGCACCGCCGGCGCCGGGTTCAGCAGCACGGGAATGCCCCGCCCGGCAGCCCAGGCGATGGTGTGGTAGACGGTCTCCAGCGGGATTTCGAGCTGCAGCAGGATCAGCCCGCAGCGCGCCAGATCCGCGGCGGCGGCATCGACATCGGCGGGCAGCAGATGCTCATTGGCGCCCTTGACGATGAGGATGCGGTTCTCGCCCGAGGGCTCGACGAAAATCGGCGCCACGCCGCTCTGCGCGCCGGGGATGGCGCGCACATGCGTGGTGTCGATGCCCAGCTCCTGGAAGTTGCGCAGCGTGCCGCCGCCGAACAGGTCATCTCCCACGCGGCTGACCAGCATCACATCGGCGCCGAGCTTTGCGGCGGCGACGGCCTGGTTCGCCCCCTTGCCGCCATGGCCGATGGCGAAGGACGGGGCGGCCAGGGTCTCGCCCGCCGCCGGCATCCGGTCGATATAGGTGACGAGGTCGACCATGTTGCTGCCGACCACACCGATGCGCGCGCCCATGGAAGCGGCTCCGTTCAACGCAGGGAAGAGATGGTCTCGCCCATCCGCGCGGCGGCGGCAAGGTCGAGATAGCCGGCGCGCACCTGGAAGGTAGCGCGGCCATGCGGGGGAAGCTGGCGGACATGGCCCTTGCGCTTCTCCGCCGTGTAGCCCTCGGGCTGGCAGGTGGAGGGCAGGGCGAAGGCAGCCACCTTCTGGTCCGGGTCGTTCAGCACCCAGCGCACGCAGTGCGGCAGGGCCTCCGGATCATAGGAGAGGGCGAAGCCATCGCCCTCCGGCCGCTTCAGCATCAGATGCGTCCACCCCGCCACGTCCCGCCCGAGGCCGGACACATAAAAGACCTGCTCGGGATCGTAGAGATGCGGCTCGTCCAGCCGTGCCATGCGCGCCGGGTGGGCGGCGAGATCCTCGATCAGCGCGCGGTAATCCGGGTTGGGCGTGACATGGGCGGGCACGGCGCGGCGCACCGCGGTGTGCTCCGGCGTGAAGGGCGCGGGCTGCACGATCTCCCCGCCCGGCACGAAGGCGAAGTTCACGTGGCACATATACATCAGCTCCATCGGCCTGCCCGAGCGGTTCTCGACGGACAGGCCGATATCGAACAGCGTGGCGCCCGGGCGCAGCGTGACGGAGGGATGCGCGACATAGTGCGGGCCGAAGCCCACCACATGGTCCCGCGCCGAGACGGCGCGCAGGAAGGGGCCTTCCGCATCCGCGCCCCATTCGAGCCATGCGGACTGCATCTCCGCGCAGGGGAATTCGCCATGCGCGGCGTGGTCATCCTCCGGCGTCGGCACGCCATTGCGCAGCAGGCCGCTGTGGAAGGCGAAACAGCCATAGGTGCCGGCGATGCCCGTGGCGGGGCGCGGCATGTCGAAGCCGCTGGCCATGGTGAGGTCCACGCCGTCGAAGCGGGCGGACCAGACCATGCCGCCCATCCAGGGCAGCACCTCCACCGCGCCCCGCGCATTGGCGAGGCGCAGCGCGCCGATGCCGGAGGGATAGCGGTGCAGCGTGGCGCGCAGCTCGCCGGCGGCGAAGACCTCGCGCGGGGCCTCGCCGCAGAGGGCGGGATACAGCGGGATGGTGGCGGTGACGGTCATGTCAGCGGCTCCGCGCGCGCCAGGCGGCGAGGGCGATGGAGAGCAGCAGGAAGCCGCCCCAGATGAGATCCACCAGGAAGTTGCTGAAGCGCATGATCTGCAGGCCGGAGGAGAGCAGCATCAGCGCCACCAGCGCCAGGGCGATGCCGGGCACCGAGCCCTTGCCGCCCGCCGGATTGGTGCCGGCCAGCACGGCGATCAGCACGGCCTGGAGCAGGTAGGAAACGCCGTAATCCGACTTCGCCGCATTGGTGCGGCCGGAGAGCAGGATGCCGGCGATGGCGGCCAGCCCGCCCGTCAGCATGTAGGAGAAGAAGACGGTGCGCGCGGTGCGCAGCCCGGCGAAGACGGCGGCCTTGGGGTTGGTGCCGATCAGCGTCAGGTTGATGCCGAAGGCCGTGCGCGCCAGCACGAACCAGACCAGCCCGGCGACGACGACAAAGACGATGAGCGGCGCGGCGATGCCGAACAGCGTGCCATTGCCGAACTGCCCCCAGAGGGCGGGGAAGCCGACCACGGCGGGGCCACCCGTCAGCACCAGGCAGATGCCGGTGAAGACCTGCCCCGTGCCGATGGTGGCGAGGATGGGCGTGACGCGCAGCTTCGCGATCAGCAGCCCGTTGATGGCGCCGGCGACGAGGCCGGTGCCGAGCGCGATGCCGATGCCCGCCAGCACCATCGGCAGCGGCATGTTCACCAGCTCCGGCCCGCGCGGCGCGCCGGCGCTGTGGAAGAACAGCCCGGCCAGGATGCAGGCGAGATTGGCGATGCCGATGACGGAGAGATCGATGCCGCCGGTGAGCATGGCCACCATCATGGCGATGGCGAGCAGGCCCAGCTCGGGCGCGATGAAGGTGATGGATTCGAAGACATAGGGGCGCAGGAACCGCTCCGGGTTCAGCGCCGCCATGCCGGCGAAGATCAGCACCGTCAGCAGCAGCAGTTGCAGCAGGTTGGTATCGACCCGGCGCAGCATGCGGGAGAGGGTGGGGAGGAGGCTGGACATGATCGCTCTCCTGTCCTCAGGCGAGGCGCTTGCGGTCGCGCCAGGCGGTGACCGCCGTGGCCGCGATGACGATGAGCCCCACCACGACGCGCTGCCAGGTGGTGTCGACGCCCAGGATGATGAGGCTGTTGGTGATGACGACCAGCGTCAGCACGCCGAGCATGGTGCCGATGACCGTGCCGCGCCCGCCGAAGATGGAGGCGCCGCCCAGCACCACGGCGGCGATGACGTCAAGCTCCAGCCCGACCATGTCGCGCGGGTTGGCTGTCCAGATCATCGCGCCATGCAGCAGCCCGGCGAAGCCCGCCAGCGCCCCGGCGAGGCCATAGATGACGAAGGTGATGCGGCGGATGTTGAAGCCGACGCGCCGCGCCGCCTCCACCCCGCCGCCCATGGCGTAGATGCCGCGGCCGAGCATGGTGTGGCGCAGCAGCAGATGCACCACGAGGGCGATGGCGGCATAGACCAGCACCATGGCCGAGAGGCCGGCCGCGCTGCCATCGGCCTGCGTCACCTGCAGCACCTCGCCCTTGGCGAAGTCGATGAGAAGCGGCGGCATCTGGCCGATATTGATCTGGCTGGTGCCGACCACGCCGAGGAGGAAGCCGCGCACCGCCGTGCCGGTGCCGAGCGTGACGATCAGCGGGATCATGCGCAGGTAATGCACGAAGGCCGCGTTGACGAGGCCGAGCCCCAGCCCGATGCCGCTGGCCATCAGGAAGGGCAGCAGGACGCCGTCGAACTCCCAGGCGATCATCGCCTTGATGGTCAGGTACATCGCCGCGATGGCGAAGGCGGGGAAGGAGACGTCGATGCCGCCCGAGAGCATGACCATCAGCACCGCCAGCGCCAGGATGCCGGTGATGACGCTGGCGCGCAGCAGGCTGAAGATGTTCGAGGGCTGCCAGAAGACCGGGTTGATGGCGCCGATGGCGAGCACCGCCACCACCAGCACCGCCGCCACCATCAGTTCCGGGTGGCGGCGCAGCGCCTGGGCCAGCGCGCTCACTGCAGCGCCCCCAGCTGCGCGCTCAGCGCGGCCTCGGTGGTGGCGGCGGCCTCCACCTGGTCCACGATGCGGCCGCGGTGCAGCACCAGGATGCGGTTGCAGTTGTCCACCAGCTCCGGCAGGTCGTCGGAGATCATCAGCACTCCCAGGCCGTGATTGCGGGCCAGTTCGCGGATCTTGCGGTGGATGCCGGCCTTGGAGCCGACATCGACACCGACGGTCGGGCCGTTGAGGATGAGGATGCGCGGGTCGTTGAGCAGCCAGCGGCCGATCACCACGCGCTGCGCATTGCCGCCGGAGAGCTGCGTCACCGGCCGGTTGCCCGTGGGCGTGGCGATGGCCATGGCGCGGATCATGCCCGCCGCCTCCTCCGCCGCCCGCCCGGCCTGCATCACGCCGAAGCGGCTCAGCCGGTGGTGCGAGGTGGCCAGCATGTTGCGGTCGATGGTGGCGGAGAGGAAGAGCCCCTCGGTCAGCCGGTCCTCAGGCACATAGGCGATGCCCTCGGCGATCGCGTCCTGCACGCAGGTCAGGCGCACCGCGCGGCCATCGATGCGGATGCGGCCCTGGCAGCCCGGCTTCATGCCGAACAGCGCCATGGCGAGTTCCGTGCGGCCCGAGCCGAGCAGGCCGGAAATGCCGACGATCTCGCCCGGCATCAGGCGGAAGCAGATATCGTCCAGCTGCCCGGGCAGGGTGAGGTTCTCGACCTCCAGCAGCGGCTTGCCGCCGGCATCGCCTTCCCAGCGATAGCCCTCGGCGGCGATCTCCTGGCCGGTCATGGCGCGGGTGATCTTCGCCTCGTCGAATTCGGCGATCGGGCCGGCCGCGACCACCTCGCCGCTGCGGATGACGGTCAGCCGCTCGCTGATCTCCAGCATCTCGCGCATCTTGTGGCTGACGAAGAGCACGGCGATGCCGCGCGCCTGGATGTCGCGCACCACGCGGAACAGCGCCTCCACCTCGCGCCCCGTCAGGGCGGTGGTGGGCTCGTCCATGATGAGCAGGCGCGGGTCCGACATCAGCGCGCGGGCGATGGCGACGAGCTGCTTGCCCGCCGTCGGCAGGGTTTCCACCAGCGCGTCCAGCTCCAGCGCCACGCCGAGCTTGCGCGTCGCCTCCTCGGCGATGCGCCGCACCCGGCCCCAGGAGACGAGGCGCCGCCCCGCCTGGAGTTCCGTGCTGAGCGCGAGATTCTCCGCGACCGTCAGGTTCGGGAACAGGGAAAAATCCTGGTAGATCACCTGCACGCCACGGGCGATCGCCTCGCGCGGGGTCATGCCCTGCACCGGCTGGCCGTCGATCAGGATCTCACCGCGATCGGGCTGGTTCACCCCGGAGATGATCTTGATCAGCGTTGACTTGCCCGAGCCGTTCTCGCCGGCCAGGCAATGGATCTCCCCCCGCCCGATGGCGAGCGAGACATCCTTCAGCGCATGCACGGCCCCGAAGCTCTTGCCCAGGTTGCGCAGCTCGATCAGCGGTCCACTCATTTTTCTTTCGGCTTCCGGTCATGGCCGGGACGGGAGTCGCGGCACGGGGGCCGGGCGCCTGGGCCCTGCCAGCCAGGGAACCGCCCCCCTGGAACGGCGGAACGCAGCCAGGGCCGCAAGGGCCGAGCACTGCGTCCCGCCGCTCCACCAGGGAGCGGCAGCCTGTTAGAAGTTGTACTGGGACATGTTGTCCTTGGTGACGCCGACCCAGCCCTGGCCGGCCAGCACGTTCGGCCGCGCCGGATCGACGGCGCCGAGCTTGGTGTAGCCCGTGAGGCCGAGGTCGAGGCCCGGGGCGATGCTCTTCTTGGCCAGCGCCATCACCGCCATCACGTTCATGGCATAGCCGGCCACCGCCGGGTCCCAGAACTGGATGTAGTTGATGTCGCCATTGCGCAGGTACTGGCCGGCGACGGAGACGAGGCCGGTGCCGGAGAAGAACAGCTTGCCGCCCAGCTTGCGCTCGGCGATCAGGCGGCCCGCGCCGGCGGAGGTCGGCATGGGCGCGCCCAGGATGCCCCTCAGGTCCGGATAGGCGGTCAGGACTTCCTTGAGCTTGTTGTAGTCGGTGGTGGCGTCGTCATAGGTCTCGATGCGGCGCGTCACTTCCTGCATCTTCGGGAAGTTCTGCTTCTGGTAGGCGACGGCGCCGTCGATCCACTCCATCTGCGACTGCGAGGTCAGGCTGCCGACGGTGGCCACATACTTGCCCTCGCCGCCCATCTGCTGCGCCAGCACTTCCATCAGCTTGGCGCCATAGGCGTGGTTGTCGAAGGCCTCGATGTCGTAGTCGATGTTCTTCAGGCCGGCGGCCTCGTGCGAGATCACCACGATGCCCTGGCGCCGCGCCTTCTGCAGCACCGGCTCCACCGCCTCGACCGAGAAGGGCACGATGCAGATGGCATCGACGCCCTGGGCGATCAGGCTTTCCACCAGTTGCACCTGCGCGGCGGCATCGGCCTGGCTCGGGCCGACCATCCAGGTGTCATGCCCCTGATCGGCGCCGAACTGCTTCACGCCCTCGCGCATGCGGTCGAACCAGGCGATGCCGTCCACCTTCACGACGGTCGCGATGGTGCGCTTCCTGCCGGCGCGGGCGCTGATGTCGCCGGCCACCTTGCTGGCGTCCACGGCCTTGCCCTGGGCCCAGGCCGGGCGCGCCATCAGGCCGCCGGCCATCACGCCACCAGCGGCCAGCGCGCCGAAGCTGCGACGAGTGATCATGGTTTTCCTTCCCCTTGCCTTGTGTCAGTCACGCCTGACGTCAGTAGCCGCTCGCCGCGGCGGGCGCCGCGCCGGAGACCAGCGCCACGCCGGAGCTGGCGCCGATGCGGCTCGCCCCGGCGGCGATCATCGCCTGGGCCTGGGCCAGCGTGCGCACGCCGCCCGAGGCCTTCACCCCGATCCCCGGCCCCACCTCGGCGCGCATCAGGGCGATATCGGCCTCCGTCGCGCCGCCGGTGGAAAAGCCGGTGGAGGTCTTCACGAAATCCGCCCCCGCCTCGACCGACAGGCGGCAGGCCACGCGCTTCTGCGCGTCCGTCAGCAGGCAGGTCTCGATGATGACCTTCAGCACCTGCCCCGGGCAGGCGGCGCGCACGGCGGCGAGGTCGGCGCGCACCGCGTCCAGCCGGCCATCGCGCAGCGCGCCGATATGGATCACCATGTCGATCTCGCCAGCGCCGTCGCGCACCGCCTGCGCCGCCTCGGCCGCCTTGATGGCGGGGGCGCTGGCGCCGAGCGGGAAGCCCACCACGGCGCAGGTCTTCACCCCGCTGCCCGCCAGCAGCCCGGAGACGAAGGCCACATTCACCGGATTGACGCAGACCGAGCAGAAGCCATGCGCGCGCGCTTCCTCAGCCCAGCGGCGCAGCTCCGCCTCACCCGCCTCCGGCTTCAGGAGCGTGTGGTCGATCAGCTTCGCCAGCTCGTCGGGCGAGACCGGGGCGGTGGTCATCTGGGCCATGTGCGCTGTATCCCCGCGGGCGGGTCCGGATGCCCTCCCGCAATTGTCAGTTTTTTAACAGTTGTGATAATCCTCACATCAGCGGCGGCCCGCGTCAAGCCGCACCGGTGAGGAGGCGCAATGGCCGACGGCGAAGCACAGACCCCCGCGACGCATGCCTGGGCGAACACGCGCCGCGCGGAGCGGCTGGCCCGGCTGGAAGCCCTGCTGCAGGACACCGGCAGCGCCCGGCTGGAAGAGGCGGCACGGGTGCTCGGCGTCTCCTCCATGACGCTGCGGCGGGACCTGGCGCGGCCGGGCCTGCCGCTGGCGCTGCTCGGCGGCCATGTGGTCGCCGCCGGGCGCGGCAGCGGCGGCTATGCGCTGGAACAGGCGCAGGACCAGCACGCCGCCGCCAAGCGGCAGGCCGCCGCCCTCGCCGCGCAGATGGTGCGCGATGGCGACACCCTCTTCGTCGACTGCGGCACCACCACGCCGCATCTGGTGGAGAGCCTGCCCGCCGGCCCCGCCCTCACCGTCGTGTGCTACGCGCTGAACATCGCCACCCTGCTGGCGCGGCGGCCCAACACGCGGCTGGTGCTGCTCGGCGGCCTCTACCACCCGGGCGCCACCACCTTCACCTCCGACGAGGCGCTGGCCAGCCTGAAGCGGCTGCGGCTGAACACCGCCTTCCTCTCCGCCGCCGGGGTGGATGTGGCGCATGGCGCCACCAGCATCAACTTCAACGAGGTGCCGGTGAAGCAGATGGCCCTGGCCAGCGCCGGCCGCGCCGTGCTGGTGGTGGATGGCAGCAAGCTCGGCCAGCTTCGCCCGGCCTGGTTCGCGCCGCTCTCGGCCTTTGCCCGCGTCGTCACCGATGCCTCGGCGCCGGAGGCGGAGCAGGCGGCGCTGCGCCGCGCCGGCTGCGCGCTTGACGTCGCCCCGCCGGCCCCATAACGCGCGCCCGCCAAAAGCGCGAACGCCCCACGGAAAGACAGGACAATGCAGGATATCGTCATCGGCGTGGATGTGGGCACGGGCAGCGCGCGCGCCGGTGCCTTCTCGCCCCAGGGCGCGCTGCTGGGGCAGGCGGTGCGCGCCATCCGCGCCTGGCGCCCGGCGCCGGATTTCGCGCAGCAATCCTCGGCCGATATCTGGGCCGCCGTCTGTGCCGCCGTGCGTGGCGCGGTGGAGGGGCTCGGCCCCGTCCGCGTGCTCGGCCTCGGTTTCGACGCCACCTGTTCCCTGGTGCTGCTGGATGCCGCCGGGAACCCTGTCTCCGTCAGCCCGGACGGGGCGGCGGAGCAGGATGTGGTGCTGTGGATGGACCACCGCGCCGCCGCCGAGGCCGAGGAGATCAATGCCGGCGGCCATGAGGTGCTGCGCTATGTCGGCGGCCGCATCTCGCTGGAGATGCAGGCGCCGAAGCTGCTCTGGCTGAAGCGCCACCTGCCGCAGTCCTGGGCGCGCGCCGCGCATTTCCTCGACCTGCCGGACTTCCTCACTTTCCGCGCCACGGGGCGGCTGTCGCGCTCGCTCTGCTCCACCGTCTGCAAATGGACCTATCTGGGGCATGAGGGGCGGTGGGACGGCGCCTTCTTCCGCGCCATCGGCCTGGGCGATCTGGTGGCGGAAGGCTTCCGCCGCATCGGCACCGAGATCCTGCCGCCCGGCCAGCGCCTCGGCACCCTCTCGGCGGAAGCGGCGGCGGAGATGGGGCTGGCGCCGGGCATTCCCGTCGGCGCCTCGGCCATCGATGCCCATGCCGGCGGGCTCGGCGTCATCGGCGCGGCGCTGGGCGGGGTGGCGCCGGATGCGGCGGCGCTCGGGCGGCGCGTGGCGCTGGTGGGGGGAACCTCCTCCTGCCACATGGCGGTCTCGCCCGAGGTGCGCTTCGTCCCCGGCGTCTGGGGGCCGTATCACTCCGCCATGGTGCCGGGCCTCTGGCTCAGCGAGGGCGGGCAATCGGCCACAGGCGCGCTGATCGACCACGTCATCACCACCCATGCCGCCCACCCCGCTTTGGCCGAGGCGGCGCGGCAGGCCGGGGAGACCATCTACCAGGCCCTCAACCGGGAGGTGGCCCGTCTGGCGGCGGGCCTGCCCTTCCCGGCCCTGCTGACCGAGGGGCTGCATGTGATGCCGGATTTCCACGGCAACCGCTCCCCGCGCGCCGATGCCTCGCTGCGCGGCATGATCTCCGGCCTGCGGCTCTCGGCGGGGGTGGAGGATCTGGCGCTGCTCTACCTCGCCACGGTGCAGGCGGTGGCCTATGGCACCCGCCACATCATCGAGACGATGAACGAAAGCGGCTATACCATTGATACCGTGATGGCCTGTGGCGGTGGAACCAAGAACCCCGTCTTCCTGCGGGAGCACGCCGATGCCACGGGCTGCGCGCTGGTGCTGCCGCGCGAGCCGGAGGCCATCCTGCTGGGCGCCGCCATGCTGGGCGCGGTGGCTGGCGGGGTGCAGCCGGACCTGCCTGCCGCCATGGCGGCCATGAGCGCCGCCGGCAGTGTGATCCAGCCCGGGGATGCCGCCGTGCGGCGCTACCATGAGGCCAAATACGCCGTCTTCCGGCGCATGCACGCGGATCAGATGGCGTATCGGGAATTGATGTTAAGCTATTGATATTTTTATTTTCTTATAAGAATTCTTCTTTTTCTGAAGAAAAAGAAGCAAAAAGACTTTCTGTCCGTTTGGCGTCCCGCCTCAGGCCTGAGGCGGGACGCCAGCGGAAAAAAGTTTTTTGGTTCTTTTTTTCAAAAAAGAACTCTTCCCCTCTGTTTCTAAACCATTTCCACCAACCGCCGGACGAGGGGCGAGGGGTCGGCCTCCCGCCAGATCATGGCGTGGATCAGGCGCGGCCCGGCCCCTTCCAGGGGCGCCAGGATGAGATCCGGCCCGGCGAAGCCGCGGGCGCTTTCGGCGGCCAGGGCGATGCCCGCCCCCGCCAGCACCAGCCCGCAGGTGGCCAGGAAATCGGGCGCCTCGGCGGCGATGCGCGGGGTGAAGCCGGCGGCACGGCAATGCAGGGTGATCTCCTCCCGCAGCGGCATGGGCAGGGGCGGCAGGATCCATTTCTCCTCGCGCAGGGCCGCGAGCGGCAGGGCGGGCGCCCCGGCCAGCGGGTGCCAGATGGGCAGGAGCACCTGCATCACCTCATCCGCCAGCACCTTGCGCGCGATATCCGGGGCATCCGGCAGGGCCCCGCCAAAGGCGGCATCGATGCGGCGCTCCCGCAGGGCGGCGGGCTGGTCCGGGCTGCTCAGCACCTGCATGTCCACCTCCACCCCCGGCCGGGCGGCGCGGAAGCGGCGGATCAGCGCCGGCACCCCGCCATAGAGCGAGGGCACGCTGAGGCCGAGGCGCAGCCGCCCCGCCTCGCCGCGCAGGGTGCGCAAGGTGGTGTCGAGGGCGCCTTCCACGGCGGCCAGGGCCTCGCGCGCCTGGGCCAGCACGGCCTCCCCCACCGGGGTGAGGGCGATGGCGTGGCGGTCCCGGTGCAGCAGGCGCTGGCCGAGCAGGTCTTCCAGCCGCTTCAGCAACTGGCTGATGGCGGGCTGGGTGGTGCCCAGGCGCAGGGCGGCGCGGCTGAAGCTGCCTTCCTCGGCGATGGCGACGAGGCAGCGCAGATGGCGGAGTTCGATGCCTTGCATCAGTCAAACTTATGCTGGTCGCCGCAAGCATTATTGGACGCCTCCCCCCCTGTCGAGATTTCCTGACCATCGCCGCCGCCGCGTGCCGGCACCTTCCCAGGGGACCCAGAATGAACACTTCCAAGGCCAGGGCCGCCATGCCTGCCGCCGCGCCCGCCGGCACGCTGCTGCTGCTGATGGCACTGACCGGCCTCGGGCAGATGGCGACCAACCTGGTGGTGCCCTCGCTCGGGCGGATGGTGTCGGACCTGGCGCTGGGGCTGGAATCGGCGGGGCTGATCCTCTCGGCGGTGCTGGCGGGGCTGGGCATCGGGCAATTGGTGGTGGGGCCGCTCTCGGACCGGCATGGCCGCCGCCCGGTGCTGCTGGCCGGGCTGGCGCTCTATGTCCTGGCCGGGATCGGCGCGGCGATGGCGGAGACGGGCGCGGGCATGCTGCTGGCCCGCCTGCTGCAGGGCATCGGGGCCAGCGCCGGCCTGGCCCTGCCGCGCGCCATCGCGCGGGATCGCTTCCAGGGGCCGCTCTTCCTGCGCGTCACCGCGCTGCTGACCCTGGCCCTGGCGGTGATGCCGGGGCTGGCGCCGGTGATCGGCAGCGCCGTGGCCGGGCGCTTCGGCTGGCGCGCCTCGCTGGCGCTGAGCGCCGTGGCGGGGGCGGCGGTGCTGCTGGCCGTGCTGCTGCGCCTGCCGGAGAGCCACCATGAGCGCGGCGCGCAGGGCGGCATGGCGGCGGTGCTGGCGGGCTATCGCCGGGTGCTGGGCAACCTGCCCTTCCTGGCGCAGGCCATCGCCTCCGGCGCCGCGATCGGCGGGGCCTATGCCGAGGTGGCGGGGGCGCAGGCGCTCTACCAGGGCGTGCTGGGCTGGGGCGCCGGCTCGGTGAGCCTGGCGACGGCGGCCTATGCGCTGGGCTTCCTGGCCGGCGGGCTGGGCGCGCCGCGGCTGAAGCTCAGCCCGGGGCAGCGGCTGCGGCTGGGCGTCCTGCTGATGGTGGCGGGCGCGGGCGGGCTGCTCGCGCTGGGCGCGCTGGGCTGGCTGAGCGGCGGGGCGGCCGTGGCGCTGGTGGCGCTGTCGCAGATGGGGGTGGGCTGCATGGCGCCACCGGCCATCGGCCTCGCCCTGCTGGCGGTGGAGGGCGCGGCGGGAACCGCCAGCGCCGTGCTCGGCGCCCTGCACATGGCCATGGGCGCGCTGGGCGCGGCGGTGATGGGGATGCTCTCCGGCGTGGTGACGCTCAGCCTGCCGGCGGTGATGCTGGGCTTCGCCCTGCTGGCGCTCGCGATGCAGGCGGTCGGGAAGGGGAAGTAAGGGTTCTTTTTTGGAAAAAAGAACCAAAAAACTTTTTCAGGCGGCGTCCCGCTTCAGGCCTGATGCGGGACGCCAGAATGGAAAAAAAATCAGGGCAGGCGGGCCAGGCGCTGCTCCAGCAGCGCGAAAAAGCGGTCCGGCGCGGCGGCGTTCAGCCACAGGGCATTGGCGGGGCGGCCGGTCACGCCATACCAGTCGGCCACGGTCATGCCGCGGGCGAAGGGGCTGGCGGTTTCCACCTCCACATTGATCTGCCGGCCCCCGAAAAGAGTGGGGTCGATCAGATGCGCGATCACGGTGGGGTCGTGCAGCGGGATGCCCTCGCGCTCGCGCTCCCGCTGCGGCGTGCCGTCGATCTCGGAGAACATGGCCACCGTGGCGCGCGCCGCCGCCGTGCCGAGGGCGCGCAGCGCCGCCAGCCGCTCCCGCGTCACCAGCAGCTGGTGGGTGAGGTCGAGCGGCATCAGCGTCAGCTTCAGCCCGCTGGCCAGCAGCACCGCCGCCGCCTCGGGGTCGGTATAGACATTGTATTCGGCGGCGGGGGTGACATTGCCGCCCTCGCTGCGGGCACCGGCCATCCACACCACCTCGGCGATGCGCGGCGCGATGTCCGGCGCCTTGGCCAGGGCCATGGCCAGGTTGGTGGCCGGGCCGAGCAGGCAGAGCGTCACCGTCCCCGGCGCCTCGGCGCGCAGGAGGCGGATGATGGCATCCACCCCGTGCTCGGCCTCCGGCGCGCGGGCGGGGGGCGGGAGTTCGAGGCCGTTCAGCCCGGTCTCGCCATGCACATGCTCGGCGGTGACGAGCGGGCGGGTGAGCGGCGCGGCGCAGCCGGGATAGACGGGGATATCGGTGCGGCCGCCGAGTTCCAGCAGGGCGGCGGCATTGGCGGCGGTGCGGGCGAGCGGCACATTGCCGGCCACGGCGACCACGGCCAGCACCTCCACCGCCTCCGGCGCGGCAAGGGCGAGCAGGATGGCCACGGCATCGTCCTTGCCGGGATCGGTGTCGATGATGATCTTGCGCGGCATCGGCGGTTCTCTTCCGGAAAGGGTCAGCGGCGGGCGGCCAGCGCCACGGCGGCCTCGAACAGGGCGAGCGAGTCGAAGGGCAGGCTCACCCCATCGGCCGGCAGCAGCATGGGGTGGCCGCCGGTCTCGGCCAGGGCGCCCAGGATCATCAGGTTGTCGGCCAGCCCGAAGCCCTCCACCGAGATGCCCGGCAGCGGGTCGGGGCACCGCGCGGTGAAGGCATGGCAGCGCGCGGCGAAGGGGGTGGCGTCGTTGGAATAGCCGATCACCGGCTTGCCGCGCCCGAGGAACCAGCCAAGCTCCACCAGCGTGCCGGAATCGGCCGAGACGCCGCGGAAGGGCGTCAGATTGGCGATGGCGATATCCGCCGCCTCCATCATGGCCACATCCTTGCGGTAGATGGTCTGCCACGCCTCGGCCGGGTCCATGCCGGCGAGGCTGGCGACATCCTCATTCAGCGGCGCCAGGGCCTCGATGCCGTGGCGGGCGCAGAGGGCGCGCTTGCGGGCGGCATGGGCCGGGGCATCGGGCAGGAAGACATCCGGCCCGGCCAGGTAGGCACGCAGCATGCTCAGCCCTCCGCCAGATGGTCGGGGCCGAAGGAATGCGGCAGCAGCTCCGCCAGGGTGAGGCGCAGCAATTCCCGCCCCGCGCCATCGACCATGCGGATGGGGGTGGCGGGGGCGGCGAATTCGCGGATCTTCTGGCGGCAGCCGCCACAGGGGGTGCAGGGCATGGCACCGCCCCCGGCCACCACCAGCTCGGCGATGCGGCGCCCGCCGGGGGTGGTGGCGGCCATCACCATGGCGGCGATGGCGCCGGCCTCGGCACAGGTGCCCTCCGGATAGGCCGCGTTCTCGACATTGCAGCCGGCATGCAGGGCGCCATCCTCGGTGCGCAGGGCGGCGCCCACGGCAAAGCGGGAATAAGGCGCGTAGGACCGGGCGCGCGCGGCCAGCGCGGCCTCAACCAGGGGGTCGGACAAGGGCGGCTCCTTCGGCGGCGAAGGGGCGGGTTATTCCGCCGCCCCCGCCCAAGTCAACCGAAGAGGCACGCCCCCAGGGCAGGTGCGTCAGGCGGCGCCGAGCTGGCGCTGCTGCGTCAGGCCGAGGATCTCGCGCGCCTCGCCCGGGCTCGCGATCTCCAGGTTCAGCTCGCGGGCGATGCGGACGGTGCGGGCCACCAGCATCTCGTTCGTCGCCAGCACGCCCTTGGCGTAATAATTGTTGTCCTCGAGCCCGACGCGGACATGGCCGCCCATCAGCAGGGCCTGGGTGGTGCCGGGCAGCTGCGCCGGGCCGATGGCCGAGAGGCACCAGATGGCGTGCGGCGGCAGCATGCGCACCATGGCCGTCAGCAGGTCGTGGCTATAGGGCATGCCGCCCTGGAAGTTACGGTCCGTGCCGAGGACGATGTTGATGTAGTAGGGCGGCTTGTCATAGCCCTTCTGGATCAGGCGGGTGACGTCCTGGAGGATATGGGCGGGGTTGAAGACCTCCCATTCCGGCTTCACGCCGCGCTCCTGGAAGCGCTTCGCCAGCGTCTCGCAGCGCGAGGGGGTGGTGACGACGAGGATCTCGCGCTCGCCGAAGACATCGACGGCGGTGAAGCCGTCGAAGGTGGCCATTTCCGCCCCGGCATCGAGGCCCTTCAGGCGTTCCTCGAAATTGTTCTCGAACATGCCATCCGGGCGCGGCAGCAGCATGTCGCCCGAGGAGCCGCCGCCGGTCGAGTTGTTGATGACGATGTCGCAGCGCTCGCGGATCAGGCCGTTGATGCGGCGGTAGATCTCGGCATTGCAGGTGGCCTGGTCGTCCGGGCGGCGGGCATGCAGGGCGGCGATGGCCGCGCCTTCCTTCCAGGACCGATGGACGGATTCGGCGATTTCCTCGGGCTGCGTCGGCAGGTTGGGGTTGGCCGCCTTGGAGGCCATGCCGCCAGTGGGCGCCACGGTGATGATGACCTTGGAACTCATGTTTCTCTCCTGGTGTACACGCTGACGAAAAGCAGATGGGTTTCCAAAGGCCTCAGGCCTTTGGTGGGGAGAGTCTGAGAGGGGCGAAGCCCCTCTCAGGACCGCGCCCTGTCTTCCTCAATCCTCCGGCTGAAACCCGGAATCGGCGATGATGCCGCCCCAGCGCTGGCGCTCCTCGGCGATCTGGGCGGCGAAGGCGGCGGGCTCGCGCGGGGCGGTGCTGTATTCGAGGCGGGCGAGGGCCTGTTGCAGCTCCGGCTGGGCGGCGGCGGCGAGCAGGGCGCGGTGCAGCCCGGCCACCACCGGCGCCGGGGTGCGCGCGGGCAGCAGCACGCCGAACCATTCCTCCGCCGTCAGGGCGGGGTATCCCTGCTCGGCGAAGGTCGGCAGTTCCGGCAGGCGCGGCAGGCGCTGCGGCGCGGAAATGCCGAGGATGCGGACATGACCGGTGCGCTGGTATTCGGTGATATCGCCCAGCACCAGCATGACGGCGGGGATCTGCCCGCCGATCAGGTCCTGCATGGCCGGGGCGCTGCCGCGATAGGGCACATGGGTGAGCGAGAGGCCGAGCGCCTTGGCCATCTGCACGCCGAGGAAATGCGGCATGGAGCCGGCGGCGGGGCTGGCGAAGGGCACGGCATTGCCCTGGGCGCGCGCCCAGGCGGCGAATTCGGCCAGGCTGCGCGCAGGGTGGTCGGCGCGCACGGCGAAGCCGAAGGGAAAGCTGCACACCGGCGTGACCGGGATGAAATCGGCCAGCGCGTCATAGCGCACGGAGCGCGGATAGATGTGCGGGTAGATGGTCAGCATGCTGGCCGGCGTCTGCAGCAGCGTGGCGCCATCGGGGCGCGCGGCCTTCACCGCCTCGATGCCGACGCGCCCGCCCGCGCCGGGGCGGTTCTCCACGATCACCTGCGGGGCGTAGGCGCCGCGCAGCCGCTCGGCATAGAGCCGCGCCACGGTGTCGGAGGAGCCGCCGGCGGGAAAGCCGACGATGGTGCGCGCCACCTGGTCCAAGACCGGCGCCGCCCCCTGCGCGCGCGCCCCGCGCGGGGCCGCCAGCGGGGCCACCAGCGCGGCCATGCCCCCCGCCATGCCACCGAGCACGGCCCGGCGGCGGAATGCCTCATCCATCTTTCCTGTCCTCCCTGTCGCGGGCCGGGTCTTGCGCCGGGCGCCGCCATGGCTGGCAGCCTGCCCGATTCCCGGCTTCCTGTTCCACTCTCGCGGCGGTAGAGGACGGGCCATCATGCCGAAGCCTCCCCGCAAGCGCCCCGCCTCCCCCGCACCCGCCGCCGCCACCCCCGGCCGACCGGGCGGGCTGGACTCGCCGCTGGCCGCCAGCCCCGGCTTCCTGGTGCGGCTGGCGCAGCTGCGCGCCTTCGATGAATTCCACCGCAGCTTCGCCGGCCTCGGCATCACCCCGGCCGGCTATGGCGTGCTGGCGCTGGTGGCCGCCAACCCCGGCGTGCGCCCCGGCGCCATTGCCGAGGAGCTGCGCGTGAAGCCCTCCAACATCGCCGTGCTGGTCAACAACCTTGTCGCCGCCGGGCTGGTGGAGCGCAGCACGGACGAGGCCGAGCTGCGCGCCAGCCTGCTGCACCTGACGGAAAAGGGCCGCGCCGCCTGGGCGGAGATGGAGCGCATCCATGAGGGCACCGATGCCCGTTTCGCCGAGGCGCTGAGCCCCGCCGAGCGGCGGCATTTCGTCGGCCTGCTGCAGAAGCTGCTGCAACGCTGAAGCCCTCCCCCCGCGCCTTGGCTCTTGCGGCCGGCGTCCGGCTTATTATTATGGAGCTTACATAAACGACGCAAGCCCGACCTGGGGGAGGAAGCGCAGCATGGAAGCCGGCCCAACCATCCGCTACGAGTTGCGCGGCCGCGTGGCGTGGCTGACGCTCGACCGCCCGCGCAAGCGCAACGCCATCAACGACGCGATGCTGCGGGAATGGCTGGCGGCGGTGCGCCGCGCCCAGGCCGAGGCGGCGGTGCTGGTGATCCAGGGCGAGGGCCCGTGCTTCTGCGCCGGGCTCGACCTCGCCGAGCACCGCGCGCGCGAGCCGGCGGAGGTGTTCCACCATTCCCGCATGTGGCACGCCGCCTTCAACGAGCTGAAGCGCGGGCGCATTCCCGTCATCGCCGCGCTGCACGGCGCCACGGTGGGCGGCGGGCTGGAGATGGCGGCGGCCTGCCATCTGCGCGTGGCGGAGGCGGGCACCTTCTTCGCCCTGCCGGAGGGCACGCGCGGCATCTATGTGGGCGGCGGCGCCTCGGTGAATGTGGCGCGGCTGCTCGGGGCCTCGCGCATGGCCGACATGATGCTGACCGGCCGCGTGCTGAGCGCCGAGGAAGCGGAGCGCGCCGGGCTGGTGCAGTATCTCACCCCCGCCGGCGAGGGCCGCGCCAGGGCGGCCGAGCTGGCGGAGCGCATCGCCGGCATGGCGCCGCTGACGCTGCTTGGCGTGTTGCAGGCGCTGCCGCGCATCCAGGACATGGCCGAGGAGGACGGGCTTTTCGTCGAGAGCATGATGGCGGCGCTGGCGCAGAGCGGGGCGGAGGCGCGGGAGCGCCTGGCCGATTTCGCCGCCGGCCGCGGCCCCAAGGTCGCCGCCCCCGATGCCGCGGACTGAGGAGCCCCGCGCGATGTTCCAGAACAGCCGCACGCGCCTGATCGAATGGGGCGATTGCGACCCGGCCGGCATCGTCTTCAACCCGCGCTATTTCGAGTGGTTCGACGCCGCGACCGCCGCGCTCTTCGCCGCCGCGCTGGGCATGCCGAAGCCCGAGATGCTGCGCCAGCACGGCATCCTTGGCATCCCGCTGGTGGATACGCGCGCCACCTTCCGCGCCCCCTGCGCCTTTGGCGACACGGTGCGGATCGACAGCGCGGTGGAGGATCTGCGGCGCAGCAGCCTCGATATCCGCCACCGGCTGTGGCGGGCCGATGGCACGCTGGCGGTGGAGGGGATCGAGACGCGCGTCTGGGCCGTGCGCGACGCGACGCGCCCCGGCGGCCTGCGCGCCGCCCCCTTCCCCGCCGAGGTGGCCGCCCGCCTGACCGGCGCCGCGCAGCCCATCCTGACCTGACGCAGGTCCAGGACCCTCAGGGTCCTGGCGGGAGAGGTCCGGAGAGGGCGGCGCCCTCTCCGGTCCATGGCCGGGCCGGGCGGCACCCCGGCAGGGAGGACAAGAATGACAGCATCACCCACCCCGCTGGCTGGCCCTGTGGCCGTGATCGGCACGGGCCTGATCGGCGCCGCCTGGGCCACGCTCTTCCTGGCGCGCGGCCTGGATGTGGTGGCCTATGACCCCGCCCCCGATGCGGAGACGCAACTGCGCGCCACCCTGGCCACACAATGGCCGGCCATGCAGTCCCTGGGCCTCGCCCCCGGTGCGAGCGTGGAGCGCCTGCGTTTCGCCGCATCCCCGGAAGACGCTGTGGCGCACGCGACTTTCGTGCAGGAAAGCGGCCCCGAGGATGGGCCGCTGAAGCGCGCCCTGTTCCAGCGCCTCGATGCCGCGGCGCCGCCGGCGGCGATCCTGGCCAGTTCCTCCTCCACCCTCGGCCCCTCGCATTATCAGGACGCCTGCGCCCGCCACCCGGAGCGCGTGCTGCTCGGCCATCCCTTCAACCCGGCGCATCTCATCCCGCTGGTGGAGGTGCTGGGCGGCCCGGCGACGGCGCCCGGGGCCATCACCCGCGCCATGGATTTCTACCGCGCCCTGGGCAAGCACCCGATCCTGCTCCACAAGGAGATCAACGGCCACGTCGCCAACCGCCTGCAGGCGGCGCTGTGGCAGGAGGCCTTCCACCTGGCGGCGGAGGGCGTGGCGAGCATCGCCGATATCGACGCCGCCATCGCGCAGGGGCCTGGCCTGCGCTGGGCCCTGCTCGGCCCTTTCCTCAACCTGCATTTCGCCGGCGGCCCTGGCGGCATCGCCGCGCTCTTCGAGAAACCGCTGTGGCGCGCGACGGAAGGCATGTGGGCGGATCTCGGCCGCGCCCATGTCGATACCCGGCTGGCGCAGGTGGCGCGGGAGGGCGTGGCCGAGGCCCTGGCTGGCCGCGAGGCGGAAGCCGTCCGCGAGGCGCGTGACGAGGCCCTCCTGGCGCTGCTGCGCCTGAAGGCCGCACAGGAATCCCTGGCATGAGCCTGAACCCGGAAGAAGCCCTGCCGCTCTACGGCGTGGGTGAGCGGCGCCCGCCCTTCGCCACCCTCGACGCGGTGTTCCGCGACGCGGTGGAAACCCGCCCGACCCGCGTGATGGCGCGACAGACCGGACAGGCGCTGCGCTATGGCGAGGCCGGGCGCGCCGTCGCCGCGCTGGCGCGCCGCATCGCCGCGCTGGCGGCGCCGGGCGAGGCCGTGGCGCTGCTGCTGCCCAATGGCATCGCCTTTTATCTCGGCTATCTGGCGGCGCTGCGGGCGCTGACGCCGCCGGCCCTGCTCAATCCGCTTTATCCCGCTCCCCAGCTGGAACCTTTGCTGCGGGAGGTGACGCCGCGCGTCATCCTCTGCACCGCGGCGACGCGGCCCCTGGTCGAGATGCTCGCCGCGCGGCTGGGCGAGCCGGCCATTCTCTGCCTGGAGGAAGGCGCGCTCACCGCCACGGCCCTGGCCGCCGAACCACCCGCGCCCTGGGCGCGCCGCCCGGTGGAACAGGGCGATATCGCGGCGCTGATGCTGACCGGCGGCACCACCGGCCTGCCCAAGGCGGTGGAGCACAGCCATGGCCGCCTCGCCGCCGCGCTGCGCCGCTTCGAATACAACTGGCCGACGCGGCGCGATGATGAAATCTGGCTGCCCATCGCGCCCTTCACGCATATCTACGGCTTCCTGCAGGGCGTTCTGGCGCCGCTCTCGGCGCGGGCGGAGATCATCATCCCCGAGCGTTTCAAGCCCGAGCATATTGTGGAGCTGCTGGCGCGGCACCGCGTCACGGTGTTCGGCGGCGGCCCGCCGGCCATCTATGCCGGGGTGCTGGCGGCGGCCAACCTGCCGGGGGCGGATCTCTCCGCGCTGCGCGTCTGCCCGGCGGGCGGGGCGCCGATGCCGGTGGACCTGCTGGAACGCTGGCGCGCCACCACGGGGCTCGATATCCACGAAGGCTATGGCATGACGGAGATGGCACCGATCAGCGGCATCACCGCGCTCAGCGGCGTGCGGCCCGGCTCGGTCGGGCGCGCCCTGCCGGGCAACGAGATCCGCATCGTCGATGTCGAGACGGGGCGGCGCGTGCTGCCCGCCGGCGCGCGCGGCGAGGTCTGCATCCGCGGGCCGCATCTCATGGCCGGCTATCGCAACCGGCCGGACGAAACGGCGGAGGTGCTGCGCGATGGCTTCCTGCACACCGGCGATGTCGGGCATCTCGATGAGGAGGGTTTTCTCTTCATCACCGACCGCAAGAAGGATGTTGTGCTGGTCAAGGGATTCAACGTCTACCCGCGCGAGGTGGAGGAGGTTCTCTATACCCATCCGGGCATCGCGGCGGCGGGGGTGGTCGGCGTGCCGGATGCGCGCAGCGGCGGGGAACGCGTCATCGCCTATGTCGTGGCGCGGCCGGGGGTGGAATTGTCCGAGGCGGCGCTGGCCGGTTTCGTGGGGGAGAGGCTCGTCGGTTATAAGTGCCCCGGGGAATTTCGCATCGTCGAGGCCCTGCCGATGACCGGCGTGCAGAAGCTGGACCGCAAGGCGCTCCGCCACCTCGCCTGCGACAGCGCCGCCTGAAGCGGGGAAGGCGCCGCCTTCCCCGCGCCCCATCCGCCGGGGAGGCAGGGCCTCCCCGGACCCCGCCTTCCGTTCAAGAGAGTTGACGGCGCTGCTGGCCATGGACATAGTTAACCGTCCGGCCGGTCAATAGAGAAGCGCAAAGCCTTCGGCCGGCCAGAGGGAGGAACCTGTGGACCAGCCCGACGCACCCCCCATCCTGGTGGAGCGCCATGCCGGCTATCGCCTGCTGCTGCTCAACCGCCCGTCCCGGCTGAACGCCTTCGACGGCGCCATGGCCCGCGCCCTGGCCGCCGCGCTGGATGAGGCCGCCGCGGACCCCACCTGCCGCGCCCTGCTGCTGGCCGGTGCAGGACGCGGCTTCTGCGCCGGGCAGGACCTCGCCGATCCCGGCCTCGCCGGCAACGCGCCCGATCTCGGCGCCACGCTGGAAGAAGGCTGGAACCCGCTGGTGCGGCGGCTGCGCGACATGCCCAAGCCCGTGGTCTGCGCGGTGCACGGCGTCGCCGCCGGGGCGGGTGCCAATCTCGCTTTGGCCTGCGACATTGTCGTCGCCGCCACGGATGCGCGCTTTCTCCAGCCCTTCGCCAGGCTCGGGCTGGTGCCGGACAGCGGCGGCACCTGGCTGCTGCCGCGCCTTGCCGGCCGCGCCCGCGCCCTCGGCCATGCGCTGCTCGGCGAGCCGCTCTCCGGCGAGGAGGCCGCCGCCTGGGGCCTCGTCTGGCGCGCCCTGCCGGCGGCGGAGCTTCTGCCCGCCGCGCGGGACATCTGCGCCCACCTCGCCCGCCTGCCGGCGGGCGCCCTCGCCGCCACCAAGCGCGCCTTCCAGGAGGCGGAGGGCAACAGCCTCAACGCGCAGCTTGACCGGGAGCGCGACCTGCAGCGCAGCCTCGGCCAGGAGGCCGATTTCGCCGAGGGGCTGCGCGCCTTCCACGAGAAGCGCGCCCCCCGTTTCGCCGGCGCCCCCGCATGAGCGCGCGCAGCCCGCAGGCCCTTGCCGAGGCCGCCGCCGCCGCGATGTGGGAGGGCGATGCCGCCTCCCGCCATCTCGGCATGGAATTGCTGCGCGTCGCGCCCGGCGAGGCGGAGATGCGCATGCCCATCGCCGCCTTCATGGCCAATGGGCACGGCACCTGCCATGGCGGATTCCTGTTTGCCCTGGCCGATAGCTGCTTCGCCTTCGCCTGCAACAGCAGCAACCGGCGCGCCGTCGCGCAGGCCTGCGACATCACCTTCCTTCGCCCCGCGCGGCCGGGCGATGTCGTCACCGCCACGGCCCGGCGCACCGCCGAGGCCGGGCGCAGCGGCGTCTATGACGTGCTGCTGCGCGGCCAGGATGGCAGCATCCTCGCCGCCTTCCGGGGCCAGTCCCGCGAAATCCAAGGCACGCTGGTGCCGGAGGAAAGCCCATGCTGAGCCTGCCCGAGACCGGAGGCCGCCAGCTCGGCGAGCCGCTGCCCAACAGCCTGCGCGATGCCGCCGAGGCCCTCACCCAGCCCGAGCTGCGCGCCCTGCAGCGCGAGCGCCTGGCCTGGACGCTGCGCCATGCCTACGCCAATGTGCCGCATTACCGCGCGGCCTTCGACGCGGCGGGCATCCGCCCCGAGGATTTCCACGACCTGCCGGACCTCGCGCGCTTCCCCTTCACCACCAAGGCGGATCTGCGCGCCAACTACCCCTTCGGCATGTTCGCCGTGCCGCAAAGCGATGTCGCGCGCATCCACGCCTCCTCCGGCACCACCGGAAAACCCACCGTGGTGGGCTATACGAAGCGTGACATCGAGACCTGGGCCGGGCTGGTCGCGCGCTCCATCCTCGCCGCCGGCGGGCGGCCGGGGATGAAGGTGCATATCGCCTATGGCTATGGCCTCTTCACCGGCGGCCTCGGCGCGCATTACGGGGTGGAGGCGGCGGGCTGCACCGCCATCCCCGTCTCTGGCGGCATGACGGAGCGGCAGGTCCAGCTCATCACCGATTTCCGCCCGGAGATCATCATGGTGACGCCGAGCTACATGCTGGCGCTGCTGGAGGAATTCCGCCGCCAGGGCATCGACCCGCGCGGCACCAGCCTGCGCATCGGCATCTTCGGCGCTGAGCCCTGGACCGAGGCGATGCGCCAGGAGATCGAGCAGGCCTTCGGCATCCATGCCGTGGATATCTACGGACTTTCAGAAGTGATGGGCCCCGGCGTCGCCAATGAATGCGTGGAGACCAAGGACGGGCCGCATATCTGGGAGGATCATTTCTACCCGGAGATCATCGACCCCGAGACAGGTGCGGTGCTGCCCGATGGCAGCCCGGGCGAACTGGTCTTCACCTCACTGAGCAAGGAGGCCATGCCCGTCATCCGCTACCGCACGCGGGACCTGACGCGGCTGCTGCCCGGCACCGCCCGCCCTGGCTTCCGCCGCATGGAGAAGGTGACGGGCCGCAGCGACGACATGATCATCCTGCGCGGCGTCAACCTCTTCCCCTCGCAGGTGGAAGAGCAGATTCTGCGCGTGCGCGGCCTCGCCCCGCATTACCAGCTGATCCTGACACGCAAGGGCCCGCTCGACTCCATGACCGTGGCGGTGGAGGCGGAACCGGGCATCATCGGTGAGGAGCGCGAGGCCTGCGCGCGCGAACTGGCGCACCACATCAAGGCGGTGATCGGCGTCAGCACCACGATCGAACTGCGCGACCCCGGCGCGATCGAGCGCAGCACCGGCAAGGCCCGGCGCGTCATCGACCGCCGCGCCCCGGCGGAGGGCTAAGCCATGGTGCTGATCCTGGAAAGCCATGCTGAGGGGCGCTGGATCCCCGCCGGCTCCACCGCACGGGAGATCCGCAGCGCCATCGATGGCCGCGTGGTGGCCCGCTGCGGCGGCGCCGATCTCGACTTCGCCGCCATGGCCCGCCATGCCCGCATGGCAGGCGGCCCGGCGCTGCGCCGCCTCACCTTCCACGGCCGCGCCGACCTGCTGAAGCGTCTCGCCCTGCATCTCGAAGCGAACAAGGAAGAACTGCACGCCCTCTCCTTCGACACCGGCACGACGCGCAAGGAAGCGTGGTTCGACATTGATGGCGGCATCGCCACGCTCTTCGCCTATGCCTCGCGCGGGCGGCGGGAATTGCCGGATGCGCCGCTGCTCGCGGAAGGCCCGGCGGAGCCTCTCGGCAAGGGTGGAAAATTCCTTGGCCAGCATGTTCTGACGCCGCTCACCGGCGTGGCGGTGCAGGTCAATGCCTACAACTTTCCCTGCTGGGGCCTGCTGGAAAAGCTGGCGCCGGCCCTTCTCGCCGGCATGCCGGTCATCGCCAAGCCGGCGACGCCGGGCGCGCAGCTCGCCCACGCCCTGGCGCGGCTGATCATCGGCTCCGGTCTTCTGCCGGAAGGTTCCTTTCAGTTCATCGCCGGCGGCACAGGCGATCTTCTCGACCATCTGACGGGGCAGGATGTGCTGGCCTTCACCGGCTCGGTGGAGACGACGGCGCTGCTGCGCAACCACCCCGCCGTCACCCGCAACGCCGTGCGCTTCGTGGCCGAGCGGGATTCGCTCAATGCCGCGCTGCTCGGCTCCGATGCCACGCCCGGCACGCCGGAATTCGATCTCTTCATCCGCGAGGTGGCCCGCGAGATGACGGTGAAGGCCGGGCAGAAATGCACCGCCATCCGCCGCATCCTCGTCCCCCGCGCGCTGGAGGGGGCGGTGGCCGAGGCCCTCATGGCGCGCCTCGCCCGCATCGTCACCGGTGACCCGCGGCGGGAGGAGGTGACGATGGGCGCCCTCGCCGGGCTCGACCAGCGCGAGGAGGTGCGCCGCCGCATCGCCCTGCTGCGCGGCGAATGCGAGATCCTGCACGGCGACCCGGATTCCTGCGCGCCGCTCGGGGCCGATGCGGCGCTGGGGGCCTTCATGGCCCCCGTGCTGCTGCGCGCGCGCGCGCCCATGGCTGCCGCGCGGCTGCACGACACGGAAGCCTTCGGCCCCGTCGCCACCCTCGCCGCCTATGAGGATCTCGGCCAGGCCATCGAACTCGCGCGGCGCGGCGAGGGCAGCCTGGTCGCCACGATCTGCACGGCGGACCCCGCCATCTCCGCCGAACTGACCCTGGGCCTCGCGCCCTTCCATGGCCGCCTGCTGCTGCTCGACCGCGACAGCGCGCCGGAATCGACCGGGCATGGCTCACCGCTGCCCGGCCTCGTGCATGGCGGCCCGGGCCGCGCCGGCGGCGGCGAGGAAATGGGCGGGCTGCGCGGCGTGCACCACCACATGCAGCGCACCGCCCTACAGGGCAGCCCGGAGCGCATCGCCGCCCTCACCGGACAATGGCTGAAGGGCGCGCCGGAACGCAGCCCGACCCAGCATCCCTTCCGCCTCGACTACGACACGCTGCGCGTGGGCGACAGCATCCGCACCCCGGCGCGCGCCATCACGCTCGAGGATATCGAGCATTTCGCGCATTTCACCGGCGACACCTTCTATGCCCATATGGACGAGGCGGCGGCGCGCGCCAATCCCTTCTTCCCGGGGCGGGTGGCGCATGGCTACCTGATCCTCTCCTTCGCCGCCGGGCTCTTCGTCGACCCCGCGCCGGGGCCGCTGCTGGCGAATTACGGGCTGGAGAATCTCCGCTTCCTCAAGCCCGTCTCGCCGGGGGACAGCATCGCCGTGCGGCTGACGGTGCAGTCCAAATCCCCGGCGCGGCAGCCGCATTATGGCGAGGTGCGCTGGGATGCCGAGGTGTTCAACCAGCACGGAGAGACCGTCGCGCGCTATCAGGTGCTGACGATGAGCGCGCGGCCCGGCGCCCTCTCCGCCGCCGCCGAGTAACTTGCGCCGAGTAACTTGAGCCGAGCCTGCCGCGCCGCCAGTTTGCGGCGCGGCAGGACAGGATGAAAGGACCACGCCCCCATGGCACGCCCCCGCGCGCAGGATCACGAGGAGAAGCGGGAGGGCATCCTGCGCCAGGCGGCGGAGCTCTTCGCCCAGCATGGCTATGACCGCGCCAGCATGGCGATGCTGGCCGAGGCCTGCGGCGTCTCCAAGGCCCTGCTCTACCACTACTACAAGGACAAGGAGGCGCTGCTCTTCGACGTGCTGGCGCTGCATCTGCACCAGCTGGTCCTCGCCGTGCGGGAGGCCGCCGACCCTGCCCTGCCGCCCCGCGCTCGGCTGGAGGCGATGGCCACCGCGCTGCTGCTGGCCTATCGCGAGGCGGATGCCATCCACCATGTGCAGATCACCTGCCTGCGCCTGCTCTCGCCCGAGCGGCAGGACAGCGTGAAGGCGCTGGAGCGCGCGCTGGTGGCCGAAGTCTCGGCCGTGGTGGCGGAGCTGGACCCGGAAACCGGCCGCACGCCACGGCTTTTGAAGCCGCTGACCATGTCGATCTTCGCCATGCTCAACTGGCATTACCACTGGCACCGTGAGGGCGGCCCGCTCTCGCGCGAGGATTACGCGCGCATCGCCATCGCCCTGGTGGCGGAAGGGCTGGAAGGCGCCAAGGCGGCGCTGCGGGTGGAAGCACAGAGCTGAAACGCCGCGCGCCTGAGGGGGCTTTGCCCCCTCACCCCCAGCAGGGGACAGGGTCCCCTGCACCCGCCCTCAGAAAGCGTCAGGCAGGCTCCGCCGCGCGGAAGCCGAGATAGGATTCGATGATGCGGCCATCCGCCTGCAAGGTGGCGGGCGGGCCTTCCATCACGACGCGGCCTCCCTCCAGCACATAGCCGTAATCGGCGATGCGCAGCGCGGCACGGGCATTCTGCTCCACCAGCAGGATCGAGACACCGGCATCGCGCAGCCGCGCCACGGCCTCCAGAATGTCGCGCACCACCAGCGGGGCGAGGCCCAGGCTCGGCTCGTCCAGCATCAGCAGGCGCGGTTCGCCCATCAGGGCGCGGCCCATGGCCAGCATCTGCCGCTCCCCGCCGGAGAGGGTGCCCGCCTGCTGGTGCCGCCGCTCCTCCAGCCGCGGGAACATGGCGAAGATTTTTTTCAGGGCGGCCTCGCCTCCGGCGCCGCGGCGCAGGCGGAAGCGGCCGAGGCGCAGATTGTCCTCCACGCTCATGCTGGAAAACAATTCGCGCTTCTCGGGCACGAGGCTGAGGCCCATGGCCACGCGCGCCTCCACACCCTCCGCCGCGAGGTCGTGCCCGGCGAAGGTGACGCACCCGGCGCAGGGCACGACGCCCATCAGCGCGTTCAGCAGCGAGGATTTTCCCGCGCCATTCGGGCCAAGGATGGTGACGATGCGCCCGGCCGGCACGGCCAGATGCACCTCCTGCACCGCCAGGATGCCGTCATAGGCGACATGCAGCGCGGCGGCGGCGAGCAGCGGCGCGCTCATGCCGCACTGCCCAGATAGGCATCGATCACCGCCGGGTTGCGCTGGATCTCGCGCGGGCGGCCCTGCGCCAGCTCGGCGCCGAAATTCATCACCACGAGGCGGTCGGTCAGGCTCATGACGAAATCCATGTCGTGCTCGACGAGAAGAATGGTCATGCCCTCCGCGCGCAGGCGGTCGAGCAGGCAGGAGAGCGCAGCCTTCTCCAGGTGGCGCAGCCCGGCGGCGGGCTCATCCAGCAGCAGCAGCACGGGGTCGAGGCAGAGGGCGCGGGCGATCTCCACCAGGCGCTGCTGCCCGAGGGCCAGGGAGTCCGCCGGCAGATGGGCGACGGCGGCGAGGCCCACGCGTTCGATCTGCGCCCAGGCGAGGGCGAGGAGGCGCGCCTCCTCCGCGCGGTCCAGGCGCAGCGCGGCGCGCAGGGCGCCGGCCCGGCCGCGCAGATGCGCGCCGAGGGCGACATTCTCCAGCACCGACATGCCATGCACCAGCTTCACATGCTGGAAGCTGCGGGCGATGCCGAGGGTGGCGATGCGGCGCGCCGGCAGGCCGGCGATGGGCGTGCCGAGGAAGCGCACCGCGCCCCGCGTCGGCGCCAGCACGCCGGTCAGCAGGTTGAAGGTGGTGCTCTTGCCGGCGCCATTCGGGCCGATGAGGCCGACCACCTCGCCCGCCTCCAGGTGGAAGCCGACGCCATTCACCGCGACCAGCCCGCCGAAGCGCTTTTGCAGGTCCTCGGCACGGAGGATCTCGGTGCCCGGGGCGGGGCGGGCGCGCTGTGGCAGGGGCGCGGCCGCCGGGGGCGGGGTGGCCGCGGCGCGGGGGCCGTTCCAGCGGGCGAAGGGGCGCATCAGCAGCGGCCACAGCCCCTGCGGCGCTCCTTGCAGCAGCATCACCAGGGCGAGGCCGAAGACGATGCTCTCGAAATTGCCCTGGGCGCCGAGCAGGGCGGGCAGCAGGCTCTGCAACTGGTCGCGCAGCAGCGTCACCAGCAGGGCGCCGAGCAGCGCGCCGCCCAGATGCTGCACGCCACCGGCCACGGCCATCAGCAGGTAGTCGATGCTCATGGTCAGGCTGAAGGGCGAGGGGTTCACCGCACGCTGCAGATGCGCGTAGAGCCAGCCGGAGAGGCCGGCCAGCAACCCGGCATAGATGAAGGCGAGCAGCTTCGCGCGGTAGGTGTCCACGCCGAAGGATTCGGCGGCGAGGGCGCCGCCGCGCAGGGCGCGGATGGCGCGGCCCACCCGGGAATCGAGCAGGTTGCGCGTCGCCAGCAAAGCGAGGCCGAGGCAGAGCAGCACCAGCGGGTAGAAGGCGCGCGCCTCGGTCAGCGCGGTCTCGCCGAGGCGGAGGGGCGGGATGCCGCTGATGCCGTCATTGCGCTGCGTCAGGTCGAGATTGGCGGCGAGGTAGTAGAAGCTGACATTCCAGGCGATGGTGGCGATGGCGAGGTAGTGGCCGCGCAGGCGCAGGGTGAGCGCGCCGATCAGCGCCGCCATCACGCCCGCGGCGAGCAGCGCCGCCGGCAGCGCCGCCCAGGGCGAGACGCCGTGGCGCGTGGTGAGGATGGCGCTGGCATAGGCGCCGAAGCCGACGAAGATGGCCTGCCCGAAGGAGGTGAGGCCGGCCACACCCGTCAGCACCACGAGGCCGAGCGCGACCAGCGCCGCCAGCCCGGCATAGCAGAGCAGGGTGACCCAGAAGGGCGGGAAGCCCGGCAGCAGCGGCAGCAGGGCCAGCGCCGCCAGGAGGGGGAGGAGGAGGCGGTGGGGCATGGTCACTCCTCGCCCTCGTCCAGCGCGGCGGGCATGCGCCAGGAGCGCCACAGCAGCACGGGGATGATGATCATGAAGACCAGCACTTCCTTGAAAGCGCTGGCGTTGAAGGCGGCGAAGCTCTCGACCAGCCCGATCAGCAGGGCGCCGAGGGCGGCCAGCGGGTAGCTGGCAAGGCCGCCGATGACGGCGGCGACGAAACCCTTCAGCGCGATGAGGAAGCCGGTGTCATAATAGAGGGTGGTTGTGGCGGAGATGAGGATGCCGCCCAGCGCCGCGATGCCGCCCGCCAGGGTGAAGGCGACATGGCCGCAGAGCGCGGGGGGGATGGCCACCAGCCGCGCGCCGAGGCGGTTGACCGCCGTGGCGCGCAGCGCCTTGCCGAGCAGGGTATGGCCGAAGAACAGCGCCAGCGCCGCGATCAGCACCAGCGTCACCGCCAGGATGATGAGGGATTGCCCGGTGACGAGCAGCGGCCCGATTTCCAGCAGGCTGTCGGCCAGGCTTTCGGTGCGGGAACCCTCGGCGCCGAAGAAGATCAGCCCCAGCCCCTGCAGGGCGAGGTGCAGGGCGACGGAGGCGATGAGCAGCACGAGCACGCTGGCCCCCGCCATGGGCCGGTAGAGCGTGTCATACAGAAAGGGCGCCATGGGCGTGACAATGGCGAGGGCGGCGAGGATGCGCAGCGGCTGCGGCGCGCCCCAGGCGAGGCAGGCCCAGGCCAGCAGCGCCGCGAGCCCCGCCGGCAGCAGCGCGGTGAGCAGGCACCGCGCCACCCCCGCCGGCGTCAGGCGCGCGCGCGCCGCCCAGAGCCGTGCCGCGGCCGCGCCCAGCCCGAGCAGGGCGGTGAGGGCCACGGTGCCCGGCATCTGCCCGGCTTCCAGCATGGCGAGGGTGAGGGCGCCGAAGGAGACGAACTCACCGATGGGCACCCAGATGATGCGGGTGACGGTGAAGACGATGACGAGCGCCAGCGCCAGCAGGCCATAGATGGCACCGTTGACGATGCCGTCCTGCACCAGCACCAGAAGGATCGAGAGGTCCATGCCAGTCCCCGGCTTGAAAGCCCACTGATGGCGGGGTCCGGGGGGACCCTGTCCCCCCGGCGGGGTTCCAGGGGCGGCGCCCCTGGAGTCTCTTCCCGTTTCTATTCCCCCAGAAGCTGCCAGCCGCCATTGCGGATGACGGCCATCACGCGGGCGCGGTGGTCCTGCCCGACATGGTCGGTGGGGGACATATTGGCGACGCCATTGACATAGACGACGTTCCGCAGCCCTTCGAGCGCGTCGCGCAGGGCGGCGCGGAACTCCGGCGTGCCGGGCGCGGCGGCACGCGCGGCGACCGGAATGGCGTGCTGCAACAGGATGCCGGCATCATAGGCATAGGAGCCGAAGGCCGAGACGCTGCCCGCGCCATGCACCGCCTCATAGGCATCGCGATACTGCCTAGCGATGGCGCGCGAGGGGTGGCTTTCCGGCAGCTGGTCCGCCAGCACGACCGGCCCGACGGGGAGGATGGTGCCCTCGACCTCCCGCCCGCCGACGCGGAGGAAATCGGCATTGGCGACGCCGTGGGTCTGGTACAGGGGGCCGCGATAGCCGCGCTCGCGCAGGGCCTTGGCCGGCAGGGCGGCGGGCGTGCCGGCGGAGATGATGAAGACGGCATCCGGCCTGGCGGCGGCCAGCTTCAGGGCCTGGCCGGTGGCGCTGGTGTCGGTGCGGGCATAGCGCTCCTCGGCGACGACGCGGATGCCGCGCGCCTCCAGCAGCGGGCGCATGGTGGCGATCCAGCCATCGCCGTAAGAGTCGCTGACGGCGATGACGCCGAGGCTCTTCACGCCCTGGGCGGCCATGGTGTCGGCCACGGCGCCGGCCATCAGCGCGTCGTTCTGCGCGGTCTTGAAGACCCAGCGGCGGCGTTCATCGACGGGGGCGACGATGGCGGCGGAGCCGGCCAGGGAGATCATGGGCACGCGCTGTTCCGCCGCCACCTCGACCATGGCGAGCGAGGCGGGGGTGACGGTGGACCCCACCACCGCATCCACCCGGTTGTCGGTGATCAGCTTGCGCATGCTGGTGACGGCGCGGGTGGTGTCGGAGCCATCGTCGAGGATGATCCATTCGACGGGCAGGCCGCCGATCTCGCGCGGCAGCAGGCGGATGGAGCGGCCCTCGGGGATGCCGAGCGAGGCGCCCGGGCCGGTTTCGGACAGCACGACGCCGACCCGGATGGGGTCGGCGGCCTCGGCGGCCGTCGCCAGGCCAAGCGCCAGCAACAGGCCCGCGGCGAATTTCCGCATGGACGTTTTCTCCTCCTTGGACGTGCCGGGGCTTCTTTGGCCCCGCCTCTGGACAGCAGAATTGACCGGCCGGACGGTCAAATCAAGCAATTTCCCCGGCCGGACGGTCCGCCCCAGCTTGCCAGCACCGCCCCGGCAGCGCCATTGCAGCCCTCCCGACCCGCCGTGCCGGAGCCGCCATGTCCCTCCCCCGCCCCTCCCCGAGCGCGGCGCCCCTCCCTGCTCCCGCGCTGTCCGGCCTGCTCGCCCGGCTGCCGCGCCCGCCGCGCACCGCCTCGCTGATCATCACGCTCTATGGCGATGTGGTGGCACCGCGCGGCGGCTCCCTCTGGCTGGGCAGCCTGCAGGCGGTGCTGGACCGCTTCGGCCTGAATGAGGGCCAGGTGCGCACCGCCATGTCGCGCCTGGTGGAAGAGGGCTGGCTGGCGCGCAGCCGGCAGGGGCGGCTCTCCTTCCACCGCCTGGGCGCGCGGGGTGAGGCGGAATTCGCCGCCGCCGCCCGCCGCATCTATGCCGCGCGGTCCCCGGACTGGGATGGCCGGCTGCATTTCGTCCTGGCCGAGGCGGCGGAGCAGCGGGAGGCGCTGCTGGCCCAGGGCTTCGCGCTGGTGGCGCCGGGGCTGCTGGCCTCGCCCTGGCGGGAGCCGCCGGCGGGGCTGCCGGCCTTCCGCGCCGAGGCGCGGGATGCGGCGGCGCTGGCGGCGGTGGGCCAGGCCTTCCCGCTGGCGCCGCTGGCGGAGGGCTATGCGGCGTTCCTCACGCTCTTCGCCCCGCTGCGGGAGGCGCCCATTCCCGCGCCGCTGGAGGCGCTGACGCTGCGGCTGCTGCTGGTGCATGAGTTCCGCCGGCTGGTGCTGCGCGACCCTGGCCTGCCGGAGGCGCTGCTGCCGCCGGGCTGGCCGGGGCGGGCGGCACGGGCGCTGGCGGGGGCGCTGTATCACCGCCTGCTGCCCGCCGCCGAATCCTGGCTGGAGGCGGAGGGCCGGGGCGAGGGCGGCGCGCTGCCGCCGCCGGGGCCGGAACTGGCGCTGCGCTTCCGCGAACGCGTTACCGATTTATCTTGAATGCCGTATTTTATGTGACATATCCTCCCGCAAAACCGCCCCCCCCGCGCGCCAGAAACGCCGGGAAAAAGGGCGGGGAGGAGGCGACCCCATGTACACCCAGGCGCTGAACCAGCGCGACGCTGCCCCCGCCGCCACCCCCGAGGATGCGGCGGCACTGGCCCGCTTCCAGGCCCGCATCGATGCCGATGAGCGCATCGAGCCGAATGACTGGATGCCCGCCGCCTATCGCCGCACCCTGGTCCGCCAGATCAGCCAGCACGCGCATTCCGAGATCATCGGCATGCAGCCGGAAGGCAACTGGATCACCCGCGCCCCCAGCCTGCGCCGCAAGGCCGCGCTGCTGGCCAAGGTGCAGGATGAGGGCGGGCATGGCCTCTATCTCTACGCCGCCGCCGAGACGCTCGGCGTCTCGCGTGAGGAATTGTCGGCGCAGCTGCTCTCCGGCGCCGCCAAATACAGCTCCATCTTCAACTACCCGACGCTGAGCTGGGCCGATATCGGCGCCATCGGCTGGCTGGTGGATGGCGCGGCGATCATGAACCAGATCCCGCTCTGCCGCTGCAGCTACGGCCCCTATGCCCGCGCCATGATCCGCGTCTGCAAGGAGGAAAGCTTCCACCAGCGCCAGGGCTATGAGCTGATGCTCGCCCTCAGCCGCGGCACCGCCGAGCAGAAGGCGATGGCGCAGGACGCGCTGAACCGCTGGTGGTGGCCCTGCCTGATGATGTTCGGCCCGCCCGACAGCGAGAGCCAGCATTCGGACCAGTCCATGCGCTGGGGCATCAAGCGCTTCAGCAACGACGCGCTGCGGCAGAAATTCGTCGATGCCACGGTGCCGCAGGGCCATTTCCTCGGCCTCAGCTTCCCCGACCCCGCGCTGCGCTATGACGCGGAGGCCGGCCACTGGCGCTTCGGCGCCATCGACTGGGCGGAGTTCCGCCGCGTGCTGGCCGGCGATGGCCCGTGCAACCGCCAGCGCCTGGAAACCCGCCGCCGCGCCGAGGCGGAGGGCGCCTGGGTGCGCGAGGCCGCCCTGGCCCATGCGGCGAAGCGCCGCGCCCGCGCCGCCACCCCGCCCCTCGCCGCCGAATGAGCCCCGCCATGGCCGAGAATCCCATGCCCCAAAACGCCATGCCGCAAAACGTCATGCCTCTCTGGGAAGTCTTCATCCGCAGCCGCACCGGCATGGCGCACCGCCACGCCGGCAGCGTGCACGCGCCGGATGCCGAAATGGCCCTCCAGGCGGCGCGCGACACCTATACCCGGCGTGGCGAGGGGCTTTCCCTCTGGGTGGTGCCCTCCGCCGCCATCATCGCCAGCGACCCGGCGGACAAGGCGGAGTTCTTCGAGCCCACGGCGGAAAAAATCTACCGCCACCCGACCTTCTACGAGATCCCGCCCGAAGTCGGGCATATGTGAGGGCGGGCGCCATGACGACCATCACCCTCGCCGAGCCGCCGCGCGTGCTGCACGCGCTGCGCCTGGCCGATACCACCCTGGTCCTCGGCCACCGCCTGTCGGAATGGACCGGGCAGGCGCCGATGCTGGAAGAAGAACTGGCCCTGGCGAATATGGGGCTGGACCTGATCGGCCAGGCCCGCGCCCTCTACACCCATGCCGCCGCACTCGATGGCCAGGGCCGCACGGAAGACGACCTCGCCTATTTCCGCGACGCGCCGCAATACCGCAACCTGCTGCTGGCCGAGCAGCCGAATGGCGATTTCGCGCAGACCATGCTGCGGCAATTCCTCTACGCCGCCTTCGCCCTGCCCTTCTGGAACGCCATGGCGGCCTCCGCCGATGCCGTGCTGGCCGCCATCGCCGCCAAGGCGGAGAAGGAAATGGCCTATCACCAGCGCCACAGCGCCGCCTGGGTGGTGCGGCTGGGCGATGGCACGGCGGAAAGCCATGCCCGCCTGCGCGCCGCCCTCGATGCGCTGTGGCCCTTCACCGGCGAGATGTTCGAGGTGGACGAGGCGGAACGCGGGCTGATCGCCCAGGGCATCGCCATCGATCCGGCGGCGCTGCGCCCGGCCTGGGAGGCCAGCATCGCCCGCGTCTTCGCCGAGGCCACCCTGCCCCTGCCCGCCGCCGGGCGCTGGATGCAGAGCGGCGGGCACCATGGCCGGCATGGCGAGCATCTCGGCCACCTGCTGGCCGTCATGCAGTCCCTGCCGCGCGCCTACCCGGATGCGCGGTGGTAGCCATGAGCGGCCTTGCCCCTGCCGGCGACACTCTGCGCGCCGCCGCCCTGGCCGCCGCCGCCACGGTGCCGGACCCGGAGATCCCGAGCCTCAGCATCGCCGATCTCGGCGTGCTGCGCGATGCGCGGCTGGCCGAGGATGGCGCGGTGGAGGTGGACATCACCCCCACCTATTCCGGCTGCCCGGCCATGGCGATGATCGCCTTCGAGGTGGAGGCCGCGCTGCTGCGCGCCGGGCTGCCGCGCCCGCGCGTGCGCACCGTGCTCGCCCCCGCCTGGACGACGGACTGGATGACCGGGGAGGCGCGCGAGAAGCTGCGCCAAGCGGGCATCGCCCCGCCGCCGCCGGGCGCCGGGCGGGCGGCGCTGCTCGGCCTGGCGCCGGACCCCGCCTGCCCGCGCTGCGCCTCGGCCGACACGGAGCGGCTCAGCGAGTTCGGCACCACCGCCTGCAAATCCCTCTGGCGCTGCCGCGCCTGCCGGGAACCCTTCGACCATTTCAAATGCATCTAGCCGGGAGGCGGCGATGAACGCCCTGACGACGCGCTTCCACAGCCTGCGCGTCACCGCGCTGCGGCGCGAGACCCCTTCGTCCATCAGCCTCACCCTCGCCGTGCCGGAGGAACTGCAAGAGAGTTTCCGTTTCACGCCGGGCCAATACCTGACGCTGCGCACCGTGCTGGAGGGCGAGGAGGTGCGGCGCAGCTATTCGCTGTGCTGCGCGCCCTCCGAGGGCGTGCTGCGCATCGGCATCAAGGCGGTGGAGGGCGGGCGCTTCTCCCACTGGGCCAATACCAGCCTTGCCGTGGGCGACAGCATCGAGGTGATGCCGCCCGAGGGCCGCTTTGGCCTGCGGCCCGACCCGGCGCGGGTGCGCGCCATCCTGGCCATCGCCGCCGGCTCGGGCATCACGCCGGTGCTCTCCATCCTCGGCGCGCTGCTGGAGCAGGAGCCGGGCAGCCGCGCCGTGCTGCTCTACGGCAACCGCAGCAGCGGCGACATCATGTTCCGCGAGGCGCTGGACGACCTGAAGGACCGCCATCTGGGCCGCCTCAGCGTGGTGCATGTCCTCTCGCGGGAGCGGCAGGAGCTGGAGGCGCTGCATGGCCGGCTGGATGGCGCGCGCATCGCCGCCCTGCTGCCCGCCCTGCTGCGGCCGGAGGAGATCGACACCGCCTTCCTCTGCGGCCCGGATGGCATGACGGAAGAGGCCGCCACGGCGCTCGCCGCCTATGGCGTGCCGGCGGCGCGCATCCAGCGCGAGCGCTTCACCCCCGCCGCCGGCACCACGCCGCGCCGCGCTGCCCCGGCGGTGGAGGCCACGCCCGCCGCCCTGGCCGAGATCACCGTGGGCGGCATCACCCGCGCCGTGCCGGTGGCCCGGGGCGAGACCATCCTGGAGGCCGGGCTGCGCGCCGGGCTGGATCTGCCCTGGTCCTGCCGGGGGGGCATGTGCTGCACCTGCCGCTGCAAGGTGACGGAGGGCAGCGCCGCGATGGAGGTGAACTACTCCCTGGAGCCGGACGAGGTCGCGGCGGGCTTTGTCCTGAGCTGCCAGGCACGGCCGGAGGGGGAGAAGATCATCGTGGATTATGATTGTTTATAATAAAGAATTCTTCTTTTTCTGAAGAAAAAGAAGCAAAAAGACTTCTTTCCGTTTAGCGTCCCGCCTCAGGCCTGAAGCGGGACGCCAACTGAAAAAAGTTTTTTGGTTCTTTTTTTCAAAAAAGAACTCTTACCGATTATTCTCCTTCCGCCATTCGGCGAAGCGCGCGAGGTTGCTTTCCTCCGTCGGCGGATAGAGGCCGAGGATGGACTGCCCGGCGCGCACCTGCTCGGTGACGAAATCCTCGAAGGCCGTCATCTCGGTGGCCTCGGCGGCGATCTCATCGGCCAGATGGGCGGGGATGATGATGACGCCGTCATTGTCGCCCACCACGACATCGCCCGGGAACACCGGCGCATCGCCGCAGCCGATCGGCACGTTGATCTCAATGGCCTGATGCAGCGTCAGGTTGGTCGGCGCGGAGGGGCGGTGGTGGAAGGCAGGCATGTCCAGCGTGGCGATTTCCGCCGAATCGCGGAAGCCGCCATCGGTGACGACGCCGGCCACGCCGCGCTGCTGCAACCGCGTCACCAGGATGCCGCCGGCCGAGGCGGCGCGGGCATCCTTGCGGCTGTCCATCACCAGCACGGCGCCGGGGGGGCATTCCTCCACCGCCTTGCGCTGCGGGTGGCCGCGGTCGCGGAACGCCTCCAGCCTGTTGAGGTCCTCCCGCGCCGGCATGTAGCGCAGGGTGAAGGCCTCGCCCACCATGCTCTCCGCCAGCGGGTGCAGCGGCCGCACATCCTGGATGAACTGGCTGCGGAAGCCGCGCTTGTAAAGCGCCGTGGCCAGGGTGGCGGTGCTGACGCGCTTCAGCTTCGCGCGGGTCTCGTCACTCAGCGGCATTGCCGGGGCTCCTGCGGTCAGTAGATGGCCGGCTCGCCGATGGGCGCGCCGAACTCGGTCTTGAGGAAGTCGAAGTCGCAGCCTTCATGCGCCTGGCGGATGTGGCGGTTGAACATCCAGCCATAGCCGCGCTCGAAGCGCGGCGGCGGCGCCACCCAGGCGGCGCGGCGGCGGGCCAGCTCTTCCTCCGGCACGCGCATGTTGATGCTGCGCGCGGCCACGTCGATCTCGATGATGTCGCCGGTTTGCAGCAGGGCGAGCGGGCCGCCGATATAGCTCTCCGGCGAGACATGCAGCACGCAGGCGCCATAGCTGGTGCCGGACATGCGCGCATCCGAGAGGCGCAGCATGTCGCGGTGGCCCTGCTTCAGCAGCGCGCGCGGCATGGGCAGCATGCCCCATTCCGGCATGCCCGGGCCGCCCTGCGGGCCGGCATTGCGCAGCACCAGCACGTGATCGGGCGTGACGTCGAGATTCTCGTCCTCCACGGCCTTCTTCATCGACGGATAGTCGTCGAAGACGAGGGCCGGGCCGCTGTGGCGCAGGAAGCGCTCCTCCATGGCGGAGGGCTTGATGACGCAGCCATCCGGCGCGAGGTTGCCGTGCAGCACGGCCAGCGCGCCCTCGCCATAGATCGGGTTGTCGAGCGGGCGGATCACATCGTCATTCGTCACCTTCGCGCCGGCGATGTTCTCCCCCACGCTGCGCCCGGTGCAGGTCAGCGCCGTGGTGTCGAGATGGCCACGGATGCGCTCCATCAGGGCGCGGATGCCGCCGGCGTAATAGAAATCCTCCATCAGGTAGGTGGTGCCGCTCGGCCGCACATTGCCGATGACGGGCACGCTGTGGCTCAGCCGCTCGAAATCATCGAGGCCGAAGCCGGTATGGCCGGCGCGGCGGCCCATGGCGATCAGGTGGATCAGCGCGTTGGTGGAGCAGCCCATGGCCATGGCCACGGCCACGGCGTTGCGGCAGGCGGCTTCCGTCGCGATGCGGGTGGGGACGAGGTCTTCCCACACCATCTCGACGATGCGCCGCCCCGTCGCGGCGGAGAGGCGCGGATGGTTGGAATCGGGCGCCGGCACGGAGGAGAAGCCGGGCAGGGTGAAGCCCAGCGCCTCGATGATCGCCGTCATCGTGCTGGCCGTGCCCATGGTCATGCAGGTGCCGTGGCTGCGGGCGATGCCCTGCTCCACGCCCGTCCAGTCCTCGGCGGTGATCTTGCCGGCGCGCAGCTCATCCCAGTATTTCCAGGAATCCGAGCCGGAGCCGAGGACCTTGCCGTTCCAGTTGCCGCGCAGCATGGGGCCGGCGGGCAGGAAGATGGCCGGCACCCCGGCGCTCATCGCGCCGAGGAGAAGGGCCGGGCCGGTCTTGTCGCAGCCGCCCATCAGCACCACGCCGTCGATCGGCAGGCTGCGGATCTGCTCCTCCGTCTCCATCGCCAGCAGGTTGCGATAGAGCATGGTGGTGGGCTTCATGTAGTTTTCCGGCAGCGCCAGCGCCGGAAGCTCCACCGGGAAACCGCCCGCCTGCAGCACGCCGCGCTTCACATCCTCGACGCGGGCGCGGAAATGCTGGTGGCAGGGGTTGATGTCGGACCAGGTGTTGAGGATGCCGATGATCGGCTTGCCCTTCCAGTCCTCCTCCGACCAGCCCATCTGCATGGCGCGCGAGCGGTGGCCGAAGGAGCGCAGATCGGCGGGGCCGAACCAGCGCGCGCTGCGCAGGCTCTCCGGCGTGCGGATGCGCGGCAGGGGAGAGTTCGTCATGAGGCGGCGTCCGGTCAGTGGTGGCCCGGCACGCCGTCGCGGCGGCGCCAGAGGCCCAGGGGATTGTCGTCGCGCAGCGCGGCGGGGTGCAGGGCCGCCGGCATGTCCTGGTAGCAGACGGGGCGCAGGAAGCGCCCGATGGCCAGGGTGCCGACCGAGGTGGAGCGCCCGTCCGAGGTGGAGGGGAAGGGCCCGCCATGCACCATGGCATGCGCCACCTCGACGCCCGTCGGGTAGCCGTTGAACAGGATGCGGCCCACCTTGCGCTCCAGCACCGGCAGGAGGGCGCGGGCCATCTCCAGATCCTCATCCTGCATCTGGATGGTGGCGGTGAGCTGGCCTTCCAGCTCCTCGGCCAGGCGCAGCATGGTGGCGGTGTCCGGGCAGCGGATCACCAGCGAGGCGGAGCCGAAGACCTCTTCCGCCAGCGCCGGGTCGTCGCGGAAATGCGCGGCGGTGGTCTCGAAGAGGGCGGCCTGGCCCTGGGTGGCGGCGCCGGCCGCGGCGCCGGAGGCGACATGGCGCACGCGGTTGTTGCCGGCCAGCCGGGCGACGCCCTGCTGATAGGCCTGGAGAATGCCGGGCGTCAGCATGGTCTGGGCCGGGGCGGCGGCCAGGGCCTCGCTGGCGGAGGCCAGGAAGCGGTCCAGCGCCGCGCCTTCCACCGCCAGGACGAGGCCCGGATTGGTGCAGAACTGCCCCGCCCCCAGGGTGAGCGAACCGACGAAGCCCTTGCCGATCGTCTCCGCCCGCGCCTCCAGCGCGCCGGGCAGCAGGAAGACGGGGTTGATGCTGCTCATCTCGGCATAGACGGGGATGGGCTCATGCCGGGCGGCGGCGGTCTTCATCAGGGCGATGCCGCCGGCGCGGGAGCCGGTGAAACCCACGGCCTTGATGCGCGGATCCGCCACCAGCCCCTGCCCCACCACGGCGCCCGAGCCGAAGAGGACGGAAAAAACGCCCTCCGGCAGGCCGCAGGCGGCGACGGCGGAGCGGATGGCGCGGCCGACCAGCTCGGAGGTGCCGGGATGGGCGGAATGCGCCTTCACCACCACCGGGCAGCCGGCGGCGAGGGCCGCGGCGGTGTCGCCGCCGCCCACCGAGAAGGCGAGCGGGAAGTTGGAGGCGCCGAACACCGCGACGGGGCCGAGCGGCACATGGCGCAGGCGCAGGTCCGGGCGCGGCAGCGGCGCGCGCTGCGGCAGGGCGGGGTCGATGCGGGCGCCCACCCAGCTGCCCTCGCGCAGTTCGGCGGCGAAGAGGCGGAGCTGGCCCACGGTGCGGCCGCGCTCGCCCTCCAGCCGGCCGCGCGGCAGGCCGCTCTCGGCCATGGCGCGCAGGATCAGGTCATCACCGATGTCGAGGATGGCCTGGGCACAGGCTTCCAGGAAGCGCGCGCGGGCTTCCGGCGTGGTCTCGCGATAGGTGTCGAAGGCGGCCCAGGCGAGGGCGCAGGCCGCGTCCACATCGGCCGCCGTGCCGCCGCCATAGGCGGGCTCCATCGGCAGGCCCGTGGCGGCCTCGATGGCGCGGACGGGCTTGTCCGTGCCGGCGATCGCGCGCGCGCCGATCAGCATTTCACCGGTGAGAGGGCGCGGGAGGGTGTCGGTGGTGGACATGAGGGCGGTCCTGCCTTGCTGGGGTTGGCGTCAGACGGTCGGGAGGAAGCGCCGCGGCGGGCGCGCGGCCTCGGCGACGGGCCGGGACAGAGCAGCAGGGCGAAAGATCTGCGGCATCGTTTCCTCGCTGCGGGGTCGTTGATGCGTTGTTAGCTCCCGCTCCCATCTGATATCTCATATATGAGTTGCCTTCAAGCCACCCCACCACTGTCTCCCGGCCCGCAGGAGCGTGTATGGACCCCGCCATGCCCCCCGATGCCCTGCCCCCCCAGCTCCCTGTTCCTGAGTCCCCCGTTCCGGATGCCTCTGTTTCGGCCCGCGATCCTGCCGCCCCGGCCCAGGGGGATGGCCAGGGGGCTGGCCAGGGCACGGGCCAGGGTGCCGCCGGGCTGCCACCGCTCGGCCCGCGCAGCTCGGCGGCCGATCTCGCCTATGCCTATCTGCGGCAGGCCATCATCACCCTCGCCCTGCCACCGGGAACGGCGCTGTCCCGCCCCGGCATCGCGGCGCATCTCCAGGTGAGCCAGACCCCGGTGCGCGAGGCGCTGCTGCGGCTGCAGGAGGAAAAGCTGGTGGAGGTGGTGCCGCATTCGGCCACGCGGGTGGCCTGCATCGACCTCGACGATGCGCGGCAGGGCCATTTCCTGCGCCTGGCGGTGGAGGTGGAGATGGTGCGGCAACAGGCGCGGCAGGCGGCCGCCGGGGGCGGGCCGGAGGGGCTGGCCCGCGCGCTGCCGGCGCATCTGGCGCGGCAGCGGGCGCTGCTGGCGGTGGGGGACGAGCCGGGCTTCGCCGCCGCCGACGATGCCTTCCACGCCGCCTTCTACGCGGCGGCGGGGATGAGCGGCCTCTGGCGGATGATCCACACCCATAGCGGCCATCTCGACCGGCTGCGCCGCCTGCACCTGCCCAGCCCCGGCAAGGCGGAAGCCATCCTGCGGGCGCATGAGGCGCTGGCCGGGGCGGTGCTCGGCGGCCGGCCGGAAGAGGCGGAGGCGCTGCTGCGCGCCCATCTCTCCGATACCTTCACCCGGGTGGAGGAAATCCGCCGCGCCCATCCGGTGTTCTTCAGCCTCTGATATCTCAGAGGATGCTGGCTATCCTCTTGAGAGGGGCTTCGCCCCTCTCAAACTCTCCCGACCAAAGGCCTGAGGCCTTTGGAAACCCTTCAGGGGGCACCTCCTGAAGGCGGGTGCAGGGGACCCCGTCCCCTGCCCAAGGGAAAGAAGGGGGGAGTTTGAGGGGGCAAAGCCCCCTCAGGCCCGCGCCATCAATCGTCGAAGAAGGGCGTCTCCTCCTCCGGGGTGCCGCGCAGGCGGATGTCGAAGCGGAAGCGGCGCAGTCCTTCCACCTTCTCCGCCTCCTCCAGCGCCAGGAGATGGGCGCGGCGCCCGGGGGGGACGAGGGTCATCACCGGGTCCGCCGCATTGGCCGGCGCGAAGGCGGGGAAGAACAGCACCGTCTGCGCCCGCCGCATCAGCCCCGCGCCCATGACGGCGAGGTTGATATGCGGCGCGCGCGGGCCGGCCGGGTCGGCATAGCCGCCGGGCAGCAGGGTGCGGAAGGAATACCACCCGTCCTCATCCGTCCAGGCGCGGCCCCAGCCGAGGAAATCGGGGTCGGCCAGGGCGTGGTCCGGGTCGGCGGGGTGGCGGAAATGGCCACCGGCATCGGCCTGCCAGGCTTCCAGGATGGAATTGACGCAGGGCTCCCCGCCCTCGCGCGTCACCCGGCCATGCAGCAGGATGGTCTCGCCGCGCTGGCTCGGCGCGGCCGTGGCGGAGAGGCGGGTCAGGTCATTGTCGCCCGCGCTGAAAAAGGTCCGCGGGAAGAAGGGGCCGATGGTGTGCTGCGAGCTGGGCGGCAGCGGGGCGGTGAGGCTGTCCGGCATGGGCGGCGTCCCTCTCAGGCCTCGGGCGTGGCGTGGCGGCCACGCAGGACGATGTCATGGGTGAAGGCCAGCCAGCCATCGCCGACCTCCGCCGGGTGGGTCTGCCGGGCGATCAGCCGGGCGCGCGCCGCCGGGTCGTGGATCGAGTGCAGGATGCGGTCCCATTCATTCATCGGGTCGCCCGGGAAATACATCTGCGTCACCAGCCGGGAGAGCGAGGAAGGGCCGAGGATGGAGAAATGCACATGCGGCGGCCGCCACCAGGTGTCCTTCACCGGCACGGGATAGGCGCCGGGCTTGATGGTGAAGAAGGCGTAGCGGCCCTCCTCATCGGTGCGGACGCGGCCATTGCCGACGAAGTTGGGGTCGAGCGGCGCGGCGCGCTGGTCGATCGGGTGGAAATAGCGGCCGGCGGCATTGGCCTGCCACAGTTCCACCACGGCGCCGCGCACGGGGCGGCCATCCTCGTCCAGGATGCGGCCGGACATGTGCATGAGCTGCCCCTGCGCCACCCTGCCGGGGGCGGGCATGGCGAGGTTGCTCTCATCGCAGGGCAGCTTGCGCCAGAGGTCGAGCGGGCCGGCCACCTCGGTGCGCGTGGCCGGGCGGCGCAGCAGCGGCTGGGCCGGGGTATGCGTCCAGGTATTGGGGTAGCCCGGCACGGGAACGGCGGGCTCGATGCCCTCCGCCAGGGGCGGGAAGACATCCGGTGCCAGGCCGGGCTTGAGCTGGCCGGGCTTGAGCAGGCCCGGTTTGGGCAGGGTGGGTTGGGTCAGGAGGTCCATGCGGGGTCTCGCTGGCGCGGCGGGAGGTGGCGGGGGCGGGGCATTCATTCGTCGGGGTGGAAGCCGGAGGCGGCGACGATCGGCTTCCAGGCCGCGGTCTCGCGCGCGATGCGCTCGCGGAAGGCGGCCGGGTCCATCGCCAGCGGGGCAATGTCGATGCGGCCGAGGGCCTGGGCGATTTCCGGCGTGGCGGCGGCGGCGGCCAGCGCCTCGTGCAGCGGCTGGAGCACGGCGGGCGCGGCCTGGGCGGGCAGCAGGATGCCGTACCATTCCTCCTGCGTCAGGCCGGGGAAGCCCGCCTCGGCGAAGGTTGGGACAGTGTCCAGCCGGGCCAGGCGCTGCGGCGCGGTGACGGCGAGCAGCCGTGCCTCGCCCGAGCGGTGGAAGGCGGTCAGCTCGCCGATGGGCAGCAGCACGGCCTGCACCGTGCCGGCCAGCAGGTCGGCCACCGCCGGGGCGGAGCCGCGATAGGGCACGTGGTTCATGGTGAGGCCGGTGGCGCGGGCCAGCTCGGTGCCGATGAAATGCGGCATGGAGCCGGGCACGGGCGAGGCCCAGTCCACCGCCGGCCGCCCCTTCCCCCATTCGATGAACTGGGCGAGGTCACGCGCCGGGTGGCGGGCGGAGACGGCGAGGCCGAAGGGAAAGACGCAGACGGGGGTGACCGGCGTGAAGTCGCGCAGCGGGTCGTAGCGCAGCGTGCTGGTGTAGAGATGCGGGTAGATGGTGAGCATCGAGGCCGGGGTGAGCAGGAAGGCATTGCCATCCGCCGGCAGGCCCTTGAGCATTTCGAGGGCGAGGCGCCCGCCGGCGCCGGGGCGGTTATCCACCACCATCTGCAAGCCGCGCGCGGCGCGCACCCGCTCGGCATAGAGGCGGGTGACGCTGTCGGCGGTGCCGCCGGGGGGGAAGCCGACGATGGCGCGGCTGCTGCGCGCCGCCTGGGCCAGGGCCGTGGTGGCGGGCAGGCTGCCCCCAAGGCTGGCGGCGGCGCCGAGCAGCGCGCGGCGGCCGATCCGGTGCGGGTGGCGGGTGGTGGTCATGCGGTTCCTCCCCGGCTGGGGCCTGGGGACCCCGCGGTCTGTTCCTGGACGCTGCGCGGCTTGCCGGATGGCACCGGTGCCGCTTGTGCCCGCAGGCTGCCATAGGGAGGCCTTTATGTCTATAAACTAGTTTTCTGACTTTTAGACACAGCCCTCACGGATGGGTTTCCAAAGGCCTCAGGCCTTTGGTGGCTGCGAGGCACTGCCTCGCAGGTCTGAGAGGGGCGAAGCCCCTCTCAGGCGCGCGGGCCATATTCTCACTCGATGCGCATTCCCGTCTCGCGCACGAAGCGGGCGAAACGCTCCGTCTCCGCCGCCATGTAGGCGGCGAACTCCTCCGGCGAGGAGGGGGTGGGCTCCAGCCCGTTCTGCCCGCACCAGGCCACCATCGCCGGATCGGCCATGATGGCGTGCAGTTCCTCGCTCAGGCGGTCGCGCTGGGCGGCGGGCAGGCCGGCGGGGGCCAGCAGCCCCAGCCAGGTGACGAAGAGGTAGTCGGCCAGCCCGGCCTCGGCCATGGTCGGCACTCCGGGCAGCAGCGGGCTGCGCTGGCGCCCCGTCACCGCCAGGGCGCGCACGCCGCCGGCGCCGATATTCGGCATGGCGGTGATCAGCGTGTCGAACATGCCCTGGATCTTGCCGCCCAGCAGGTCGGTGTTCGCCGCCGCCGCGCCGCGATAGGGGACGTGCAGGATGTCGAGCCCCGCCGCCGCCTTGTACAGTTCCAGCGCGCGGTGCGAGGCGCCGCCATTGCCGGAGGAGCCGAAGGCCAGCGCCCCCGGATGGGCGCGGGCATAGGCCGTCAGCTCCGCCAGGGTGGTGGCGGGCACGGAGGGGTGCAGCGTCAGCGCCAGCGGCGATTCCACCAGCAGCCCGATGGGGGTGAAGTCGCGCACCGGGTCGTAGGTCAGCCGGGGGTAGAGGCTGATATTCATCGCATGGGTGCCGGCGAAGCCCATGTAGAGCGTGTCCCCATTGGGCGCGGCGCGGGCCGCGGCCTCGGCGGCGAGGTTGCCGCCGGCGCCGGGGCGGTTCTCCACGACGAAGGCGCGCCCCTGGCGCTGGCCCAGCGCCTCGGCCACGCGGCGGGCGACGAGGTCGGTGATGCCGCCCGGCGGATAGGGCACGATCAGGCGCCCTGGCTGGCGCCCTGGCAGCCGCCCGGGCTGGGCATGGCCGCCCGGAGCCGGAGCGGGGGCCTGCGCCCGGGCGGCGCGCCCTGGCCAGGGCAGCGGCGCGGCGGCGGCACCGAGCGCGGCACCGAGCAGGGCGCGGCGGCCCGGCCTGGAGGGGGGACGGGTGGCGGACATGGCGTTCTCTCCCCGGCGCCAGGGCTGAGGTGCCTGGCTGCCCTGGTCTGGCGGCGGCGCGGCTTGCCGGTTTTTTCCCGGTGGGAAAGGCTGAAAGAAAACCCTGAAGGGGAAAACCCGGTGCCGCGTCTGCCCGCAGGCTGCCACGGGGCGGGCCATGTGTCTATGAACCAGCTTTTTGACTTTTCCTTCGCGCTTACCCATCCTGCCGCCACAACAGCGGCGCCGCAGGGCGGACGCCGCGGGAGGAGAATGCCCATGCTCACCCGCCGCCACGGGCTCAGCCTGCTGACTTCCAGCCTGCTGGCCACCCCTGCCCTGGCAACCCCTGCCCTGGCCACGACGCCCCCCGGCCACCCCACCGAAAGCAAACCCCGCATGGACTCCACGATCTTCGAGGCGCCCGCCGGCCCGATCGAGGTCTGGCGCGAGGGCGAAGGCCCCACCCTGCTGCTGCTGCCCTCGCTCGGGCGCGGGCAGGAGGATTTCGACGCCCTGGTGCCGCGCCTCGTCGCCGCCGGGCTGCGCGTGCTGCGGCCCGAGCCGCGCGGCATCGGCCGCTCCGCCCCGCTGCGCCCCGGCGCCACGCTGCACGACATGGCCGCCGACCTCGCCGCGCTGCTGCGGGCGGAAGCCAGCGGGCCGGCCTTCGTCGCCGGCCATGCCGCCGGCAACTGGACGGCGCGCGTCCTGGCGCATGACGCGCCGGAACTGGTCGGGCGCATCGCGCTGCTCGCCGCCGTCACCGGCACGGCGATCGACCCCGAGATCCGCCGCTCCATCACCGCCAGCTTCTCGCCCGAGCTGAGCGACGGGGAAAGGCTGGCGCATCTGCGCCGCGCCTATTTCGCGCCGGGCAATGACGCGGCGGTCTGGCTGCCGGGCTGGTACCCCGCGGTGGCCCAGGCGCAGCGCGCCGCCGCCGCCGCGACCACGGACCAGGCCTGGCTGCGCGCCGCCGAGCGCCACCCGCTGCTCTATGTGGCGGCGGCGCAGGACGCCATCGCCGCCCCGCCCTCCGAGGCGGAGCTGCGCGCGAGCCTCGGGCCGCGGGTCACCCGCGTGGTGGTGGAGAATGCCGGCCATGCCCTGCTGCCCGAGCAGCCGGAGGCCGTGGCGGCGGCGCTGATCGGCTTCGCCCGCGCACAGGGTTGAGAAACTGCGGCCATGAGGGGGGCTTTGCCCCTCACCCCCCTTCTTTTCCTGGGGCAAGGGAGACTCCCGAATGGGTTTCCAAAGGCCTCAGGCCTTTGGTCGGGAGAGTTTGAGAGGGGCGAAGCCCCTCTCAAGAGCAAGCGCCACGCCTTCTCCACCCTGCGGAGCGCGGGGGCTGCCCTGCCGCTCGCGGAATTTTGCTGCACCGCAGCGCAAAGCAGCCCTGCCAGGAGCGGGGTGGTCCGGCGGCGGCCGCGCGGCTATCGAGCCACCTCCGCCGCCAGAGTACCGGTCACACACCGCACCGATCCCGCAGAGAGCATCACAGACCCAGCAAAGCGGCTGGGGCCCAAAAGCCGCGCCAAAGGGCGCATCCCGCACCGCGCAGGCCTCAGGCCGCGCGACCGGGCAGGAAGAGGGCGAGGAGAGCAGGCCCGGAACGGGGCCGCAAAATGTTCTGAAATTTAAGCAACTGCGCATTAATTCTTAAAATAACTTAAATTGTGCGACGCACACAAACCGTGTCTCTCGCCGGCGGACCTGACGCATCCCGTATCGCTGGCGAGACCCCTCCCATGATCCGCGCTTTCTTCCACCCGCTCACCCGCAGGGACATGACCCTATGATGGCGGCCGATTTCCCGTTGCTGTCGCTGCTCGTGGCGCTGCCCTTCCTGGGCATCGGCGCCCTGCTCCTCGCCCGTGGCGAGGGGGAGGAGAAGCTGGCCCAGATCCGCCTCACCGCGCTGCTCTGCAGCCTGGTGACCTTCGCCCTCTCGCTGATGCTGTGGTTCGGCTTCGACAAGTCCCAGGCCGGGTACCAGTTCGAGGAGCGCCACGCCTGGCAGGCGGCGGCCGGGATCAGCTACCACATGGGGGTGGACGGGCTCTCGGTGCTCTTCGTGCTGCTCACCACGGTGATGACGCCGATCGGCATCCTCGCCTCCTGGCGGGCGACGCGCAGCGGCCTGCGGGAATACATGATCGCCTTCCTGCTGCTCGAGAGCATGCTGGTGGGCGTCTTCTCCGCCGTGGACCTGACGCTGTTCTACCTGTTCTTCGAAGGCGCGATGATCCCGGTCTTCCTGATCATCGGCGCCTGGGGCGGGCCGGGGCGCGTGCGCGCGGCGATGAAGCTCTTCCTCTACACCATGGTCGGCATGCTGCTGATGCTGCTGGCCATCCTGACGCTGTGGCGCATGGCCGGCTCGACCGACCTGACGGAGCTGCTCCAGCTCCAGCTCTCCCGGCCCACGCAGATCTGGCTCTTCCTCGCCTTCCTCGCCGCCTTCGGCGTGAAGATGCCGATGTGGCCGGCCCATACCTGGCAGCCGGACGCCTATTCCCAGGCCCCCACCGGCGGCTCCGTCATGCTGGCCGGCGTGATGCTGAACATGGGCGCCTACGGCTTCCTGCGCTTCGCCATCCCGCTCTTCCCGCAGGCGGTGCAGGCGCTCTCCCCGGTGATCTTCACCCTGGCCGTCATCGCCATCATCTATGCCAGCCTCGTCGCCATGGCGCAGAAGGACATGAAGCGGCTGGTGGCCTATTCCTCGGTGGCCCATATGGGCATCATCACCGTGGGCCTCTTCGCCGTCAGCCAGGAGAGCCTCTCCGGCGCGCTGCTGCAGATGCTCTCCCACGGCGTCGCCACGGCGGCCATGTTCCTCTGCATCGGCGTGCTCTCCGACCGCGCGCGGACGCATGAGCTGGACCAGTTCGGCGGCCTCGCCAAGGCGATGCCGGGCTTCGCCGCGGTGTTCATGCTCTTCACCATGGCCTCGATCGCCCTGCCCGGCACGGGCGACTTCCCGGGCGAGGTGCTGGTGGTCTTCGGCGCCTGGAAGACCAGCCCGTGGATCGCGCTCGGCATCGTCACCAGCATGGTGCTCGGCGCCTGCTACATGCTCTATCTCTACCGCCGCGTGCTCTTCGGCAGGCTGGTGCGCGAGGATCTGCGCGCCCTGGCCGACCTCTCCCCACGCGAGGTGGCGATGTTCGCCCCCCTCGCCCTGCTGACGCTGTGGATCGGCATCTACCCCTCCTCCTTCCTGGGCTTCTTCCAGGCGAGCGTGGCGGCGCTGGTGTCGCAGCAGCAGGCGGCGCTCGCCGCCACGGCGAGGCTCGCCGGCCTTTAAGGGCCGGATTGCCAGGCATCGCCTGCTCTTGAGAGGGGCTTCGCCCCTCTCAAACTCTCCCGACCAAAGGCCTGAGGCCTTTGGAAACCCATGCGCGGGCCGCTCCCTCAAGGGCCATGGGCAGCGGCGATGGCCGGCTCCTTCTCCTGCCCCGCCACCACCACCCGGTTGCGGCCCGCCGCCTTGGCGGCATAGAGCGCGGCATCAGCGGCGCGCAGCACCGCCTCGAACCTGCCCTCCGGCAGCCCCTGCTGCGGCACCGAGGCCGCCACCCCCGCGCTCAGCGTCACGCGCAGCACCATATCCTCGAACGGAATGGCCGCCCGCTCCACCGCCCGGCGCAGCGCCTCGGCCACGGCCTGCCCCTCCGCCAGCCCGGCGCGCGGCAGCAGCAGGCCGAACTCCTCGCCCCCCAGCCGCGCCGCCACATCCCCCGGCCCGGCGACACCGCGCAGCACCTGCCCCAGCGCCACCAGCACCGCATCGCCCGCCGCATGGCCGTGGCGGTCATTGACCGACTTGAAATGATCGAGGTCGCACAGGACCAGGGCGAAGCCCTCCCCCGCGCGGCCACGCAGCGCCGCCGCCGCCGCCGTGAAGCGCAGCCGGTTGGCCAGCCCCGTCAGCGGGTCGCGCCGCGCCGCATCGAAAAGGCCGCGATTGGCCGCCACCATCACCCCCATGGCGCGCTCCATCTGCCAGACGAAGGCCGCGCAGAGCGAGGCCATGGCGATCAGGCTGGCCCAGAAGGTGGACAGCGCGAAGGGCGAGAGATCCCCGCGCGCCAGCACCACCGCCGTCACCGCCAGCAGGCTGGCCCCCACCGCGCACCAGCCGGCGCGCCGCCCCAGCACCAGGAAGGCGGCGCCAACCAGGGGGAAGAACCAGGTGAAGCGCATCTCATCCTGCCGCACGACGAGCAGGGCGGAGAGGAAGAGCAGGAAGGCGCTGCCCAGATAGGCCCGGGCGATGCCACGATAGGCCGCGGGCCAGCGCCACAGCAGCCCGAGCAGCACCGCCGAGACCAGCAGGAAGGCGAGATTGCCCAGGCTCTGCGTGGGCGGGAAGGGCAGCAGCCCCGCCCAGTCCGCCCCCACCACCAGGGTGCCGCAGAGCAGCCCCGTCTGCACCAGTTGCCGCAGGACAAAGCGGCGGAAGGCGGGCAGTTCGGCCTCGGGTGGGGTCGTATCGGGGGGCATCTTGCGTCCAGGCCGGCGGTGGGGGCTGGTCCGCCCCCTCATGAGCGGGACAAGAACCCGCCCGGCCCCCCCCTGTCGAGGGCCGATCGCACCGCGGCGCCGCAAAGCCGCCCCGGCATGCCAAAGCCTGCGCGCGGCGCGGGCCAAAGGATACGCGCGGCGGCTGGCGCAGCGCCCCCCCGGCATGGGAGAAAGCGCCATGGACGACACGAGCCCCCCCCGCCCGCCGGCCGGCCCGACCGGGACCGGCAAGGTGGACCTCAGCCGCAGCGCGATCTCCCGCTATATCCAGCTGGCCACCCTGTTCCGCCGCCGCGTCGAGCAGGGCCACTGGAAGCCCGGCCAGCAGATCCCCACGGTGGACGAGCTGGCCGCCGAATGCGGCGTGGCCCGCGCCACCATCCGCCAGGCCCTCGGCCAGCTGGAGCAGGAAGGGCTGATCGAGCGCTTCCGCGCCAAGGGCACCTTCGTGCGCGAGCGCGCCGCGAGCCAGATCTGGTGCGCCGTGGAAACCGACTGGAACGGCCTGCTGCGCTCGCGCGAGGGGGCGGATATCGAGATCCTGGGCGAGACGCCGGGCATCCCCGGCGACCGCCTGCCCGCCAGCATCGGCACCCCCGCCCCCAGCTACCGCCATATCCGCCGCCGCCACTGGCGCGAGGGCAAGCCCTTCCTGCTGGCCGATGTCTATCTGGATGAGCGCCTCGCCCCGCTGGTCACGCCCGAGGATCTGCGCAGCAAGACCGCGCTGCGCCTCGTCGCCGGGCTGGAGGGGGTGCGCATCACCGATGCCCGCCAGACCCTGACCATCGGCACCGCCGATGTCGAGGCGGCCGAGGCCCTGCGCATGCCGCTCAACGCCCCCGTCGCCCTCGTCCACCGCGCCGCCGTCGATGCCCAGGGCCTCTGTGTCCTCGTCGCCGATGGCCTCTATCGCGGCGACATGGTGCGGATCGACATCAAGCTGAAATAGCACTGCCGCCGCGGCGGAAAGCAGCAGCCGGGCGGGAGGGCGCTGGACGCGCGGACGATAAGGGTCTAAAGGTCAGTTCAATGACCTAAAAGACCCGGAGGACGCGGCCGCATGCCCGCCGATGCTGACCTGACGCTGCACTGGTCCCCCCGCTCGCCCTTCGTGCGCAAGGTGATGGTGGCGGCGCATGAACTCGGCCTCACCGGCCGCATCGCGCTGCACCGCACCGTGGTGCGCATGGCCGAGCCCAACCCGGAGCTGCTGCCCGACAACCCGCTGAGCAAGATCCCGACGCTGCGCCTGCCCGATGGCACGGCACTCTTCGATTCCGTCGTCATCTGCGAATATCTCGACGAACTGGCGGGCGGCGGGCGGCTCTTCCCCGCCGGCGGCCCGGCGCGCTGGCAGGCGCTCGGCTGGCACGCGCTGGGCAATGGCTTCCTCGACCTGCTGATCCTCTGGCGCAATGAGCGCGACAAGCCCGCCGCGCGCCAGACGCCGGAATGGCTGGACAGCTTCGCCACCCGCGCCGCCGCCGTGCTGGCGCGGCTGGAGGCGGAGAGCGCCACCCTGGAAGAAACCCCCTTCGGCATTGGCCACATCGCCATCGGCTGTGCCCTCTCCTACCTGGATTTCCGCTTCCCCGACCTCGGCTGGCGCGCGGGGCGGCCGGCGCTGGCCGCCTGGCATGCCGGCTTCGCCGCCCGCCCCTCCGCCTGCGCCACGGAGATCGTCGATGCCTGACACCGCCCCGCCGCGCCCCGCCCCCGAAGCACCCGAGGCCCCGCCGCGCAGCGGCCCGCTCTCGCATGTGCGGGTGCTCGACCTCAGCCGCATCATGGCCGCGCCCTGGTGCACCCAGATCCTCGCCGATCTCGGCGCCGACGTGATCAAGGTGGAGCGCCCCGGCGCGGGCGACGACACCCGCGCCTGGGGCCCGCCCTTCCTCAAGGACCGCGACGGCCAGCCCACGCGCGAGGCCGGCTATTTCCTCGCCGTCAACCGCGGCAAGCGCTCCGTCACCGTGGACATGGCCCAGCCCGAGGGGCAGGCCATCATCCGCGAACTGGCCCGCGGCGCCGATATCGTGCTGGAGAATTTCAAGGCCGGCGCCCTGGCGCGCTACGGCCTGGACGCCGCCGCGCTGCGCGCCCTCAACCCGCGCCTGATCTACTGCTCCGTCACCGGCTTCGGCCAGGACGGGCCGCGCGCCGGGCAGGCCGCCTATGACTTCGCCATCCAGGCCATGGGCGGGCTGATGAGCATCACCGGCGAGCGCGACGGCGCCCCCGGCGGCGGGCCGCAGAAGGTGGGCGTGCCGATCGTCGACCTGATGACCGGCATGTATGCCACGGTCGCCGTGCTCGCCGCCCTCGCCCGCCGCGCCGAGACGGGGGAGGGCGAGACCATCGACCTCGCCATGCTCGACGTGCAGGCCGCCTTCCTGGCCAACCAGGCGATGAACTGGCTGGTCTCCGGCCGCACGCCGCAGCGGGGCGGCAACCGCCACCCCAATATCCAGCCGCAGGACGTCTTCGCCTGCGCCGACGGGCATCTGGTGCTCGCCGTCGGCAATGACGGGCAATTCGCGAAGCTGTGCGAGGCGCTGGAGCGGCCGGACTGGGCGGGCGACCCGCGCTTCGCCAAGAACCCTGACCGCGTCAGGAACAATCCGGCGCTGACCGCCCTGCTGGCGGAGCGCTTCGCCACCCTGCCGCGCGCCGCGCTGATGGCGGCGCTGGAGGCGGCGGGCGTGCCCTGCGCGCCCATCAACACCATCCCCGAGGTGTTCGACGACCCGCAATTGCAGCACCGCGCCATGCTGCGCCACCTGCCGCACCCTCTGGCCGGCACGGTGCCGCAGGTGGTGAGCCCGCTGCGCTTCGCGGAAAACCCGCTGCGCTTCGACCGCGCGCCGCCGCTGCTCGGCCAGCATACCGAGGAGGTGCTGGCCGAGCTGGGCCTGCCGCCAGCGGAGCGCGCCGCCCTCGCCGCGCGCGGCATCGTCTGAGACCGGGACAGGAGAAAACCCCATGCCGCGCATTCCCCTCCCCACCCCGGCGGAGATGACGCCGGAACAGCGCCGCGTCCATGATGCCGTGGTCGCCGGCCCGCGCGGGCAGGTGATCGGCCCGCTGCGCGCCGTCATCCACAGCCCGGACCTCGCCGAGCGCTGGTCGCGCCTGGGCGAGTTCCTGCGCTTCGGCACCTGCCTGCCGAAGCGGCTGAACGAGCTGGCCATCCTGGTGACGGGGCGGCGCTGGACCAGCCAGATCGAATGGTGGGTGCATGCCCGCGCCGCCGCTGAGGCCGGGCTGGACGCCGCCATCATCGAGGCCATCCGCGAGGGCCGCGCCCCCGCCTTCACCGCCGCCGACGAGGCCGAGATCTATGAATTCGCCCGCCAGCTCCAGGGCACGGGGCAGGTGGAGGAGGCCGCCTATGCCGCCATCGTCGCCCGCTGGGGCGCGCGCGGCGTGGTCGAGCTGACCGGGGTCATCGGCTACTACACCATGGTCTCGATGACGCTGAACGTGCACGACATCCCGCTGCCCGACGGCATCGCCGCGCCGCTGCGGCCGCTGGCCGAGGGGCTGACCCCCCTCCCCCCCGCGCAGCGCCTCGCCGAGGCGACCGGCGGATGAGCGCCTCCCCCCTCTCCCCCACGGAGCCTTGCATGCTGCCCGGACTGGCCGATCTCCAGCGCTTCCTCGTCACGGTGGAGGAGCATGTCGCCACCGTCACCATGAACGCGCCGCCGGTGAATGCGCAGGACCGGCTGTTCCGCCAGGAGCTGCTGCGTGTTTTCGACGTTCTGCACGACAGCCCCGCCGTGCGCGCCATCGTGCTGACCGGCGCGGGCCGCGCCTTCTCCGCCGGCGCGGATCTGCGCGAGCGGCCCAACCTGGCCGGCGAGGCCGGCGCCTATCCGGGGCATAACCGCCTCGTCCGCGCCGGCTTCGACGCGGTGATGGACTGCGGCAAGCCGGTCATCGCCGCCGTCAACGGCGCCGCCATCGGCGCGGGCTGCGTGCTCGCCCTCTGCTGCGATATCCTGCTGGTGGCCGAGGACGCCTTCCTGGCCATGACGGAGGTGGATGTCGGCCTCGCCGGCGGCGTGCGGCATGTGATGCGCTTCTTCGGCCAGTCCGATGCGCGGCTGCTGATCTACACCGCGCGCCGCGTCCATGGCCCGGAACTGCTGCGCATGAACGCCGCCTCCGCCTGCCTGCCACGCGACAGGCTGCTGGAGGAGGCGCAGGCGATCGCCCGGCAGATCGCCGCCAAGAGCCCGCTCGCCGTGCAGGCCGCCAAGCGCTCCTTCCAGCTGACGGAGGAAATGCCGCTGCGCGATGGCTACCGCTACGAGCAGACCCAGACCGTGGCGCTGGCCACCACCGAGGATACAAAGGAAGCGCAGCGCGCCTTCGCGGAGAAGCGGAAGCCTATTTTTCAAGGTAAGTAAAATCTTCTTTTTCTAAAGAAAAAGAAGCAAAAAGATTTTTCCAGGCTGCCGCCGTCTCCCGTCCAGGTGGGACGCTCAACTGATAAAAGTTTTTTGGTTCTTTTTTTTCAAAAAAGAACGAATATCTTTTTAAAAACAAGGCCGCGAGGCCCCAAGGAGGATCCAGGAATGATCACCCGCCGCCAGGGCCTTGCCCTGCTGGGCGCGGGGCTGGCGTGCCCTGCGCTGGCCCAGCCCGGCTTCCCGGACCAGCCGGTGAAGCTGATTGTCCCCTTCGCCGCCGGAGGTCCGGCCGATCTCGTGGCCCGGCTGCTCGGGCAGGCGATGGGCCCGCGCCTGCAACAGCCGGTGGTGGTGGACAGCCGCTCCGGCGCCGGCGGCATGCTGGGGGTGGAGGCGGCGGCGCGCAGCAGGCCGGACGGGCTGACCCTGGTGCTGGCCTCCACCGGCGCGCTGGTCATCCTGCCGCAGCTCATGCCGCGCATGGCCTATGACGCGCAGAAGGATCTGGCGCCGCTGCTGCATGTCATCTCCGTGCCGCAGGTGCTGGTGGTGCGCCGCGCCCGCGGCATCACGACGGCGCAGGCCCTGGTGGCCGAGGCGCGCAAACAGCCGGGGCGGCTGACCTATGGCTCCGCCGGCAATGGCAGCTCGCTGCACATGGCCGGGGAATTGTTCCGCCTGCGCGCGGGGCTCGACATCACCCATGTGCCCTATCGCGGCGCCGCCCCGGCGGTGACGGACCTGCTGGGCGGCACCATCGACATGCTGCTGGCCGATATCCCCGTGGTGCTGCCGCATCTGCGCGGCGGGGAGCTGGTGCCGCTGGCCCTCACCGCGCCGGAGCGCGCCGCCGTGCTGCCGGAGGTGCCGACCATGGCCGAGGTGGGCCTGCCCGGCGTGCTGTCGGACACCTGGTATGCCCTCTTCGCCCCGGCCGGCACGCCGCCGGAGCGGCTGGCCATCCTGCACCGCGCCGCCGCCGCCAGCCTGGAGGACCCGGAACTGCGCCGCGCCCTGGCCGAGCAGGGTGGCATGGTGGCCGGCGGCACGCCGCAGCAGCTCGCCGCCCTGCTGGTGTCGGAGCGCGCCAAATGGGGCGAGGTGATCCGCACCGCCGGCATCCGCCTCGACTGAACGGGGAAAGGCGAGGCCCATGCCCATCACCTATGAGCGGATGAAAGAGGCGACCGCGCGGCTCTACGAGTGGTCGCTGCGCAAGGTGCCGGATGACACGCTGGAGGCCCTGCGCCGTGCCCGGGCGGCGGAGAGCAACCCGGTGGCGCAGCGCACCCTCGGCATCCTGCTGCGCAGCGCCGAGATGGCGGAGACGCAGGACCGGCTGGTCTGCTCCGATTCCGGCGTGCCGACCTACAGCATCGGCATCGGCACCGCGGCGCGGCTGGAGGGGGATATCCGCCGCGCCATCACCGACGGCTTCCAGGAACTCGTCGCCACCACCACGCCGCCGCTGCTCAAGCACGTCACCAACCCGCTGACCAATGAGCGCAGCCACAGCGGCAAGGACATGCCGCTGGTCACCTGGGACGTGATCGACGGCGCGGCCTATCTGGACATCACCTGCCAGCCCAAGGCGCTCGGCTCGGGCCGCTGGGCGGCGCTGGAGATCTTCACCTTCCCGACGCTGGAGCAGATCGAGGCCTATGTGATGGACTGCGTGCTGAAGGCCGGCTCGCAGCATTGCCCGCCGGTGCATATCGGCGTGGGCATTGGCGGCACCTTCGAGCATTGCGCCCGCCTCGCCGCCAAGGCCACGCTGCGCCCCTACGGCACCCGCAACCCGGAGCCGGTGCTGGCCGCGATGGAAGAGCGCCTGCTGAAGGCCGTCAACGCCACCGGCTTCGGCCCGATGGGCACGGGGGGCGATACCACGGCGCTCGGCGTGCATATCGAATACGCGGCGGGGCATGGCTTCACCCCCGTCGCCGTCGCCTTCAACTGCTGGATCAACCGCCGCACCCGCGCCCGCCTGCACGAGGACGGCACGCTGGAGCGCATCGAATGACCGCACCGCCCCCCGAAGCCAGCCTGGACGGGCTGCGCCGCCTGCGCCTGCCGCTGTCGCGGGAGGATGCCCTCTCGCTGCGCGCCGGGGATATGGTGGTGCTGGATGGCGAGATCGTCATCACCGCCGGCCTGCCCACCCATCAGCGCCTGCTGGAGGCCAGCCGGGGGGAGCGCCCTTTGCCGCTCGACCTGGAGGGCGCGGCGCTGTTCCACCTCGGCAGCTATTCGCGGGAGACGGCGGAGGGCGGCTTCGAGCTGCTCTACATGAACCCCACCACCAGCACGCGCTTCAACGCGCTGATGCCGCCGCTGATCCGCCATTTCGGCCTGCGCGCCGTGGGCGGCAAGGGCGGGCTGGACGCCGCCTGCGCCGAGGCGATGCGGGAGGCGGGCTGCGTCTACTTCGCCTTCGTCGGCGGCGGCGCGCCGCTGCTGTCGGACGCCATCCGCGAACTCGTCTCGGTACACTGGAATGACCTCGTCTCGCATTACCGGCTGGTGAAGCTGAAGGTCGAGGGGCTGGGGCCGGTCACCGTCGGCATCGATGCCCGGGGCAACAGCCTCTATGCCGACCTCGCCGGGGCGGCGCGGGCGCGGCTGCCCGCCATCCTGGCCGGGCTGGCGGCGGCGCGGGAGGCGGCGAAATAGGCCGGATCAGGGGGGCTGGACGCGGCGGCGGCGCCATGCCACGCGCGGCGTCACAAGACTGGAATCCGCCATGCCCGCCCGTGCTATGCTGCGCCCCATGACGATCGCCCTCCGCAAGCCGATGAGCCTGCAGGATTTCCTCTCCTGGGAGAGGGAGCAGGAGCTGCGCTTCGAATTCGACGGCCAGCGGCCCGTGGCCATGACGGGCGGCACGGCGGCCCATGCGCTGTTGCAGGGCAACCTGGCCGCCGCCCTCATCCCCCGCCTGCGCGGCCAGCCCTGCCGCTTCCTCGGCAGCGATATCAAGGTGCAGGTGGCGGGCAGCATCCGCTACCCGGACGGGCTGGTCACCTGCGCGCCCCTGCCGCCGCGCAGCACCGTGGTGCGGGAGCCGGTGGTGGTCTTCGAGGTGCTCAGCCCCCGCACCGCCAGCACCGACCGCATCACCAAGAACCACGAATACGCCTCCACCCCCTCCATCCGGCGCTATGTCATGCTGGAGCAGGACCGGGTGGGCGCCACCGTCTTCAGCCGCCAAGGGACTGGCCAAGGGACTGGCGAGGGCACTGGCGAGGGGGCGGATTGGGTGGGGCATATCCTGCTGGATGACGCCGTGCTGGATCTGCCGGAAATCGGCATCAGCCTGCCGCTGCGCGAACTCTATGAGGGGATCGAGGTCGCGGGCGAGGACAGCGCGGAAGAGATCTGAAAAACTGAAAAAAGAGTCCGGGGCGCTGCCCCGGACCCCGCTGGGGAGGCAGGGCCTCCCCAGACCCCGCCTTCCGTCAGCGCCAGCCCAGCGCCGGGGCGATATGCTTCAGGATGCCCTCGATGACATGGGCGCAGTATTCCACCCCCAGCTGGTTCGGGATGGTCAGCAGCAGGGTATCGGCGGCGGCCACGGCCTCGTCGGCGCGAAGCTGCTCGATCAGGCGCTCCGGTTCGGCGGCATAGCCACGGCCGAAAATGGCGCGCGTCTTCTCGCCGAGGAAGCCCACCTGGTCCTCCTCCTGGGCGGAGCGGCCGAAATAGGCGCGGTCCCGCTCGTCGAGCAGCGGAAAGATGCTGCGGCTGACGGAAACGCGCGGCGCACGCGCATGGCCCGCCGCCTTCCAGGCCTCGTGATAGGCGCGGATCTGCGCGGCCTGCTGGATGTGGAAGGGCTCGCCGCTCTCGTCATCCTTCAGGGTGGAGCTTTGCAGGTTCATCCCCTGCTGCGCCGCCCAGACCGCCGTGGCGTTGGAGCCGGAGCCCCACCAGATGCGCTCGCGCAGCCCTTCCGAATGCGGCTCCAGCCGCAGCAGGCCGGGCGGGTTGGGAAACATCGGGCGCGGGTTCGGCCGGGCGAAGCCCTCGCCCCGCAGCACCTCCAGGAAGAGCTGCGCGTGGCGGCGGCCCATATCGGCATCGCTCTCGCCCTCGGCCGGGGCATAACCGAAATGGCGCCAGCCATCGACCACCTGCTCCGGCGAGCCGCGGCTGAGGCCGAGCTGCAGGCGGCCGCCGCTGATGAGATCCGCCGCCCCGGCATCCTCGGCCATGTAGAGCGGGTTCTCATAGCGCATGTCGATGACGGCGGTGCCAAGCTCGATGCGCTTCGTCCGCGCCGCCATCGCGGCCAGCAGCGGAAAGGGGGAGGCGAGCTGGCGCGCGAAGTGGTGGACGCGGATATAGGCGCCATCGGCGCCGAGTGCCTCCGCCGCCTCGGCCAGTTCGATCGACTGGAGGAGGGCATCGGCGGCGGAACGCGTGCCGGATTGGCGCGAGGGGGCCCAATGGCCGAAGGACAGGAAACCGATCTTCTTCATGGTCTGACAGGGTCCGGAAAGGCGGGAGGGAACCGTGGGGCGGATATAAGGCCCCAGGCCCGCAACGCCTCATCACCCGCGCCAATGATGGTCATGCCAGACCCTGGCAGGGCGCGCCCCCTCAGCGCGGGCGGACGAAGAAGCGCGGCGCCAGCGCCTCGCCCCGCAGCAGGGAGAGCACGTTGCGGCAGGTCATCAGCGAGACCTCGCGCCGCGCCTCGGGCGTCACGCCGCCGATATGCGGGCTGACGAGGACATTGGGCAGCGACCAGAGCGGGTTCTCCGCCGCCGGCGGCTCGGGCGCGAAGCTGTCGAGGCCGGCGCCGGCGATGCGGCCCGCCCGCAGCGCCGCCACCAGCGCGGCCTCATCCACCACCTCGCCGCGCGCGGTGTTGATGAGGAAGGCGCTCTTCTTCATCAGCCCGATTTCGCGCGCGCCGATCAGGTTCTCCGTGGCGGGCGTCAGCGGGCAGTGCAGGCTGACCACGTCGCTCGCCTCCAGCAGCGCCTCCAGCGTGGCGACGCGGCGGGCATGCGGGCCGAAGGCTTCCTCCGGCGCGAAGGGATCGAAGGCGATGGTGCTCATGCCCAGCGGCTCGGCCATGGCGGCGAAGGCGCGGCCGATCTGCCCGATGCCGACGAGGCCGAGCACGCTGCCGCGCAGCTCCCGCCCGCCATAGGCCTTCTTCTCCCACCCGCCGCCGCGCACGAAGGCGTCCTGGCTGCGCAGTTCCTTGGCGAGGCCAAGCATCAGCGCCAGGGCGTGCTCGGCCACGGAATGGGCATTGGCGCCCACCGCCGCCAGCACCGGCACCCCGAGTTCCGCCGCCGCCGCGACGTCGATATCATTGGTCCCCGCCCCGTGCTTGGCGATGACCTTCAGCCGTGGCGAGGCGCGCAGGATCTCCGCATCGACGCGCTCGACAAGGCGCACGATGATGGCCTCCGCCGCGCTATCGCGCAGCAGGGCGATAACCTCTTCCTTCTTCGGATAGGGCCCGGTGGAGAGGGACCGCACACCGGCGGCGCGGAAGATGTCCTCGCCCTCGGCGGCGACGGGGCCGCCCAGGCTGACAACGGTGAAGGCCATGTCTCGCACTCCGTCGCGCATCAGGACTTTTCCCAGCGCCTGCCTTGCCCGCGCAGCCCGCTGAAAAAAGTTTTTTGGTTCTTTTTTCCAAAAAAGAACCCTCTCCCACACCCCAGGCATGGGCTGCCGGGCCCGTGGCGGACGCCCCGGGCCCGGCCCGGCATCAGCCGACCGCCTCGACGAACTTCTTCGACACGATGGCGACCTTGGCATGCGTCTCGTCGGAGACGATGGCCGGGCCACGGCTCCTGCCCACCGCCGGCATGGCGATGCTGAGGGCGCGCTTGACCATGGTGGGCGGGAAGCCGTGGGCGTAGAGCTCCTTGCGCAGCTCGCCGTAATGGGCCTGCTGCTTCTCCGCCTCGGCCGCGTCGCCGGCGGAGAAGGCGCGCCAGATGGCGTTCAGCGTCAGCGGCGCGATGTTGCCGAGGCCGGAGATGCAGCCGGCCGCGCCGTTCTTCAGCCCGTAGAGGATCAGGTGGTCCGGCCCGACCAGCACGTCGAAGTCATCGCGCGCGCGGGCGATGGCGAGGTAGCCGTCGAGGCTCTCCTGCGAGCCGGCGCTGTCCTTGATGCCGATGATGTTGGGGTGGCTGGCGAGCCGGGCCGCCGTCTCCGGGGTGATGGTGTTCCCGGTGCGGGCGGGGATGTTGTAGAGATAGACGGGCACCGTCAGCGCATCGGCCACCGCCGTGTAGTAGGCGACCAGCTCGTCCTGCGAGCAGGCGATGAAGGAGGGGGTGACGACGGAGACCGCCTTCACGCCGAGGGCCTGCACCGCCTGGCCGAGGCGGATGGTCTGCTTGGTCGACACCTCGCCGATATGGGCGAGCACCGGCACGCGGCCGGCCGCGGCCTCGACGCAGACGCGGGCGGCTTCCACCTTCTCCTCGAAGGAGAGGGCGAAGAACTCGCCATTGGTGCCGGCGCAGAAGACGCCGTTGCCGGCCCTGGCCTGGCGGTCCACCTGGCGGGCGAGCTCGGCGTAGTCGACATCCTCCTGCGCATCGAAGGGGGTGACGATGGCGACGAAGGGGCCGGTGATCTTCGGCATGCTCTGGTTCTTTCCAGCGATCAGAAGGCGGCGCGGTACATGGCCAGGATTTCCTCCCGGCTCAGATCGCGCGGATTGTTGTCCAGCAGGCGGCGGATGGCGTGCGCCTCCGTCGCCATGGTCTCCAGGTCGTCCTGCGGCACGCCGAGCGCGGAGAGCTTCATCTCAACGCCCAGATCGGCGCAGAAGCGATAGGTCGCATCCCGCACCGTGGCAACGTCGGAGGAGGCGGGCAGGCCGAGGGCGCCGAGCACCAGCGCCGTCTTCTCCGGCACCACGGGGGCGTTGAAGGCCAGGGTGTGCGGGAAGATCAGGGCGCAGGCGAGGCCGTGCGGGATGTGGTGGCGCGTGCCCAGCGGATAGGCCACCGCATGGCCCGCCGTGGTGTTCACCGGCCCGAGGCAGAAGCCGCCATAGAGCGAGGCGATGGCGAGGCCGGCGCGGGCCTCCTTGTCGCTGCCATCCTCCACCGCGCGGCGCAGGAAGCGGCCGACGAGGCGGATGCCCTCCAGCGCGTAGAGGTCGATCAGCGGGTGCGCCTTCCTGCTGGTGAAGGCCTCCACGCAATGGGCCATGGCATCGACGCCGGTGGCCGCGGTGACGGCGCGCGGCACCGTCATGGTCAGGTCCGGGTCGATGATGGCGATATCGGCCAGCATGTGCAGGCTCTGCACCGCCAGCTTGTTCTGCGTCGCCGGGTCGGTGACGAGGGCGCGGGTGCCGCCCTCGCTGCCGGTGCCGGCGGTGGTCGGGATCTGCGCCAGCTTCACGCGGCGGCCGGCCACCTTCTCCGGCCCCACCACCTCGTGCAGCGTCTGCCCGCTGCCGGGCAGGACGGCGACGAGCTTGGCGAGGTCCATGGCGCTGCCGCCGCCGAAGCCCACCACCAGCTCCGCCCCGGCCTGCGCGGCGAGGGCCAGGGCCTTCTCCAGGTTGGGCAGGTCCGGCTCCGGCTTGACCTCGCCGAACACCACCACCTCGCCCGGCAGGTCGAGCAGGCCGACGCGGCCGGCGTTGAAGGCGTCCGCCACGACGAGGGTGCGGGTGATGCCCTGCTCGCGCGCCCAGCGGCCGAGGCGCGGCGCCAGGCCGCTGCCCACCATCAGCATGGGCGGGCGCGGGATTTCGATGGGGGAGGCGTAGGTGTTCATGCGCGGGGTTCCGGTGGTCGGAAAGGGCGGGAGGGGCGGCGGGGCCTCAGTCGGCGCGGGCGCCGGAATCCTGGATGACCTTACGCCACATCGGGCGCTCACGCGCGGCGCGGGCGGCGGCGTCTTCCGGCGTGGTCCAGATCGGCCGGGCGCCGACCTTGGCGAAGCGCTCGCGCAGGGCCGGGTCGTCGACGACCTGCTTCAGGCCGGCATTGATCTTCTGCACCACCGCGGCGGGCGTGCCGGCGGGCACCACGAAGCCGCCCCAGACGGTGACGACGAAATCCGCCATCCCGGCTTCCGCCATGGTCGGCACCTCGGGCACCGAGGGCCAGCGCTCGGCGGTGGTGACGGCGAGGGCGCGGATATCGCCATTGCCGATCAGCCCCTGATAGGAGGCGACGCCGTCGATGGCGAAATCGACCTCGCCATTCAGCAGAGCGGGGATGATCTGCGCGGCGCCGCGATAGGGGACGTGCACCGCCTCGATGCCGAGGCGGGAGAACAGCATGGCGGAGGAGAGATGCGTCGTCGTGCCGATGCCGGTCGAGCCGTAGGTGATGCCGCCGCTCCTGCCGCGCGCCCAGGCGACGAACTCGGCCAGCGTCCGCGCCTGCACCTTGCGCGGCGCGACGACGGCGACATTGGGGAATTCCCAGCCCAGCGCGACGGGCGTCAGGTCCTTCTCCACGTTGTAGGCGACGCTGGCGTAGAGGAACTGGTTGATCGAGAAGTTGCTGACCGTGGCGGCGCCGATCGTGTAGCCGTCGGCCGGCGACTTGGCGACGGCGTCGATGCCGATATTGCCGCTGGCGCCCGGGCGGTTCTCCACCACGACGGTCTGGCCGAGGATGGCGCCGAGATGCTCGGCATAGAGGCGGCCGAGCACATCGGTGGCACCGCCCGGCGGATAGGGGACGACGAGGCGCACGGGGCGCTGCGGCCAGCTGGTGGCCGCCGCCCCTTGCGCCGCCACCCCGCGCCCGAGCGCGAGGGCGGGCGCGGCGAGGCCGAGGGAGAGGATCAGGCGGCGGCGGTCGAGCATGGCGGGAGGGTTCCTTGGACGGTGTGCGGGGAGCCGTTCAGGAGGGGTCCATGGCTTCGTTCCGGATGGGCGCGCTGGCGGAGCGATGCCGGCGCCCACCGCCCCGGATGCGGGGCGACCATGTTGTCCCTTCCCTGGCCCACCAGGCAGTGGGCCGTTTCTACGGCAGATGCGCGAAACGCGCAATCGGCTTGCTCTTTTCGCGCAAAAATCTTGAAGCGCCGATGAAACCCGCTAAGATGCCCGCCAGCCGCGCCGCCCCGCGCGCCCCGCCCTCTCGCGCCTCACGCCCATCCAAGGTTCACCGCTGCATGCCGCACCAGGCGGGCCGCCTGCCGGACCCCTCCCCGCAAGCCCAGTCCCACGGCGATTCCCCGGATGCCTGGCTTGTGGTGGCCGATGACCTGACGGGCGCGGCCGAATGCGCGGTGGCCTTCGCGCGGCGCGGGCATGGCGCGCTGGTGGCCTGGGAGGATGCCCCGGAAGGCACGCCCGGTGGCAGCGCCGCCACCCCCCTGCCCGACAGCCCCCTGCCCGACAGCCCCCTGCCCGACAGCCCTGGCCCATCCAGCCCTGTCCTGGCCCTCGACGCCGATAGCCGCCGCCTGCCAGCCGCGCAGGCTTCTGCGCGACATGAGCAGATTTTCGCGCGGCATGCCCGCCCCGGGCTGGGGCTGCTGAAGAAGATCGATTCCACCCTGCGCGGCCAGCCGCTCGCCGAACTGGCCGGCACGCTGGCGCTGCTGCGGGGGCGGGGGATGCCCCGGCTGGCGGTGCTGGCCCCGGCCTTTCCGGCCAATGGCCGCACCCTGCGCGCCGGGCGCGTCCACCTCCAGGGCGCGCCGCTGGAGCAGAGCGCGCTCTGGGCGCGCGAGCACAGCTATCCCAGCGCCTGCCTGCCGGAGTTGCTGGCGGCGGCGGGGCTGAAGGCGGCGCATCTCCCGCTGCCGGCGCTGCGCGCGGGGGAGGAGGCGCTGCGCGCCGCGCTGCGCCACGCCCTGGCGCAGGGCCTGGAGGCCGTGGTCTGCGATGCCGAGGTGACGGAAGACCTGGAAGCCCTGGCCCGCGCCGGGCTGCCGCTTTCGGCGCAACTGCTCTGGGTGGGCGCGGGCGGGCTGGCGCATGCCCTGGCCGCCGCCGGGCCGCGGGGCACGGCGC
>NZ_JANFNY010000212.1 GCF_024437745.1 Roseomonas sp. GC11 | reverse complement strand
TGCAGCTTCACCACCGTGCTCGTCGCCGGCCCCGCATTGCGGCTCAGCGTCGCCCAGCCCGTGTTGACATAGGCCCCGGCGAAACTCGTGCCGATCAAATCGATATTCGCCGTGTCGATCACCGTCACCGCAAAGACGCCATTCGCCCCCGGCACCCCGGCCACATTCTCGACCGTGACCACCTCCCCTGTCGTGAGGCCATGGGAGGACCGCGTGAGGCGGATTGCGCCCGCGCCATTATCGGCCACGGCGCTGATGCCGGCCATGATCTGGCGGTTGCGCACCCGCAGGCGCCAGCGATAGAGCGCGTCGGGATCCGAGATCTGCTGGTGGCGCACATAGGAGTGCGTGCGCGCCGCCGTGCTGTCGATCGCGCGGCCATGGAACCAGCAGGCTTCCTGGCCCGCCTCGATCTCCAGCACCGACCAGCCCGTGCTTGCCGTGCTCGGGATCGCCACGGCCGCCCCGGTGCTCAGCCGCGGCGCGCCGGCCGCCTGCACCTCGTAATTCGCCCC
>NZ_JANFNY010000211.1 GCF_024437745.1 Roseomonas sp. GC11 | reverse complement strand
GACGAGCCGACCAGCCTGTCCTTCGACCGCACCGGCCTCACCGCCGGCCAGACCCGCTGGTACTGGCTGCGCGCCGTTTCGGCCGATGGGAATGTGTCGGCGCTCGTCGGCCCCGTCTCGGCCACCGCCCTCTGATCCGGAGGCACCCATGCCCGCGCGCATCGACGATCTGATGGTCCTGAACACCGCCGTCAGCAAGACAGATCTGGCCAAATACCTCCGCGACCGGGAGGAGGTTCTGCCCACCGATTTCGGCGGGATCGGCGATGGCGTGACGGACAACACCGCGGCCATCCAGGCGGCCTTCGATCGTGCCGCGGCGGATGGGAAATTTGCCGTCATCCCGCCCGGCACCTGGAATGTCTCGGCCGGGGTCAGCCTCGCCGGCGGCGCGCGTGGCCTCAAGATGCGCGGGGTGATCCGCTACACCGGCAGTGCCGCCATTGCCGTGCTGACGCTGGGCAGCGGCGGCACGGTGCGGAACAATGAGAAGCTCTACCAGGGCCTCCAGGTGATCCGGCA
>NZ_JANFNY010000210.1 GCF_024437745.1 Roseomonas sp. GC11 | reverse complement strand
CGCTGCATCGGCCTCGTGCTCAGCGGGCTGCGGGGCGGGCGCCGGCACGTGGCGCGGCGCCTCGGGGATGCGGCCATTGCCCGTCCAGGCCGGCGCGCTGGCCGGGGCATCGAGCAAAGCGAGGCGCGCCGCATCCAGCCGCATCAGAGAGAGGGAAAAGCCCGGCATCTCGATGGCGGTGAGGAAATTGCCACACCAGGCGCGCGCCACCTCCAGCCCGGCGCCGCGCAGCCGGGCCAGGGCGGCGCGGGCCACGATGGCCAGCTCCATCGGCGGCGTGCCGCCCAGCCCGTTCACCAGCAGCGCCACGCGATCCCCGGCGGCGAGGCCGAGATCGGCCTGGATGGCGTCCAGCAGCGTGGCCACCAGCGCATCGGCCGGCTGCAGCGGCACGCGGCGCACCCCCTGTTCGCCATGGATGCCAAGGCCGAGTTCCACCGCATCCGCCTCCAGCGTGAAGCCGGGCCGGCCGGCGGCGGGCACGGTGCAGGCGCCGAGGGCCACCCCCATCGAGCCCAGCGCGGCGGCGGCGGCACGGGCGGCGGCGGCGACCTCCGGCAGCGGCAGGC
>NZ_JANFNY010000020.1 GCF_024437745.1 Roseomonas sp. GC11 | reverse complement strand
GGTTGGCGCCTGATCAGGGTTCCGGCTCCCGACCGAAAAAAGAGGGCGCGGACTTCGGTCCGCGCCCTTTCCGCGTCCGGGGGACTGAAACCCTGGCGTCAGAGGCCCTCATCCCGGCCCAGGGCATGGCCATAGGCCCGCGCCGGGGCGGCGGGCATGGGAAGATCCGGGTCGCCACCCCTCGCCCGCTCCAGATGGGATTTCAGGCTGTGCAGCGCGGCCTCAAGGCCGTGCCAGGCGGCCTCGCGCGGGGTTTCCGCCTCGGTCGGGTCGCTGGGCGGGGCGTGTTCCTGGCGTAGCGCCAGCGTCACCACGCTGAGCGGCCCCTCCCCCCGTACCCGCCATTCCCCCGCCGGCGGAAAGGCCCAGGCGATCCGCCCCACAGCCTGCTCCACCACCAGGCCGCCTTCCGGCAGGGGCCCCTCCATCCGGCGCAGCAGGGGCAGCCAGGAGGGCAGGTTCGCCGGGTCGGCCAGATAGGCCAGGACCAGGGCGGCGGGCCGGGCGATGGTGATCTGTTGCTCCATGCCGCCGCCAACGCCCGGGCGGTGCCCCCGGTTGCCGCGCCGCCCGCGCCAGCGGATACCTCAGCGCCACGCCACCCAGGGACACAGCCCGCATGCCCCCCGCCGCCCCCTCCCCCCGCCCATGAAAGGCCATGCGCTGCGCTCCTTCCTGGCGGTGACGCGCTGCGGCTCCATCCGGGGCGCGGCGGCGGCGCTGCGCCTCGCGCCCTCCGCCGTCAGCCGGCAGGTGGCGGAACTGGAGGCCGAGGCCGGGCAACCCCTGCTGGAGCGCCTGCCGCGCGGCGTGCAGCTCACCGAGGCCGGACGCGCCGTGGCCGAGCACGCCCAGCGCCAGGAGGAAGAAGCCACCGCCCTGCGCGACCATCTGCGCCGCCTGCGCGGCGGGGAGGAAGGGGTGGTCCGCCTCTGCTGCGGCGAGGGTTTTCTTCCAGGGCTGATGGAACAGGGCCTGCCGGGCTTCGCCGAGGCCCATCCCGGCCTGCGCTACGCCGTGCAGGCGGGGGGGACGGACCGCATCCTGGCCGCCGTGGCGGAGGGGGAGGCCGATCTCGGCCTGGCCTATAATCCGCCGGCGCATCCGGCCCTGGCCAGCGCGGCGCGGGCGCGGCAGCCGCTGGTGGCGCTGCTGCCCCCGCGGCATCCCCTGGCCCCTCCTTTGGCCGGACAGGATCGCCCCCTCCCCGATCCCCTCCCCGATCCCCTCCCCCTGGCGGCGCTGGCGCGGGAGAAGGTGGCGCTGCTCTCGCCCGGTCATGGCATTCGCCACCTGCTGGCGCGGGCCGAGGCGGATGGCGGCTTCCGCCTCGATGTGCGGCTGGAAACCGGCTCGGTGGAGACGCTGCGGCGCTTCGCCCTGGCGGGGATGGGCCTCACCTTCCTGCCGGAATTCGCCGCGGCGGGGGATCTGGCGGCGGGGCGGCTGCGCGCCTTACCGCTGGCCGATCCGCTGCTGGCCGAGGCCAGCGCGCATCTGCTGCACCGCGCCGGCCGCCGCCTGCCACGCCCGGCGGCCCTGCTGGCCGAATGGCTGGCGGCGCGGCTCGATGCCTTCCGTCCTGTGTCGCCCTGAGGGGTCGCCTTGAGGGGGCTTTGCCCCCTCAAACTCCCCCAGCAGGGGACGGGGTCCCCTGCACCCGCCATCAGAAAGGGTTTCCAAAGGCCCCGGGCCTTTGGTGGCTGCAAGACCACGCCAGGAGGTCACGCGCCACGGCGGCCAGCACGCTCTCCCAATCCCCAGGGGCGGGCTGGCGATAGAGGCGAAGGCTGCGATACCACGGCGCCGTGGCGCTGCCGGTGCCCCAGCGCCAGTCCGCGCTGTAGGGCAGCAGCACCCAGCAGGGCACGCCCAGCGCCCCGGCCAGATGCACCGTGGAATTGTCGATGCTGATGACGAGATCCAGCGCCGCGATCTGCGCCGCCAGCCCGTCGATATCGTTCAGCGTGTCCAGCCCTTCCGGGCGGTGGAGGGGCCAGGGGCCGATCTCGGCCTTCACCTCCTCCGCCCCGCCATATTGCAGGCTGATCCAGTGCAGCCCCTCCTGCCGCAGCAGCGGCGCCCAGCGCGGCAGGGGGAGGCTGCGCCGGTTGGCCTCGTTGATGTTCGGGCTGGCGCTGCGCCAGGCGATGCCGATGCGCTGCCCCCCAGTTGGAAGCGCCGCGCGCAGCGCCGCCACCCGCGCCGGATCGGCGCGCAGATAGGGGGTGCCGGGGAAATCCGCCGCCTGGCGCCGGAACAGCCGGGGCAGGCTGGCGCAGGGGATCTGCGCCGAGAGCGGCCGCGCCTCACCCTCCGCCGGCAGGTGCAGCGCCGGGAAGGAGCGCGCCAGCAGCGGCGCGAGGCGGGGATCGGCGATCATCGTCACCGGCAGCCCGGCGGCGAGGAGGTCCGGCAGCAGGCTGGCATACATGATCTCATCGCCGAGGCCCTGTTCGCGCCAGACGAGCAGCCCGGTGCCCGGCGCCAGCTTCCCGCCCTGCCAGGGCGGCAGGCCGTGATCATGCCGGGGGCGGTTGGCCATATGGCCGCTCCAGCGGCGTTCATAGGCATCCCAGCCCTCCCCCCAGCGGCCTTCCGAGAGCAGGGCGAGGGCGAGGTTGTTCCAGGCATCCGGCTGGTCGGGTTGCAGGGCCAGGGCGCGGCGGGCGGCCTCGGCGGCGGCGGCGGGCTGCTGCGCGGCGATCAGGGTGAAGGCGAGGCCGGTCATCGCGCCCACCAGCCCCGGCTCGCGCGCCAGGGCGGTGCTGAAGCTGGCCAGGGCTTTTTCCAGCTCCCCCGCCTCGCGCAGCGTGCCGCCGAGATTGCACAGCAGCCGGGGGTTCTGCGGCGAGAGGGTGAGGGCGCGGCGGTGGCACTTCACCGCCTCCTCCAGCTGCCCGAGCTGGCGAAGGATCTCACCCAGGTTGGACTGCACCTCCGGATCGCGCGGCAACTTGGCGGCGGCCTTGCGCATCCAGGGCAGGGCTTCGGCCGGGCGCTGCGACAGGCTGAGGACGAGGCCGAGATTGTAGCAGCCTTCCGGCTGATCCGGCGCGATGTCGAGGGAGGCGCGGAGGAGGCGGGCGGCCTCTTCCAGCCGCCCCGCCTGCATGGCCGCGGCGGTTTGCCGGGCAAGCTGCTCCAGCATCGGCCGGGCCGTGGCGGGCGGGCCGCGCCGCGCTCCTGGGGGCGGGTGAAGATGGCTGGACATCGGGCGGCGTCGCTCCTCAACGGCCGCCCGAGACTATGGTGGAGGCGTTAAGCCCCGCTGGCTCCGGGTGCCGTGGTGCCCCCGGAGCCAAAAGCCAACTGAAAAAAGGTTTTTGGTTCTTTTTCCCAAAAAGAACTTTTTCCCGTTTTTCTCACACGACTTCGCGCAGCGGCGCGCGCGGCGCCTCCGGCTGCGGCGGGACCATCCGGGCGATGGCGAGGTTTTCCTCCGCCTCCACCATGTCTGGCCGCAGGGCCAGGGCGCGTTCGTAGCAGGTGATGGCCTGGGCCATCAGGCCCTGCTCATGCAGGGCGATGCCGAGATTGTTGTAGGCCGCCGCATGGTCCGCCTGCCGGGCGAGGGCCTGCTGGTAATTCTCCACCGCCTCCGCCCAGCGCCCCTGCTGTGCCAGGGCGAGGCCGATGCGGTTATAGGTATCGGCATGGTCGGGCCGCAGCTGGAGCGCCGCCTGATAGCAGGAGACGGCGCGCACCGGGTCCAGCGCGTCGCGCAGCAGGTCGCCCATGTTGCTGTAGGCATCGGCATAGCCGGGGCGCAGCATGACGGCCTGGCGGTAGCAATCGGCCGCCGCCGCGAGGTCGCCCTGCTCGCGCAGCACCACGCCGAGATTGTTGTGGGCCTCGGCGAGGTCGGGGCGGATGGCGAGGGCCTGGCGGTAATGCTCCGCCGCCGCCATGGCCTGCCCCTGTTCCTTCAGCACGATGCCGAGGTTGTTGTGGGCCTCGGCGAGGTCGGGGCGGATGGCGAGGGCCTGGCGGTAGCACTCCGCCGCCTCGGCCGGGCGGCCGGTTTCCTGCAGGACGATGCCGAGATTGGTGATGCCCTCGATGCTGCCCGGATCGGCGGCGATGGCGGCGCGCAGGCTGGCCTCGGCCTCCGCCATGCGGCCCTGGGCGCGCAGGGTAAGGCCGAGATTGGCGTGGTAGAGCGCGGCCGCCGGCTCGGCGGTGATGGCGCGGCGGATCAGCGCCTCGGCCTCGGTGAGCTGCCCCTGCTGGCTGTGGACGAGGCCGAGCAGGTGCAGCGCCTCGCCATGCTCTGGCACCACGGAGAGGATGTTGCGGTAGAGCAGCCGCGCCTCGGTCAGGCGTCCGGCCTCATGGTGCTGCAGGGCGGAGGTCAAAATCCCCTGGATGAGAGGCGCGGCGTCCTGATGCGTCATGGCGCGGAATCTTTCCTGCTGGGCGCGGCCGGCGGGGCCGGGGCGCGTGGAGGGCGGCCGCATCGCGGCGGCACGGGCCCGCCTCAGGATAAAGGCCCAAGGGTTGCCGGGTGATGAGGAGGGGGAACGGGGCCAGCCAGGGGGGGGTGGGCCGGGGGGCGGGCCTCCAGGGAGAGGCGCGGGCAAAACCGCCATTTTCTTTTTGGTGATGGTTAACGAAGTCGAAAATCAGTCTTTTCTTGGTTCCTCAGGAATATACCCATCAAACTTGTCTCATTTTTTGAGATGAGGCGCCAGCAAAATCGCTTTCCGCTTGGAAAAATTCTCCATCGACGGCAAAAATCACCCCAGGAAGACCCGAGGACAAAAAAGCCCAGAAGACGCGATGCCACCCGATGAGCATCCGGCCTTCTCACTAGTCCTCACCATTCTCCTTTAAATCGCCCCGGCAAAAACCGGACAGTATTGGCCAGGAAAACCCTTTCCTCTGGCCTTTGCTGATAGCAGACCCATCTCAATTTTGAGATTGAGGGGGATTCTGCTCCGCGAACCCACACCCCTTTCTTGATATGCCGCCAAAGGAAGCACACCCATGCTCAGCTCCGTCTCCGGTATCTCCACCTCGACCGTCTCCACCCTGCAGAGCATCCGCTCGCTGAACAGCGACATCACCACGACCCAGAAGCAGATCTCCTCCGGCAAGCGCGTCGCGACGGCCAAGGATGATGGTGGTGTGTGGGCGCTCTCCAAGTCGATGGAAGCGGCGATCGCAGTCAACAAGAACTACATCGCCGGCATGAGCACGGCCGTGGGCGCCGTCTCCGCCGTCTCCGCGGCCATCGAGACCGCGGTCGACATGATCAACGACCTGAAGTCGTCCATCCTGTCCTACCAGGACCTCGACAGCAACGCGACGACGCTCTCCGCCACCTCGGTCGCGGGCCTGGAAGACGCCATGGCCCAGATCACGACCGTGCTGACCAACGCCTCCTTCGAGGGCATTGACCTGATCGGCACGGGCGGCGCGGACGAGACGATCACCGTCGGCACCGACTCCTCGGGCACCGCCGTCACGCTCACCCTGGAAGCCACCAACGTGACGGGCGGCACCACCGCCTATGCCTCGCTGGCCACCACCTGGGGCGCGCTGGCCACCACCACGACCTATGCCTCGCTGAGCTCGGCCCTCACCAATGTCGTCGCGGAGCTGAAGGGTGCCGCCGGCTTCTACGGCAACACCTCCAAGCAGCTCGACAACATGATCGACTTCCGCGAGGCGGTGAACGACAACCTGAGCAACGCGCTCTCGGCGCTCGTCGACACCGACATGGACGAGGCCTCGGCCCGCCTCACCGCGCTGCAGACGCAGCAGCAGCTGGCGACCCAGGTGCTCGGGATCACGGCGCAGAACCAGTCCACCATGATCCAGACCCTGTATCGCTACATCTGATCACACGAATAGCCGGTGGCCGCCCCGTCTCCCACGGCGGCGGCCACCAGCTGCAATTCCCCTCATTGGCGGCAACCGTGATGGGGAAAGGGGGGCGGCGCCAGGAACATCGGACTGCTACCTTCCTGGCGCCGCCATCTTCCAGGCGGGTCCTGCCGCGTCCCCAGGCCCGACCCGTTCTGTGCCGGCGCCCACGCCGCCTCGCCTCACCGGGTGCCCCACCGGATGTGAGGCGGGCGGCCCCGCCCGCGTTCCGGCCAGCTTTCCCACGGCCCCAACTTCTGACGTCAGAACATCCGGCGCATCTCCCCCCGGCGCCCCGACTTCTGACGTCAGAACTGTCCCCTCAGAAGGGCAGCGGCGCCAGGTCCGGCACCACCCAGCCCCGCCGCGCGGCAGGCGAGAACAACAGCCCCTCCGACCAGTAGGCGAGCGGCGACCGCTTCTCCGCCAGCGGCGAGGCCAGCAGCGCATTCACCGCCGCATGCGCCGCAAGGCCCGGCGGCATGGCCTCCAGGAAAGCCCCCACCCCGCGCAGCCAGGCCAGCGTCAGCGTCTCGTGGTAGCCGCGCGTGTCGGAATTGGGCACGCCCGTCGCCTCGTTATAGGCGCGGATCAGCCCCGGCATCTCCCGCGCCGCGTCGATCTCGGGCCGACGCAGCAGCAGCCACGCGGCCACCGCCAGATGCGCCGCATGCGTCCACTCCGGCTTCGGCAGGCTGCGCGCCAGGAAGCGCTCGCCCAGCGCGTCCAGCGCCGCGTCATCAGCGAAAAGAAGAGTCATCGCACAGCGTCTCCCTGCGGGGCGGGCGGCAGGGCCAGCTCCGTCGTCTCCTTGGCGGTGTCCAGCACCACCAGCGTCTCGCTCCGCATCACCCCGGGCAGCGCCTTGATCCGCCCGACCAGCAGCGCCTGCAACGCCGCCGTATCCGCCACCCGCAGCTTCAGCAGCCAGGAATGCGGGCCGGTGATGTGGTGCGCCTCCTGCACCTCCGGCAGCGCGGCCACGGCCGCGGCGAAGGCCACCTCGTCGCAGCGCGGCTCCAGGTCGATGAACAGGAAGGCGCAAAGGCCCAGACCCACCGCGCGCGGCTCCACCACCGCACGGTTCGCCCGCACCACCCCCGCCGCATTCAGCCGCCGCACACGCTCCCCCGCCGCCGAAACGGACAGGCCCACCGCCTGCCCGAGATCGGCGGCGGATTGGCGGTTATCGGATTGAATGAGGCGCAGAATGGCGGAATCAAGCGTATCCATGCAGAGAAAATAACTGACAAAACGACGCGGGGGAAGGAATTCCCCCGCGCCCCCTTCTTTTTTCTGTCGGTTGGCGTTGCCGGCAGGGCAACGCTCTGTTCCTGGCTTCGCGGCTTGTGGCAACGCTCCGTCCGCACCAGCCTGCGCGCGAGACAGGGAGACAACACCCGATGGAACTGCGCACCCTCGGCGTGGTCGGGCTGGGGCAGATGGGCCTCGGCATGGCCGCCAGCCTGGTCCGCGCCGGCTTCGCCGTGCTCGGCCACGATATCAGCGAGAGCCGCCGCGCCCCGGCCGAGGCCGCCGGCATCACCTTCGCCCCCGACCTCGCCACCCTGCTGCATCAGGCGGACGCGCTGGTCTTCTCCCTGCCCTACGCCCGCGATGTCGAGGCCGTGGCCACCGCCCCCGGCGGCCTCCTCGCCCGCCAGGACCGCAAGGTGGTGGTGATCGACACCTCCACCTCCGACCCCGGCACCACCCGCCGCCTCGCCGCCACCCTGGCCGCCGCCGGCCACGCCCTGCTCGACGCCCCGGTGAGCGGCGGGCCTTCCGGCGCCGCCTCCGGCAGCCTCACCATGATGATCGGCGGTGAGGCGGCCGACCTTGAGGCGGTGCGGCCCGTGCTGGATGCCCTTTCGGCCAGGGCGGTGCATGTCGGCCCCTCGGGCGCGGGCAACATCGCCAAGCTGGTGAACAACATGCTGGTGGCCGCCCACCTCGTCACCACCGGCGAGGCCATGCGCCTGGCCGAGGCCGCCGGCCTGCCCGCCGAGGCCGCCCTCGGCGTCGTCAACGCCGCCACGGGCCGCAGCGCCATCAGCGAGGTGATGATGCCGCGCTGGATCGTGCCGGGCAGCTTCGACAGCGGCTTCTCCGCCGGGCTGATGCGCAAGGATGTGAACCTTGCCATCGCCCTCGCCGCCGAGAGCGGGCTGGACCTCCCCCTCTGCGCCCATGCCGCGCGCCTCTGGGAGGAAGCCCGCCCCCGCATCGCCGACACCGACGACTTCACCCGCATGGCCGATTACCGCCGCCCGGAGACTGCCGCATGAGCACGCCCAAGCTGGAAGAGCTGATCGCCCGCCTGCTGCCGGGCGGTGCCGTGGGGAGCTGGGTGGGGGGCGAGATCCTGCCCGGCACCGGCGCCGCGCTGGATCTCGTGAACCCCGCCAATGGGCAGGTTTTTCTCAGTTATGCCGATGCCGGCGCGCCGGTGGTCGGGGCCGCCATGCAGGCCGCCCGCAGCGGGCAACGCGCCTGGCTGGGGCTGAGCGCCTCCGCCCGCGGCCGCGCCATGTGGGCGGTGGGGCAGGCGGTGCGCGCCGCCGCCGAGGACCTCGCCGCCCTCGAAAGCCTCTCCGCCGGCAAGCCCATCCGTGACACGCGGGTGGAGGTCGCCAAGGTGGCGGAGATGTTCGAATACTATGCCGGCTGGGCGGACAAGCTGCATGGCGATGTCATCCCCGTCCCCACCAGCCACCTGAACTACACCCGCCCCGAGCCCTACGGCACGGTGGTGCAGATCACCCCCTGGAATGCGCCCATCTTCACCGCCGGCTGGCAGATCGCGCCCGCCATCTGCGCCGGCAATGCGGTGGTGCTGAAGCCCTCCGAGCTGACGCCCCTCACCTCCCTGGCGCTGGGCGCGCTGGCGGAGAAGGCGGGGCTGCCGCGCGGGCTGGTCAATGTGCTGGCAGGCGCCGGCGCCACCACGGGGGCCGCCGCCGTGGGCCATGCCGAGACGCGGCTGGTGGTCTTCGTCGGCTCCGCCGCCACGGGCGCGGCCATCGCCGCCCAGGCAGCGCGCAACATCGTGCCCTGCATCCTCGAACTCGGCGGCAAGTCGGCGAATATCGTCTTTGACGATGCCGATCTGGACCGCGCCCTTCTCGGCGCGCAGGCCGCCATCTTCTCCGGCGCCGGGCAAAGCTGCGTGGCCGGCTCCCGCCTGCTGGTGCAGGAGGCGCTGCGCCCCCGCCTGCTGGAGCGCCTGGCCGAGGCCGCGCGCCGCATCCCCGTCGGCGCCCCGCAGGACCCGGCGACGCAGATCGGCCCCATCAACAACCGCCGCCAGTGGGAGCGCATCGACGGCCTGGTGCAGGCGGCGGTGCGGGGCGGCGCGGTGCTGGCCGCCGGCGGCGCCTGCCCGGAGCCGCTGCGCGCCACGGGCGGCTTTTTCTACGCGCCCACCATCGTCGACGGCGTCGGCGCCGAGGCGGAGATCGCCCAGGAAGAGGTCTTCGGCCCGGTGGTGACGGCCCTGTCCTTCCGCGACGAGGAAGAGGCCATCGCGCTGGCCAACGCCACGCCCTACGGGTTGGCCGGGGCGGTGTGGACGCGCGATGTCGGCCGCGCCCATCGCGTGGCGGCGGCGGTGCGCGCCGGCACCTTCTGGATCAATGGCTACAAGACGATCAGCGTTATGTCCCCCTTTGGCGGCTTCGGCCGCAGCGGCTTCGGCCGCTCCTCGGGGCGGGAGGCGCTGATGGCCTATACCCAGACCAAGAGCGTCTGGGTGGAGACGGCCGCCAACCCGCCCGCCGGCTTCGGCTACAGCCCCGACCGCTGAGGCGGATAGGACGGGGTCTTGAGAGGGGCTTTGCCCCTCTCAAACCTGCAAGGCAGTGCCTTGCAGCCACCAAAGGCCTGAGGCCTTTGGAAACCCATCTGAAGGCGGGTGCAGGGGACCCTGTCCCCTGCTGGGGGAGTTTGAGGGGGCAAAGCCCCCTCAAGGTCACCGAGCGCATCCCATCATCCAGACCGATAAGAACTATCCGCTCATCCAGTTGTATAGGGATGGGTGGGGCGGGGTATCTCTTCGTCAACAGCGGGGAACATCCCCGCCCCCCCGAAAGGAACCCTGACGATGACCACTTTCTCCGCCCTGCGCGCCCTGACCCTCGCCGCCGCCGTGATGGCGCTGCCCGCCCTGGCCCAGGCCCGCGACCTCTCCGAGAACGCCAACAACGGCACCACCTCGGCCCCCTTCGCCTACTCCATGCAGGTGACCCGCGCCCACGACACCGCCGGCATCCCGGCCGCTGTCGGCAACAACGCCCAGGCCAGCGAGGCCAAGCTTGGCGCCCTCGCCACGACCCAGGACCATGCGCGCAGCCCCCTGCTCATCAACTCCGTCGGCGCCTGAACCCAACACAAGCCGGGCAGCCGGATAAAAAAGCGCGGACCTTTCGGTCCGCGCTTTTTTTGTGCCCGGCCTCAGCGGCTCTCTCTCCGCCGGGCCTTCAGCGTCTTGGCACCCACACACAGCCCCGCCGAGACATAGCGGCTGGCTGGAAGAAGAAGCAGGCAGGCCATCACGCACCGGACACCGCATTCCGGCCAGCGCCGCGACAGCCCGACCACCAGCACGAACTTCACCGGGCAATCCCAGGCAGAGGCGAGGCCAAAGCCATCCGGCACCGCCAACCCCTTCAGCTCCTGGATGCTCGGGCGTCCCAGGGCTTCTAGCCAGCCAGGCCGTGAGCGGGCCAATTGATCGCTTTAACCGATGAACGCTATCGGGAATTCGCGTTGGATGAAGATGGGTCAGCGGGGGTATTTCTTCCTCAACAGCGGGGCACACCCCCGCACCCCTCCGAAAGGAACCTTGACCATGACCACTTTCTCCGCCCTGCGCGCCCTGACCCTCGCCGCCGCCGTGATGGCGCTGCCCGCCCTGGCCCAGGCCCGCGACCTCTCCGAGAACGCCAACAACGGCAGCACCTCGGCCCCCTTCGCCTATTCCATGCAGGTGACCCGCTCGCATGACGCGGCCGGCATCCCGGCGGCGGCGGGCCGCAATGCCCAGGCCAGCGAGGCCAAGCTGGGTGCGATCGCCACGACCCAGGACCACGCCAGCAGCCCGCTGCTGATCAACTCCGTGGGCGCCTGAACCACCCGCCGGAAGGCAAAAAATCCGGGGGAAGGAATTCCCCCGGACCCCCATCTTTCTTCTGGAAGGGCCAGCCGACGCTGTCGGCTGGCTCTTTCAACTTCTGACGTCAGAAGTCAGCCGCGCAGGCGGCGCGCCCGGGCAATCCAGCCATCAATGTCGATCAAGCGGCTGATCTCGCCCAGCGCCTGGCGCAACCGGCCCGGATCGGCATGCGCCAGATCCTCCAGCGAGTTATAGCCCAGCTGTTGCAGCCGCATCCGCATGCCCGGGCCAAGGCCCAGCAGCGGACGCCCCGCCGCCGCCTCCGTCCGGTTCTCCACCTCCACCGTCGCCGCGGCCCCCGTGGTGCAGAGCAGGGAAGAGAAGATGGAGGACACAGCCTCCCGCGCCGGCTGCGGCGGCGCCGGGGGCGCGGGCGGCTCGGCGGCAGGGGGCTCAGGAACCGGGGCCGGCTCGGGCACCGGCTGCACATCCACCGGAACGGGATGCGGCGGGATCGGCGGCTCGGCCACCAGCACCGGCTCCGGCACCGCCGCCGGAGGCACATCGGGCAGGAAGGGCGGCACCACGGCCCCAGCCACAGGACCGTCCACCGGCCCGGTTTCTGCCACGGCAGCCGCAGGGGCCGCCGCAGGGGCAGCCGGGGGAAGCGCCGCGGCGGGCAGGGGCGGCAGGCCAGCGGCGGCCCGCCGTTCCGCGAGCCGCGCCAGACGCTCCGCCCGGAAGCGGCGCACCATCTCGACACCGCCCGCGCTGCGGCGCCGGGAAGGGATCTGTGGGTCGTCCGTCATGGCTCGGCTCCTGGGCGGAGAGGAAAAGGGGAGGGGGCGCCGCCAGCCCGCGGCCCCCCCCGGAAAGGCGCCGGCCTCAGGAGGCGGGCAGCGCGGCCGGGTCGGTGGTCAGGCCCACCGCCTCAGCATAACGCAGATAGGTCTCGACCGAGGCCACGACGATGCGGATCTCAACCGCCAGCAATTCGATGCCCACCAGCGCGACCCGCAGGAAGGCATCCACCACGATGCCCTTGTCCAGGATGCGGTCGATCACCTCGGCGAGGCTGCTGGAGGCGAGGCTCTTGTTGATGGTCATGGCGACATGTCCTTTCTGGAGGGGGGAGGCGAGGGGGTAGACAACCGGCGGCCCGGGCAGGCGCCGGAAGCGGGGTCAGCCGGCATGGGCGCCGCCGGATGCGTCTTTCCGGGGCGGCGGCCCCTTCTGCGCGGCCCCCTTCTGCGCTGCCCCATTCTGCGCTGATGGGGCGGCGTAGCGCGCGGGGTCCGCCACGCTCTCATCCGGCCGGGCGCCGGGGCGCCGGGAATCGAAGGGGCCGAAAATGCCGCCCAGCAGCGCGCGCCAGCGGGCGCGCTGGATCAGCACCTGCCGCCCGGCGCGGGCCAGCGTTTCCTCATCCACCGCCTGGTCCGGCAGCGGGCCGGTCAGCGCCTCGAAGGGCAGCACGGCCACCGGGTCATGCCGGGCGAAGGTGGCGCGCACGGCTTCTACATTTTCGCAAAGAACGGCGTTGCAATAGGCCGGCCGGGCGCGCCCTTCCAGCCAGTGCCGCAGCACGGCGACGAAGCGCCCATCCTCCGTCTCCAGGATGGCGATCTCCGACCAGACGGCGCAGCCCCAGGCATTGTTGTTCGCCTCCAGCAGCAGCCGGGCGGAGAGGCGCAGCGGCATCAGGCCCTGGCGCGGCAGCAGCAGCGGCGCGAAGGGGGCGGAGACCACCGGTGTCCCCAGTGCCACGGCCAGGGGTTCGGCCAGCGGCTCGGGCGAGAGCGGGGCCAGCGGGGTGCGCGGGCGGGCGGAAAGCGGCGCGGGCGGCCCCTCCGCCGCGCTCTCCGCGACGAGGGTGGCCACCGGCGTGACGCCTGGGTTAGGGCCCTGCGGCCAGCCGCTGTCCGGGGAGGGAGGCATGGCGGCCATGGGCTCTATTCCGGCGCGCGCATCAGGGCCACCGGCCACGAAGGGGCTGGGCGGGGGCGGGGCCGGCGGTGGGAAGTCTCGGAAGCATAGGGGATGCGGTCCTCCTGCGGGCAGAGGCGCTCAAAGGCGCCGGGCGAGGCCGGACGTCAGCCCATGCGGCAGATCCTGCCAACCGGACACTGCCCCCCCCGGCCGCCGGGCAAACGGTGGCATCGCTGCCCGCGCCGTCTCCGGCAGGGCTGCGCGAACGGCCGGGCAAGGGCCCGGCCGCGATGGTGCCATCGGGAATGCCTGGCATTGTGCCATGGAAGGAGCCCAGCGGATCTCGTCCCCCCACTCATGCCTCAACGGCCTATAAAATCCCGTAAAACCCCGGGAAGATCCGGCCCGCCCCATTCCACGGCGGGCCGATTCGGCGCGACGGGCCGAAAGGCCGCCCGGAAAAGGCGGCGCAGGCTCTTGAAAGGGGCCTCGCCCCTCTCCGCACCGGCGCGAGAAGCCGCGCCGCCGCCACGGGCCGGGGGCCTTCGGAAACCCTGTCCGGCAGGTGGGTGCGGCGGCAGAGCCCCCGCACCCGCAGGCGCCAGGACAGGCCGGCCATCTTCTGACTTGACATCCTCCTCGGCCTTTAGGCCGAGGATTCCGGGCATTGGGGAGCTCTTACGCTACCAATGCCACGGAGGTTCCTGCTTCATCGGCCCGGCAACCCGAAGCCTCCACAGGCAGCAAGCGCGTGTCCCGCGCCCGGTTGAGAATGTTCCGCGCTGCGTTTGTGTCCGCGTGTGCGGCATGGCCGCAAGCCACGCAGACAAAGCGCAGCCCGTTGCGGCTCTCGCCGCTCACATGGCCGCAAGCCTCGCAGGTCCTGCTGGTGTTGCGCGGGTCCACCGCGATCAACTGCCCGCCCCGCGAGGCCAGCTTGTAGGCCAGCATGGTCCTGAACGTGAACCACCCCTGGTCGAGGATGGTACGGTTCAGCCCTGCCTTCTGCCGCACCTTGCGACCCGGTTCCGCGATGGTCCCTGCCGCCGACCGGACCATGTTCCGCACGCACAGGTCTTCGACCACCACGACGCCGTGGCTCTTGGCGACAATGGTCGATTGCTTGTGCAGAAAGTCCTTTCTCGCGTTGGCGACGCGAGCATGGAGGCGCGCCACGCGCGCCTTCGCTTTTCTCCGGTTTCTGCTGCCTCTTTGCTTTCGTGCGAGCTTTCTCTGTGCCCTTGCCAAAGCGCGCCCGGCCTTCTTTCCCTCATTCGAGGGCACGATCCGTACACCGCTCGACAGCGCCGCGAAGACCCGCACGCCCATGTCGATTCCGAGTGCGGGCAGCACGGGAGGCGCTGGCTCAGCGACCTCCTGCTCCCACTGCGCCGAGATGAACCATTGCTCTGCCCGGCGCGTAACCGTGAGGTTGCGCACATGACCCGGCAAGCTGCGGGTCCAGCGAAACCGGATCCATCCGAGCTTCGGCAGCTTGACCTCGCCCCAACGACACGAAACGCGCCGGAAGTCGAAAGTCGCCGGGTCGGGGAAGCGCATGGCATCGTTCAGGCCGCGCTGGCGTGGCTGCGGCGCACCGGCACGCCCGCTCCACCAATTCTGGTAGGCGCGGTCGAGGTCTCGAAGTGCCTGCTGCAAGGGGTGCACCGGCACGGCCTTGAGCCAGTCCACCTCGGCCCGCAGCATGGTGACCTCGCGGCACTGGCTGGCGTAGTTGAAACGCCGTCCGGGGCGGAACCAGTCGCGGCGCTGTTCAAGCGCGAGATTGAACATGAAGCGCACGGCGCCCACCCACTGCACAAGAAAAACTTCCTGCTCAGGGGTAGGGTAAAGGCGATAGAGGTGGGCTTTGCGTTCCAGCACCGAAGCATGATAGCCATTGGTCTATGCAGAATTAAAGAGAATACAGGCAAGGCAGGGCGTGCTTTGGCCAACGTCGTACTTCGCGGCTTCCTGTGGCGGCGCTCCATTGGCCATGATCCACAAATACTTCGAGGATCAGAGGGTACCCGGCGAGCGCCCGCTCGGCCTTACCCCGGCCTGAAGGCCGGGGCTTGCGGCTGTCCTAAAAGGGTCAGAACTCCAGCAGCGCGTCAATCCGCGCCCGCAGCACCGCCAGGTGGCGCCGCTCCACCGGCTCCAGCGGCGTCCCGGCGGCATGGCGCCGCTCCAGCGCCTCCGCCAGCGACGCCAGCGACGCCGGGCGCAGCGGCACGGGCCCAGGTTCAGAAGCCGATTCAGAAGCCGGGGCAGGCGAGGGCGCAGGCCCGGCGGCCCGCGCGGCGCGCAAAGCCCGCACCGTCAGCCCCCCCGCCGCCGCCTGCCGCAGCAGCCGGTCGCGCAGCGGGCCCTCCTCCAGCCGCGCCAGCTCCACCAGCAGGTTGCGCGGCACGGCGCCCGCCCCCTCCAGGAAGGCCGCCGGCAGGGTCAGCAGCCGCAGCGTGGCACTGATCTCCGCCGGGCTGCGGCCCAGCAGCGCCGCCGCCGCCGCCTGCGTCATGCCGCGCTGCTCCAGCAGCCGTTGCAGGCCACGCGCCTCCTCCGCCGGGGTCAGGTCCTGCCGCTGCAGATTCTCCAGCAGCGCCGCCAGCGCCGCATCCCCCGTGTGCTCGATCGCCAGCAGGCTCGGCCAGCCATTCCGCCGCGCCGCGCGAAAGCGCCGCTCCCCCGCCACCAGCAGCCATTCGCCCCGCCGCTCCGGGTGGCGGCGCAGCAGCACCGGCTGCAACTGCCCCTCCGCCTGCATGGTCGCGGCCAGGGCGGCGATCTCCGCCTCGTCGAAATTCTTGCGCGGCTGGTCGGGGTCGGGGTGGATGCGCGCCAGCGGCGCCTCGAAGGAATGGCGGAAGCGGCTGTCCTGCGGCACCAGCCCTTCCGCCGCCGCGCCGATCACCGACATCGCCGCCCCCAGCACGGGAGAGGCCGGCTTCGCCCGCGCCCGGCTCACGCGCTGGCCTCCAGCGGCGCCAGGACCGCCTCGGGCAGGGGGGCGCCCGCCGCCAGCGCATGCGCCAGCCGCGCATAGACCCCAACCGCCGGGGAACTGGCCGAAACCTCCAGCGCGATGCGGCCATTGCGCGCGGCATGGCCGAACACCGCGCTGGCCGGCACCGGCTCCAGCACCGGCGCACGGCCGGCCATGATGGCCACCAGCTGCTCCAGCACCTCACGGTCCACCGATTTCCGCGCGCCATACTGCGTGGGCAGGATGCCGGCCAGCCGCAGCGCCGGGTTCAGCCGCCGCTGCACCTTGCCGATGGTGGAGAGGATCAGGCCCACCCCCATGCTGTCATACGGCTCGGTGCGGACGGGGATGATCACCGCATCCGCCGCCGCCAGCCCCATCACCGTCAGCATGCCGAGATTGGGCGGCGCATCGACGACGATGGTGTCATAGCGCCCGCGCACAGCCTCCAGCGCCTCGCGCAGGGCGACATCGAAGCCGGGTTCGCGGCGGCTATCCGTCTCGGCCAGCTCGATATGGCTGGGGGCGAGGTCGAAAGGCGTCTGCGGCGCCAGCAGCGCATCGCCGCGCGGCAGGATGGCGCCCTCCACCGGCTGCTCCCGCAGGATGACATGGGCCATGGTGCGGCCCTGCCGCCATGCCTCCACATGCCGCTCCGCCAGCAGCGCCACCGAGGCCGTGGCCTGCGGGTCGAGATCCACCAGCAGCACCCGCTGCCCCTGCCGCGCCAGCCCGGCCGCCAGGTTCAAGGCCGACGTCGTCTTGCCGACACCGCCCTTCTGGTTGGCCAGCACCAGGATGCGCGCATGCCGCGGCCGCTCCTGCGCCAGCGCCTGCACGCTGCGCGCCACCTCCTCCGGGATCGGCTCGCGTCCATTCTCCCAGCGCGAGATGCGCGGCTTGTCATAGCTGCGGCTGAGCTCGCGGTTCAGCGCGTCCTTCAGCTCCGACTGGCTGAGCCGCAACTGCTGCCGCAGCGCCCGCAGCGCTTCCCCCTCCATGCCCCGATCCCCCGATCCGTACTTCTGACGTCAGAACCCGGCGCGGAGGCTGCCAAACCACCCCGGCGACGTCAACGTCAACTTTTGTGGTTGACGGTTGATGGAGCGCGGTCGCAGAGTACCGCTCCCGGCCTGGAGGATGGCCCGCCCGATGCTGTCGCTGCTGCTGCACCGGCATGAGCCGGCGCGGAACATGGACCGCTTCTACCGCCTGCGCGTCCAGCGCGAGCTGTTCGGCGGCTGGTCCCTGCTGCGGGAATGGGGGCGGCGCGGCGCATCCGGGCAGGTGCGGCAGGATCATTACGCCGCGGAAGGAGAGGCGCGCGCCGCCGGCCTCGCCCTGGCACGCCGCAAGCTCCGGCGGGGATACCGGCTACCGCCAGGATCAGCCCTGCCAGAGGCGTAAGTTAAATGGTTGAATTAGAAAGAAACTTCTTTTTCTGAAGAAAAAGAAGCAAAAAGACTCTGCCAGTTTGGCGGCCTCAGCCGCCGCCCTCGCCGACATCCAGGCCCGGCGTCGCCACGCGCGGCGCGAAAATCCGCACCATGCTACCCCGGATGGCAGCCTCCAGCGTCGGCGCCTCCCAGAATTGCATTTCACGCTCCGGAGTGCCGGTGGTCGCCAGGCCCGGCATCACCGCCGCATAGGGCAGCGCCTCCAGCTCGCAGCGGAAACCGCCACCCTCGCCGGAAGGCCATTCGCGGATGAAGGCGGTGATCAGATGCGTCCAGGGCTGCACCGCCGAAACCACCCCCGTCGCGCTGAGATGGCTGCTCACCCAGATGCGCGGCATGCCCGGTTCGCGCTGCATCTCGACAAAGGCCGGGGCGATGCAGATCACCGCCGCCGGCGTCGCCGGCTCCACGCCGCGCGGCGGCAATGGAGCATGGGCAGCCCCCAGCGCGGCGGCGATGGCATGCATCAGGTCGGGCGCCGAGCCCTCGACAACCACCGGAGCCTCCCCCGGCGCCGCCAGGCAGGAAGAAGTTTCGGTCCGCCAGTTCACCGGCCCCGCCTCCTGCCACCGCCCGCTATGGGAAAGCAGCTGGCAGCGGTGCCGGTGCGTGGCGCCGTCGGCGTCACGCGGCCATCCAGGGGCGGCAGTGGTGAAGGCGCAGGCGCGGCGGACAGGGCCGGGAATGTCGGCACTGCCCTCGATCTCGATAAAATGCGGCGCGATGAAGCGCGGCACCTGCGTCAGGCCCATCAGCATGGCTCCCGGGAAAACCACAGAACGCCCAGAAGGGGTGCGCCTGTGGTGGCTCACGGACAGGTTACCCCCAAAGCAGCGCTGCACGCCCCGCAGGGGTGCCTCAAAAAAAATGAATCGTCGATTTTTATTTACGAGTGGTTAAAATGTGCCCGTGCCCCGGACCAGCCGGGGCCCTGTCACGAGAGCCACTCCCATGTCGCTTGGCCGTTTCGCCGTCGCTCTGCTGCTCGCCCTCTCCGCTGGTGGCTTCGCCCTGGCTCAGCTTCCCCATGGTGCCGCGGCGCCGCAGCCCGCCCACGCACAGGCCGCGGCCGAGCGCCCGGCGCCGACGCTGCTGCAGCTGCCGCCCGCCGAGCGGGCCGCCCGCTTCTCCAAGGTGTTTTCGCAGTAAGGCTGGCGCGCCCGGCCGTGCTTCAGGCCGGGTGGAAAGGCTCGCGCTGCGTCTGCCGCAGCCGGTCCAGCGCATCCTGAAGCCGCACCACCGCGGCTTCCGCCGCCTCGGCCCGGGCGCTCTCACGGTCCGTGCGCCGCTGTTCGCGCAGCAGGGCGATCTCGGTCCGCGCCAGGCGGTCCGCCAGGGCTTCCATCGCCTGTTCGAGGGCACGTTCCCGCCGGCTCTGGGCGGGAACGAGGTCTGACGCGCGCCGCCAGGGCGGCGCGGCCGAGAGACAGCGGCCCAGCCACCCCTGCGGCACCGCCAGGGGCGCGCCGGGCAGGGCGGGCAGGCCGCGCCGCATCAGGCGCCCCGCCCGGGCACGGCCACCGCCCGCAGCACGAAAAGCCGGTGTGACGCGATATCCACCATCCGCCGCATGCGCTCGAGCCACGCCTTCTCGGCGGCTTCGAGGCTGTGGAAGGGACCGTGCAGTTCCTCCGTGCCCTCTTCCAGCTCCTGGAAGCTGGTGTCACGGAAGATCCCGCCCCAGACCACCCAGATCTCGCGGCCGTTCAGGGGATCAGTCATCTCTTGTCCTTCCATGCAGGGAACTGAGGCGCCACCCCGGTGCCACCGGGGCTGTTCTGGCGCCGCCCTTCGTTAACGGGCGCAGCGGATGCGGATGCGCATGCGCTTCGCGGGACCGGTAAGGCCAGCCCCGACCGCCATATGCCGCAATGCACTATGGGCGTGGAAGGAGGCATCGGCGAGATCGCTGCGCCATCCGACCAGGGCTGCGCCAATGCCCAGCGCGATGGTTGTGAAGCCTGCCAGCGCACCCTCCTGTGGCGCGAGCCAGGAGGACAGCGTGCCGGGAAACACCAGGCAGACGCTGCCGGCCAGCAGCAGCAGGGGGCCGATGAGCCGTCCGTCAAGCATTGGGATTCTCCCACCAGGGCCGCGCTCGGCGCGGCGATGGCGGCAGTTTAGGGCAGCCCTCCTACAGCTTCCATATTTTTCGCATAAAACGCCCCTACCATCTTTGTTTGATTCCGCGTGACACACCCTGAAGAACCCGTGGAGAAAACCCCCAGAATCGCGCCCCGGTCGCCGCGATACAGATATCCCTTGGGCTGCCCGCCATGTGTCGGCGTCACGACGAGGTATTCATTTCAAACCCTGGCATGTATTACTTGATGGGTGATCGTCTTTTGGCCGACATCAACCAAAGGTTGATTACGGTTCCCCTGCCCAATATTCAGGTTCGTCATTACGCCGACACGCTGGCCCCCCTGGCGCTGCCCTCCAGGCCCGCTTTTCCCGAGCTTTCTCCTTTCTTGTGTTGAAGGAGTCATAGAGTTACAGGGTTATAAGGTTATACACCCAAATTTGACTTTTAGAATCAAAAGCTTATCGCAAAACTTGTCGGCGTTAAGACGAGGTTGTGTCCGCGTGGCGACGAGTCTGCGTCGGCCTGACGACGAGTCTGCGTCGGCGTCGCGACGAGGATTTGTCGGCGTCACGACGAGTGAAGAACAGAGTGTCGGCGTCACGACGAGGAGGGGGTGTGGATAACTCTCCGGGAAGCCTTGTCACATCGGGGGAACCGGGATGTCGGCGTCACGACGAGGGGGGGTGGAAAAAGACTCGTCGCCACGCCGACACCCCCTCAGCCAGTGCTGGCGCTGCGCTTCGCCCTCGTCCAAAACATCCGGGCAGGAGGCGGATCGCGGATGGACGAGCAGCAGGCCTTCAACTTCGGCGCCACCGACAGCCCCCTCGTCGGCAAGGTCAAGGGCGACCGCAACACCATGGTCTACAACTTCTTCTCGCTGCGGCGGGAGAAGGAGACCGAGCTGCCCCGCTATGACGACGGCACCACCTGGATCGAGGTGGTCGGCACCAAGCACGGCGTCGCTTCCATCTGGGACAAGGAACTTCTCGTCTATTCGGCCTCGCTGATCGCCGACAAGATCAACCGCGGAGAGTCCCCCTCCGCCCGCATCACCTTCACCGCGCATGATTTCTTCATCACCACCGGCAGCACCCCTGGCGGCTCCGCCTATGAGCGGCTGGAAGAGTCCCTGGCGCGGCTGAAATCCACCTTTGTCCGCACCAACATTGAGACCGGCGGCGAGGGCGAGGATCGCGGCTTCGGCTGGCTCGATGAATACAAGATCCTCTATCGCCGGGGCCGCGACGGGCAGAAGCAGATGCGCGCGGTGGAACTCACCCTCTGCGCCTGGCTGTTCCGCGCCATCGTGCAGGACAAGCACTTCCTCACCTACAGCCCGAAATATTTCGAGCTGCCGCCGGTGGCCAAGCGGCTCTACGAGATCGCGCGCAGCGGGCCGCCGGGCGGCTTCCGCATGGGCCTGGCCAAGCTGCGCTCGCGTGTCGGCACCACCCAGGACCTGCGCCGCTTCAAGGCCGAGCTCGCCGCCTATGCCACGCACAAGCGCAGCCTGCCGGATTATGGCATCGCCCTGATCGACCCGCGGCTGCGCCGGGCGCTGGACAAGGGCTTCCCCAAGCCTTCCGGCCAGACGCCGCTGAAATCCTGGTTGGTGGCCTTCTACCCCACCACCAACATCACCAGCCTGGAGCCGATCGAGAACATGCCCCTGCTGGAGGATGACGATGCCGAGCCGGGCGCCGAGGCCAGCCCGGCCGAGGCCCGCCCCAGCCGGCCACGGCGCAAGGCGGCCTGAGGCAGGCGGGGGCGCGGCCCCCGAACCCTGCCATCTGAACGCGGGGTCCGGGGTGGCCGCGCCACCCCGGCGGAGGGGTCTGGGGAGGCGGAGCCTCCCCAGGGAACCAAACCCTGGCGCATGAAAAAGGGCCGGCGGCTGTTCTGCCCCCGGCCCTGTTGCCGTTTCTCACGGAACTGTCCTCCCTTCCGGAAGGCGTGGGGATTTTCCCCTGGCTTTGCCCGGCTTCTGCCGGGGCTGAGGCGGGCCGCAGGGGTCCGCGGCCGCGCTCAGTTCTGCTGCGCGTGCTGCACCACGGCGACGGAGCCGTCACGGCGGAATACGACGCCGCTTTGGGCGAGGATGTCCTGCACCTTGGCCAGGGTCCGGCTGGTGACATTGCCGTCGCCCTCGATCCGGCTCAGCGTGTTGACGGACACGCCCGCGGCGGCGGCCAGCTCGCGCATGCTCATGCCGAGGGCCGCGCGGGCCATGCGGCACTGGGAGGCTGAGATCAGCATCGCATCTCCTAGCGTCCAGGGGTGAGGTCGATATCGATTTCGCGCAGTTCCAGGGTGGGCGAGGTGCCGATGCGCACCCGCACATTCCCGCCGCGCGCCAGCTTGCGGATCTCCCGCAGGCAGGCGTCCTGGATACGCTGCGTGATGTCCTCGCCCAGCACCGCCATGCGGTCGGCGCTGATCTGGCGGCGCAGCCTGGCCGCCGCGAGGCCGGCGGTGTTGCGCCGGCGATGGATCAGGGCAATCAGGGACATGGTCGGGGGTGTCCTGTGGGTTCAGGCGAAGCGGAAGAGGCGCCGCAGGAAGCCGCGCGGTTCCGCCTCCGCCATCTCCAGCGCGGGGGCGCTCGGCAAGCGGATGGGGTTGCGCACCTCCCCCAGGAAGCGCGAGACGGCATCGCGGTAGGCCCGGCCGGCATCGGTGTTCTCATCCAGGCTGGCCGGCACGCCGGCATTGGAGGATTTCAGCACTGCCTTGCTCTCCGGCACGACGCCGAGCAGCTCGGCCGAGAGGATCTCCTGGATATCGTGCAGCGGCAGCATCTCGCCCTGCTTCACCCGCTCCGGGTCGAAGCGGGTGACGAGGAGGTGCTCCTGCACCGGCTCCCGCCCTTCCTCGGCGCGCTTCGACTTGGAGGCGATGAAGCCCAGGATGCGGTCGGCGTCGCGGATCGAGCTGACCTCGGGGTTGCAGACCACGATGGCGTGGTCGGCGTGGTAGAGCGCCATGATGGCGCCGTGCTCGATCCCGGCCGGGCTGTCGCACAGGATGTAGTCGAACTCTTCCTTCAGCTCCGCCATCACGCGGTTGACCCCCTCGAAGGTCAGGGCGTCCTTCTCATGCGTCTGGGAGGTGGCGAGGACGTAGAGATTGTCGATGCGCTTGTCGCGGATCAGCGCCTGGCCGAGCTTGGCCTGGCCGTTGGCGACGTGCAGGAAGTCGTAGACCACCCGCTTCTCGATGCCGAGGACGAGGTCCAGGTTGCGCAGGCCGACGTCGAAATCCACCACGCAGACGCGCTTGCCGCGCAGCGCGAGGGCGGCGCCGAAGGCGGCGGTGGTGGTCGTCTTGCCGACGCCGCCCTTGCCGGAGGTGATGGTGATGACGGTCGCGGACATCGGGTTCTCCCTGTTGTCGGGCGTGCGGTCGGTGGAAAGGTCAGGGCAGGGGGGAAAAGCGCAGCCAGCCGTCGCGGATGGCGAGCTGGGCCGGGCGCTTCACCCATTCGGAGGGCACTTCCTCGGCGCTGAGCCAGAGCCCGGCGATCGAGAGCATTTCGGCGTCCATGATTTTCGCAAAGATGCGGGCATGCGGGTCGTCGCCGATGCCGGCGCTGGCCGAGCCGCGCAGCGCGCCATAGACATGGATGCAGCCATCGGCCAGCAGCTGCGCCCCCGGCGAGACCGAGTGCAGCACCACGAGATCGGCCTCTGCGGCGTAGATGCGCTGGCCGGAGCGGACCGGCTCGCTGACGATGACGGTGGGCCGGCGGTCGCAGGGGGCGGCGAGGTCCTGGCGCGGCTCGGGCTCCAGCATGCGGCCGAGGCCGGCGGCGAGGGCGGCGCGCTCCACCTCCGGCCAGCGGGCGCGGAAGGCGGCGGGGACGAGGCCCATGCGGCGCACCGCCTCCACCAGCCCGGCGACGCGCGGCCCGGCATCGGCCGGCAGCGCGCCGAGGTCGAGCAGCACGGGGGCGTGGCGGAAGAAGCTGGCGGTGCCGGCGAGGCGGCTGGCCAGGGCCTGTTCCAGCGCCTCCGGCTCGAGATCGGCGATGTCGAGGGTCAGGAAGGGATGGGCGCGGCCCCGCAGCCTGATGGGGGAATGCGCGGCCGCCGCCCGGGTGCTGTCTTGCGTCATGCGCCTGCCTTCTGCCGGCCCTGTCCGGAATTTTCGCAAGAAACCGGACAGCGAACTGCCGCATCCTGCGGATGACAAGGGCTTACGGCCTTCCGGTGTTTTTCGCAAGAAAAATCGTTTTTGCCACCACGCATGGCGCCGGACCTCATGCCAGCGTCAGCGAGAGCGGGGTGCAGGCGGTGGTGAAGCCGTGCCGCCGCGCCGCCGCCGCCGCCAGCCAGGCGCGGAACAGGGCCTGCCCGTCGAAGCGCCCGTCGAGCAGCCGCTGCGCCACCGGCAGGGCGCGCCGGCCGAGCTGGGCCAGCACCACCCGGCGCATGGCCGGGGCCAGCACCGCCTCCGGCGCCTCCGGGTCCGGCAGGCCGGCGGCGCGCTGGAAGGCGGCCATGCTGCATCCCTCCTCCAGCAGCGTCTCCGGCTTCGGCACCGGGCCGAGCGGGCAGAGCCGCGCCCCGTCCCAGGCCAGAAGGCGCATATCGTGGCGGTGGCTGCCTGGTGGCACGACGAAGCCCAGCAGCTCCCCCGGCTCCCCCTTCACCAGCCCGCCGAGCCAGTCCAGCGCATGGCCGAGCAGCTGCGGCTGCGGCGGCAGGCTGGAGGAGATGGCGAGGCGCGGCGCCTCCTCCTCCTGCACGATGCGCGAGCCGGCGGTGGCATGGTCCAGGCTCTCCCCGGTGAGCAGCAGTTCCGCATCCGGGTGGCGGAACAGCGGATGGGCGGGGGCGGGGCGCGGGGCGCGGCCCATCAGCAGCGCCACCAGCGCCTCCGCCTCGGCCCGCGGCAGGGGCTGGCGCAGCGCGGCATCGAGGTCGAGCCGCGCCTGGCGCGGGGTGCTCATGGCTTCTTCCCCGGTGCCTGGGCACCCGGTGCCTGGACACCCGGTGCCGGGGCGCGCGGCAGGCCGAGGGCGGTGCCCGGCGCGGCCTGCCGGCCGGGCGGCAGGCCGGCGCGGCGCTCGGCCACGGCCACGGTGGCTTCCACCCCCGCCGGATCCGCCCCCACCTCCCGCCGCAGCAGGCGCAGCGGCGGGTCGTCATGCGGGTCTTCCTCGATGACGATCACCTCCACCGGCACATCGGCCTGGACCGGGCCGAGCAGCCCGCCCTGGTAGGACAGCGCCACGCGGGGCGCGCCGCGCCCGCTGACCAGCAGACGCTCCAGCTTGCCCAGCACGCGCTCGTATTCCTCGTCGCTCGCCTCGGCAATGAGGAGGTCGAGCACGTCACGGCCCTCCACGACGAGGCAAGCCTCGCCGGGGCCGCGGCGGTTGATCTGCATTCGGCTTCTCCTGAATCGATCCCACCGCGCCGTGGTGCCACGGATGGGTGGCTTTCGTCCATAATTTTTCGCATGACGTCCCCATGCATGGCGTCAAGCGCGCGATTGACGGGGGGTGGGTGAAATGTTGAGCTATACCCTCAACCCGTGCGGGAACAGGATGCCGATGCTGAAGCCGGCCGCGCCCCCCCTGCAGGACACGCCGCTGGACGGAATGCTGTCCTTCGACCTGGCGACCCCGGAAGGCATGGCGCGGCTGCGGCATTTCGATGCGCGGCTGCGGCGGCTGGGCGATGCGGCGGCGCAGCGTGCGGCGGTGCGGCGGCTGAGCTGCATCGCGCCACTGGCCAACCGCGCGGCGGGGCCGCTGGTGCTGCCGGGTGGCGCGCTGGCGCTGCGCCAGGGGGATCGGGTGCTGGTGCCCGACCCGGCCTCGGCGATCGGGGTCTGGGGCGGGCTGGTGGCGGCGCTGTGGCACCTGCTGCCGGGCCTGCCGGGGCTGGTCAGTGTCACGCATGGCCCGGCCGGGCTCGCGCGCGTGCCCGGCCTGCCGCCCGTCGGGGCGGTGCAGGCGGCGACGCTGCTGCCCGAGGGCGCGGCGCTCTCCCCCGTGCTGCCCGAGGCGGCCGGCTGGTCCGGCCCGGCGCTGCTGCGCTGGTGCCCGGGCGGGGCGGTGGCCTGGGCGATGGTGCCGGCGGCGGCGGCGCTCGCGCTCGGCGTCAGCGTGGCGGGGGAGCCGCTGGCCGCCGACGGCCCGCCCATCCCGCGCGAGGCCTGGGACGCGCCGGAGGGGGATGACCGCTTCCCGCTGCTCTCCACCGGCCTCTTCGCCCATCTGGACGAGCTGCTGGGCAATGAGGTGAGCGACCTGCTCCGCTATGAGCTGGTGGACCACTGGACGGATGGCGAGGACAGCCTGGCGAGCCAGCTGGCCGATGGGCTGGGCCTGCTGCCGGCCTGCTTCGCCTCGCCCTGGGAGCAGCCGGTGGGGGCGGCGGCGCTGGCGCCCTGGCCGCGCGCGGCGGCGCTGCTGCCGGCGGCGGAGGGGCCGCGCCTGCTGCTGGGCATTGCCGCCGCGGCCTGGGGCGAGGCGTGGCGGCCGGCGCGGCGCCATGCCTTCCTGCGCGCGGCGCGGCAGGCCCTGCCGGAGGGGCTGCTGGTGCCCGAGGATGCGCGCTGCGGCCCCTATCCGCTGGGGCTGCTGGCGGCGGACCGGCAGATGCGCGCCGGCGCGGGGGATGCCGCCCTGCTCGGCGCCCTGCCGGCCAGCCCGGCCACGGCGCTGCGGCTGGGCCAGGCGGTGGCCGAGGGCTGCGGCGCGCCGGTGCAGCTGGTGGTGCCCTGCTGGGGCATCGCGCATCGCTGCGAGCCGGGGGGCGGGCCGGGGCAGGGCAATGCCGCCTGGTATGGCGCGCCCTAGGAGGGGGTGAGGCTGCACGCAGAGGGGTGGGGCGGGGCGCCGCTGCGTATCCAGCGGCGCAGCGAGGCGCCAAATGTTCTTGCGAAAAACCGCAGCTTGGAGGAAAGATGCGCCGAGACGCAGAAGGGGGACCGGCGCGTGAAGATTCTGGTTGTCGATGACTATCCCACCATGCGGCGCATCGTGCGAAACCTGCTCGACCAGATCGGCTACAAGGATGTCGAGGAGGCGGGGAACGGGGCGGAAGCCTTGGAGAAGATCAAGGTGTCCCGCTACGACCTCGTCATCTCCGACTGGAACATGGAGCCGATGACGGGGCTGGAACTGCTGAAGGAAGTCCGTGGCGATGCCAACCTCGCCAAGATGCCCTTCATCATGGTGACGGCCGAGAGCAAGACCGAGAACGTCATCGCCGCGAAACAGGCGGGCGCCTCGCAGTACATCGTCAAGCCGTTCACGGCCGAGACGCTGAAGGCGAAAATCGCGTCTGTGGTGGGCTAAGGGGGCAGTGTGAGCGGAACGCCAACGCCCCCATCCGGGCTGACCCGGATCGCCGGGCATGCGGCTGCCATCGCGGGTGAAGTGGACCGGCTGCTGGGCCTGGGTTCGGTCACGGACGCCGCCTCAGCCGATAAGCTGACCCAGGCGCTGGACGAGATGCGCAGCATGTCGAAGCTCCTGGCGGAGACGCGGGCGGAGGTCATCGGCCTCTCCCCGCCGCCGATCGGGCTCGGCGATACGCTGGACGCCGTCGTGGTCGATACCGAAGGCGCGGCCTTCGAGATCCTGCGGCAGGCGGAACGGGCACAGGCGGCCGCCGGCCGGCTGCACGCCGGCACCTCCACCGATACCCGCGCGGACCTCGCGGAGGTCAATGACGCCGCGACCAGCATCGTCCTGGCCTGTGCCTTCCAGGACATCACCGGGCAGCGCCTGCGCAAGATCCTGTCGACGATGCGGCAGGTGGAGGCGCGGGTGACGACGCTGGTCAGCCTCATGGGCATCAAGCCCGAGGAGGCCAGCAGCAAAGCCTGGGAAGAGAAGAACGACGACCGCCCGGACGCCCACCTGCTCAATGGTCCGAGTTCCGCCGCCCAGGGCGGCCTCGGCCAGAGCGCGGTGGACGACCTGTTCGGCTGACACTCCGCTTCCCGCTCCTCCCTGGCCCTGGCGTTCCGGCGCCAGGGCCGACCGCGAAAATGGCGGCGACAGGAAGAACTCCATGGCGATACCGATCGGCTCCGATGCTGCCCTTCCGGCGCGCCTGCTTGGCCGTGGCGAAGGGGAACGCAGCGCAGGCCCGGCCTCCGCGACAGCCCCCGACACCCCGTCCGATACGTCCGCCCCTGGGGATTTCGCCCAGTTCCTGGCCGGCGTGACCGAGGACACCGCCGCCGCCCCGGCCCCGCCGGAGGACAGCGACAGCAGCACCACCCCGCTGGTCGCCGGTGACCTGCCCTGGGACATGCTCGCCGCCGCCGCCGAGGAAGCCAGCCAATTGGCCGGGTTCCTGCAATGGCAGGCCAACACCCCGGCCCAGCCTGCCACCCTCACCGGCGAGGGCGCGGCCAATGCGGAGATGACGGCCCTGGCCCCGGCCATCGCCGCCGCGCAGGATGCCGCCGCCGCCACACAGGCTGCTCTCGAGGCCACCCTCGGGGCGGCCGTGGGGGCTGCCGCCGGGGAGGCCGCACCCGGTGCGCCACAGGCGCCGCCCGGCACCACGCTGGAGGGGGCCGCGGCGCAGGCCCTCGCGGCCATGGCCGGCCAGGACGGGCCGGCGGGCAGCATCCTGCCCGTGCCGGAAAGCGGGGAGGGCGCGGAAGCCGCCGCCCTGGCCCAATCCGCGGAGGCCCAATCCGCGCAGCTCCTGCTCACCGAAGCCGCCGAGGCCGCGCAGGCCCAGGCGCAGACCCTGCCACAAAGCCAGGCTGGGGCCGAGGCCACGGCGCAGCCCGCGCCGCGCCGGGCCACGCTGGCCCCGCCCGCCTGGCCCGCCGCCTCGGCCAGCCGCGCCGCCGCCCAGGCGGAGGCCCAGGCCAACGCCACGGCCGGCCAGGACGCGGCCACGCCCCAGGCCGGAGCTGGGGTGGGGGCCGATGCCGCGCTCTCCGCCCTGGTGCCGGAGGAGGATAGCAGCCTCCACCCCGCCACCCCGCAGGCCGGCGCGGCGGACAAGGCTTCCTCCCCCGCCCCGCCGCAGCCGCATGCCGCGCCGCCCGCGCCCGTGCTGGCCCAGGCCAGCCCGGTGGTGCTGCCCGGCAACGAGACCTCGGCCGGGCTGCTCGCCACGGCCGCGGCCCAGGCCACCCAGTCCGGCGCCGCCCAGGCGGCCCAGCAGGCCAGCCAGCAGGGCGCGGCGCCGGAGCTGGTGCCGCAATCGCCCCACCATGCCCGCATCGCCGCCGAGGCCGCGCCGCAGATCGTGCTGCGCCTCGCCGATGCCGCCGGGAAGGGTCAGCAGACCGTTTCCGTCGAACTCACCCCGCCGGAGCTCGGGCGCGTCGAACTGCGCCTGACCTTCCGCGAAGGACAGGTGCACCAGGTGGTCATGGCCGCCGAGCGCAGCGACACCTTCGAGGCCCTGCGCCAGGACAGGCAAAGCCTGTTGCAGCAGATGGAGCAGGCGGGCCTCCAGCTCGGACAATCCGGGCTTGACCTCCAGCATGGCGCCCTGCCGCGGCAGGACACCGAGACGGCCGAGGAACAGGCCTTCCGCCTGGCCCAGGCCGCCCAGGAGCGCGCCGGGGATCTCTCCGCCGAAGCCGAGACCCCGCCCCGCCCCGCCTCGGACAGCCTGATCGACATCATCGCCTGAGGCGCCACGCGCCGGGAGATTCCAATGGCCACCACCAGCGCCGTGAGCGCGACCAGCGGCACGTCCTCCACCACGACGACGGCGCCCACCACCACGCTGAACTCCAGCAGCAGCTCGGATTTCGACCGCTTCCTGAAGCTGCTGACCGCACAGCTCCAGTATCAGGACCCGATGAACCCGACGGATGCGACGCAGTTCGTCGCCCAGCTCGCGCAGTTCTCCCAGGTCGAGCAGCAGACCAAGACCAACACCCTGCTGCAGGGCATTTCCTCCGCCCTGACCGCCGGCGACACCCTGGCCGAGAATGCCGCCCTGCTCGGCAAGTCCATCAAGACCACGGCGAGCAGCCTCACCCTCGCCCAGACCGGCCAGACGGTGCCGATGACGGTCGATGTCTCCGCCTCCGGGCTGAAGAGCACCCGGCTGGAGGTCCTGAATTCCAATGGTTCGGTGGTGCGCAGCGTCTCGCTCAGCGCCGCCACCACCACCATGACCTTCGACGGCAAGGACAGCAGCGGCAATGCGCTGGCCGCCGGCAAATACACGGTGCGGGTGGTGGGCGAGGACAGCAGCGGCACGCGCCAGACGGCGGGCACGGTGGCGCTCAGCGGCACGGTGACGGAAGTGCGCCGCGACAGCACCACGGGGACGACGCAGCTCGTCCTCAACAATGGCTCGATCGTCAATGCCAGCGAGGTCACGCGCCTCGGCAGCTGACGCCGCGCGGCGGAAGGGGAAAGCCCGCAGGCCCGCGCGGCGCGCGGCAAAGGCCCGGCACGAGAGGGGCGCGGGCCACAGCAATGGGGCGCTCGCGCCCCTCCCTCAATGACAGGCGGCCGCGGCGAAGTCCGCGGCCGCCTCGTTTCAGCTCAGGATCAGGCGGGTGATGACCACGTCCTTGAGCCCATCCTCCTGGACCTGCGCCAGGCTGTCATAGAGGCTGTCGCGCAGCAGCGCGGGATCCAGCCGGCCCGGGCGCAGCTCCTGGCGCTCGGACATCGCCATCAGGCGGCGCAGGACCGCCTGCTTCAGGCGCGGCGAAAGATCACGGAACTGCTGCGTCTGCTCCGCCTTCGTCTCCAGCGTCACCGACACCACCACATAGGACATGCGGCGGTTCGTACCGGGCAGATTCACCGTGAAATCGCCCAGGGTGACGAATTCGAACTCCTTCTTGGGGGCGGCTTCGGCCGCCATGGCCGGGGCCAGGGGTGCAGCCAGCGAAGGCAGCAGCGCGACGGCGGCCAGGGCACCCATCACGGAACGGCGAAACTTCGGAGACATCATCCAACGACCTCGGCGGGTTGTTATGCCTCCTATTTCGCAAGGGGGGTGTCTCGCGTCAATCGATCTTGTCTATTTTTTGCGACGCAGCGAGATTTTTGTTTCAGGCCCTTGCCGCCCGCGGCCGCCCCTTCTGCATCCCCTTCTGGGCCCAGACGATACCGATGATCTTGGCCACCGCCTCGAAATGCATGGGGGGAATGGTGTCGCCCACCTCCACCGAGGCATAGAGGGCACGGGCCAGGGGCTTGTCCTCCATCACCACCACGCCGGCGGCCTGCGCCTTCTCGCGGATGCGCCGGGCCAGCCGGTCCGTCCCTTTGGCGACACAGACGGGGGCGGCATCCTCCCCCCGCTCATAGCGCAGGGCCACGGCGAAATGGGTGGGGTTGGTGATGACGACCGTGGCTTTTGGCACATCCGCCAGCATGCGCCGCTGCGACAATTGCCGGCGCTTCTTCCTCAGCGCGGCCTTCACATGCGGGTCGCCATCGGTGGTGCGCAGTTCCTCGCGCATTTCCTGGTGGGTCATGCGCTGGCGGCGGGCATATTCGAAACGCTGGAAGGTGATGTCGCCCGCCGCCACCACGGCGGCCACCAGCGTCACCGCCAGCAGCATGGCGGAGAGCGCCTGCACCACCAGCCCGGGAAAGACCACCGGGTCCAGCCCGGTGAGCTGCGCCGCCTGCTCATAGAGCGGCATGCCCACCACCCAGCAGACCGCGGCCACGGCGGCGGCCTTCACCAGACCTTTGAAGAACTCGAAGATCCCCTTCAGCCCGAACATCCGCCGCAGCCCGGCGATGATGGAGAGGTTGGAGAGCTTGGGCTCCAGCCGCTCCAGGGCGAAGACCACGTTGTTCTGCATCAGGTGCGGCAGCAGGCTGCCCGCCACCAGCAGCCCGAAGACGGGCAGCAGCGCCAGCGTCAGCGCCTCCACCACGCTGCGCGCCGCCTGCCGGTAGCCCTCGCCGGAGAGTTCCAGGAAGGCCTCCGGCTGTTCCAGCATGGGTATCAGCACCAGGCAAAAGCGCCAGCTGATCGCCCCCCCGCCCATCCAGATCAGCAGCAGGACGATCAGGTAGAGCCCCGCGCTCGCCCCCTCGCGCGACATCGGCAGGTCGCCACGCTCGCGCGCCTGCTGGAGCTTGCGGGAGGAGGCGTCGAGTGTTTTTTCCTGGCCGGTTTCTTCCGCCATGGCGTCTCCTCAGCGCCGCAGCAGGAAGGCTTCGGCATAGGCGCCCAGCATCTCCGTCACCAGCGCCGGCATGGTTTCGCGCATCAGGTACAAGCCCACCATCAGCAGCGCCGGCGCCCCGATCAGAAAGACCGGCATGGCCGGCATGGCGCGGTTGATGCCGGCCAGGGCGGCGTTGAACAGCACCGCCAGCACCAGGAAGGGCATGCTGAGCTGCATCGCCAGCCGGAAGGAGGTCGCGGTGGCATCGGCCAGGGCGCGCGCCGCCGGGGCCGCCTGTAGCGGCTGGCCGAGCGGCATCAGGCTGTAGCTGTCCGCCAGGGCGCGCAGCCCGGCATGGTGCCCGTCCATGGCGAAGAGCGCCACCAGCAGCCCGGCATAGAGCACCGAGCCCAGCAGCGCCGCATTGTCCGCCCCCATGCCGAAGGCGAAGGCGTTGCTGAGGCCGATGCTCTGGCCGATGATCTGCCCGGCCATCTGCACGGCGGCGAGCAGGATGCGCGAGAGGGTGCCGATGAAGGCCCCCGCCACCACCTCCATGCCGATGGCCCCGGCCATGGCGATGGCGCCGGGCGGGCTGGGCGCCGGCCCGGCCAGCGGGGCGATGCAGAAGGCCGCCACCAGGGCGGCGATCATGCGGATGCGCCCGGGGATCATGATCTCGCCGAAGCCGGGCATCAGGATCATGGTCATCGACACCCGGCAGAACACCAGCAGCAGCCGGTAGATCTCCGCCGAGAGCCAGGATTCCAGGCCGAGCGCCGCCTCCACGGGGCGGCGGCCTCAGATGGTGCCGACGGTGCGCAGCTTGGCCTGCTGGTGCACCTCGGCATGGGAGATGACGGCGATGGTGGGGTTGATGCGCTCCACCAGGTGCCGCACGAAGGGCCGCGCCCCGGCCGAGGTCAGCACCGCCGGCCAGTCCCCCTTCGCGGCGGACTCGGCGATGCGCGTGCGCGTCAGGCTGACCAGCTCCTGGATCTTGGAGGGGGCCATGGCGAAGCTGCGCTGCTCGCCCTCCTCGACGATGGCGGCCCCCACCTCGCGCTCCCACTCGGGCGAGAGCAGGATGGTGGTGATGTAGCCATCCTCCTGCGCCAGCCCGCGGCAGATCTGCAGGCTGAGGCGCTGGCGCACATGCTCGGTCAGCATCGAGACATTGCGGGTGAAGGTCGCGCCCTCGTGCAGCGCCTCGAGGATCAGCGGCAGGTTGCGGATGGAAATGCGCTCGGCCAGCAGGATGGAGAGCACCTTCTGCACCGTGGCCATGGGCAGGATGCCGGGCACCAGCTCGCCCACCAGGCGCTGGTGCTCCTTCTCCAGCCCCTCCAGCAGCTTCTGCGTCGCCGCATAGGTCTGCAACTGGGACATGTAGCCCTTCAGCACCTCGGACATGTGGGTGATCAGCACGGTCTCGACATCGACCACCGTCAGCCCCTGGGCCATGGCCACCTCGCGCATCGCCGGCTCGATCCAGCGCGCCTTGATGCGGAAGGAAGGCTCCTGCGTGTCGACGCCGGGGATGCCCACCTCCTGGCCATTGGGCGCGAAGGCGAGCAGGCGGCCGAGCATCATCGTCTCGCGCGCGACTTCCACGCCCTGCACCTGGATCGAGTATTCGCCCGAGGCGAGGTCCATATTGTCCTTGATGCGCACCGCCGGCAGCACGAAGCCGAATTCCAGGCCGAAGGAGCGGCGCAGCTTCTTGATCTTCTCGGTCAGCCCGCCCTGCCGCCCGGTGGTGAGGGAGACGAGGCCCATGCCCAGTTCCAGCCGGACATCGTCCACCCGGATCAGCTCGGCGATGGTCTCCTCCCGCGCCGGGGTCTCGGCCGGCAGGCCCGCCTCGGCCGCCGCCGCCGCGCGCTGCACGCTGCGCTGGGCGAGCCAGCCGCCGCCCGCGGCGACGAGGCCCAGCGCCATGAAGGGCAGGAAGGGCAGGCCCGGCAGCACGGCGAACAGCCCGGCCAGGCCCGCCGCCAGGTAGAGCGGCTTGGGCTGCGCGCCGAGCTGGGAGATGAAGGCCTTGTCCGTCGAGCCGCGCACGCTGCCCTTGGACACCAGCATGCCGGCGCCGACGGAGACGATCAGCCCCGGGATCTGCGAGACGATGCCATCGCCCACCGCCAGGGTGACATAGGTGGTGGCCGCGCCGCTGATCGGCATGCCATGCCGCAGCGTGCCGACGACGATGCCGCCCAGGATATTGACGATGGTGACGATGATCGCCGCGATCGCGTCACCGCGGACGAATTTCGACGCGCCGTCCATGGCGCCGAAGAAGGAGTTCTCGTCCTCCAGCTCCTTGCGGCGGCGCTTGGCCTCGGTGTCGTCGATGGTGCCGGCGGCGAGATCGGCATCAATGGCCATCTGCTTGCCGGGCATGGCGTCGAGGCTGAAGCGCGCCGCCACCTCGGCGATGCGCCCCGCGCCCTTCGTCACCACGATGAAGTTCACGATGATGAGGATGGCGAAGACGATGACGCCAATGATGAAGTCGCCGCCCACGACAAAGACGGCGAAGCCGTGGATGACGCTGCCCGCCGCGTCGAGGCCGCGATGGCCATCGGCCAGGATCAGGCGCGTGGTGGCGAGGTTGAGCGCGAGGCGCAGCAGCGTCGCCACCAGAAGCACGGTGGGAAAGACCGAGAAATCCAGCGGCCGCTCGATCCAGATGGCGACCATCAGGATCAGCACGGAGAGGGTGATGGAGGTGGCGAGGCCCAGATCCACCAGCCATTTCGGCATGGGCAGGACCAGCACGGCCAGCAGCACCACCATGGCGGCGGCGAAGAGGAGGTCCTGGTGGCCCAGCCCCAGGCGCAGCTTGCGGAAGAACTCCATGGCGCTTAAAGCCCGATGATCAGCTGCGCGATCTCCTCCGTGTAGGAGCGCAGCGCCGCGAAGCCGAAGGGCAGGGAGAGCATGGTGGCCACCAGGGTCACCACGATCTTCGGCACATAGGACAGCGTCATCTCCTGGATCTGCGTCAGCGCCTGCAGCACGGAGACGGCGACGCCGGTGATGAGCGCGGCCAGCAGCGGCGGCCCCGCCACCATCATGGTGGCGTAGAAGCCGCTGCGCAGGACCTCGATGACGTCGCCTTCTTGCATCGCGTCAGTTCTCCGGCGCGGAAATATCGGGGCGGATCAGACCGCCATGCGCAGCACGTCCATGTAGGCGCCAAGCACCTTGTCGCGCAGCTGCGTCATGGTCTGCACCGTCAGCTCGGCCGAGGCGGCGGCCTGCACCACCTCCTGCACATCGGCGGCGCCGGCGACGCCGCGCGCGCTCGTCACCTCCGCCTGGCGCAGCGTGTTGAGCGAGGCGCGGGCCGCATCGCCCACCATGGTCGAGAAATCCCCGGCCGGCGTCGAGGTCGTGCCATAGGCACGCACGGCGGCGGAGACGGGCGGGACAGCGGCGAGAGCATTGGGCATGGGGATCAGGACCTCAGGATGTCGAGCGTCTTGAGGTAGAGCGAGCGCGCCTGCTGCATGACGGCCATCGAGGCCTCATAGCTGCGCCCGGCGGCGCGCAGGTCTGCCTGCTCGATCAGGACATCGACGTTGGGAAGCTTGACATAGCCGCGCTCGTCCGCCGCCGGGTGGGAGGGGTCGAACTGCGTGCGGAAGTCGCGCTGGTCGGGCCGGACCTGGTCCAGCCGCACGAGCTGCGCGCCCGTCGCGCGGTCCACCGCGCGATCGAAGGTGATGAGCTTGCGCCGGTAGGCATCGCCGCCCGGCGTGCCCGCCGTGGAGGTGGCGTTGGCGATGTTCTCGGCCGAGACGCGCATGCGCGTGGCCTGCGTGCTCATGCCCGAGGCGGCGGTGGCCATCGCCTGGGTGAGCGGGCCCGCGCCCGTGATGGGGCCGGTGCGGATCATCAGCGGCCACCCACGGCGGTGCGCAGCAGCGCGGTGCCGCGCCGGTAGACCAGCGTCGTCAGGTCATAGGCTTTCAGAACATCGGCCTGCTTCACCATCTGTTCCTCGATGTTGACGGTGTTGCCGTCCGGATCCTCGCTGTAGGACTGCGCCTTGTCCGCCGCGATGGTCACGCCGTTGCGCGACAGGCCGAGATGCCCCGCCCGCGTCGCCGCCAGCTGCAGCGAGGGCAGGCCCGGCTGGTTGCGCAGCAGGGCGCTGTCGAACTGGAAGGGTTTCACATCGCGGGCGCGGTAGAGCGGGGTGTCGGCGTTGGCGATGTTCTGCGCCAGCACATTCTGCCGCTCCGCCAGCTGGCGCATCCGCGCCCCAGAGATGCGGAAGACGTCAATGCCGTCGAGCATGGATCCGGTTGCCCCTCTGGCTGTCCTGCGGAGCAATAGCGCCCATGGCCCCTTATGTCGAGATTTTTCGCATAAGTGTGACCACCGTGGGGCGGCCCCCCACCACCGCGCGGGCGGCCTCAAAGCTGGCCCGGGGCCGTGGCGGCCGCCGGGGCAGGGGGCCGAACGGCCTTGTCGGGCTTGAATTTTTCGCATAAATTTTCCGCGCCCGCTCGCGGGCCAATCCCCTCCTGGCGCGGAGTGACGCGGCCTCATGACCTTCTCGCCTCTCCTCTCCACCGCCCTGGGCGATACCGCCGCGCAACTGGCCCGCCTGCCCACGCGGCAGCGCTACGGCACCCTGGCCGCCGTGCGCGGCGCGGCGCTCTCCGTCACCGGGCTGGGGGAGGGGGTGTCGATCGGCGACCGCATGCGGGTGCAGCGCCACGGCCGCCCGCCCGTCCATGGCGAGTTCGTCGCCTTCTCGCCGGACAGCGCCATCGCCGTGCCGGAAGGCGGCACCGAGGGGCTCAGCCCCGGCGCCCGCCTCTGGCTGGAAGAGCCGCTGCGCCTCTACCCCTCCGATGCCTGGATGGGCCGGGTGATCGACAGCCTGGGCCGCCCGGTGGACGGGCTGGGCCACCTGCCGCAGGGCCGGCGCGGCGCGCTGCTGCGCCAGCCGCCGCCGCCCGCCCTGACCCGCCGCCTCGTCGGCCAGCGGCTGGAGACGGGGCTGCGCGCGCTCGACATCTTCACCCCCGTCTGCCGCGGCCAGCGCCTCGGCATCTTCGCCGCCTCCGGCGTCGGCAAATCCACGCTGATCGGCATGCTCGCGCGCTTCGTCGAGGCGGATGTCATCGTCGTCGGGCTGATCGGCGAGCGCGGGCGCGAGGTGCGCGAATTCCTCGACCAGACGCTGGGCGAGGAAGGGCGGCGCCGCGCCGTCGTCGTCGTCTCCACCTCGGACGAGCCGGCCCTGGCCCGCCGCCGCGCCGCCATGGCCACCCTCGCCGTGGCCGAGCATTTCCGCGCCGAGGGCAAGCAGGTCTTCCTGCTGCTCGATTCCGTCACGCGCCTCGCCCATGCCCAGCGCGAGATCGGCCTGGCCGCTGGCGAGCCCGCCACGGCCCGCTCCTACACCCCCTCCGTCTTCACCGAATTGCCGGCGCTGCTGGAACGCGCTGGCCCGGGGCCGGAGGGCGAGGGCGACATCACCGCCATCTTCACCGTGCTCGTCGATGGCGATGACCATGACGAGCCGATTTCCGATGCCGTGCGCGGCATTCTCGACGGGCATATCGTGCTGGACCGCCGCATTGGCGAGCGCGGGCGCTGGCCGGCGCTCGATGTGCTGCGCTCCGTCAGCCGCGCCCTGCCGCGCTGCCACACGCCGGAGGAAAACGCCCTGCTCGCCCAGGCCCGCCGCCTGATCGGCACCTATGCCGACATGGCGGAGATGATCCGCCTCGGCGCCTATCGCCAGGGCAGCGATGCCGGTGTGGATGCCGCGATCGAACGCCACCCCGCCCTGGAAGCCCTGCTCGGCCAGGGCATCGATGAGCGCAGCGGTTCGGAAGAGGCTTTCGCGCGGCTGAAGGATATCCTGAAGGGATGATCTTCTTTTTCTGAAGAAAAAGAAGCAAAAAGACTTTCTTTCCGTTTGGCGTCCCGCCTCAGGCCTGAAGCGGGACGCTGAACTGAAAAGAGTTTTTTGGTTCTTTTTTCCAAAAAAGAACAGGACTCTTCCTACTCTCCAGGCCGCCCGAACACCACGAAGAGCTTGTAGCCGAGATCCCGTGCGAAGAGGGCCTCGGCGGTGATCTCGGCCCGGTCGCGCGGGGTCCAGCCCTGGGCGTGCAGCGCGGGCCAGAGGGCTTCATCCGGCCAGGAGAGCAGGCGGTCCACCTCGGAGATGTAGGTCTCCGCGTGGACGGCCTTGAAGCCGGCCAGATAGCCGGCGGTGATCAGCGTCTCCATCTCGAAGAAGGTGATGTGGCCCGGCTTGTAGATGGGGCTGCGCGCGCCCTGCAGCGCCACCAGCGGGTGCGCGGCATTGGGCACCTGCACGGCGATCCGCCCGCCCGGCGCCAGATGGCGGCCCATGCGGACCAGGGAGTCCACCGGGTCCTCGATATATTCCAGCACATCCATCGAGATGATCAGGTCGAAGCGCGCCTGGTCGGGCAGGGCATCGGGGAAGAAGCCCTCGACCACATTGCCGCCCAGCGCGCGGGCCTCCTGCGCGAAGCCGGGGTTGGGCTCCAGCCCGAGGGCCACGCAGCCGCGCTCCGCCGCCGCGCGCAGCAGCACGCCGCTGGAGGCGCCGATTTCCAGCAGCCGCAGGCGCCGCCCGCCCGTGCCCGCATGCTCCAGCAGGCGGGAGAGCACATAGCGGCTCTTGCGCGCCTCCAGCTGCGCATAGAGCGGCTCCGACTTCAGCGCGTGGAAGGCGGCCATGGCCTCCGTCTCGCCGAAGCGCAGGCGGGACTGGTCATCCTCCGGGATGCGGTCGCGGTAGAGGAGGTGGCAGCAGCGGCAGCGGACGACATCTTCCCCCGTGCCGGCCACCGGCTCTCCGGCCTGGCTGGCGCAGAGCGGGCAGGCCCGGCTGTGCCAGCGCAGGGATTGGCTTTGCTGGCTGGCCTCCAGGCGCTCCGCCGCCGTCAGGCGGCGATAGGCGGCCTGCAGGGCCGCGCGGAAGCCAGGAATGGCGGCGGCATCGAAGCTGTCCCGCGTCGGGGCCAGCTCCAGGGCCAGACCGGTCTGCAAGCCATCCATGCATCAAGCCTCTTTTTGAGTCTTTTGATTTTTTGCATGGAGCAGGACATCGGCAAAACGATTGCCGAGCAATTCGGTGTCGCAGAGCCAGCGCCCGGCGTAGCGCTGGTATGCGGCGCCGCTGGCCGCGCGCAGGGCGGGATCGCGGATCAGGCGCAGCGCCTGGGCCACGTAGTCCGCCGGCGTTTCGGCGGCCATCAGCAGTTCCGTGCCATCGGCGGCGGTGAAGGTGGCGGCCATCTCCTGGCGCTCCGCCTCTGGCCCCAGGCCGCGGCGCAGCGGGTCGCCCAGCAGCATGTCGAACATGCCGAAGCCATCATGCCCCTCCGGCAGCAGGCGGAAGAGCACCGGCGTGGCGGCGGCCATGGCCTGCGCCCCGGTCAGCCCGGTGGAGTGGGGGAAGCTGTCCAGCACGAGATCGGCCACATGGCCCCACAGGGCGGTGTCCACCCAGCCCACCCAGCGCACGCGCTCCGCCAGCCCGGCGGCGGCGAAGGTCTCGCGGATGGCTGGCGTGTCCTCATGCCCCGGATAGGCCCAGATGGCCTCTGGCGCAGCCTTCAGGATGGCCACGACGGTCTCCAGGAATTCCAGGTCCAGCATTTTCTCCGGGCGGGAGGGGGTGAAGCAGATCACCGCATCGCCGAAAGGCGCGCGCAGCGCCGCCACCTCCTCCGCGCGCGGGGCATAGGGCGGCAGCAGGACGGTATAGGGCACGGTCTGCCATTCCCGCCCGTGCCAGACGGCCTTTTCCCGCGCCCGGCCATGCAGGCTGAGCAGGACATCCGCCCCTTCCACCGCCGCCGGGTGGTATTTCATCGACCACCAGAGCTGGCGTGGGGCGAGGCGCATCGAGAAGGCGAAGGACTGCCAGCAGGGCACGCAGAGCCAGACGAGCAGGCCGACCTTGTCCGCCGCCAGCCTTTGCCGCAGCCAGAGGAAGCGCTCGGTCAGGCTGGATGGCAGGCCGGGCAGGGTTTCCATCTCGACGACTTCGACGTCGAGCGCCCGCATCATGGCGTTCAGTTCGGCGTTGTGGCCATGCCAGATGTAGAGCACGGCGGGTAGCGGGCGCCCGGCACGCCGGGCGGCTGCCATGGCATCGTGGAAGCACATCACATGCGACAGGGTGGAAGCCTGATGCAGGAAAAAGCCGATGCGGCTCTCTGGCCCTGGCTCCGGCAGGCGCGGCAGGCCGCGCCCGGCGGCGCGCCCGGCGCGGGCAAAGGCCCCCGCCCACAGGCGGTAGCTCTGGTCGTAATGGCTCTCGCATTCATGGCGGGGCAGCCAGTGCGTGGCCAGGAACTGTTCGATCTGAAGTGCGGTATCCGTCTTGTCCCGTTTCAGGCTGTTCAGCATGGCCGGCAGCGCCGCACCTTCAAAGACGGCGCGCAGATAGGCCATGCTGCGCTGCTGCGTCATGCCGAGCACCAGCAACAGCCGCGCCACGGCGCTGACATCGCCGTAAGACAGCATCCCGCTGAAGGCGCCGGCGATTTCCGCCGCCTGCACCTCATCGGCCAGGATGCCTGCGTGGTGCAGAATCTTGTACCAGTTGAGGGCATCGGCACTGCCGATGGAGGGGCCGAGGGCATGGCCCAAGGCCCAGCGCAGCGTGGCCATGCGCCCTTCGGTCAGGCCGCGCACGGCCAGGGCCAGGATCATGTGGTCCCCAGGTGCCTGGCCGGACTGTGCGGCGATGTGGGTGGTGATCTGCCGCGCCAGTTCCTGCCAATCCGGGCTGCTGAGGAGCAGACCCCGCGCTGTCATCAGCCGCGCCAGCTGGCAGAGCAGGGCAAGATTGATCTTGAGCCGCCTGTCCGCCCCCATGCAGAGCCGGGGCAGGAGTTCGCCCAGGGCCTCGGCCTCGGCCTGGCCGGCGGAGGTGGCGAGTTGCGGCAGGAGGGGCGCCAGTTCTGCCCAATCCGTCACGGCGCGCAGGGCAGAGGGCAGGCGGGAGGCTTCGCCGCCGCCCCTCGCGACATCATCTGTTTTTCGCACGGCGGAACCTGCCAGATGGCGAGAGGGGAGGCGGAGAAGTGCGATCAGGAACTGTAGAGGATGGAGATCAGCGCTGAGGCGGCTTCGCCGCTGAAGCCGTTGCCGCCCCAGGAAATCGGCTGGATCAGCGCGGCGGCGCCGGAGGCTGCGGCGGCGGCGCTTTCCTGGGTGCTGGCGGTGGCCACGTAGCGGTCCAGCAGCTTCTGCAGCTTTGTTGAATCCTGGAAGTCAGCGATATCCATGCGCTTCTCCAGCATCTCCTTCTGGGTGTCGACATCGACGGAGGAGAAGCTGCTGGGCAGGCCAAGGACGGTCTGCACCACATCGGCCAGGTTGCGGTCGGCGATGACGCTGTACCAGTTGGTGACGTTGGGCAGCATGCGCTTGGCATAGACGGCGTGGCGCAGCGTGTCCGAGCTTTCGCCCAGGGCGGATTCAAAGCGGGCCTGGGTGTATTTCTCGACGATGCTGTTGATGGTCGTGCTGTCGGTCACCTTCGGGCCGCCGCTGGCGGCGATCTCGGTGCTGCCCTTGGTCTGCTCCAGCAGATAGGCGCGCGGCGTGCTGTTTTCGTCGGTGGTGAAGGAGACGGTGCCGGTGCCGCGACCTTTCGCATCGGTGAAAATGAGCTTCATGCCGAGGGCGGTGACGGAGATATCCTCGCTGCCCTTGTCGGCCTTGCGGAAGGCGGCCTGGAGGGCGGCGGCGATATCGGTGCGCTTGGTCAGGCCGGAGAGATCGACATCGGAAACCTTGATGCCGCCGAAGGTTCCGCTGGCGCTCTGGAAACTCTGCCCCGCCATGACGCCTTCGACCTGCACGCTCAGGCTCGACGGCACAGCGGGGATGGCGGGGATGGAGATGCCGCCATAGTTCAGATCCTTGGCGATCTGGCGGAAGCGGTAGTCGGTCATCAGCATGGCGAAGGAGGAGCTGTCGCTGACATTGCTCTCCAGCACCTTCTTCATCATCCCGTTATAGCCCACCTGCCCGTCCAGCCCGTAGGCTGTCAGGACGATGGTTTGCAGCCGTCGGTCGGACAGAAGATCCTCGGCGGTGAGCTTGGTCGGGAGCTTTTCCTTCAGATACGCGATGTCGCGCTGAAGCGAGGCATCCTGGCTGAAGGCTTTGAAGTCCTTCAAGCTCTTCGTCTGGAGGAGCTTCCATCCGGCGTAACCAGTCGGGATCCCGACCGTGACGGCATTGATGGTCATGCAAAAGTCATGTCGCGCGAGGTTTCGTTTTCCTGCGACTGCGGCCTGTAGCCGGCGGCCAGGCGGAGCAGGACACGGTCCGTCGAAGGGTCACGCATCTCGGTGTAGAGCTGCATGGTGGCCAGGTCGAGACGGATATCGAAGCTCGGGATCACCGCCGTGATCTGCTTCTGGCGCTCGGCGACGAGGACCTCCCCTGTGGCAGGGGTGGCGGGTGTGCGCTCTGCGCTGTCAGCGGGGCGGGGAAGAACCCTGTAGGCGTTCTCAGACGCTGAGGTCTGCTGCTTCACCGATTGCGTTGCTTCGATCATGTCCTATGCTCCTATGTTCGCCTCTCAGGCTGAGTTGAACAGGTTTCGCCCGTTATATCCCACCATGACGGAATCAAACCGTTTTCGATTCGCTCGCATTGTGCCTCATTGAAACGGAAGACGCTGGTGCCGGAGGACGCTCTGCCACGCCGCGGCGGAAGCGCGGCGGTGGATCCATTTCGAGCAGAACGCATTCGTACAAAACCAGTTCACGCAAGGCGGCCAGGGCGCGGTAGGTGTTGCCCTGGCGCATGTGCATCTCCGCCTCATCCAGAAGATTCAGGTGTTCTGGCTTGAGAAAGACACCACGAAGGGTTTCGACCTGTTCGAGAAAGGTATCGATATTGCCCAGAGAGGACTGGGCGTTCAGCAGGACGTTCTGCGCGGCGAAATAGGCGCGCCGCACAGGCGTGTTGGCGTCAGCGGGGAGAAGGACATCCTTCTCCCGCACGATCTGCGCCTTGGTTTCCACCATCAGATAGGCGCGCCGGTCGCCATTGGTGACGACGGCGCCATTGATGAAAAGCCTTTCCCCTGGCGCCAACTTCAGGATGAGCGACATCAGCCGGGCTCCGTCCCTTCAGAAATGATCCCTTCTGGAGGGGAAGCGGGCTTCAGGCCGCTCATGATGGCACGGTTCACATCGCACAGGGCCTGGACCGTACCGCCCTGGCGCAGCACGCGGTCGCTTTCTCCCATGACCCAATGGGCCAGGGAAAGGAGGCGCGCCTTGATCGCCTCGTCCAGGGTGTTCTCGCTGCTGGCCAGATCGGATGCGAAGGTGATCCAGACCATGCGGTTCTCATGGATGGCGTGGGGAATGGCGGCGGGTCCGGCATCGGCGGCCATGGCGGCCTCCAGCCTCGCCGTCACGCGCGCCAGGACACGGTATTCGATATCACGCTGATCTTCGGTCCCACGGATCACGGAGCCATAAGCCTGGGCCGCGCCGCGAGGTCGCTGCAAGGGGATCTGGAAAGAGTCGTCTTGGGCAGCGTTCAGCATCGGATTCTTCCTCGGTCACGCGCAGGCCGGGCGCCGGCACTACCCTCCTGAACTCGACATCCACAGGAAGGGCCGGCTTTGCACCGGCCGGCCCTTCCCAGGGGATGCCACCTCAGCCCGGGTGACGTGGGGTCGCCACGTCACCCCTGGCCTCTTACTGGAAGAGACGCAGGATCGTCTGCGGCGCCGAGTTGGCGATGGAGAGCGCCTGGGTGCCCAGCTGCTCCTGCACCTGCAGGGCCTGCAGGCGCGCCGCCTCCTCCGACATATCCGCATCCACCAGGGCGCCGAGGCCCGTCGTCAGCGTATCCACCAGCTTGCTAAGGAAATCCTTTTGCTGGTCAACACGATTGCCGGCCGTGCCGAAGGCCGCCGCGGCGTTCTGGACGTTGGTGGTCGCCGTGTCGATCTTCGACATCAGCACGTCGTAGTCGGTCTTCGACGAGTTGAAGGACAGCACCTGCAGCGTATCAACGCCACTGGCGTTGATGATGCTCAGCAGGCCGGTCGTGGCGTCAACGGCAACCGCGAAGTCGGTGCCGGCCGTCGCCGCGGCGGGAGCGGCACCAGAAGCCAGGAAGGTGCCCGTCGAGAAGTCGGCCGTCGCGTCATTCAGGCCCTGGGCGGCCGTCGCCACATTGGTCGCGCCGGTGGTCAGCGCCGTCTGGATATAGCCGGCGAGCTGGATCCCGGTCAGGTTCGGGTGCAGATCGGCCGAGACATCGGCCGCCGCGACCGCGATCACGAAGACGTTGTCGGTGTTGCTGTAGGCGGCATCACCCACGAGCAGCTGGCCGGTGGTCGAGCCGTCATCGACAACCTTCAGCATGTAGGTGGCGGTCGCGGACGCGCTCAGCGAGGTGCTGAAGCCGTTGGCGACCTTGATGCTGAAGGTGTCGCCGATTTCCAGGCCGCCATCGACGAAGGTCACGTCCAGGCGACGGAAGCCGCCATCGAGGCTGGTGAAGGAGGCGCCCGTGGTCGAACCGGTGGTCAGGAAGTTACCGGCCGAGCCCGTGCCCGTGCTGATGACCAGCGCGGTGCTGAAGGTGCGGGCCTCGGTCGTCAGGCCGGCGGTGCCGGTGGAGTAGCTGCCCAGCTGGATCTCGGAATCACGGTTCAGCACGCTGATCGTGATCCGCGCGGCGTCCAGCGTCGTGCCCTGCGTGTAGACGCGGTCGGCCTTGAACAGCTTGTTGAAGCCCGTGTCACTGTTCAGGTAGGTGACCAGGTCGGCCACGCTGCTGATGTCCTCGGTGGCCTTCACCGTCAGCGTGCGCTCGGTGCCATCGGCATCGATATAGTCGAAGTTCAGGTAGTTGCCCGAATTGACGTTCAGGCCGCTGGTGGCGCTGCCGACCGTCAGCGTCACCTTCTCCACACCGTCATTGGTGTTGGTGAAGGTCTGGTCCGCGCGCGAGAGAACCGTCAGGTTCTGCAGGTCCTCGAGCAGAGAACCGTCCTCGATCTTCAGGTTCTGGCCGGAGACGGTCAGGTAGGAGCCGGTGGAGACACCGTTCACCTGGTTGACCGAGCTCAGGATGCGCAGCGAGGAGGTGCCGCCATCGACCAGGTTCACGCCGTTCATCGCGGCGGCCGAGGCGATGGTGTTGATCTGATCGAGCGCAGAGTCGATGTCCGCCTGCACCTGGCTCTTGTCGACCGCCGGGTTGGAGGCGGAGGAGACCTTGGTGCGGATCGTCTTCACCAGATCGGCGATCTGGGTCGCCGCGGTCTCGGCCGTCGACAGGATGGAGGAGGAAACCGAGAGATTCTCGCCGACCTGCTTGTAATTCGCGATGTCGGACCGCATCGTCGTGGCCACCGCCCAGGTGGCCGCGTTGTCCTTCGCCGTCGAAACCTTCAGACCAGTCGAGATGCGGTTCTGCGTCTGCAGCAGGTTCTTCTGCGTCGCCTGCAGCGACTGCAGAGCCGTCATCGCGCCATTATTGGTGAGGATAGAGCTAACCATTTTTGCGCCCTTCGAGGGTTCCGGTTCTGGGAGCGCCTTCTGACGCGATCATCGCAGCGATTTAAGCCTCCTGCGGCCGCAGCGATGCTTATTTTTAGCATCATGCGAAATCCGGGGACAAGGCCGTTTTGTGCCAGACCTCTCGCCGAAATTCCTCATCCATCAACAAAAATTTTTATGGAATGAAATTCTTGCCGGCAAATTCAGCAAGATTTTGGATTGTCACATCCCATTCACCTCTCCGGCTCTGCCGCCACAGCCGCAATGTCGGGTACCAAACGCTTTCCGTTTTCTGAAAACCCCAGCGGTAATCAACAACGGCTGGAAGAAGGACATGCGCGTCCTTGCCCATGGCGCCCGCCATATGCGCCACGGAATTGTCAATCGTGACCACATGGTCAACCGCGGAAATCTGCGCGAAGGCGTCCTCCAGGCTGCTTTGCGGATGCACGCCCTCATCGAGCAGGACCGGCAGGCCGGAGGCGGCGATCTCCTCGCGCAGCGCATCGGCCTCGCCATATTGCAGGCTGACCCAGCGCGCGCCCGGCAGCGCTTCCACCAGCGGCGCGAAGGCGGTGAGCGGCACGGAGCGATACCGCCCCGTCTGCGGATGCAGCGTGTACCAGGACAGGCCGACCGTCACCGTCCCCCCCGCATAGCGGCTCCGCAGCGCCCAGCTCTTCACCAGATCGGCCGAGAGATAGGGTTTCTGGTTGCGGAAGGAATCGGCATCGCGCCGGAACAGGCGCGGCAGGCTGCTCATGCAGATCTGCGCGCGCACATCGGGCGTGAGCAGATCCGGCCTGGGCGGGCCATGCGGCAGGAAGCGCGCCTCCGGCAGCGCGCGGGCGAGGATGGGCTGGAGCCGCCGGTTGCACATCAGGGTGAAGCGATGTCCCGCCGCCAGCAATTCCGGCAGGATGCTGCAGAACATCACTTCATCGCCAATACCCTGGTCGCGCCAGACCAGGACGCGCCCCTCATCGGGCAACAGGCTGCCATCCCATTGCGGCAGGCCCATATCATGCGGGCCATCCTCCGCATCGCGTTCACGAAATTCGTAAAGATCCCAGCCAGGTCCATAAATGCCGTTGGTCAGCAGGAGCCGCGCCAGATTGGTGCGTGTCGCCGTGCTGCCCGGCTCCAGCGCATGAGCCTGCTCGGCATAGGGCAAGGCTTCGTCCTGCCGGCCCAGTTCGGTCAGAACATTGCTGATAACGGTCAGCGCCTCAGGATCATCCGAGTTCTTGGCCAGCAATTCTTCCTGGAGCGCGATGGCCGCCGAATAGTCCTCCAGATCGATCAGCACGCGGCCAAGGTTGCGGCAGGCGGCCATGTAACCCGGCCGCAAGCGCAGCGATTCCTCCAAGGCCGCGCGGATTTCCGGCAGGCGCTCCGCCTTGCGTTCGCTTTCCTGGAGGGCGACGCTCAGGCCAAACCAGGCTTCCGCCAGCCCCGCATCGCGCACCAGCGCGGCGCGGTAGGCCGCCTCGGCCGCCTCCCACCGCTTCAGATCCTGCTGCGCGATGCCGAGGTTGAGCCAGAGCCGCGCATCGTCCAGGCCGCCGGCACGGGCGGCCTGGAGCGCCGCCTCCGCCTCCTCCGGCCGCTCCAGCGCCAGCAGCACGCGGCCCTGCTCGTAGAGCGCTTGGGCATCGCCCGGCCGGGCGGCGAGGATCTGCCGCAGCTCCTCCTCCGCCTCCGCGTAGCGGGCGAGCTGGATGAGCTGGCGCACCAGCGCCTGCCGCGCCACCAGGAAGCCCGGATGCCGCGCCAGCGCCGCGCGGTAGGCGGCCACCGCCTCCTCCGCCTGGCCGAGATCGGCGAGGATATTGCCGAGGTTGCAATGCCCCTCCGGCGCCGCGGGCAGGAGCTGCACGGCCCGGCGCGTCGCCGCCGCCGCCTCGGCCAGCTGCCCGGTGGCGCGCAGCGCCATGCCGAGGTTGCGGTGGAACTCCCCCGCCCCCGGCCGCAGCACGAGGGCGCGGCGAAACGCCGGCAGCGCCGCCGCGTGGTCACCGCGCTGGTAGAGCACGAGGCCAAGCAGGTTCTGCGCATCCGCCTGGCGCGGCTGCTGGCGCAGGATCTCGCGGTAGAGCGCCTCCGCATCCTGCAGCCGGCCGGCCTGGTGCAGGGCGACGGCCTGGGGCAACAGCGCATCGGCGCTTTTCGCAGGGGCGCGGGTCAGGGTGGCCATCACGCGGTCCTGTCGATGCTGGCGGCCAGGGTATGCCGGGGGGGCCGCCGCCTGGGCCGCCCGCCCGGCCCGTAGAGGCCGGGATCGGCCGCCTGGGCGAGGTCACGCCGCAGCCGGTCGCGGATGCCCTCCAGCGCGCCGGCCACGGCGCCCAGCACCAGGGCATTTTCCTCCGCCGCCAGCATCATGCTGCGCAGCGCCTCGCGCTCCTCCGGGGTGGAGGGCGCGCCAACCTCGCCCATGGCGGCGACGGCGCGGCGCTTTTCCTCGATCAGCCGGCGCAGCTCGGGCAGCAGGGCCTGGCGGGCGGCGGCGGTTTCCTGCTCCAGCACCCGCTGCAACTGGCGCGCGGCCTGGGTCACGGCGCTCATGGCCGCACCCCGCCGGGCTGGGCGGCCGGCGCCTGCGGGACCACAGCCTGCGGGGCCATCGCCTGCGGGGCCGGGGTGTCCTGCGCGGCCTGGGTCGTCTGGGTGGCCTGAGAGGCGGGGTGCCCGGGCCGGGCCCGCGCGGCGATCGTCTCTTCCAGGACCTTGGTCAGGCCCAGCCCGCCCTTGGAGACCAGCGCATCGCCCAGGGCCTGGTCCATGAAGCTGTCAAAGGCCTCGCCGCCGGTGCCGCGGCCGGCCAGGCCTTCCTTCTGGCTGGGCCGCGCCGCGCGCAGCAATTCGGCGGCGAAGCTCGCCTCCAGCTGCTGCGCCAGCCGGCGCGGCGTGTTCGGGCCAGACGCCCGCGCCGCCCCCGCCGCCGGGAGCCCCCCGACAGCTGGCACGCCATCCATGCTCATGAGCTTTTTGCTCCCAAAATCGTGAGTCGCGCGCTCTTCGCTCCCCTCACGTTAGCAAGGAATCAGGAAATTTTCGCATAACGTGCGCCAAACCCGGCCTCCAGAAGGGACGGCTCCTTGATCTCCAGAAGGAGCAACCCGGATCGCGTCGTGAGACGCGGACACAGAGGGAAGACGCTGTGGGCGAGGATGAGGACCGGTCTTTTCAGACGGCACCGAAGCGACGGCAGCAGGTTCGGCGGCGTGCCCTGGCTGTGGAATTGCGCGGCGAGTTCGACCGCAGGCTCCTGGCGGGGGAGGATGTGAACAGCCTGGCCCGCGCCTTCGGGATTGAGCCCTGGTATGCCCAGCGCCGCGCCAAGCGCGTCCTGAGCCGCGCCAGCAAGGGGCGCGAGACCTCCCCCTTCCTCTCCAGCTTCTCGGAGGTGGAGGACGAGATGACGCCGATCCAGTACGCCTGTTGCGTGCTGGGCACCCGGGTGCGCCCGCTGCGCAACGGCTATTATGTTCTCGATGGCTTCCAGGCCGGGCCCAAGGAAGTGACCCGTGCCGCGAACCGCCTGCTGCGTGAGCGCGGCCTGGCGGAAATTCCCTATCCCGGCCTCACGCCGCTCTACCGGTAAGGCGGGATCCCCCCCGACAGACAGAGCGTTCCCTTCCCGGAACCCGGGCCAGGCCAGAAAGGCCGGCGCGGGCACGGCAGAGCCGCGCCCGGAGCACTGCCTCTGCATCGCCGCCCGGAGATCAGGCCAGGGGAGTGGCCAGGGGAGGAGAGAGCGGCGACGGCGCCAGCGGGTTGAGCCCGAGCACCGGCTTGCCCAGCAGGATTTCATCCGGCGCGGCGCGCAGCTCAGCCTCCAGCGCCACGAGGTCGGTCACGCCTTCCTCGGCCAGCTCGGCCACGGCCTCGGCCGCCGCCTGGCTGACGGAGGCCAGGGATTGCAGCGCCGCCTCGGCCTCGGCCACCAGCGCCGCCGTGCTGGCGGCGGCGGCGGCCAGCACCACCGGGTTGCCCGCGGCCTCGGCGGCCCCCGGCAGGATCTCCGCCGGCAGCGCGGCGCCGGCCAGGGCCTCGGTGGCCAGGGTGTCGGTGGGCAGGGTCCCGGCCAGTTCGGGCGTGGCGGGCTCGGCCACCGGCTCGGGGTCGCGCTGGCGGTGCAGGCCGCGCACCCGCGCGCCGCGCTCGACGGAGATCTCGTCATAGACCAGCTCGGCATCGACCGAGGCGGTGCGCAGGATCTCGATCTCCCGCGCCAGCAGCGTGCCGCGCAGCGTGCCGCAGAGCTTGGCGCGCTCCACCGTCACCGTGCCCTCGATCAGCCCGCCGGCCTCCAGCAGCACGACGGGGGCATGGATGCTGCCGCGCAGCACCCCTTCCACCCGCACCACGCCACGGCTGCGCAGCCGGCCCTCCACCTCGCTATCGGCGGCGATCAGCATCACCGCCGTGCCGGCGGGGCTGGCCGCGGCGGCGCCCCGGGCGCGCTCGATGCGCGGCTCCAGCCGCTCCGCCGCCGGGCGCTCGGCCAGGACGCGGTCCGCCAGGGTCCGCTCAGACAGGGCCCGCTCAGACAGGGTCCGCTCGGGGGTGGCGCGTTCGGGGAAAGCCCGGTCCGGAAAATGCCGGTCAGGGAAGCTCCTGTCGGGCGGGGCACGCTCGGCGACGGGGCGGGAGAGGGGCGCATTGTCGAAGCCATCGGCGCCCTCCGCCGAGAGATCGAAGCGCTCGAAGGTGATGCGCGGCTCCCCGCCGCTGGGCTTGCCGAAGATGCTCATGTCGAATCCCATTCTAGGAAGCACGGCAGAGGCGGCCGCTCGGTTCTCTCTCCTACGTTTTTCGCACAATCCATGCAATGATTTTCGCAATGCCGGTGTTCAACTCACCAGCGAGCCGCGCGCCCCGGCCAGCACCAGCATCTCGTCCAGGTGCTGGCCCTGGTTCAGAACCTGGGTCAGCGCCGTCAGCCGCAGCGCGTCAGGGTCGAGGCCGGGCTTGTCCAGATAGGCCGCCACGGCCTCCAGCCCGCGCCGCGCCGCCGCCGCCTCCAGCCCCGGCAGCAGTGGCGCCGTGGGCAGGGCGGAGGGCGGGGGCAGCAGTTCCGAGGGCACCGGCACGGCCGGGCCGCCCGGCAGGTGCAGCAGCCCCGCCCGCGCATCGGCCTGGGCATTGCAGCACTGCAGCAGCGCGGGCAGCGGCGCCGCCGTGGTCAGCATCAGCGCCACCAGCGTGCCGAGCGACTCATGGATCTGCCCCGCCCGCGCGATGGCCTGGGCACAGGCGGCATCGTCCAGCACGCAGAGCCCGTCCGGCGCCAGCTCGGCGAAGGGGTCGTCGAGCGAGGGGATATGGAATTCGCGGAAATGCTCCAGCGCCGCCGCCAGCGCCGCCTGCTCCGCCAGCATGGCGGCGTGGGAGCCAAGCGCCTCCAGCCGCCGCGCGCGCAGCGCGGCGAGGTCGGAAGGCTGCAGCGCCGCCAGGGGCAGGGCGCAATCCGGGTCGGCCATCAGCGCCTCCAGCCGCTGCAGCGGCGCGACCTGGGTGCCGCCCTCGCTGCGCGGCAGCGTGCCCTGGTCGATCGCCCAACGGCGCAGCGCCTCCGCCGCCGTGCCGAGGAAGCGCTTGGTGCCGATGCGGATCATGCACATGCGCGCGGCCAGCGTCGCCATCGCCGCCCAGTCCTCGGCCGCGGCGCGGTCCGGGAAGGCGTCGCGCTGGAAGCTCATCGGGCCCTGGCCCACCGCAACCTGCCAGGTGCCATCCCGCCCGGGTCGCACACGCGTCACCATGCCTGCCGTCCTCGTGCCGCCATTCTCCGCGCCACCCCCGCCCTGGCCCCGCGGAGAGGTCTCCCCCTGGGGTTCCATCGGGCGGGCGCGGGCCGTCCTGGCGCGCTCTCGTTTTCGTGAGCAGAAAACCGGCCCTGTCGCCCGACGGCAAGAGCCGATCCGCGCGGGGGACGCAAAAACGGTGGGCGAGCCCCGCGCATGCATCGCCTTGCCGCCTTAATCATGATATTTCGCAACGTCATGGGAGACGCTGCAAACCCTTCCCCCCGGCCCGAGGGCCAGCACGGACCTGGCCTCAGGCCGCGGTTCCGCGCCCGCCGCCCGGCCGGCCAGAGAGCCGCCGGAAGGGCCGGTTCAGGCCATCACCAGCGGTTCGGCCGAGGGGTCGGCCGGGCTGTCGCCCCGCGTCTCGCCCCGCCCGCGCGCGGCGGCCGGCGCCGGCAGCGGCGCGGCGCGCAGCAGCGCGGCCAGATCCTCCGGCAGGCGCCCCTCGATCATCACCGCCGCGCCGTCGATCTCGACCATGGCGCCGGAGAGCAGGCGGGTTTCCATCTCCACCCCGCGCGGTGTCGGCTCGACCAGCCGCAGCGTCTCGCGCGCCCGGTTGAGGGCCGCGCCACGCAGCGCCTCCAGCACCTCGGTGCGGGTCAGGCGGATGGTATGATTGACGAAGAAAGGGGCGGATCCGGTCATGGGGAGGGGTTCTCCTTCCTGGATACACACGGGATCAGGCACGCCGGGCGGGCGGAGCCCGGCATGCTTCGCATCGGCTTCGCCACGCCGGTTTCTCGCGGCCCGGCGCCAGCCCCGGATTCCGTGGCATGGCCGGACTCCGGCCAAGGATTTTTAGCACCATGTGCGCCGCATCACCACATCAGTGATCGAGAACATGGTAAAGGAAACGCCACCCCAACCCCGGCCCTGGCCCGCATGGCCCTTATGGACAGGGAGCCCGCGCGCCGGATGTTGCGAAAAATTGATAATAGATCTGTGCCGTGACCTATTTTTGCGTATGGATTAAAGAGCGAAAAAAGTCTAAACGCAGGGCGTGGCCGAGCCCCGCCGCCTCCCTCGAGGCGATGGATCGGCCCGCCGGTTGGAGCGGGAGCAAGCAGCGCATGGCGCGGATGAACGGAGCAGCACGGAAGGCCGCCAGGACGGATGCCGCGCCGCAGACGGGCCGCATCGTCCAGGTCCAGGGGCAGAAGAATGCCGACGGGCCCCGCTTCTCGATCGAACTCGTCACGCCCCAGGGCGCGACCGAACTCCTCCAGCGCAAGCGCCCGAGCGCGGGCGACAACCTCACCGCCATCAACGCCTATGCCGAGGCGATGCGCGAGGGCCGCTGGATCCTCAACGGCATGCCCGTCATCCTCTCGCGCGGCGGCGTGCTGCTCGATGGCGTGCAGCGCCTGCGCGCCTGCGTGAAGGCCGGCGTCCCCTTCCTCACCGTCATGGCGCAGAACATCCCCGATGATGTGCTGCACACCATCGACCAGCAGCGCCGCCGCTCCTTCGCCGGCGTGCTCGAGGCGCGCGGCATCCCGCATGCCCATGCCCTGCAATCCGCCCTCGTCAAGCTGATCCGCTATGATGACGGCAAGATGCTGCGCGGCGCCGGCACCGCCTCCTGGTCGCGCATGGACCGCGTGCTGCGCGCCAACCCCGACCTCGAGCAGGCGGTGAAGATGTCGCTGGAGAGCGAGGCCACCACCCTCTCCGAGGCCGTGCGCACGCCGCTCCTCTTCATGGGCTTCCGCGTGGACAAGGCGGCGACGCGCCGCTTCCTCGACGCCGTCGCCTGGCCCGAGAAATACACGCCGATGGAGCCGGGCGCGCGCATCCGCGACCTGATCGACCTGACGCGCGGCGACCCGGCGACCCGGCTCAAGCCCGTCACCCTCTTCGCCCTGTCCATCAAGGCGCTGAACGCCACCATGGCCGGCGAGCAGCCGCGCAGCTTCACCTGGATCGACAAGACCGCCAACCCGACCAAGGGCGAGGAATTCCCCCGCCTGGAGAGCTATCGCGGCCTCGACGACCCCGGCCTGCCCGGCGAGACGGAGGAGACGGCCCAGCAGCTCCGCGCCGCCGTCGACCGGCTCTCGAAGGAAGAGAACGTCTTCCCCCTCACCATCGAGACCATCACCCCGGAGATGGCGGAGGCCTACCTCACCCACAACACGCGCAACCGCAAGATCGTGGCGGCGCATGTGGATGCCATCGCGCGCGACATCCGTGCCGGCAACTGGATGATGAACGCGCAGCCCATCTGCTTCAGCCGCTCCGGCCGGCTGCTGAACGGCCAGCACCGCCTTTCCGCCGTGCTGCTGGCGGGCGAGGCGATCGAGGTGCCGGTGATGCGCGGCCTGCCGGAGGAGGCTTACGCCACCTACGACATCCACGCCAAGAAGGGCCCGCAGCTCGGCGCCGCCTTCGAGAGCTTCGGCGACAAGCCGCTGATCGCCGCCGCCGCCGTGCTGCTGTGGAAGCGCGAGCTGAAGCCGCCTGGGACGCGCAACGCCAAGCCCACCCCGGCCGAGGTGATGCGCATTGTCGAGCAGCATCCGCGCCTGCTGGAGATGCGCACCTTCGGCCGCAAGATGATCGAGTTCGGCCGTGGTTCGGTGCTGGCCTACGCCGCCTACTGCATCGAGCGTGACGACCCGGAGCTGGGCCGCATCTTCCTGGAGCGCTTCGAAACCGGCGCCGACCTGCCGCGCGGCCACCTGATCCTGGAATTGCGCAAGCGCATGCAGATCCTGCGCCGCGAGCGTACCAGCCAGGATGAGCAGCTTCGGGAATTGCTGAGCGCCTGGAAGCGTTTCCAGGACAAGCCCGACCTCGAGCGTCTGTAACCAACAGACAGAAAAAAGATGGGGGTGCGGGGGAATTCCTTCCCCCGCACTTTTCTTTTGCTTTTTTGTTTTCTTTTTTTCCTACCGCCCCTGCCGCTTCAGCATTTCAGTTTCCTCACTGCGCTGCTCGGCCTTGCGCGCCGCCACGAGGCGCGCCGCGTCCTCATGCTGCTGCTGGGCGATTTCCAGCCGCTTCATCCGCGCGAATTCCTCCCGCAGGGCTTCGCGCGCGGCTTCCTCGGCGAGGTGGGCCTGGAGCAGCGCCTGCTCGCGCTTCTGCCGTTCCCGCCTGGCCGCGCCGATCCAGCGGGACCACAGGGCCATGCTGTCCGGCCCTTCCCGCGCTCGCTCAGCCTCCGCGGCCATCTGGGCGTCCTGCGCCGCCAGATGGGCTTCCTGCGCGATGCGCGCGTGCTCGGCCTGCGCGACCGCGAGGCGGCGGGCATCGGCCTCCTGCCGTGCGAGGCGTATCAGCAAGGGCAGACCCTTGATGGTGTCCTCCTCTTCCTCAAGCCGCTTGGCGGGGTGGGGGCGGCATGATAGTGATTCTATCCGTTTTTCGCAAAATGGCGAGACTCCAATGCAGGCATGGCGGCGCTGGCTGCTGGCGGGACTTGTGGTGACGGGCGCCGGCGCGCTCTGGGGCGGCGCGCAGGCGGTGTCCGGCACCGGGGCGCGGCCCACGGCGCGCACGCCCTGGGCGGCGGGCGCGCACCGCACCGGCTCGGCCTTCCAGGTGGCACCCGGGCTGCTGGTGACCAATGCCCATGTGGTGCTGCGCTGCCGGGCGGAGGGGCTGCCCGTGGAAGTCTCCGGCCAGCCCGGCCCCTGGCGCGTCCTGGCCGATGAATCGAGCAATGACCTGGCGCTGCTCGCCGGCCCGGCCTGGCATGGCGATGCGCCCCTGCCGCTCTCCGCCGCGCCGCGCCTGCCGCGCGGGACACCGGTGATGGTGATGGGCTACCCGGCCACCGCCGGCCGCCCGGCCGCCCTGCAGGCCAGCAACGGCCAGCTGCGCCGCGCCGCGCTGACGGTGCATGACCCGGAGGCCGGCCGTGCCGTCAGCTTCGTCATGACCGACCGCAACGGGCAGGAAGTGGAAGCCAACTGGGAAGATGGGCTGCGCTATTTCGGCGCCGACAAGGCCGACCGCCTGCGCTGGCGGCTGGAAATCGACGCCATGGCCGCCGGGGGAAGCTCGGGGGGGCCGGTGCTCGATGGGGCGGGGAATGTCGTCGGCGTGGTCTATGCGGGGGGGACGGGGTTCACCTCCGCCGTGCCGCTCGCCGATCTGCGCGAATTCCTCAGCCGCGCCGGGGTGGTGCCCATGTTCCGTGCCCCCGCCAGCCATGGGCCGGTGGATTGGGAGACCGTGCGCCGCCGCGCGGCGGATGGGGTGAAGCGGATCGCCTGCTGAAAGGGAACTGAAAGAAAAGTTCTTTTTGGGAAAAAGAACCAAAAACCTTTTGTCAGGGGGCGTGGCGCGGCACGGCCACGCCCGTCAGGCGGCGGCGGGGGCCAGGGCCGCGGCGGGAAGCGGCGCGGGCACGGCCCAGGACAGGCTCTCCGCACCGGCCAGGGATGCCACATCGGCCGCCAAGGTGGCCTCGCCCTCGGCTTGCAGGGCCAGCACCACATCGCGCAGGGCGGCCTCCACCGACAGGCAGTCCGGGGCGCTCAGGCGCTCCAGGGCCGGCGGGGTGGCCGGGCAGGACGCGGTGGGGGCAGGCAGCACCCAGAGGCGCTGCTCCTGCTCCAGCATGGCATGCGGGGCGTGGCTTGCCCCGCCGGCGGCGCGGCTGTCCAGCAGGTAGATGCTGCCATCGGCGGCGGCGCGCTGGCGCAGGGCGGGATGGCCCGGCACCGCCGCCCAGTCACCACTGCCAGCCAGGGCCAGCAGCGCCGCCTGGCGCCGACCGGCCAGCCGGGCCTGCAACACCGCCTCGGCCACCGCCGCCAGCCCGACCCCACGCATCTGCGCGCCAATCCGCAGAAGATGCGCCCGCACCCTCTCCTCCGCCGCCGGGGGGGCGCTCTCCAGAGGGGGCAACAGGCCCGGGTCCAGATAGTCCGGCACGACCACCGCCGCGTCACGCTCCATCCGCGAATGCCACAGCTGGTCCAGGGCAGCGTTGGCGGCGTTCAGCAACAGGGTCAGGCCGAGTGACATTGGTTCATCCATGTCCTGGGCGGGCACGTCAGAGTGGAGCAGGTCGCTCCGCCGTTCTGGCTGGCGTTCCGCGATTCAGCGAATGGAAGGAGTATGAGGCACCGATGGTTAACAACGCCTAAGCGTCCGGCGGTGCTATAAAGACCCAGAAAAAACAAGGCGCCCGCAACGCGCGCCCGCGCCGCCTGTTCCAGGAGGGACAGGCCGCCAGGACGGCATGTCCCCCCCGGATCTCCCGTCATGGAGGATGCCCGCATGCGCCCCGGCCCCTTCGCCCTTGCCTGCGGACTGGCCCTGCTGCCCACCCTGGCCCCAGCGCAAACCATGCCCCAGACCGTGCCCCAGACCATGCCCCAGACAGGGCATCAGGCCGGGCACCAGCCGATGGCGCGCCAGGGCGTGCCGCCGCTGGATGTGCGCCACCTTCATGCCAGCAGCTTCGATGTCCGCGGCTTTGATCCGCTGGGCCTGCCGGAGGCTGCCGCGGCGGCGCCCGTGATGGCGGCCCCCGCCACCCTCGCCCCGGCGCGGGAGGCCCATGCCGAGCTGACGGGCGAGGCGGCGCAGGGCGCGCGGCCCTTCTTCAGCGATGGGTGGCGGCGGGATGGCGTCGGCGCGGTGCGATGATCCCCCAATGATCTATAGTCTCATCATTTGAGACACTGTAGCTGTTTCAGAGAATTCTCTTTCCGCGCATGATGCGGCGGTGCCGGGCCACGTGCCCTGTTACCGGAACAGAGGGAATTGATGAGCGCGCATTTCGGCCAGGGTTTCGTCGTCGTTCACACGGCGTTGGGGCTTTATGTCGGACGCACCCCCAGCCTGTCCTACTGGTCCAAGCTGAACGCCGCCGGGCGGGATGCGGTCGCCACCTTCCCCAGCGAGGCCCTGGCCCGCTGGCATGTGGAGGTCTGGGAAGGCGGCTGGCCAGAGGATGAACGCACAGCGGGGCTGGCGTTGTATCCGGTGAAGATCGACCGCCCGGGCGGCTGGGCCAGCATCCAGTCCCTGCGCGAGGCGGGGCTGGAGGAGCATCTGGGGGAGCTCGCGCATCCCGGCTGGAACGGCCGGGCAGGGAAATGCTGAGGCGCCGCCGGCGCCCCAGCCTTCAGACTTCAGACTTCAGCTTCCGGCCTCACATGAAGTGCAGGTCGGCGTGTAGCGCGCCGCTGGCCTTCAGCGCGACCAGCACCGAGATCAGGTCACGCGGCGCAAGGCCCAGCGCGTTCAGCCCGTCCACCAGATCCCTCAGCGTATTGGCGCGCGGCAGCGTGGCCAGGCGGCGGCCGCGCTGGTCGTCCACCTCCACATTGGTGCGCGGCACCACCACCGTCTCCCCGCCCGCGAGCGGGTTGGGCTGGCTGACGATGGGGCTTTCCGTCACGCGGATCACCAGATTGCCATGGGTGATGGCCACCGGGTCGATGCGCACCTGGGCACCGACGATGATGGTGCCCGTGCGCTCATCCACCACGACGCGGGCCGGCACCTCGGGCTGAATCGTCAGCGCCTCCATCTGCGCCACCAGCCCCGGCAGGCGCTGCTGGAACATCGGCGGCACGCGCATTTCCACCGTGGCGAGGTCGAGCGCCGTGGCGCTGCCGGCGCCGAAGCGGCGGTTCAGCGCCTCTTCCACCCGCACCGCCGTGGTGAAGTCCGGCGAGCGCAGCGAGAGGCGGATGCTCTCCACATTGCGCATATCCACCGGCACCTCGCGCTCCACCATGCCGCCGCCGGGCACGCGGCCCTGGGTGGTGACGCCGCTGGTGATGGTCTGCGCCTGGCCGCCCGCCTGGAAGCCGCCCACCACCACCGAGCCCTGCGCCACGGCATAGACCTCGCCATCGGCGCCGAGCAGGGGGGTGACGATCAGCGTGCCGCCATTGAGGCTGCGCGCATCGCCGAGGGAGGAGACCTGCACATCGAGCGTCGTCCCCTGCCGGGCGAAGGGCGGCAGGGTGGCGGTGACGATGACGGCGGCGGTGTTCTTGGTCTGCACGCGGGCATCGGCGACATTGACGCCCATGCGCTCCAGCATCGCGGCAAGGCTCTGCTGGGTGAAGGGGTTGTTGCGGAGCTGGTCGCCCGTGCCCTGCAACCCGATGACCAGCCCATAGCCGACGAGCTGGTTGCCGCGCACCCCTTCGATCGAGACGACGTCCTTCAGCCGCACCTGCGCGATGGCGGGCGCGGCCATCAGCAGGCCGAGCAGGGCCAGGCAGGACAGCAGAAGCGGGTGGCGGCGCGGCATGGCCCGTCCCTTCAGGCGCGGTAGCGCAGGCCGGCGGCGGCCAGCGTGGCGGTCGACATGACGTCGGGGTTGAGGCCGATCAGGCTGCGCAGCGCCTCGACCCCCTCGTGGATCTGCACATCGCGCAGCGCGCGCGCCTCGGGCGGCAGCGGCCGCGCCTCGCGCAGCCGCACAAGGCAGCCCCAGAGCTGCGCCGCCGTGTCGCGCGCCGCGGGCGTGGCCAGCATGAAGCCCTCGGCGCAGGTCTCCAGGCTGCAGCCCAGCGCCTCCGCCATGCTGGCATAGGCGGCGATATCCTCCTCCTCCAGCGCGATGGGGATGAAGGGGATTTCCTCCGCCGCCTGCAGGGTGCTCTGGGTCGTCATGTCCGGCTTCTCCGTCCTTGATGCGGTGACAGGCTGCTCAGAGGTAGTTCACCAGGCTCAGCTCAGCGAGCTTGGCGGTGATCGCATAGGTGGCGTTCAGCTGGATCTGCAGCGTGCTGACCTTGTCCGAGATGGTGTAATAGTCCGCGCCTTCCAGATCATTGATCTGGGCGGTCGCGGCGGTCACAGCCTTGTCCTGGATGGTCGCCACCTTCTCCAGCCGCTCCTGCTTGCCGCCGAGCACGCCGGCCAGCACGGTGAGCTGGCTGCGCGCGCCGCGCATCAGCTCGCCCGCCTCGTCGATCAGCGCGGTCTTGGCATCCTCCGACAATTCGCTGGAGGAGGCGTCCAGCGTCGAGAGGATCGCCAGCGACTTGAAGGCATCCTTGAAGGTCTGGTTGTCGGCGCGGACATTGTAGCTGAGCGTCTCGCCAGCCCCGATGCGGATCAGCGTATCCGTGTCCGACTCAGGGTCCGCGCTGCTGCCCATCGAGGTGCGGCTGGTGGACTGGTAGACCAGGCCGTAGAAGGAATTGCTGGTGTCGCGCGTCTCGTTGGCGAACATGGTGTCAAAGGTGGTGATCAGCGCCGCCGCCTCGGTTTCGTCCAGCGCATCGCCGGCGGCTGTCACCGCGTCATCGAGCTGGGTCTGCGCCCAGTCGAGGAGGGTGGAGGAATTCGCGAGCGGCGGCTGCGAACTGTCGGTGCCACCGAAGATGTTCTGCCCGTCCCAGCTGGTGTTGAGCAGGTCGATCATGCTGCCCAGCATCTCGCGCGCATTGCTGGCGATGATCGTGTAGCCATTGCCCTTCAGGGAATCCGTCTTGAGGATCTCGGGCGACATCTGGTCCATCAGGTCGCCCACCTGGGTGAGCGCCGTCTGCATCGCCTCGATGCGCTTGCCGGCGAGGCTGGTGGAGTTCTTGATGGCCTCGCCCTGCTGCACATCGCCATACAGCTTGTAGAGCAGCGAGGCACCGACGCCGAGTTCGCGCGTCGGGTCCGACTTGCGGCCGGAGGACATCTCGGCCGTCAGCGTCGCCAGCTCGTTCTGCAGCCGCGTCAGGTTGTTCTGGCGGTTGATCGCCACGCCGCTCGGGGAAACACGATCGGTGATCATGGGTCTGTTCCTTCCTGCGGCGCTCAGATCTGCACCAGCTCGTCGAGCATCTTGGAGGCCGCCTGGATGATCTGCACCGAGGCGGAATAGGTCTGCTGCACCAGGAGAAGGCGCTGCAGCTCGTCGTCGATGTTCACGCCGGTCTTGTTGGCCAGGTCCTCGCTGGCCTGGGTGGCGAGGTTGCTGCGCACCTCCGCCCGGTCCGTCCAGACGGCGCGCTCGCTCTGCATCAGGCCGATGCTCTGCGCCGCCGCCTGCGACAGGTTCATGGAGGAGGGCAGGCCGGTCGAACTGTCATAGGCGCGCACATCGTTCATCGCGTCGAGCGCGTCGATGACATAGGTGTTGTCGGCGGCATTGCCGGCGGCGCTGGCATAGACGCCGGTGCGCATCTTCCACAGGCTGCCGCCCTGGTCGGGGTCGGCCGCCGTGTTGACGGCGATCTTGCGCGCCATGCCGATGAAGGTCGAATAACCGCCGCTGCCATCCCAGGTGGCCGCGCCGGCATCGGTGAAGAGGCCGGCGGCATTGGCCGTCACCGTCTCGCCGCGCGTGGTGGCGGCGGCAGCATCGGCATCCTGGAAGCTCTCGATCAGGCGGACGCTGACCTGGTCCAGCATGTCGACGAAGTTGGGGAAGGTCTCGTCGCGCAGCTTCATCGACGCGGCGATCGAGCCGGTATCACTCAGCCGCAGCGTCTTGTCATCCACCGTGATGCTGGAGAGGGTGGCGGGGTAGCGCTGCTCCGCCTCGATCACCGGCGTGTGGGTGAAGGAGAGCTTGTGCACCACCGTGCTGTCATAGATCGTCGTGCCGCTCTCGGTCATCACCAGCAGGTGGCCGGGGCCGTTGTCATGCACGCGGATCGGCAGCTTCTCGTTGATCTCGGCCAGCAGGAGGTCGCGCTGGTCCTCATAGGGCGCGGTGGAGCCGCCGCGGGCGCTGGCTATGGCCAGCTGCCGGTCCACCTCGGCCAGGCTTTCCAGCGCGGTGTTCACCGCATCCACATCGGTCGCGATGTCGAGATCGGCCGTGACGCGCGCCTGCGCCACCGCGTCATCGGCATCATGCAGCGTGTCGACGAGGTTATACGCCGCCGCCAGGGCCTGGCTCTGCGAGACCGCATTGTCCGGCGAGGAGGAGAGCGTCGTCATCGCCGTCTGGAAGGCGCCGAGCGTGGAGGAGAGCGAGCGCTCATCCGAGGGCTGGCCGACCAGGGCGTTATAGGCCTCAAGCCCCTCCTGCATGCGGCTGGCATAGGCGGAACTGGCGGTGGCCGAGCGGGCGGCGGCGGTCAGTGCATCATCGCCCAGGCGCTTGGCAATGCCGGCATCGACGCCCGATCCCACACCGGCCACCAGACGCTCGCTGCGCTCCATGTCGCGGCGCACATAGCCGGTGGTATTGGCGTTGGCGATGTTGTTGGAAATGATCATCGCCTGCCGCTGCTCAGCCGTGAGCGACGACAGGGCGTTGGACATAGCGGCTTGGATGCTCATAAGGCAGCCTCCGGCACGATGTGAAGCGGCTCAGGCGATGCGTGCGGGGCGGCGCGCGGCCGCCCCGGCGCCGGCCTCAGCGCTTCAGGTTCGTGGCCTCTTCCATCATCTGGTCGGCCGTGCGGATGACCGAGGCATTGGAGCTATAGGCCCGCTGCGTCTCGATCAGGTTGGTCAGTTCCGTGCCGATATCGACGTTGGAAGATTCGAGCGAGGCGCCGCTGGTGGTGCCGGCCGCACCATCGCCCGGCTGCAGCAGGCGCACGGCGCCGGCCGCCAGCGACATTTCATAGGCATCGCCGCTCACCGGGTTCAGCCCGTTGGCATTGGGGAAGACGGCCAGCTTCAGCTCGTAGATCGCGCGCGACTTGCCGTTGGAGAAGGTGGCGATCACCTGCCCATCCTCCTCGACCGAGACGCGCTCCAGCAGGCCGAAGCCCGAGCCATCCTTCTCGACCTTGGTCTCCTGGTAGCTGCCGGTGAGCTGGGTGATGCCCTCGAAGCTGTTGAAGGTGCCGATGGTGATCGGCAGGTCATAGCCCTCATAGCCACCCTGCACGCCGACCTTGACGGTCAGCACGCCGGTTTCGGAGTCATAGGTGCCGAGTACGCTGGCTGCCGCCAGGTTATCGGTATCGCCATAATCGGTGGAGGGGCTGGCAGCCGTCGCGCCATAGGTCGCGGGGTTGGGCACGCCGGAGAGCACCGGGGCGCTGCCGGCGGCGGCCATGGTGGTCTGCTGCGTCAGGAAGTCGGCATCGGCCAGCAGCGCGCCGCTCTCATCCCAGATGGCGCCGATCGTGCCGGCATAATCGCCAGTGCTCCAGAACTGCATACCGATGGCCGCCACGCGCTTGGTCGTGTCGAAGGTATCGGTCGAGGAGAGGTCGCCCGAGGCGCTGTCAAAGATTTCAAGCGTCCAGGTGTTGGTATCGCTCGCGCCATCCTCTTCCGGGATTCGCGGCGTGAAGCGGTAGGTCAGGGTCTGCGTGCCGCCCGTCAGGTCGTAATAGTCGATGCTGCTGACGAAGGAATCGGCATCGGGCGGCGGGTTGGCATAGCCCGTCTCGGTCTTGGGCAGGTTGAACCAGGTGCGCATCTCCGTCGTCGGTGCCGAGGCGACCGAGATGTTGTTGATGTTGACCGTGGTCAGGCCTTCGACATTGTTGTCACCGGCATTGTCCACCGGCTCGCCATCGGCGCCGAGCTTGACGCCCTGCAGGTAATAGCCGGCCGAGTTGACCAGGTTGCCATAGGCATCGGGGCGGAAGGAGCCGGCGCGGGTGGCGAGGTACTTGCCATCGCTGTCCGAGGTCTCGTTCACCACCAGGAAGCCGGTGCCATTCACCGCAATGTCGGTATCGGTGCCGGTATACTGCACCTGGCCGACCTTGCTGATCTCGACGCGGTTGTTGGCCTGCGTCCCCGCCATCGAGTAGGAGCCGCTGCTGGAGCCTTCCAGCACCAGGCTCTCGAACTGCGTGTCGACCCGCTTGTAGCCGACGGTCGAGCTGTTGGCGATGTTGTTGGAAATACCAGACAGCTTGGTGGCCTGGGCATTCAGGCCGGAAGTGCTGGTACGAAGCGCGTTGATGGCCGTCATGGCGGTCCCTCAAGAATCAGTGGAACATCGGGAACGGCCGGCATCTTGCCGGGCCGGGTTCATCAGCTGGGGGGACCGGCGCCGGCTTCTGCCAGCGGGCCGGATATGCGCGGGGCTTCACCGCCGCGGCTCTTGCTGGGCGCGGCGTGCTGCCGCGTTACGGGCATCCGCCACCACGTCGGACCGGAGCACGGTCACCGCGATGCGGCGGTTGCGGGCGTCATTCGGCGCGTCGGGCAGCAGCGGTTCAACCGATGCCTTCGCTTCCACGCGGAACAGCCGGGCCGGGCGCACGCCGGAGCGTTCCAGCGCCCGGCGCGACGCATTGGCGCGGTCGGCCGACAATTCCCAGTTGCCGTAATTGCCGCGCTGGAAGGACTGGCCATCGGTATGGCCCGCCACCACCACGGCGTTCGGCACCGTGGCCAGCACATTGCCGACCACGTCGAGGATGCGCAGCAGGCGCGGCGTCGGCTCGGTGGCGCCGGGGTTGAACATCGGCTGGCCGTCGCGGTCGAAAATCTGCAGCCGCAGACCCTCGGGCGTCATCTCCAGCTGGATGTTCTGCGCGAATTCCTTCAGCGCGTCGGAATTCATCTGCCGCTCGAGCTCGGCTTTCAGCGCGTCGAAGCGCTGCCGCTCGATCGGGTCGCGAATGGCTTCCTGGTTGATCGGCGCGGCTTCGCCATCATTGTTGGTCTCGCCGCCCTGGCTGTCCTGCCGCGCGCCGCCATCATCGGTCTGCGTCAGCGCATCCTGCCGGCTGTCGCCCGCGATCAGCACCGAGCGCCCGCCATCCAGCGCGCCATTGCCGGCCGGCATGTCCAGGATGCTCGACGCCGTGAAGAACTGCGCGATGCCTTCCCGCTGCGATTCCGTGGTGCTCGAGAGCAGCCACATCACCAGGAAGAAGGCCATCATCGCCGTCACGAAGTCGGCATAGGCGATCTTCCACTGGCCGCCATGCTCATCATCATGGTCGCCATGATGCTTCTTGATGATGATCGGGCGTTTGAGGTGGTCGTCAGCGCTCATGGGCAGCCCGTTCTGCGGCGTCCATCCTGTTTAGCCTGATGGTTTTTCGCATTTCAAGTCCGCCGATCCTGCTCCGTGTGCCGCACCACCAGGCTGCCCTGCAGCCGCAGCCGGTGCAGCACCGCCGCCAGCGCCTCCTCCAGGTCCACCACCGTGCCGCGCGGCAGGGGATTGGCCGTCTCCATCACGGCATCCAGCCGCCCATCCTCCAGCCGCGCGCGCAGATCCACCCGCCCCGTCACCGGCAGCACCAGCCGCGCGGCCAGGGCGTGGCGGTCGCGCAATCTTCCGCGATCAGGCCGCCAGAACAGCGCCATCCAGGCCAGCCCGCCGCCCGGCAGCAGCAGCGGCACCTGCCGCCCGCTCCACTGCGCGGGATCGCCCAGCCCGACCGGCGGCAGCGGCGGCGCCTCCAGCAGCGCCACCAGCTCCTCCTCCGGCATCGCCAGCCGCGCGGCCAGCGCGCCCACCCGCTCCGGCCCCATCCAGCGCCGCACATCGGGGCGCAGCAGGGCGAGCGCCAGCGGCACCGCAAGCCCCCCCAGCCCACCGGGCAGCACGCCCCCCAGCCCGGCCGAGAGCAGCGCCGGCCCATCCAGCCCGGGCACGCCATCCGGGTCCACCGGCGGGTCGTGCCGGCCGAGCGGCGGCAGCGCGCTCAGCGCCCGCGCCGTCGCGCCATAGCCGGGATCCGAACCGCGCTCCCCCCGTCCGCCGAAATCGGACGGGGAGACCGATGGCACAGGGCCCAGCTCGTCCGCCTCCTCGGTCATCGCTTCCCCCTGTGGCTACCGGACGGCTCAGTTATCGCCTGTCTCGTCCTCGTCGAGGATGAAGATGCGGCCCTCATCGGCCAGGCGCTTGGCGATGGTGATGATGTCGGCCTGCGCGTCCTCCACCGTCTTGCGGCGCTGGGCGGGCATGTTCTCGATCTCGTCGCGCATCATGGCGGCGGCGCGGGCGGACATGCTGCTCAGGAACAGCTCGCGCAGCTCCAGGCTGGCGGCGGTGAGGGCGATCTGCAGCTTGTCGGCCGGGCATTCCTGCACCAGCGTGGCGAAGGTGGTGCGGTCGACGCGGATGAGGTCGTCGAAGGTGAACATGATGCGCTTGATCCGGCTCGCCGCATGCGGCTCGCGCGTCTCGATGTGGCGCATCAGGTGGTCCACCAGCCCCTTCTCGGCGCGGTTCATGATCTCCGCCACGATCTGCGAGCTGTCGCGCTCGTAGCTGCGGCTGAGGTTGGTGATGAATTCCTTCTGCAGCGTCGCCTCGATATCCTGCAGCACGCCCTTCTGGATGCTGTCCATGCGGACCATGCGCAGGATGATCTCGTCGATCGAGGTCTTGGGCAGCAGCGCCAGCACGCGCGCCGCGTGCTGCGCCGGCAGCTTGGCCAGGATGACGGCCGCCGTCTGCGCCAGCTCGGTGCGCAGATAGGTGGCCAGCACCTCGGGCGAGATATTGGCCAGCTTCTCCCACATGGTCTTGCCCTCGGGACCACGGATCTCGTCCATGATCTCGCTGACCTTCTCATTGGGCAGCATGCGGCGCAGCAGGCGCTCGGTCGTCTCGGCGGTGCCGATCACCGTGCCGGTGCGGCCCACCTCATTGCGGAAGCGCGTGATGACGCGCTCCACCTGGTCGATATCCACCTTGCCCAGATTGGCCATCGCCCGGCTGACGCGGCGGATCTCGTGCTCCTCCAGCCGGTCGAACAGGGAGGTGATGCGCTGCTCGTCCAGCGTCATGAACAGGACCGCGACATCGGCCAGGGGGTCGGACTTCGTCTCCGCGGCGCGGACGGCGCGGCGGCCTTCGGGGGCTTTCATCGGGCGGGACTCCGCGGCTCAGGACGCAGGCTGAACAAGGGCTGCAACAGGGCGGCCAGCACCGGCGCCAGTTCCGGCGGCAGGGTGCTGCCGGGGGCGAGACGGGCCATGATCTCGGCCAGGTCCCCCTCACTGGCGCGCGGGGCAGGCAGGAAGACGCCCTGGCTGGCGGCGATGGCGGAGAGCCGCTCCCGCAGGGGCGCGGCATCGCGCGGCGCGCCCTCCCGCGCCGCCAGCCAGCGCAGGGCGGAGGCCATGGCCCGCCGCCGGCGCGGCCGCGCCTGCTGGGCGGGGGGCTGGGCAGGGGGCTGGGGCGATCCGGTGGGAGGCGTGGCGCCGCTCATTGCGTGAAGCTCCGCACCAGCGAGCCGGCCACCAGCGTCCAGCCATCGACCAGCACGAAGAAGATCAGCTTGAAGGGCAGGCTGACCACCACGGGTGGCAGCATCATCATGCCCATGCCCATCAGCACGGAGCTGATGGCGATATCGATCGCCAGGAAGGGCAGGAAGAGCAGGAAGCCGATCTGGAAGGCCTTGTTCAGCTCGGAGATGATGAAGGCGGCCGAGAGGATATGCAGCGGCACGCTGGCCCGGCCCTGGCGGCTGACGCTGTTCGCCCCCTCGCCCCGCGCCTCGGCCGGCGGCGTCCACTTGGCGATCTCGATGAACAGCGCCAGGTCGCGCTCGCGCACATTGGCTTCCATGAAGCCGCGGAAGGGCAGGATGGCCCGCTCCGCCGCCATTTCCTCGGTGATGGTGCCATCGATCAGCGGCCGCGCCGCGTCGTTCCAGGCGCGCTCCAGCACCGGCGCCATGACGAAGGCCGAGAGGAAGAGGCTCAGGCTGATGATCACCGTGTTGGGCGGCGACTGCTGCAGGCCGAGCGCGGTGCGCAGCAGCGACATCACCACGACGATGCGGGTGAAGGCGGTGGCCACCACCAGGATGCCCGGCGCCAGCGCCAGCAGCGTGGTGGCGACGATCAGGCCGACGACATTGGTCGTCAGGCTCTGCGCGCCACTCGCGACGGCCTGCCCGCCATTGGGCCCGACACTGAGGGTGACGCTCTGGCCCAGCGCCGGCCCGGCGGCGGCGAGCAGCAGGGCGAGGCCGGCCAGCGCCAGCGGCACGGCCGCGGCCATCCTGGCCGGCACCCCGCGGGGAAAGGGGGGAAGCGGCATTCTGCGCGCCTTCCGCGACCGGGGGCGTCAGCTGGAGGAGGACACGATCTCGGTGATCGAGATCGACAGCCGGCCATCATCGGTGATCTGGATCTCACCGCGCGCGATCAGGCGCTCATTGGCCATGAGGTCGATCGGCTCGCCCACCTTCTTTTCGAATTCGATCACCGAGCCGCGGCTGAGGTTGAACAGCGCCGCCATGGGCAGGCGCTTGTTGCCGAGCACGACCTGGACATTCACCGGAATGTCCATGATGCGCGGCTTGCGCTCGGCGAGGAACGGGTTCTCGGTAGGGGCGCTCTCGCTCACTGCGTCTTCTCCTGTGGCATGGCATCGGCGGCGGGGGCGCCCAGCGTCGCGAGCACCCGCGCCATCAGCGCCGCCGGGTCGTAGATCAGCCCGCCATCGGCCCAGGCGGCCTCGGCCTGGCCCTCGGGCAGGGTGTCATCCGGCAGCAGGCGCACCCGGCCGGGCTGCTCCTGGCCGGGGAAACCATCGGTCTGCATCACCGCCAGCACGGCGGGGTGGGCGCGCAGCGTGATGGTGTCGGCCGCGCGCTCGGTCAGCGCCTCGGCCAGCAGGGCCGCCACCTCGCCGCCGGCGGCGCGCGCCAGGAGGGCGGGGAAGACGGCCTGCAGCGCCGCCACCATGGCGGCGCGCAGGTCGGTCTCCAGCAGGCGGCGGTCCTCGGCCCGGCGGGCCAGCAGCTTCTCCAGCGCGGAGGCGGCCAGCGCCGCCCCCTTCTCGCCACGCCGGGCCATCTCGGCCTCGGCCTCGCGCTGCGCCTCGGCCCGGCCCGCGGCCTGGCCTTCCGCCCGGCCGCGCGCCAGCCCCTCCTCCAGGCCGCGCTGCCGGCCCGTCTCCAGCGCGATGGCGCGGATGCGTTCCTCATTGGCCAGCCGCGCGGCGGTCGAGCCGTCCTCATCGGCCAGCAGCGCGGCCAGGGAGGGCGGGTGATAGGGGCGCACCATCATTGCGGCGTGCCCTCCTCGATCCAGGTGCGGATCACCGCCAGGGCCTCCTCAGGCCGGTTGTCGATGATCTCCTGCAGCGCGGTCAGCGAGGACAGGCGGATCTGGATGTCCTGGCCCACCGTGGCGATGGCCTCGTCCATGCTCTCCGCGGCGGCGGCGGCGGCGGCGGCTGCCGCGGCGGCGGCGGCGGCGGCGG
>NZ_JANFNY010000209.1 GCF_024437745.1 Roseomonas sp. GC11 | reverse complement strand
ACCTTCACCACCGACCTCCAGGAAGCCATCCGCGGCGCCGATGCCGTCTTCCTCGCCGTCGGCACCCCGACCCGCCGCGGCGACGGCCATGCCGACCTGACCTACGTCTTCGCCGCCGCCGAGCAGGTCGCCCGCGCCGCCGAGGCCCCCTTCGTCCTCGTCACCAAATCCACCGTCCCCGTCGGCACCGGCGCCAAGGTCAAGGCCATCGTCCGCGCCGCCCGCCCGGATCTCGAGATCGAGGTCGCCTCGAACCCGGAATTCCTCCGCGAGGGCAATGCCATCGGCGACTTCATGCGGCCTGACCGCGTCGTCGTCGGCGTCGATTCCGAGCGCGCCCTGACCGTCCTCAAGCGCCTCTACCGCCCGCTCTACCTGATCGAGACCCCGGTCGTCGCCACCTCCATCGAGACCGCCGAGCTCATCAAATACGCCGCCAACGCCTTCCTCGCCGTCAAGATCACCTTCATCAACCAGATGGCCGATCTCTGCGAGCGCGCCGGCGCCAACGTCCATGACGTCGCCCGCGGCATGGGCCTCGATGGCCGCATCGGCCGCAAATTCCTCCATGCCGG
>NZ_JANFNY010000208.1 GCF_024437745.1 Roseomonas sp. GC11 | reverse complement strand
CAAGCTTGGCGCCCTCGCCACGACCCAGGACCACGCGCGCAGCCCCCTGCTCATCAACTCCGTCGGCGCCTGAACCCTGGGGGTCACCCCCTCCCAGCGGTCTCTTCCCCCTCCCTCCTCCCCCTGATAGCCGGCGTGGTGCTTCCCCCGCACCCGCCGGCTTTTTTTGTCAGGGTCAGGCTTGGCCTCAGAAGCTCTTCGCTTCTTCGCGAAGGAAGGGGTCGAAGCCCTGGCAATCGCCATCCAGATCGCACCGGAAAGTCTCGGCAGAGGGCGTGCCGGGTTGGCGGGCGGCATCCAGCGCACTGCTGGCCGTTTCATCGAAACTCTTCGAGGCCATCAAGGCGCCCGCTGAGGCCAGGCAGTGCGCCGGGTGTGGTGCGGCCGGGAAAGGTCCTACCCCAGGGACTGGCCTTTCAAACGCGGTAAACCCCGCTTACCGCGTGGGTAAGGCGAAGCGCCTTGCTCTGCCGCCCTGGCATATAGGGCGCGCATTCATCGTCAGGACCGATGATGGATATCGGTAATCGACATTGGATCGCGATGGGTGGGGCGGGGTATCTCTTCGTCAACAGCGGGGAA
>NZ_JANFNY010000207.1 GCF_024437745.1 Roseomonas sp. GC11 | reverse complement strand
GGGCGGCAGCGCCACGCCGGGCGCCCCGGCCTCCGCCACGGCGGCGCGCAGGGCCAGGGCCAGGGCGCGCCACAGCCGCTGCTCCGGCGTGGCGGGGGGTGGCAGGGGAGAGGACGGGGGAGATGGCGGCCCGCCCTCCGGCATGGCCTCCGCCCAGCGGGCGATCAGCGGGGTGGGGTCGAACTCCGCCCGCCGCGCCACGAGGCGGCGCGCGGCATCCAGCACGAAGGCGCCGCCGGGAAAGACCGCCCCGCCATCGCTGCCGAGCGGCGCCAGGGCGAGCAGCGGCAGCCCCGTCTCCACCACGCGCGGCACGGCGAGGTCCACCGGCCGGTCCTCCGGCTGGCGCAGGAAGGGCGTCTCGGGGAGCACGAGCAAAAGCTCGGCGCCGGTTTCCAGCAGGGTCTCGGCCAGGGCCGGCTCCGCCGCCTCCGCCCCGGCCAGCACGCCCAGGCGCAGGCCCCGGAAGGCCAGCGGCCCCGGCGCCGGGCCAGGGGTGAAGGCGGCGGCGGCGGCCTCGCCGGGGGCGAAGGCGTGGCGGGCGCGGCGGGCCAGCAGGCGCCCGCCCTCCCACAGCGTGACGCCGAGG
>NZ_JANFNY010000206.1 GCF_024437745.1 Roseomonas sp. GC11 | reverse complement strand
TCGGCGGCGAGATCGCCGGTGCCGAACCAGCGGCTGCGGACGGTGCGGTAATAGGCTTCCATGTCGTACTGCGCCACCGGCAGGGCGAGGTCGCGCGCCGTCAGGCGGCCCACCGAGCCGGCCAGATTGTAGCTCGCCGTCACCACGTTGGAGAGCGCCTGCACCAGGCTCACCCGCGCGTTCAGCAGTTCCTGCTCGGCATTCAGCACGTCCAGCGTCGTCCGGCTGCCCACCACCGCCTCGCGCTGCACGCCATCGAGCGCGATCTCGGCGGCACGGATCTGCGCCCGCACGCTCTCCACCTGCGCCCGCGCCGATTGCAGCGTCTCCCAGGCCTGCGTCGCCTGCTGCATCGCCTGCCGCCGCTGGTCGTCCACCACCTGCCGGTAGCGCTGCGCATCCTGCCGCGCCTGACGCACCGCCGAATGCTCCGAGCCGCCCTGATACAGCGGCACCGACAGGTTCGCCGTGATCTGCTCGCCCGAGGCCCGGTAATGCGGCTGGCTCGAATTGTCGTTGCGGAAGGCCTGCGCCTGCAGGCTCACCGTCGGCCGCAGCGCCGACATCTGCACCTCCACCGCATCGCGCGAGGC
>NZ_JANFNY010000205.1 GCF_024437745.1 Roseomonas sp. GC11 | reverse complement strand
ATCTCGGGGGCGTACCCCTTCGATGCCACGGCGAATTTCCCCGAGTGTCAGCACGCTCAGGAAAAGATCTCGCTCCTCGACACTGGCCCACCATGCGGCAACGCCAGGATGGCAGCGTGATTTCTTGCGGATCTCTGAGATGATATTGGTATCGACGAGCCAGGTCACAGATCAATCCCACGTCCGGTATCGTGGGGCCGCGTGAGGTCGATGTCGTCCAGCGGTGCTGCGGCAAGCAACTCTTTCAGGCTGCGCTTGGGCTCCGGCCCGAAGCGACGACGGAGCAGAGCGCGCGCCTCGCTGGCATGGTGGGGGTCGGCCAGCGCGGCTGCCACGGCCCGGACAAGTGACACATCCTCGCTGCGGACTTGCACCTCAACGCGCTGTAAGCCGCGGCTGCGCAGGCGGCGCCGATGCTCGGCAACGGCAGAGAGAGGCTTGGCGGTGGACTTGCCAGGCATGGGGTGCCTCTGGATAATTTCCGGCATCATATCCGGAAATTATCCCGGAACTCAAGGAGAGCGCGGTCTACGCCTTGCCTGAGGGTGCCCTCCAAGGCCGAACCGTTGATCGGGCAACAGCGATAGGATCTGAGCTGGCTGGTGATGAGGCATCCCGTCCCCCAGAGAGAGTTCGCCCCCGGTTTCATTCCCCACACCA
>NZ_JANFNY010000204.1 GCF_024437745.1 Roseomonas sp. GC11 | reverse complement strand
GGGGTGGCACGGCCACCCCAGACCCCGCGATCAGAAAAACAGATGTGGGGGTCTGGGGGAACTCAGTTCCCCCAGCGGGGTCCGGGGCAGCGCCCCGGCTTTTCTTGAAGTTTCAGGCGCCCGCTCATGATCGCTGATCTCCTCCGTGTCCTCGGCCTCTGGCGCGCCCGCGGTCCCTGGCTGCTGGCGGGCGTGGTGGTGGCCGTGCTGGCCACCCTTTCGGGCGTGGCGCTGCTGGCCTTTGCCGGGCGTGGCGTCTCCGAGGGCCTGCGCACCGGCGCGCTGACCGGCGTGGCCGTCGGCTCCCTGCTGCTGCTGCGCCCGCTGATGCTGGCCCGCCCGGCGATGCGCTACCTGGAGCGGCTGGTCACCCACTCCGCCACCTTCCGCGCCCTGGCCGATACCCGCCTCTGGTTCTTCCGCCGCCTGGCGGAGCGGCTGCCGGCCGGGCTGGGCCTGCGCCGGGCGGGCGACCTGCTGGGCCGCCTCGTCACCGATGTCGAGGCGCTGGATGGCCTCTACCTCCGCGCCCTGGTGCCGGGGGCGGCGGCGCTCTCCGTCGTGCTGGCCGTGGCGCTGCTGCTCGGCGTGGCCGGGCCGGGGCTGGCCGTGGTGGTGGCGCTGCCGCTGGCGCTCGCCCTGGCGCTGCCGCCGCTGCTCGCCCCCGGGGC
>NZ_JANFNY010000203.1 GCF_024437745.1 Roseomonas sp. GC11 | reverse complement strand
TAAGGCCTGTTAGAGCTTGAATGCTGTTCCCATGTTCTGGGCATGGTGGAGAGCAGCGACAATCAGGTTTTCACGGATGCGACCTGGGCGGTGTGGGAACCGCTGATCGAGGCTGTCAGGCCTCGTGGCAAGACGCCGCCGAAGGAGCTGCGCCGCACGATGTCGGCCATCCTTTGGCGACACCAGAACGGTGCCAAGTGGCGCAGCATTCCCGTCGAGCTCGGCCCCTGGTGGCTGGCCGCCCAGCTTTTCATCCGCTGGGCCAAGGCAGGCATCTGGGAGCGCCTGCTGGAGTTGGTCCAGCAGCGTGGCGTTGCGCTCGGCATGACCTTCCTCGACGGCACCAACATTCGCGCCCACCACAAGGCGGCGGGTGCGGAAAAAAGGGGGCCCATGGCAAGGAGCGAGATCTGCGCGAAGCACTTGGCCGATCTCGCGGCGGCTATGGCACCAAGGCTTGCGTGATCGCTGACGGGCGTGGGCGGGCCATCGCCTTCGCTCTCGCGCCCGGTCAGGCGCACGAACTGCCCTTGGCGCCTGGCCTGCTCGACTGCCTGCCGGATGTGCCGGGCTGGGTCGTCGGCGACCGCGGTTATGCCTCCGACACCTTCCGCGAGCGGATCTGGGATATGGGTGCCCGACCCGCCATTCCGCCCAGGCGCACGGATGCCCCGGTCGCCTGTCCCGCCTGGATCTA
>NZ_JANFNY010000202.1 GCF_024437745.1 Roseomonas sp. GC11 | reverse complement strand
AGCGTCACCATCGACACCGCCGCCCCGGCCGCGCCCACCGGCCTGGCCTTCGCCACCGACAGCGCCACCACCGGCGACGGCCTGACCAACGACACCACCCCGACCCTCTCCGGCACCGCCGAGGCCAATGCCACCATCGCCATCCTCCGCGATGGCGTGCAGATCGACACCACCACCGCCGATGGCGCCGGCGCCTGGTCCTGGACCGAGGCCTCGGCGCTGGCCGATGGCAGCTACAGCTACACCGCCACCGCCACCGACACCGCCGGCAATGTTTCTGTCAGTTCCTCCGCGCTCAGCGTGACGGTGGATGCCACGGCGCCGACCATCGCCAGCGTCACCCTGCCGGCCAATGCCACCTACAAGATCGGCGACACGCTCGAGCTGCGCCTGACCTTCTCCGAGAGCGTCCTGCTCGCCGGCGGCACGCCGCAGCTTGCCCTCGACATCGGCGGCACCACCCGCCAGGCCCTCTACACCTCCGGCGCCGGCACCACCGAGCTGGTCTTCCAGTACACCGTCCAGAGCGGCGATCTCGACGCCGATGGCATCGCCCTCGGCAGCCTCGCCCTCAGCGGCGCCACCCTGCGCGACGCCGCCGGCAATGACGCCACCCTCACCCTGCCCGCCACCGGCTCCACCGCCGGCATCCTCGTCGACGGCGTCGCCCCCACCATCAGCAGCGTCGCCGTCCCCGCCGACGACACCTATGGCGTCGGCGAGACGCT
>NZ_JANFNY010000201.1 GCF_024437745.1 Roseomonas sp. GC11 | reverse complement strand
TGGTCTGCGGCGGATGCCACAGACAATCGCTGATACAGAACAGTCCAGATCACCGCGCCGCCGGCGCCACACGAAAGTGGCAAGCGCCGGCCGCGCATCCTTCCCTGCGATGGCAACATCGCAGCTTGTGAACGGGTTGCTTGGTTTGGGCCAGTAGCTCAGTTGGTTAGAGCACACGCTTGATAAGCGTGGGGTCGGAGGTTCAAGTCCTCCCTGGCCCATACGTGCCCCAGACCTCGGTCTGAGCACGCTACGGGCCAGCTGACAGCTGGTCTGGTCATCCCGTGGGGGCGTAGCTCAGCGGGAGAGCGCCTGCTTTGCAAGCAGGGGGTCGTCGGTTCGAATCCGATCGCCTCCAAAAGGAAAGATGAATTCCAGGAAAACCCCACCGCAGGCAGCAATGCCCGGGGTGTTCCACGCTGTTTCACATCGTGAATCTGATTTGGTGATATCGAGTGCCTGGCAAGGCTGACTTCCTTGTCAGGAGTGAGTGTCTCGGTGTTGCGTTGCTGTCCGATTGGACACGACAGAACAAAGCGCGCTTTCGAGTGCGGCTTGGTCCTGCGTGCGGGCGGTGACGAGATGAGTATGAGAAGGGCGTTCAGTGGATGCCTTGGCACCAAGAGGCGATGAAGGACGTGGCACGCTGCGATAAGCCGCGGGGAGATGCGAGCGATCGTTGATCCGCGGATGTCCGAATGGGGCAACCCCTCCCTAGGGAGATCTGGCGCTGAAT
>NZ_JANFNY010000200.1 GCF_024437745.1 Roseomonas sp. GC11 | reverse complement strand
CGGCACGGCTGCGCGCCATGGCCGCCGCCGCCGCCGCGCGCGCCGCAGAGATCAGTTGGGAGAAGAACATGGCTGGCTGGACGCGCCTCCTGGGCGTCATCGCGGCGGGGCGCGCAGCATGAGCGGCGTGCTGGTCCTGCCCGCCGATCTCGGCGCGCTGATGGGCGGCGGCCCGGCCCTGATCCTCGGCGCCGACCTGCCGGAGGCGGAGGCGCTGGAGATTTTCGGCGTGACGCGCTGGCTGGCCCGCCGCCTGCCGGGGGGCGATCTCTGGCTGTACCCCTGTGGCGCGGCCAGCGGCGGCGGCGTGCCGGAGGGGCTGATCACGCTCGCCTGGGCGCCGGCCGGGGTGCTGGCCGTCATCGAGCCGGAGGCGGCCCGGCTGGAAGCCTGGGCGGAATGGTGGGAGGCCACCGGCCAGCCCGCGCCGCACCGCCTCCAGGCCGCGCGCGGCGGGGAGGCACTGCCGGGCCTCGCCGCCCTGCTGGCCGAGGCGCTGATCCGCGCCAATGACCGCGCGGTGGGGTTGCAGCGCAGCCTCGTCGCGCTGCGCCAGGAGCATGAGGCGACGCGCGAGGCGCTGGGCCACCTGACGCGGCGCATGGCGCACCAGCCACCGGCGGTGCCGCGCCTCGTGCTCTCGACCGAGCCGGGGCCGCAGCAGATCGCCCCGGCGGGCGGCGGCGGGCTGTTCCGGCTGCGCCAGCCGCTCGGCGTGCGGCTCGACGGGCTGGCGCGGCTGGCCGTGCATGTCGCCGCCGCCGATGCC
>NZ_JANFNY010000001.1:137036-178719 GCF_024437745.1 Roseomonas sp. GC11 | reverse complement strand
GGCGGCGGCGGCGGGGGGGGCGGCGGCGGCGTGGGCGGTGTCGGCTTCGCCGGCTCGCTCGACGGGTTGGGCGAGGGGTTGGGCGTCGGCGTGGGCGCGGGCGGTGCCGGCAGCGGCAGGGGCGAGGGCGCCTGGGCGAGCTGCGGCATGTCGGGCGTCACCAGCTCGACCGGCACGGCTTCCTGCGGCACGGGCAATTCCTTGCCCGGCATGCGGAGCAGCAGCAGCAGCCCGATCAGCACATGCAGCGCCGCCGAGATCGCCGCCCAGAAACGGAGGCCGTAGCCTAGGCCATGACGGGCCATGATGGTCGTGCCGTGATCCTGATCAGCGCCGCGGGGTGAGCGGCGCCGGCTGCTGCTGCGGGGTGGAAGGCGTGGCGGGACGCGCGCCGGAGGCGGCGGGGCGGCCGCCGGGGCCCGAGGGCTGCTCGGCCAGCAGGGCCACCTTGGTGAAGCCGGCGGAGGAGACGGTGCCCATCACCTCCATCACCCGGCCGTAATTGATGCCGCGGTCGCCGCGCACGAAGATGCGGCGCTCCGGCGCGCCGGGCTTCTGCTCGCGCATGATGGCCTGGAGCTGGGGCACCAGCCCCTCCAGCTGGACCTCCGTCTCCTGGAGGAAGATCCGCCCCTCGGCATTGACCGAGATGGTGAGCGGCTCGCTCTCCTGGTTGATCGCGCTGGCCTGGGTCTTGGGCAGGTCGATGGGCACGCCCACCGTCATCAGCGGCGCGGCCACCATGAAGATGATCAGCAGCACCAGCATGACGTCCACGAGGGGCGTCACGTTGATCTCGGCCATGGCGCGGTAGCGCCCGCGCCCCTTTCCGCCGCCGGTGGACATGCCCATGGTGTCAGCCCCGCTCCTCGGCCTGGCGGGAGAGGATGGCGCCGAACTCGGTCGCGAAGCCCTCCAGCCGCGCGGCGAAGCGCGCCAGGTCGGTGGTGATCTTGTTGTAGGCGAGCACCGCCGGAATGGCGGCGACGAGGCCGATGGCGGTGGCGAAGAGCGCCTCGGCGATGCCCGGCGCCACCACGGCGAGGTTGGTGTTGTTCATCCCGGCGATGGCCGAGAAGCTGTTCATGATGCCCCAGACCGTGCCGAACAGGCCAATGAAGGGCCCGACCGAGCCGACGGAGGCGAGGAAGACCATCCAGCGCTCCAGCCGGTCCATCTCGCGCTGGATCGCCACGTTCATGGCGCGCTCGGCGCGCTGCTGCACGCCGGCCAGGGAGGCGTCGGCCGGGCGGGCGGAGCTGCGCTCCCATTCCCGCATGGCGGCGCCGAAGACGGCGGCGATGGGGTGGGTCGGGCGCTCGCCCTCCTGCTGGTAGAGCGCCTCCAGGCTGCCGCCGGACCAGAAGCGGTCCTCGAAGGCATCGGCCGCGCGGTTCACCCGGCGCAGGCTGGTCACCTTCTCGAACACCACCGCCCAGACCCACACGCTGGCCACCAGCAGCGCCAGCATCACGCCCTTCACCACCCAGTCGGCCTGCATGAACAGGCCCCAGAGGGACAGATCGTGTGCCACCTGGCCGAGGTTGGACGCGGTCACGCTGTCACCCACGGCAATCTCCCTTCTCTCACCCCGCCGGCGAACCCGCCGGCCTCACCACGCACGCCCCAAGCCCATCCCTGGCCGCACCCTGGCGCTGGCGCAGGCTCCCCCGCTCAGGCCGGGGGCACCGTCTCCAGCGCCGCGCGGAAGGCGCTGCGCCAGGGTTCCGGCACCGGCACGGGGCGGACACCTTCCGCCCGCACACAGACCAGCCCGACCAGCAGCCGCGCCTTGTAGCCACCGGCCTCGTCGCGGATATCCTGGGTGAGGTCCACCGAGGCACCGCCCAGGCGGCGCACGGCGGTTTCCACCACCAGGGACTCGTCGAGGCGCGCGGGGGCCACATACTCCACTTCGATGCGCCGCACCACGAGCATCGAAGCGTGACGTTCTATCATAACTTGATGCGGCAAGTTTATGGCACGCAAGGATTCCGTCCGGCCCCGCTCCGCCCAGCGCAAGTAATTGGCGTGATAGACGATCCCGCCCGCGTCGGTGTCCTCGTAATAGACGCGGATGGGCCAGCGATGCGGCCAGTTCATGCCAGCCCCCCGCCCAGCAGGTCCGGCTGGGTGCCGGCCGGCGGGCTCAGGCCGAGATGGCGCCAGCCCGGATCGCCCAGCACCCGCCCGCGCGGGGTGCGCAGCACGAAACCTTCCTGGATGAGGTAGGGTTCCACCACCTCCTCCAGCGTGTCCCGCCCCTCGGCCAGGGCGGCGGCCAGGGTCTCGACGCCGACGGGGCCGCCATGATGGTGCTCCGCGATGCGGCGGAGATAGCGGCGGTCCATCGAATCCAGGCCCTTCGCGTCCACCTCCAGGCGGTTCAGCGCGGCATCGGCCATGGCGCGGTCCGCCGGCCTGCCGGAGACCAGGGCGAAATCCCGCACCCGGCGCAGCAGCCGCCCGGCGATGCGCGGCGTGCCGCGCGAGCGGTTGGCGATTTCCCGCGCGCCTTCCTCGGTCAGCGCGAAGCCGAGCTTCTGCGCGCCGCGCCGGACGATCAGCAGCAGTTCCTCGGGCGTGTAGAATTGCAGCCGCAGCGGGATGCCGAAGCGGTCGCGCAGCGGGGTGGCGAGCAGCCCGGCCCGCGTCGTCGCCCCCACCAGGGTGAAGGGCGGCAGGTCGATGCGCACGGTGCGCGCCGCCGGCCCCTCGCCGATGATGAGGTCGAGCTGGAAATCCTCCATCGCCGGGTAGAGGGTTTCCTCCAGGGCCGGCTGCAGGCGGTGGATTTCATCGACGAAGAGCACGTCGCGCGGCTGGAGGTTGGTCAGGATGGCGGCGAGGTCGCCGGCGCGCTGCAGCACCGGGCCGGAGGTGGCGCGGAAGCCCACCCCCATCTCGCGCGCCACGATCTGCGCCAGCGTCGTCTTGCCAAGGCCCGGCGGGCCGTGCAGCAGGACGTGATCCAGCGCCTCGCCCCGGGTGCGGGCGGCCTGGATGAAGATGGCGAGGTTCTCGCGCAGCGCCTTCTGGCCGGTGAAATCGTCCAGCGTCTGCGGGCGCAGCGTGGCCTCGGCGGCGTCTTCCTCGCTGCGGTGCGGGTTGGCGATGCGGTCGCTCATCGGCACAGATTCCGGGGGAATGAATTCCCCCGGACCCCCTTCTCTTTTTGTCCGTTCCCGGGCCCGCCGCTGGCGTGCCCTCCGGCGCCTTTTCTTACTGACAGAAAAAAGATGGGGGCCTGGGGGAATTCATTCCCCCAGCCTTTTTTCCTGTTCATCGCGGCGCCAGTTCCTTGAGCGCCTCGCGGATGAGCGGCTCCAGCCCTGCCCCCTCCCCCAACCTTTCGGCCACCCGCTGCACGGCGGCGGCGGCCTCGGCCCGCTTCCACCCCAGATTGGTGAGAGCGGAAATGGCATCCGCCTGTGCCCGGTCCGCCGGCGGCAGCTGCGCGGCGATGGTGACACTGCCCGGCGAGACCCCGGCCCCGGTCGGCAGCGCCCCCACCTTGTCGCGCAGTTCCGCCACCAGCCGGGCGGCGAGCTTGGCCCCCACACCGGGGGCGCGGCTGACCGCGCCCTTATCCCCCGCCATCAGCGCGCGGGCGAGGTCGGCCGGCGCCAGGGTGGAGAGGATGGCCAGGGCCAGCTTCGGCCCGACGCCCTGGATGGCCGTCAGGGTCCGATACCAGTCGCGTTCCGCCGCATCGGCGAAGCCGTAGAGCAGGATGGCGTCTTCCCGCACCACCGTCTCGATCAGCAGGGAGCCGGTGGCGGGCGGCTGCGGCAGGGCGGCCAGGGTGCGGGCGGAGCAGGCCACCAGATAGCCCACCCCGTTCACGTCGAAGATGCAGCCCCCGTCAAAGGGCGTATCGAGCCGCCCGGTCAGCTTGCCGATCATGCCAGGGTGTATCCCTTCGCCAGGGCGACGCGGGTGCCGCGGTGATGCGCGTGGCAGATGGCCACCGCCAGCGCGTCCGAGGCATCGGCGCGCTTCAGCGTGGCGCCGGGCAGCAGGCGGCGCACCATGGCGGCCACCTGCTCCTTCTCGGCATGGCCGGTGCCGACCACGGCGCGCTTCACCTCCATCGCCTGGTATTCGGCGACGGGGATGCCCGCCAGGGCCGGCGCCAGCAGCACCACCCCGCGCGCCTGGCCGAGCTTCAGCGCGGCGCCGGGGTTCTTGTTGACATAGGTGTGCTCCACCGCCGCCTCATCCGGCTTCCACAGGTCGAGCAGGGTGTTGAGCGCGCGGTGGATCTGGCACAGGCGCTCGGCCAGGGAGAGGTCGGCGGTGGTGGAGATCACCCCGTCCCCCAGGTGCCGCAGCCGGCTGCCCGCGCTTTCCACCACGCCCCAGCCGGTATGCTGGAGGCCCGGGTCAAGGCCGAGCAGCCGGACCACCGCCATCAGGCCGAGAGACGGGCGAGGATCTCTTCCGAGACCTCGAAATTGGCGGTCACGGCCTGCACGTCGTCATGCTCGTCGAGCACGTCGATCAGCTTGAGGACGGAGCGCGCCTTCTCCTCGTCGAGCGGCACGGTGACATTGGGGCGCCATTCGAGCTTCGCGCTTTCCGCCGGGCCGAATTTTTCTTCCAGCGCGTCGCGGACGGTGAAGAGGTCCTCGATGGCAGTGCGGATCTCGTGGCCTTCCTCGCCACTCTCGACATCATCGGCGCCGGCCTCGATGGCGGCTTCCAGCACGGCATCGGCGCTGCCCGCGGCGGCGGGGAAGCGGATGACGCCGTTGCGGTCGAACTGGAAGGAGACGGAGCCCGTCTCGCCCAGCGCGCCGCCATACTTGGAGAAGGCGGAGCGGATGTCGGAGGCGGTGCGGTTGCGGTTGTCCGTCAGCGTCTCGACGATGATGGCGACGCCGGCGGGGCCATAGCCCTCGTAGCGGACCTCCACATAGTCATCGCCGCCGCCGGCGCCGGTCGCCTTCTTGATGGCGCGGTCGATCGTGTCCTTCGACATGTTGGCCACGCGCGCGGCCTGCACGGCGGAGCGCAGGCGCGGGTTGAAGGCGGGGTCCGGCAGGCCCTGGCGGGCGCTGACGGTGATCTCGCGGATCAGCTTGGCGAAGGCGCGCGCGCGCTTGGCGTCCTGCGCGCCCTTCCGGTGCATGATGTTCTTGAACTGGGAATGGCCGGCCACGCGCTTGCTCTCCGGTATTCTCGGGATGTTCCGGGGGTCGGCTCCTATACCGTCCCGGGGCCTCTTAGGCGAGGGGGGCGAGGCCCGGCCGCTTCATCCGCCTCCCGCGCCCTCTTGCCCGCCCCCTTTGCCGGCCCCTTTGCCGGGCGGCGGCGCGGCCATAACATGACAGGGCCGCAATCCACCGGACAGAAAGGCGACTGCCCGCATGACCTCCCTTCCCTGGCGCGACACGCCGGCGCTCTATGGCCGCGTCAGCCGCGCGCTGCACTGGGGCATGGCCCTGCTCTTCGCGTGGCAGTTCACGGGGATGGGGGTGCGCGCCGTGCTGGGGCGGCACCCGGTCAGCGCCTTCTTCGTCGGCACCCATGCGCCGCTCGGCACGCTGCTGCTGGCGCTGGTGGCGCTGCGCGCGGCCTGGGCGCTGGCGCAATGGCGCCGCCGGCCGGGCCATGCGCCGGGCTGGGCCGGGCGCGCCGCCCTGGCCGGGCATCTGGCGCTCTACGGGCTGATGCTGGTGGTGCCCACCCTGGCGCTGCTGCGCGCCTATGGCTCCGGCCGGGCCTTCGCGCCCTTCGGCCTGCCGCTCTTCCCCGGCTTCCCGGGCGGGCCGGTGGGCTGGATGGTGGCGCCAGCCAATGCCCTGCATGGCTGGCTGGCCTGGCTGCTGCTGGCGCTGGTGGCGGGGCATGCCGCCATGGCGCTGCTGCACCGGCTGCGCGGGCAGGGCGACGTGCTGCGCCGCATGGCGGGCAGGATGGGCGGGCAGGATGGCGCCAGGGCCTGAAATCGTTTCTGCTACGGCATCCCGCACCGCCGGGACGCACCGCCAGGAAGCCGCCGCGCCATGACCGACAGCCCCCGCCCCACCCTCCACCCCGACCCGCACCGGGTGACCAGCCAGGAGGCGCTCTCCGCCCTCTACAACCCGCCCAGCGCGCTGGTGATGAACAAGGTGGCGAAGCGGGTGGACCCGCGCACCGCCGCCTTCATCGCCGCCAGCCCCTTCTGCCTGCTCTCCACCAGCGGCGCGCGCGGGCCGCACTGCACCCCGCGCGGCGACGCGCCGGGCTTCATCACCGTGCTGGACGAGAAGACCCTCGCCCTGCCCGACCGCCGCGGCAACAACCGGCTGGATGCGCTGCGCGACATCCTCGACAACCCGGCGCTCGCCCTGCTCTTCCTGGTGCCGGGCATGGGGGAGACGCTGCGCATCGGCGGCCTCGGCCACATCACCACCGATCCGGCGCTGCGCGAGCGCCATGCCGTGCAGGGGCAGACCCCCGCCACCGTGCTGCTGGTGGAGGTGCGGGAGGTCTACATGCAATGCGCCCGCGCCATCGCCCGCTCCAAACTCTGGGCCGGGCGGGCGAAGCCGGAGGCCGCGCCCAGCGGCGGCGAGCTGCTGGCCGCCCATACCGGGGGGCTGGTGGACGCGAAGGATTTCGACGAGACGCGCGCGCCGCAGATCATCGCGACGCTGTACTGAGCAGGCTTTCCGCAAGCACCCGCCGCCAGAATGCGGGGCCGGACCGCGATGAGGACAGGAATGAAACGCCACGCCACCCCTTGGCTGCTGCTGGCCTGCGCGCCGCTGCTGGCCGGCTGCGAGGAGCGCTGGGCCAAGCCCGGCGCCAGCCCCGCCGAATACGAGGCCACCCGCGCCCGCTGCGAGCAGCGCCTGCACGCCCAGTTCCCGCCCATCCTGGAGCGGGTGCAAAGCTCGGGCGGCTATGTCTCGCCCGTGCAGACCCGCTGCTCCGGCGATGCCAATAACCGCCGCTGCACCACCACCGGCGGCAACTGGGTGCCGCCCTCCTTCACCACCATCGACCACAACGAGGATGTGCGCGAACGCGGCATCGCCGGCTGCCTGATCGAACAGGGGTGGCGACGGGTGGAGTGATTTTTTTCAGGAAGGAAGGGTTCTTTTTTGAAAAAAGAACCAAAAAACTTTTTTTCAGTTGGCGTTCCGCTTCAGGCCTGAGGCGGGACGCCTAACTGAAAAAAGTCTTTTTGCTTCTTTTTCTTTAGAAAAAGAAGAATCTTAAAAAAAATCAAACCAAAGGCATCGCCTGCGCCAGATGGCCACCCAGGCGCACCGGCTCGATCCGCGTGGCGAGGCCGGTGGCGTCATCCGTCTCGACGAAAACACCGGCGAGGCTGGCGGTGCCCTCGGCCGGGGCCAGCTTCTCGCCCGGCACCTTCTTCCAGAAACGCAGCGCGGCGCCGCCCTTCTGCATGCCGATCACGCTGTCATAGTCGCCGCACATGCCGGCATCGGTCTGGTAGGCGGTGCCATTCTCCAGGATGCGGTGGTCGGCGCTCGGCACATGGGTGTGCGTGCCGACGACGAGGCTCACCCGCCCGTCAAAACTGTGGGCGAAGGCCATCTTCTCGCTGGTGGCCTCGGCGTGGATATCCACCAGGATGGCCTGCACGGTGCCGGAGGCGCCCATGCTGTGCTGCGCCAGCACCGCCTGCGCGGCACGGAAGGGGTCGTCCAACGGCTCCATGAACAGGCGGCCCATGACGTTGAGCACCAGCGCCTTGCGGCCACCCGGCACCTCAACCACCGTGGCGCCGCGCCCCGGCGTGCCGGGCGGGTAGTTCAGCGGGCGGATCAGCCGCGGCTCGCCATCGATGAAGCCGATGATCTCCTTGCGGTCCCAGGAATGGTTGCCGAGCGTCAGAACATCCGCCCCCGCCGCCAGGAAGGCGCGCACCATGTCCGGGGAGACGCCGAAGCCATGGCTGGCATTCTCGGCATTGACGACGACCAGATCCGCCTTCAGCCGGGCGCGCAGCCCGGGCAGTTCGGTGGTGAGCGCGTCGCGGCCGGCACGGCCGACGACATCGCCGAGAAACAGGATACGCAAGACGCTCAGGACCTTTCGGCAGGAAGGAAGCCGGCCTCGGTGGCGATGCCGGCCAGCGGCCGGTCATTCGGGCCGGTGGGAACCAGGGGCACCTCCTGCGCCGCATAGGCCACGCCGATGGCGGTGGCCCGGGGCAGCAGCGCCAGGGTGCGGTCATAATAGCCGCCGCCATAGCCCAGCCGCGCGCCGCGCCGGTCGAAGGCCAGCAGCGGCACCAGCAGCCAGTCCGGCCGCAGCGCCTCCGCCGCCTCGGGCGGGACGGAGGTGCCGAAGCGCCCGGCCACCAGCGCCTCCCCCACCCGCCAGCGGCGGAAGGTGAGCGGCTGGCCGCGCGGCGGCGTCACCGGCAGGGCCAGGGCATGGCCGCGCCGCTCCAGCCGGCGCAGCAGGGGGCGGATGTCGATCTCCTCCCCCATCGGCCAGAAGCCGCCGATGACGGCACCGGCGGGCGGCGGGCAATGGGCGAGGACGGTATCGGCCAGGGCGGCGGGTTTGCCGGCGGGGTCCACCGCCGCGCGCGCCGCCAGCGCGGCCTGCCGCAGCGCCGCCTTCCCGGCGGCCAGTTCGGGCGGGTCGGCCGCGGGATGCAGCGGAATGACGTGCGGAGCCACCATGGCCGTTGGCGTCTTATCCTCCTAAGGCCTGCGTGAGCAGGTGGGCGCCAGGTAACCGGACCAAGGCCCGGCCAGAGCCAGCTCCCGGAGGATGCTTATTGGCCCCAGGGATAAAGTTGCCTGACGCGCCGGGCAGCCCCGCAGGGTTCATTTAGGGGGCGTCGAGCGTCGCCGCAATGCCCTCGATCCGCTCGGCGAGGCGCGAGAGGCGCTCGGCCAGGACGGGGTCGGCCGCGGCGGCGCCGGCGGGGGCGGGCTGGGCCGACTTGGCGCGGGAGAGTTCGACGCGCAGATCGTGGATCTCATCGGCCAGCAGCAGGGAGGCCAGCAGCAGCAGGCGGCTCTCGCCGAACTGCCCGCCCATGGCGCGGATGGAGGAGACACGGCGGTCCACCTCCGCCGCCAGGGCGATGAGATGGGCTTCCTGCCCATCCTCGCAGGAGACGGGATGGGTATAGCCGCCGACGCGGACCGTGACCTGTCCCATGCTCAGCCTTCCTTGCTGGGGGTGGCGGGGGTGGCCGATTCGGCCTCCTCTTCCGCCGTGGCTTCCGAATCGGCGGCCTCGACCTCCGCCAGGGCGAGGCGCAGGCGGGAGAGGGTCTCATCCAGCCGGGCCGAGAGGGCCGCCACGGCCTCGGGCGGCACGCCCGCCGCTGGCGCGGGGCGCGCCAGGGCTGCCGCCAGCTTTTCCACTGCCCGCTCCAGCCGGGTCGCGGCCTCGCTCACCGCATCACTCATGCTGCTGCCTTCGCTCGCGCCGTAGACTTCATGATGTCAGGCTTTACGCGGCGTGCGCGGGCAGGGTCAACGGATGCTCAACAGATTGGCTTGCGGGAATGGCGCGAGAGCGGGGGTCTGACGGGGTGGTGAAGGCGGAAGCGATGGCCGGGCGGCGGGCCGTGCGGGTGCGCGGGGCGGCCCAGGCGCGGGCGGCGCTGGAGGTGGCGCGCGAGATCGGCTGGGCCGGGCCGCTGCCCCTGCTCTCGCCGCCGGGCGCGGCGGCGTGGCTCGGCGCGGCGGTCTTCCTGGCCCAGATCGCCGCCGCCTGCCGGGGGGAGAACGGGGGGGAAAACGGGGGGGAGGAAGGCGGGCCGATTCCGCCCCACGGCCCGCCTTCCGCCGCGCCCAGGCCCGCGGAATACCCCTCGCCAGAATGGCCGCTGCCAGAATGGCCCGTGCCCTGGCCCGTGCCCTGGCCGGTGCTGGATTGCGGCGCGGCGCCCGGGCTGGCCCTGGCGGCGCTGCGCCACGCGGCCACCCCAGCGCCGGCGGGCGCACCGCGCCTGCAAGCGCTGGTGCTGGACCCCGCCTGCCCCGCCTGGGAACAGGTGGCCGCCGCCGCGGCGCGCGCCGGGCTGCCGCTCTGGCCCGCCCTGCCCCCTGCCCTCGACCCCGGCCCCCGCCCCATCCCCGGCCCGGCGGAGCGCGCGCGCCTGCGCCACTGGCTCGCCGGAGCGGAAGCCAAGGACAGAAGCGGGGGGACAGAAGCGGGGGCGGCCCTCACGGCGGCTCCAGGTGACAGCCCCACGGCCCTCCGCTAAAGGCCCGTCACCCTCGCCGACACGGAAGGACGGACCATGAAGCTCACGCGCCGCGTGAAGGAAATCCTCTCCTGGTATGAGAGCGACAACCCCGGCACCAAGTCCAACCTCGTCCGCATCCTGATGGAGGGGCAGCTGCGCGGCACCGGGCGGCTGGTCATCCTGCCCGTGGACCAGGGCTTCGAGCACGGCCCGGCGCGCAGCTTCGCCCCCAACCCGGCGGCCTATGATCCGCGCTACCATTTCGAGCTGGCGGTGGAGGCCGGCCTCTCCGCCTATGCCGCGCCGCTCGGCATGATCGAGGCGGGCGCGGCCAGCTATGCCGGCGCCATCCCGACCATCCTGAAGGTGAACAGCTCCAACAGCCTGTCCACCACCAAGGACCAGGCGGTGACCGCCACCGTGGCCGATGCCCTGCGCCTCGGCTGCTCGGCCATCGGCTTCACCATCTATCCCGGCTCCGAATACCAGTTCGAGATGATGGAGGAGCTGCGCGAACTGTCGGCCGAGGCCAAGGCCGCCGGCCTCGCCGTCGTCGTGTGGAGCTATCCGCGCGGGCCGATGCTCGACAAGGCGGGCGAGACGGCGCTGGATATCTGCGCCTATGCCGCGCACATGGCGGCGCTGACGGGGGCGCACATCATCAAGGTGAAGCCGCCCACCGATGTCATCGCCCTCGACGCGGCGCGGAAGACCTACGAGACCTATCCGGTCGATACCGCCACCCTGGCGGCGCGCATCCGGCATGTGGTGGAGGCCTGCTTCGGCGGGCGGCGCCTCGTGGTCTTCTCGGGCGGCGAGGCGGGCACCGCCGAATCGATGATCGACATGGCCAAGGCCATCCATGCCGGCGGCGGCAATGGCTCGATCATCGGCCGCAACACCTTCCAGCGCCCGAAGGCGGAGGCCCTGAAGCTGCTGAACGACATCATCGCCGTCTACAAGACGCCGCTCGCCTGATGGCCACCGCCACCCCGGCGCAGGGGAAGCAGGGCGGCGGCGGGGAAGCCGGCTGCCGCCTCTACCTCATCACGCCGCCCGCCCTGGACCCCGCCGCCTTCGCCGATACCCTGGCGCGCGCCCTCGATGCCGGCGATGTCGCGGCGGTGCAGCTCCGGCTCAAGGATGTCGGGGATGAGGCGCTGAAGCGCGCCATCGACATCCTGCGCCCCGTGGCGCAGGCGCGCGATGTCGCCTTCCTGCTGAATGACCGCGCCGACCTCGCCCGCGCCACGGGCTGCGACGGCGCCCATCTCGGCCAGGGCGATGGCGACCATGCCCGCGCGCGCAAGCTGCTGGGGCCGGAGCTGATGCTGGGCATCACCTGCCATGGCAGCCGCCACCTGGCGATGGAAGCCGGCGAGGTGGGGGCGGATTACGTCGCCTTCGGCGCCTTCTTCCCCACCGCCACCAAGACCGTGGAGCACCGGGCCGAGCCCGAGATCCTGGAATGGTGGAGCGAGATGTTCGAACTGCCCTCCGTCGCCATCGGCGGCATCACGGCGGAGAACTGCGCGCCGCTGGTGCGCGCGGGGGCGGATTTCCTGGCCGTGGTCGGCGCCGTGTGGAACCACCCGGATGGCCCGGCCGCCGGGGTGAAGGCCCTCAACGCCGCCATCGCGGCCGCCTGAGGGGGAAAGATCCAGGGGGAAAAAATCCGGGGAAAAAGAATCCGGGGGGACAGGGTCCCCCCGGACCCCGCCTTCTGCTGGCGCCACCGGGGCACGGGGTCGCCAGGGGCGGAGTGCCGGCTCTCTCATGGCCGCCTCGGGTAAGGCTCCCCGGTGACGGGGCTGCCCGGCGGGTCCGGCAGGCGGGCGACGCGGGCGCGGACCTCGGCGGCCTGCCCGGGCGAGGCGCGGCGCTGGTCCGGCACCTGCCCCAGCGGGTAGGCGCCCACCACCAGCAGGTCCGCGCTGGCCTCCAGGCACTGGTGGCCCGTGCCGGCGGGCAGCACCACCACATCGCCCCCGCGCAGCGCAAACTCCGGCCCGGCCTCGCCCCCCAGGCGCAGCTGCACCGCGCCCGCGGCAATGCCCAGCGCCTCATGCGCGGTGGTGTGGAAATGGACATAGGGGTGAATGCCGTCCCGCCAGACGGGCGGCCAGCCATGGCGGGCGAAAAGCCCCTCCACCGCCTCGGGCCGCCCGGCGGCGAAGGCCGCGCGGTACAGCAGCACCGGAAGGCGGGGATTGTTGGGCACCCCCGCTTCACCCTGAAGCCAGATGGTCTCACGCGTCATCGGGTCATCCTGGACTGTGGTGCCAGGGCAACGGCAGGAGGCCCGCATAGGTTGCCCCCACAGGCCGGGGCAGCCCCGCCTCGGAGGCCGTCTGGCGAATAGGGCGCGTGGTCTTGAGAGGGGCTTTGACCCTCTCAAACTCTCCCCACCAAAGGCCTGAGGCCTTTGGAAACCCATGCGGGAGGCTCCCCCGCACAAGGGGAAGCCCCCTCAGGCCAGGCCGCCGCTCAGCAATGCGGCACGTGGCGCGCCAGGCCGCCGAACAGGTCCAGCATCCGCTCCCGCCACGCCGCCACCGGGTCATCCGCCTCCAGCAGCGCGAAGGCGGAGACACAGCGCGCCCACTGGAAATTGCCGAAGACGGCGTAGTCGGCATAATCCGGCGTGGCGCCGCCCAGGAAGGGCTGCCCCTTCAGCACCAGACGCATCGGCAGCAGCGCGGCGCGGAAGGCGCCCACGCGCTCCTCCCGGTCGGCCGTCACCTGCTCCAGCGTCATGCCGAAGCGCGCCTCCCGGCTGGCGCGGAAATAGCCGCGCTGCGCCTCGCCCAGCCAGGGCTCGATGTCGCTGAGGATGAGCCGACCGAGCAGCGGCAGCAGCGCGGCATCCGCCCAGGCGGCGGAAAGCCGCGCCGCCGCCGGGTTGCCGCCGGCGAAGAGCGCCGGGCGCTCCGGATAGGCGGCCTCCAGATAGGCGGCGATGGCCCAGGAATCGGAAATCACCCGCGCCCCATCCACCAGCACCGGCACCTTGTCCTGGCCGGAGAAGGCCAGGGCCGCGCTGTCGGCGAAGCGCCAGGGGATGCATTCCGCCTCCAGCCCCTTATGCGCCAGCGCCATGCGGCTGCGCCAGCAGAAGGGGCTGAAGCGCCGCGCGGGGTCTTCCCCCACCAGTTCGTAGAGGGCGAGGGCCATGATTCTCAGACCTTCGCCGCCGTATTGGACGCTGTCTGGCCGAACAGGATGGCGCGCGACTGCTCGTTGACCGAGGGCTGGGCGCCGGGATTGACCTCGGCGGCGCGGGCATAGGCGCGCTGCGTCGCCGGCCGCGCCTGGATGGCGGCGAACCAGCGCGCCAGCTCCGGGAAATCCTCCAGCTTCTGGCCCTGGCGCTCATGCGGCACGATCCAGGGATAGATCGCCATGTCGGCGATCGAATAATCATCCCCCGCGACGAAGGCGCGGCCCTTCAGCCGGCGGTCCAGCACGCCATAGAGGCGGTTGGTCTCCTTCACGTAGCGGTCGATGGCGTAGGGGATCTTCTCCGGCGCATACTGGGAGAAATGGTGGTTCTGCCCGGCCATGGGGCCAAGGCCGCCCATCTGCCAGAACAGCCATTGCAGCACCTCCGCCCGCGCCGCGACCTCGGCGGCGGGGGGGATGAAGCGGCCGGTCTTGTCCGCCAGATAGAGCAGAATCGCGCCGCTCTCGAACAGCGATACCGGCGCGCCGCCACCGGCCGGCGCCGGGTCCACCAGGGCGGGGATGCGGTTATTGGGCGCGATGGCGAGGAAGTCGGGGTGGAACTGCTCGCCCTTGCCGATGTTCACCGGCACCAGCCGGTAGGGCAGCCCCGCCTCTTCGAGGAACATCGTGACCTTGTGGCCGTTGGGCGTCGTCCAGTAATACAGGTCGAGCATGGCGCCTTCTCCTTGCCGCGTGACGGCGGTGGGGGTGACGCTAGTCGGCACCCGGCGCGCGGGCAAGCCGGCCTGCCCCATGCCGCCCCGCCCGCCGGAAGCCCCGCGCCTGGATGCCCATTTCCTGGACGCCATGCGGGGCAGCGGACGCCACGGCGCCAGAACGCGGCGCCAGACCAGAAGGACGAAAGTTCCACCGCCGCCCGCGCCAGAAGGCCCGTGCCACACGCCCCACCGCCTTGGACCTTGCAACATGGCCGCAGCCATGCCGTGCTCCGCGCAAGATGATACCTCAGCAGGCCTGCCCTCCGGCACGCGGAGGCTGCGCCGCGCTGAGACCGGCCCCCATGGAGCGAAATGGCCACGATCCTGATCCTGGATGACAGGACGACCAACCGCGACATCTTCACCCGCCTGGCGCTGACGCTGGAGCCCGGCGTGCAGGTGCAGTCCTTCGGTGACCCGCAGGAGGCCCTGGTCTGGCTCGCCAGCCACAGCACCGACCTGGTGGTGACCGATTTCCGCATGCCGGAAATGGATGGCGCCGAATTCACCCGCCGCCTGCGCCACCTCCGCCACGCCTCAGGCCAGGGGCCGGCCCCCGCCACCGACGTGCCCGTCATCGTCATCACCGCCTATAACGACCGCGCCTATCGCATGCGCGCGCTGGAGGCGGGGGCGACGGATTTCCTCCTCAGCCCGGTCGATCATTACGAATTCCTGACCCGGGCGCGCAACCTCCTGCGCATGCGCTGGCAACAACTTGAACTCCAGCGCCGCGCCGAATCGCTGGAGCAGAAGCTGGAGCACAGCACCCGCGCCCAGGAGGAGATGCTGCGCGACAGCCGCGCCGCCCTGGCCCAGGTGATCGACACCGTCCCCGCCCTGATCAGCGCGGCGGACCGCCAGGGGCGCTGCGTCTTCGTCAATGCCTGCCAGGCCGAATTCGCCGGCGCCACCCCCGAGGCGCTGGCCGGGCACGATGTCGAGCGCCTCTTCGGCCGCGAGCGCGCCGCCCGCTCCCGCGCGCTGGACGCGCTGGTCTTCGAGACCGGGCAGGCCCTGCCCGGGCGCGAGGAGGAGACGGAGACGCCGGAAGGCCAGCCGCGCATCTTCCTCACCACCAAGGCGCCGCTGCACAATGGCAGGGGCGAGGTGGTGGCGGTGCTGACCACCTCCCTCGAGATCACCGACCGCAAGCTGGCCGAGCGCCGCCTCGGCCACATGGCGCATCACGACGCGCTGACCGGCCTGCCCAACCGCGCCTTCCTGCGCGACCGGCTGCGCCGCGAACTGGCGCGCGGCCGCCGCGGCGACCACGCCTTCGCCCTGCATTTCCTCGATCTCGACCGCTTCAAGGCGGTCAACGACGCGCTCGGCCACCATGTGGGGGATGAGCTGCTGCGCACCGTCGCCCAGCGCCTGGAAGCCACGGTGCGGGAGGAGGATGTGGTGGCGCGCCTCGGCGGCGATGAATTCGCCATCGTGCAGAGCGCCGTCCACGGCGCGGAGGAGGCCGCCAACCTGGCCGACCGCGTCATCGCCGCCCTCTCCGAGCCGGTGTTCTGCGAGGGCCACAGCCTCTCCACCGGCGCCAGCATCGGCATCACCCTCTACCCGCGCGACGGCACCGACCCGGATGAGCTGCTGCGCAATGCCGACCTCGCCATGTACCGCGCCAAGGCGGAGGGGCGGCAGGGCTGGCGCTTCTTCGCCGCCGCCATGGACGCCCGCGCCCGCGAGGCCATGCGCATCGAGGCGGAGCTGCGCGCCAGCCTGGGGCGGGAGGAATTCCTGCTCTACTACCAGCCGCAGGTCGAGCTGCGCAGCGGCGCCATCATTGGGGCGGAGGCGCTGCTGCGCTGGCGCCGCCCCGGCCATGGCATCAGCACGCCCGGCGTCTTCCTCTCCATCGCCGAGGAGACGGGGCTGATCGTGCCGATCAACGAATGGGTGCTGCGCGAGGCCTGCCGGCAGGCGGAGCAGTGGCGCGCCGAGGGGCTGGCGCCGGTGCGCGTGGGCGTCAACCTCTCCCCCGTGCAGTTCCGCCGCCAGGATGTGCGCGCCCTGGTGCTGCGCGTGGTGGAGGAGACCGGCCTGCCGCCCGACCAGCTCGACCTCGAATTGACCGAGGGCATCCTGATGGAGCAGGACCAGGCCACCGCCGCCGGGCTGCAGGCGCTGCGCGCGCGCGGCATCCGCATCTCGGTCGATGATTTCGGCACCGGCTATTCCTCGCTCAACTATGTGAAGAACTTCCCCGTGGACCGCCTGAAGATCGACCAGTCCTTCGTCCGCGGCATGACCAGCGAACCCAACGATGCCGCGATTGTTCGCACAATTGTCGAGCTCGGCCACATGCTGAGGTTGCAGGTGATCGCCGAGGGGGTAGAGAATGAAGACCAGCTCGCCCATCTGCGGGCCGAGGGTTGTGACGAGGTGCAGGGTTACTACTTCAGCAAGCCCCTGCCGGCCGAGGAGTTCGCCCGGCTGCTGCGCCAGCCGCAGCCCTGGCAGCGCCTTGAACGGGAAACCGCCTTGCCCGACCCCAGCAATGCCCTGAGCCAGGGGATGTGAGACCCATGCCATGACCGCGCACCTGCCCCCCGTGCCGCGCCCCGGCTCCCTCGGCTGGCTGCGCGCCCGGCTGCGCGGCCGGCCCGACAGCGAACACGAGATGAGCTTCAACCGGCTGGCCTTCGCCGGGGTCATCACCCTGGTGGTCTGGGCCAGCGCCGGGCCGGGGCCGGCCCTGCTCGGCATGGCGGCCTTCTTCCTGCTCGCCTTCGGCCTGCTCGCCCATATCGTCGCGGTGCCGGATGTCTGCCCGCCGCGCCGCCTCGCCGCCGTGCTGCTCGACTGCGGCTTCCTCTCCCTCCAGCTCCACCTGGGGGGGGAGCCGGTGGCGATGTTCTGGCCGGTCTATCTCTGGGTGATCCTGGGCAATGGCTTCCGCTTCGGCATCACCTGGCTGCGCGTCGCCATGCTGGCCGCCCTGGCCGGCTTCGGCGCCACCGCCCTCGCCACGCCCTACTGGCAGGAGCAGGGCCACCTCGCCCTCGGCCTCTGGGCCGGGCTGCTGCTGCTGCCGCTCTATGCCGGCACGCTGATCCGCAAGCTCTCCCAGGCCAAGCAGCAGGCGGAGGCGGCGAGCCAGGCGAAGTCCCTCTTCCTCGCCAGCGTCAGCCATGAGCTGCGCACGCCGCTCAACGCCATCATCGGCATGGGCGGGCTGCTGCGCGGCACCCGGCTGGACGAGGACCAGCGCGACATGGTCCGCACCGTGGACAGCGCGGCGCGCTCCCTCCTCGCGCTGATCAACGACGTGCTGAACCTCTCCCGCATCGAGGCGGGGCGCATGCCCTCCGAGCATGAGCCCTTCGACCCGGCGGAGCTGCTCTCCGAGCTGCGCGGGCTGCTGACGGCGCAATGCCGGGACAAGGGCCTCTCCTTCAGCCTGCACCTGACGCCGCGCGTGCCCACCGAGCTGCGCGGCGATAAGCGCCACCTGCTGGAAGTGCTGCTGAACCTCGCCGGCAATGCGGTGAAGTTCACCGCCGAGGGCGGCGTGACCGTGGCGCTCGACGTGCTGCCGGCCCCCGCCCGCGGCGGGCTGCTGCTGCGCGCCGAGGTCTCGGACAGCGGCATCGGCATCGCGCCCGAGGCGCAGGAGCGCATCTTCGAGACCTTCACCCAGGCCGATTCCAGCATCATCAACCGCTTCGGCGGCACGGGGCTGGGCCTGTCCATCTGCCGCCAGCTCGTCGCGCTGATGGGCGGGCAGATCGGCGTCCGCTCCGCCCCCGGGGCGGGCAGCACCTTCCATTTCGAGGTGCCGGTGGAGGCCATGGCCGACGCCCTGCCGCGCCCGCTGGCCGGCCTCACCGCCGTGCTGCTGGACCCCGCGCCGATCCGCAGCGCCGCCCTGGCCGAGCGCCTGGCCGCCCTCGGCGTCGAGACCCGCCCCGCCGCCACGCCGGAGGAAGCCGCCGCCCTGCTGCGCACCCGCCCGGAAGGGCCGGAAGGGCGCTGCCTGCTGCTCGCCTATGCCGGGGAGGCCCTGCCGCCGCCCGGCGCCTCCACCCATCCGCGCGTGCTGATCGCCGAGGGCGCGGGGGAAGGGCTGCCGCCCGAGACGCTGCGCCAGGCCTGCGCCGCCCTGCTGCCCGCCCATGCCAGCGGCGAGGCGATCGCCGCGGCGCTCGGCGCGGCCCAGGCCCTGGCCCCGCCGCGCCACCACGCCACCGCCGCCCCCCCGCCCCTCCACACGGGCCTCTCCAGGGCGCCCGCCCAGGCCACGCCGGCGGGCGAAGCCGAGGCCCTTGCCGCCACGCCGGAGGCGCCGCCCGCCACCCCCACCCGCCGCCTGCGCGTGCTGGTGGCCGATGACAGCCGGGTGAACCAGCGCGTCTTCACCCGCATCCTGGAGCGCGGCGGCCATACCGTGCTGCTGGCCGACAATGGCGACATCGCCCTCGACGTGCTGGAGCGCGAGGCGGAGAGTCTCGACCTCGTGCTGATGGACCTCAACATGCCGGAGATGGACGGCGTCGAGGCCACCAAGATGTTCCGCATCATGGCGCTGGGGCAGCCCCACCTGCCCATCCTCGCCCTCACCGCCGACGCCACCGAGGATGCCGAGCGGCGCTGCGCCGAGGCCGGCATGGATGGCCATATCGTCAAGCCGGTGGAGCCCGAGGCGCTGCTGCGCATCGTCGAGGAACGCGCCCGCCCGCCGCGCCCCGGCCAGGCCCTCGCCCCGGCGGTGGCCGACATCGCCTCCCACCCCCGCTTCCGCGCCAGCGGCCCGGCGGTGGACATGGAGACGGTGGACAATCTGCGCCGCCTCGGTGGGGATGACTTCGTCCGCCAGCTCGCCCAGGACTTCGTGAGCGATGCCGCCACGCTGATCGAGGCCATCGGCCAGGCCGCCACGCAAGGGGACATCCCCCGCTTCCAGAGCGAGGCCCATGCCCTGCGCAGCAGCGCCGCCAACCTCGGCGCCGTCGGCATCACGCGGCTCTGTGGCGAGTGGCGCAAGCTGAGCCGCGAGGAGTTGATGCGCGAAGGCGCCGATCAGGCCCTGCGCGCCCGCGCCGAACTGGAGCGGGTACGCCAGGCCCTGCTGCCCTCCAGCAACGGGCAAAGCCATCTTGGCTGAAGCCCGCGCCCGAGGATTTCATTGACCAGAGGATTTCATTTAAAAGAAGCCTTCTTTTTCTGAAGAAAAAGAAGCAAAAAGACTTTCTCAGCTTGGCGTCCCGCATCAGGCCACAGGCGGGACGCCATCTGAAAAAAAGTTTTTGGTTCTTTTTTCAAAAAGAACACTTTTTCTCACTCGGCTGCGGTGGCAAGGCCCGGCGAGCCGATCCCGGACAGGCGCCGCTCCTGCGCCGCCACCAGCCGGCCCATCTTCTTCAGGTCGGCCTCGCCCAGATTCATCGCCGCCTCGGCCCACATCTCGACCACGTCGCGCAGTTCCTCCAGCGTCACCGGGTTCACCCGCCGGCGGGCGCGCAGCATGGTCAGATGGGCATTGTGCTTGCGGGAATGGCGGGCGATGTAGTCCCGCGCCGTCATCTCGCCCTCGCCATCCTCGGACAGCACATCCACCACGCCCATGGCGTGCAGTTCCTCCGCCGTGTGGATGCGGCCCGAGAGGATGAGTTCCTCGGCCCGCCGGCGGTCCAGCCGGCGCGAGAGGAAGCTGTAGGCCCCCATGCCGGGGAACATGTTGAACAGAATCTCCGGCAGGCCGATCTTGGCGCTGCGCTCGGCCACGATCAGGTCGAAGGACAGGGCATGCTCGAAGCCGCCGCCCAGCGCATCCCCCTGCACCAGCGCCATCGTCACCACCGGCAGGCCGAAGGCGATGCTGTTGTTGTGGATGGCCTCCACCGCCACATGGCCATAGCGCACCAGCGAGGCATGGTCGCGCGCGCGGATGCGCTCGGCGAAATGCGCCAGGTCGCCGCCCAGATTGTAGATGCCGGGCACCGCCGAGGCCATGACGAACCAATCCGCCGGCCGCTCCGGCGCCGTGGCGAAAAGGGTGCGGACATGGCGCTGCATGGTGTGCACATCCTGCATCAGTTCCATGGTGTAGCTCGGCCGGCCCTGCGGCCGCATCGTGCACCACAGGCTGCGGCTGCCGGCCTCCAGCCGCAGGTCGAGATTGTCGAGGCGGGCCAGCGTTTCATCCGAAGCCGTGGCGATCTGGCCAAAAGCGGTCTGAGCCGAGGCCTGGGCAGCGAGGGGGCGGTCAAGGAACATGGGGGACTCTCCTGATGCGGCGGCCCTCTGGGCCGGCCCGGTTGCGTGGCGCCGCCCGCCGACCACCGACGGGTGCAACCGGAACGCCACGCAAGCCCTCATCTTAAGCCCCGCTTAACCCTGTCGTGTGGATAGCTTTTCGCATACCCCCATCCATGCGCGCATATCCTGACTGATACGCAACCAAGGCGGGCATTCCACCTTCCCGACCTGCGCCGCAACTCCCTGTGCCGCCGGCACGTTCAACCCGGGATGCAGCATGCGAATCAGGTCCCGATGGCGTCCATCAACGAAGAGCTTCTCGCCTGCCTGCCGGACTTGCGGGCCTATGCCCGCTCGCTCACCCGCAACCGCCATGACGCGGATGACCTGGTGCAGGATGCCGTGGTGCGGATGCTGAACGCGGCGGACCGCTACCAGCCCGGCACCCACTTCAAGGCCTGGGCTTTCACCATCCTGCGCAACCGGTTCCTCAACGAATTCGTCGCCAAGCGCAGGATGACGCGCGCCATGGACGAGGAGGAGATGGAACGCCTGCCCGTCTCCGCCCGGCAGGAGGAGGGGTTGGAACTCTCCGACTTCCAGAAGGTTTTCCATGGTCTGCCGGAGGATCACCGCTCCATCCTCACCCTCGTCGCCGGCTCGGGGCTGCCCTACGAGGATGTGGCGCGCGTGCTGGGCTGCGCGGTGGGCACGGTGAAAAGCCGCGTCCACCGTGCCCGCGCCGCCCTCTTCGCCCTGCTGGAGGAGGCCCATGCGAGCCAGAGCGCCACACCCCGCTTCCACCGCACCGCGCGGGCGGAGGACCAGCGGCGGGGCGCCCGATAAAGTCTTCTCTCCGCGAAGAATTTTCTTCCAGTTCGCGCCCCGCCTCACCTCCCAAGCGGGCCGCAAACTGAAAAAAGTTTTTTGGTTCTTTTTTTCAAAAAAGAACCCTTCTCCTTACAAATCTTCTTACAAACCTTCACATCCCATCCCGCGACCCATAGGGCGCCGGCCCGTAATAGCCGCGCAGGCGTTCGCCCCATTGCCGGTCTGACCAATCCACCGGCCCTTCCTGGCTGAAGGAGGGGGCGGTGGCGAGCTGGGTTTCCGTCACATCGACCACATAGCCGCCGAGGCCGGTGTCGTAGCGCAGGCGGTTCCAGGGCAGCGGGTAATGGGAGCTGCCCAGCCCGAGGAAGCCGCCGAAGCTCAGCACGGCGTATTCCACCGTGCCCGCCACCTTGTCGAGCATCAGCGTCTCGATCCGTCCGAGCCGGTTGCCGGAGGGGTCGTAGACCGCCGTGCCCTGCACCCGGTCCGAGGCGATCAGGGGCGATGGGGCGGGCGAAAATGTCTCGGCCATGCGGGGCTCCTCGCGCTGTGTGCTCGCCAGGCGGCGGGCTTCCGCAAGAGGCAACACCGCGGCGGGCAGGAAGTTCCCGCCCCGGCTGCAACCCTGGCCATGCCGGGGCTTTTCTTCCGCTGCGGGCGCGCGCCGCCCGCCGGGACAGAGGAGCCACCCCATGACCGAGCCTCCCAGGCGCGAAGGCGCCGAGCCTCCCCGGCGCGAAGGCGCCATCGAGCCGCCGGCCACCGGCCACAGCCGGGCCAGGATGCCGGAGCACCCGCTGGAGACCGAGCAGGCCCGCCAGGGCAGCACCCTCGGGCATATGCGCTGGGTGCTGCTGGTTTCGCTCGTGCTGGTGGTGCTGGGCTTCATCCTCTCGGCGGTGATCAGCACCTGATCGCCGCGGCAGGAGCCCGCGTTTTTCACCGCATCCCGCCCGCGTGCCGGAACCTGGCCGAAGCATGGCGGTTGATGCCCTGTCCGGGTCCTGCGGGACCCGCCCCTTCAACCCAGCGCCCACCCCGCCCCCGGGGCGGTGGCCGGCGACAGGAGCAGGACCCATGAGTCAGTCACGCAGCGGCGGCGGCAAGCAGGGCTTCGCCTCGATGGACCAGGAGAAGCAGCGCAGCATCGCCTCCAAGGGCGGCCAGAGCGTGCCGGCGGAAAAGCGCAGCTTCGCCCAGGACCCCAGCCTGGCCGCCGAGGCCGGGCGCAAGGGCGGCCAGGCGGTGAAGGCGGCGGACCGCTCCTTCTCGCGCGACCGCGGCCTGGCCGCCAAGGCCGGGCGCAAGGGCGGCCAGGCCACCCACGGCAAGGCGGGGCGCGACACCGCCGAGCCGACGCAGGACGCGTAAGGCCAGCGCGCCGCGCCGGCCGGCCTCTTCCGCGGAAGCCCTCTTCCATGACCCCTTCCTTCATGACGACAGGCAGCCTTGCCCTGCGGAGCCTTTCCGCCGCTGCCAGCCTCTCCCACAGCCTGCGCCGCGCCCTGGCTGAGCGGCTGGCCGGCCTCCCGCCGCGCGACGGGCGGGAGAGCGCCCGGCGGAGCGTGACAGCCGCCTCCGCCACCCCCTCACCCACCCCTCAGGACAGCCCCGCATGACCCAGCGACATCTCACGCCCCTGTCGGCTACCCCCGGCACTGCCGCGCAGCTCCCCCCGCAGACGCCGCCCTCCGAGGCGCCACAGCCCTGGCCGGATCCCCCCGCCACGCCGCCCCCGCCCGAAGTGCCGGTGCGCGAGGACCCGCAGCCCACCCCGCTGCCGCCCTCGGCCAACCGGCAATTCCCCGGCACCCGCTACGGCACGGCGGAGCCCCAGGACCCGCCACCCGAGACGCAGCGCTGACGCGCCCAAAAGGCCGGGCGCGGACACGCCCCAAAGGCCGGGCGCCCAGGCGCCCCAAAGGCCGAGCGCTCGCGCGCTCCAAAGGCCGGGCGCTTGCGCGCCACGGCACCGCCGCCCCTCACACGCCCTGGCGAAAGGACGCCGCCCTTTGCCTGATGCCACCCCGCCGCACACCCTCTATCACCTGAACCCCTTCGCAGCCGGGCCGCTGGCGCGCTGGCCGGGGGAATTCGCCCGCATCGCCGCGCTCGGCTTCGAGGGCGTGGTGCTGGCGCCGCCCTTTGCCTCGGCGCCGGGCCAGCCCTGGCTGCTGCGCGACCCCACCCTCCTGCACCCCACCCTGGGCGAGGGCGAGGCCCTGCCCGCCCTGCGCGCCATGGCAGACGCCGCGCGGGCGGAGGGGCTGGCGCTGCTGCTGGATGTCCGCGCCGGGGCGGTGGCCCGGGGGGCCGCCCTGCCGGCCGCGCTGCCCCCTACGCCCGACATGCCACCCGACCCGCGCCACCCGCCGGGCGAGGAAGAGGCCCTGCCCCTGCCCAGCCCGCCGCCCGCGCCGCTGGCAGCCTGGTGGGCGGCGCGGCTGGAGGAATGGCACGCGGCCGGCATCGCCGGTTTCCGCTGCCTGGACCCGGCCTGGGGGGGAGATTTCTGGCGCGGGCGCATCGCCGCGCTGCCGGGGGCGCTGTTCATCGCCTGGGCGCCGGGCCTGCCCGCCTCGGCGCAGGCCACCCTGGCCGGGGCCGGGTTCGGGCTGGTGGCCTCCTCCCTGCCCTGGTGGGATTTCCGGGCGGGCTGGTGGGCGGAGGAGGTGGCGCGCCTCGCCGCCGTGGCCCCGCTGCTGTCCGTGCCCGAGGCGCCCTTCGGCCCGCGCCTCGCCGCCGCCGTGGCGGAGCCTGAGGCCGCCGCCCGGCTGCTGCGCCGCGCGCTGTCCTTCGCCGCGCTGTCGGGCACCGCCTGGATGATGCCGATGGGGATGGAATTCGGCGCCCTGCACCGCGCCACGGCCTCCGCGCGCGAGGCGGAGCATTTCGCGGCCCTGCGCGCCGCGCCGCGCCTCGACCTGCGCGGGGAGGTCCGCGCCGCCAACCGGGCGCGCCGGGCGCAGCCCGCCGCCACGGGGCGCGCGGCGCCGGTGGTGCTCTCCGCCCCGCAGGCCCCCGTGGTCCTGCTGCGCGAGGGCGCGGCGGGGGAGCGGCTGCTGGTGGTGGCCAACCCCTCCGCCCGGCAGGGGGCGCGGCTCTCCGCCGGGCAGGTGGCGGGGCTGTTGCCGCGCCCCGCCCTCTGGCCCCGGAAGGCTTTCGGGGCGGAGGGGGTGCTGGAGCTTGGGCCCGCGGAAACCCGCATGCTGCGCCTCACCGGGGTGGAGCCGGCCCGCCATGCCGCCCCGCCGGTGGAGGCCGCCCTGCACGCGGAGCGCATCGCCATCGAGGCGGTGCAGCCCGCGGTCGATGGCGGGCGCTTCGCGGTGAAGCGCCCGGTGGGGCAGGCGGTGCGCGTCACCGCCGATCTCTTCGCCGAGGGGCATGGCAGGCTGGCCGCCCGCCTGCAATGGCGCGCGGCGGATGAGGCGCTGTGGGCCGAGGTGCCGATGCGTCCGGAGGGCAATGACCTCTGGGCCGCCAGCTTCGTGCCCGCGCGGGTCGGGCGGCATGTGTTCCGCGTCATCGCCTGGATCGACCATTTCGCTGCCTTCCGCGAGGAGATCGGCAAGAAGCACGCCGCCGGGCTCGGCGTGGCGCTGGAGCAGCGGGAGGGGCTGGCCCTGCTGGAGGCCGCGTTGCCCGCCCTGCCGCCGGAGGAGGCGGCCGAGCTGCGCGCCCTGGCCGGGCGGATCGCCACGGCCTCCGCCGGGGATGAGGCGGTGGCCCTTTTCACCACGCCGCGCCTGGGCGCGCTGATGGCGGCGGCGGATGCGCGGCCTTTCCTGGCGCAATCGGCCGTGCTGCCGCTGGAGGTGGAACGCCGTGGCGCCGGCTTCGCCGCCTGGTACGAGATCTTCCCGCGCTCGCAGAGCGGCAGCGCGGCGCGCCACGGCACCTGGCAGGACGTGATCCGCGCCCTGCCGCGCGTGCGGGACATGGGCTTCGACGTGCTGTATTTCCCGCCCATCCACCCGATCGGCCGCAGCAACCGCAAGGGGCGCAACAACAGCCTCGTGGCGCAGCCGGGCGACCCCGGCAGCCCCTATGCCATCGGCGCGGCGGAGGGCGGGCATGACGCCATCCATCCCGAGCTGGGCACGCTGGAGGAGTTCCTGCGGCTCGTGGCGGCGGCGCGGGAAAACGGCCTGGAGATCGCGCTGGACTTCGCCATCCAGTGCTCGCCGGATCATCCCTGGCTGCGCGATCATCCCGAATGGTTCGCGTGGCGGCCGGATGGCAGCATCCGCTACGCCGAGAATCCGCCGAAGAAATACGAGGACATCGTCAACGTCGAATTCTACGCGGAGGGCGCGAGGCCGGCGCTGTGGCTGGCGCTGCGCGATGTGGTGCTGTTCTGGGTGGCGCAGGGCGTGCGGCTGTTCCGCGTGGACAACCCGCACACCAAGCCCCTGCCCTTCTGGGAATGGCTGATCGCCGATGTGCGCGGGCGGGAGCCGGATGTGGTCTTCCTGTCCGAGGCTTTCACGCGGCCCAAGCTGATGTACCGGCTGGCGAAGCTCGGCTTCTCGCAGAGCTACAGCTATTTCACCTGGCGCAACAGCGCGGCCGAGATGCGCGCCTATCTGGAGGAGCTGAACCGCCCGCCGGTGGCGGATTTCTTCCGGCCGCATTTCTTCGTGAACACGCCGGACATCAACCCCGTCTTCCTGCAGGAGAACGGGCGGGCCGGGCACCTGATCCGCGCCGCGCTGGCGGCGACGCTCTCGGGCCTGTGGGGCGTCTATAACGGCTTCGAACTCTGCGAGGCGCGCCCCGTGCCGGGCAAGGAAGAGTATCTCGACAGCGAGAAATACGAGATCCGCGCCTGGGACTATGACCGCCCTGGCCATATCGCCGCCGAGATCACCCTGCTGAACCGGCTGCGGCGCGAGAACCCGGCGCTGCAGACGCATCTGGGCGTGACCTTCCTGCCGGGCGGCCATGACGCGCTGCTGGCCTATGTGAAGGCGACGCCGGGGCGGGAAAACATCCTTCTCGTCGTCGTCTCGATGGAACCGCGCCATGCGGTGGAATCCGGCTTCGCCGTGCCGCGCGCCGCGCTGGGCCTGCCCGAGGGCACGCCGCTGCTGGCCGAGAACCTGATCCAGGGCGGGGAGGAGGCATGGCACGGCCCCTGGCGGCCGCTCCGCCTCGATCCCCACCAGCTTCCCTTCGCCATCTGGCGCCTTCGCGCCGCCGACAAGGCCTGATCCATGCCGCGTGACCGCAAGCCGGAGATGCCGGCAGACCCGCTCTGGTACAAGGATGCGGTGATCTACCAGCTCCACATCAAGTCCTTCTTCGACTCGAATGATGACGGGGTGGGCGACCTGCCCGGGCTCATCGCCAAGCTCGACTATATCGTGTCGCTCGGCGTCGATGCCGTGTGGCTGCTGCCCTTCTACCCCTCGCCACGGCGCGATGACGGCTATGACATCGCTGAATACAAGGCGGTGCATCCGGAATATGGCGCGCTGGCCGATCTGCGCCGCTTCATCCAGATGGCGCATGCGCGCGGCATCCGCGTCATCACCGAGCTGGTGATCAACCATACCTCGGACCAGCATCCCTGGTTCCAGCGCGCGCGGAAGGCGAAGCCGGGATCGGCGCATCGCGACTACTATGTGTGGTCCGAAACGGACCGGAAGTATGATGGCACGCGCATCATCTTCATCGACACCGAGAAATCCAACTGGACCTGGGACGCCGAGGCCGGGGCCTATTTCTGGCACCGTTTTTACAGCCACCAGCCGGACCTGAATTTCGACAACCCGCAGGTGATGCGCGAGGTCCTCTCGGTCATGCGCTTCTGGCTCGATGCCGGGGTGGACGGGCTACGCCTGGACGCCATCCCCTATCTGATCGAGCGCGACGGCACCAACAACGAGAACCTGCCCGAGACGCATGCGGTGCTGAAAAAAATCCGCGCCGAGCTGGACCGCCACGCGCCGGGCCGCATGCTGCTGGCCGAGGCCAATCAATGGCCGGAGGACACGCAGCAGTATTTCGGCGAGGGTGATGAATGCCACATGGCCTTCCACTTCCCCCTGATGCCGCGCATGTACATGGCGATGGCGCAGGAAGACCGCTTCCCCATCACCGACATCCTGCGCCAGACACCGGAGATTCCCGAGACCTGCCAATGGGCCATCTTCCTGCGCAATCATGACGAGTTGACGCTGGAGATGGTGACCGACAGGGAGCGCGACTATCTGTGGGAGACCTATGCCTCCGACCGGCGCGCGCGCATCAATCTCGGCATCCGCCGGCGGCTGGCGCCTCTGCTGGAGCATGACCGCCGCCGCATCGAACTGATGAAATCCCTCCTGCTCTCCATGCCCGGCACACCCGTTCTCTATTACGGCGATGAGATCGGCATGGGTGACAACATCCATCTCGGCGACCGCGACGGCGTGCGCACGCCCATGCAATGGTCACCCGACCGCAATGGCGGATTCTCCCGCGCCACACCGGCGCAGCTGGTCCTGCCCTCCATCATGGACCCCGTCTATGGCTTCGAGGCGGTGAATGTCGAGGCACAGGGCAACGATCCGCATTCGCTGCTGAACTGGACGCGCCGCATGCTGGCGGTGCGCAAGCGGCACAAGGCCTTCGGGCGCGGCAGCTTCGGCTATCTCTATCCCGGCAACCGCAAGATCCTCGCCTATCTGCGCGAGCATGAGGGCGAAACCATCCTCTGTGTCTGCAATCTCTCGCGCACGGCGCAGGCGGTGGAGCTGGATCTCTCCGCCTATGCAGGGCGCGTGCCGGTCGAGCTGGTGGGCGGCTCCTCCTTCCCGCCGATCGGCCAGCTGACCTATCTGCTGACGCTGCCGCCCTATGGGTTCTACTGGTTCCTTCTCGCCACGGAGGCCGCGATGCCAGGCTGGCACACACCCGCGCCGGAGCCGATGTCGGAACTCTCCACGCTGGTGCTGCGGGGCGGCCTGGGCGATGTGCTCAACGCCGCGCCGCGCCGCATCCTGGAGCAGGAGGCATTGCCGCACTATCTCACGCGCCGCCGCTGGTTCGCCGGCAAGGATGGCGCCACGCTGGCGCCGCGCCTTGTCCTGGCTGAAACCCTCAGCGTGCGGGAGAGTGAAGTCCTGCTCACGGAAGTCGAGGTCACCGAAGGGAACGGCACGGCGCGCTACCTGCTGCCGCTCGGGCTGGTGTGGGAGGAGGAACTCACCACGGCCCTGCCGCAGCAGCTGGCCCTGGCCCGGGTGCGCCGTGGCCGCCGGGTTGGCCTGCTGACCGATGCCTTCGCCCTCGATGCCTGGCCGCAGGGCGTCCTGCGGGGGCTGCGCGACGAGGCGGTGATACCGCTCTCCGAAGGGGAGATCCGCTTCCTTCCGACATCCCTCTTCATGCCCGACGCCATTCCCGGTGATGCGGAAATTCGCCGCCTCTCGGCCGAACAATCCAATTCCTCGCTCATCATCGGCGAACAGGCGGTGCTGAAGCTGGTGCGCCGCGTCACGGAGGGGATCAGCCCCGAGACGGAAATGACGCGGCACCTGACGGAGCGCGGCTTCGCGCAGACCGCCCCGCTGTTGGGCGAGGTGGTGCGCGTGACGCCGGATGGGACACCCCGCACACTGGTGGTGCTGCAGGGCTTCGTGCGCAACCAGGGCGATGGATGGGGCTGGACCATCGAGTTCCTCAACCGCTCCGTGGCCGATATGGCGGTGAAGGAAGCCGCGGCGGAAGAACAGGATGATGCCTTCTCCAACTATGCCGTCTTCGCCGCGGCGCTGGGGCGGCGCCTGGGCGAGATGCATGCCCTCCTGGCCGAGGATTGCGGGGAGGACGCCTTCAGGCCGGAGATCGCCACGGAGAAGGATGCCCAGGCCTGGGCCAAAGGCGCGCGGGCGCAGTTCGAGGCGGCGCTGAAGACCCTGGCGCAGGTGCCGGAGGCGGAACCGCTGCGCACCGGCCGGGCCGCGCTGCTGGACGCGATCGACCGGCTGGCGGCGCTGGGAGTGGGCGCGCTGAAGACCCGCATTCACGGCGATTTCCACCTGGGCCAGGTTCTCGTTGTGCAGGGTGATGCCTGCATCATCGATTTCGAGGGAGAGCCGGCGAAGTCTCTGGCACAGCGGCGTGCCAAGACATCGCCCCTGCGTGATGTCGCCGGGCTGTTGCGTTCCTTTGACTATGCCGTGGCCAGCGCGGAACCGGACCGTGGCGCGCCCGGGGAGGCCAGCAACCGCCATGACGCGCTGCTCGAAGGCTTCCGCCAGCGTGCTGCTGCCACTTTCCTGGAGGCCTATCGTGATGCCCAGGCCAGGGCGGCGCGCCCCTGGGCCAGCGCGGCCGCAGAGGCTGCCCTGCTCGATCTCTTCCTGCTGGAGAAAGCGGCCTACGAGATTTGCTATGAGGCCGCCAACCGCCCTTCCTGGCTGCCCATTCCACTCGCCGGGCTGCGCCGCATCGCCGACCGTCTGCTGGGCAAGGAGTGACGCATGGTCACGACAATGCTGCACCCCGATACCATCACCGCCCTGGTCGAGGCACGCCATGGCGATCCCTTCGCCGTGCTGGGGCCGCATGACACGGAGCAGGGATGCAGCCTGCGCGCCCTGCTGCCCGGGGCGCAGGCGGTCACGGCCGTGACGGAAGCCGGTGAATTTCCCCTGGCTCTCCAGCATCCTGCCGGATTCTTCGAAGGCCTTTTGCCAGACCGGAAAAAATATCACCTCCGCATCGACTGGGGTGATACCGTCGAGGAGAGCGAGGACCCCTATGCCTTCCCGCCGCTGCTGGGGGAGCTCGACCTGCATCTCCTGCGCGAGGGCACGCACCAGGATCTGGGCCATTGCCTCGGCGCGCATCCCCTGGTGGTGGAGGGGGTGAGAGGGGTGCGCTTCGTGCTCTGGGCACCGAATGCGCGCCGGGTTTCCGTTGTTGGCGACTTCAACCGATGGGATGGGCGCCGTCACCCCATGCGGCTGCGGCATGGTGCGGGTGTGTGGGAAGTGTTCATTCCACGACTCGCGCCCGGTGCCATCTACAAATACGAATTGCTGGACCCGAATGGCAGCCTTCTGCCCCTGAAAGCGGACCCCGTGGCCTGGCGGTCGGAGATGCCGCCGGCGGATGGCTCCATCGTCATGGACACGGCCGCCCTGCCCCGCCCGGCGGCACTGCCCTCCCCGCAGGCCCCCGCCGCCGCACAGCCGCTCTCCATCTATGAAGTGCATGCCGGGTCCTGGATACGGGACGCAAAAAATTCTTCTCTCGGCTGGGAAGATCTCGGGGATCGCCTGATTCCCTATCTGCGCGGCATGGGCTTCACCCATGTCGAATTCCTGCCGGTGATGGCGCATCCCTTCGGCGGTTCCTGGGGCTACCAGCCACTCGGCCAATTCGCGCCCCATGCCGCCTTCGGGCCGCCCGAGCATTTCGCGCGGCTGGTGGAACGCCTGCACGAGGCCGGTATCGGCGTGATCCTGGACTGGGTGCCGGCGCATTTCCCGACCGATGCCCATGGGCTGGCACGCTTCGACGGCACCGCGCTCTACGAGCATGCCGACCCGCGCGAGGGTTTTCACCAGGACTGGAACACCCTCATCTACAATCTTGGCCGCCGCGAGGTGCGCAATTTCCTCATCGGCAGCGCCCTGCACTGGCTGGAGGCGTATGGCGTGGATGGGCTGCGCGTCGATGCCGTGGCCTCCATGCTCTACCGGGACTACAGCCGCGCGGCGGGGGAATGGGTGCCCAACATCCATGGCGGGCGCGAGAATCTCGAAGCCATTTCCTTCCTGCAGGAACTGTCACGCATCGTCGCCGGGCGCTGCCCGGGCAAGCTGCTGATCGCCGAGGAATCCACCGCCTTCCCGGGAGTCACGCGGCCGCCCGGGGAAGGCGGTCTTGGCTTCAACTTCAAATGGAACATGGGCTGGATGCACGACACGCTGCACTACATGCAGCGCGAGCCAATCCATCGCCGATACCACCATGGCGGCATCGCCTTCGGGCTTGTCTATGCCTTCTCGGAACGCTTCATGCTGCCCCTCTCGCATGACGAGGTGGTGCACGGCAAGGGCTCGCTGCTCGGCAAGATGCCCGGCGATGACTGGCAGAAATTCGCCAATCTGCGTGCCTATCTCGGCTTCATGTGGACGCATCCGGGCAAGAAGCTGCTCTTCATGGGCGGTGAGATCGCCCAGCGCCGCGAGTGGAACCATGATTTCGCACTGGACTGGCACCTTCTCGATCAGCCGCCGCATGCCGGGGTGCAGCGGCTGGTGCGCGACCTGAACCAGCTCTACCGCGGCCTCCCCGCCCTGCATGAGCGCGATGCCGAAGCGGAAGGCTTCCGCTGGGTCGTGCTGGATGACGCGCAGAACAGCGTCTTTGCTTTCCTGCGCCAGGGGCGGGAGGGAACGCCGCCGGCCCTGGTGGTCTGCAACTTCACCCCGGTGCTGCGGCAGGGCTACCGCATCGGCGTGCCGCGCGGCGGTGCCTGGCGTGAGGCCTTCAACTCCGACGCCGCGATCTATGGTGGCGCCAACAACGGCAATGGCGGGCTCGCCCATGCGGTGGAGACCGCTTCGCATGGCTTCGATGCCGCGCTGGAGCTGCAATTGCCCGGCCTCTCCACCCTGGTCCTGGTTCCGGCGGAGGGCTGAGCTTGCCGCCGCCGCCGGACTGGCTGCTGCCGGGCCGCCCGGATCCGCTGGGCGCGCACTGGGATGGGCTCGGGGTGAATTTCGCCGTCTTCTCCGCCCATGCGGATCAGGTGGATCTCTGCCTGTTCGATGCCGCAGGGCGGCGGGAGACGGCGCGGCTGCCGCTGCCGGAATGCACGGACGAGGTGTTCCACGGCTACCTGCCGGAGGCCCGCCCCGGCCTGATCTATGGCTACCGCGCGCATGGCCCCTACCAGCCGGAGCGCGGCCACCGCTTCAACCCCAACAAGCTTCTTCTTGACCCCTACGGCAGGAAACTCCACGGCACGCTGCGCTGGTCGGATGCGCTGTTCGGCCACCGCCTCGGCGCGCCGCGCGGCGATCTCAGCTTCGACCGGCGCGACAGCGCCGCCGCCATGCCGAAATCCGTCGTGGTGGATGATGCCTTCAACTGGGGCGATGACCGTGCGCCGATGGTGCCCTGGGACCGCATGGTGATCTACGAGGCGCATCTGCGCGGCCTGACCATCCGGCGCGAGGATCTCGCCCCGCGCGAGCGCGGCACCTTCGCCGCCCTGGCCGACCCGCGCGTGATCGAGCATCTGCTGAAGCTTGGCGTCACGGCGGTGGAGCTGCTGCCGGTGCAGGCCTTCTGCCAGGACCGCTTCCTGGTGCAGAAGCGCCTGCGCAACTACTGGGGCTATTCCCCCCTCGCCTATTTCGCGCCGGAGCCGGCCTATCTCTCCTCCGGCGCGCAGGATGAAATCCGCGTCGCCATCCGCCGCCTGCATGCCGCCGGCATCGAGGTCATCCTCGATGTCGTCTACAACCACACCTGCGAGGGCGGGGCGATGGGCCCGACCCTCTCCTGGCGCGGCCTGGACAATGCCAGCTATTACCGCCTGCCCGCCGAGGATCCGCGCCATTTCATCGATGAGACGGGGTGCGGCAATACCGTGAACCTCTCCCATCCGCGCGTGTTGCAGATGGTGATGGACAGTCTCCGCCACTGGGCCACCGCCTACCGGGTGGATGGCTTCCGTTTCGATCTCTGCTCCACCCTGGGACGGGAGGCGCAGGGCTTCGACCCCGGCTCCGGCTTCTTCGATGCCATCCGGCAGGATCCGCTGCTGTCGCGCCTGAAGCTGATCGCCGAACCCTGGGATATCGGCCCGGGCGGCTACCGGCTCGGCCAGCATCCGCCGGGATTTTCCGAGTGGAATGACCGCTTCCGCGACGGCGTCCGCCGCTTCTGGCGCGGCGATGACGCCATGCGCGCCGATCTCGCCGCGCGCCTCGCCGGCTCGGGCGATCTGTTCGAGCGCCGCCGGCGCCGCCCCTGGGCCTCGGTGAATTTCGTCGCCGCGCATGATGGCTTCACGCTCGAGGATCTCGTCAGCCACACGCAGCGCCACAACGCGGCGAATGGCGAGGAGAACCGCGACGGCCATGGCGAGAATTTCAGCACCAACTGGGGCGAGGAAGGCCCGACCGCCGACCCGCAGATCCGCGCCACGCGCGATCGCGTCAAGCGCGCCATGATGATGACGCTGCTCGCCGCGCATGGCACGCCCATGCTGCTGGGCGGCGACGAGTTCGGCCGCAGCCAGCGCGGCAACAACAACGCCTATTGCCAGGACAACGACATTTCGTGGCTGGACTGGTCGCTGGCGGGGTCGGAGGCGGGCATCGCCCTGTCGCATTTCATCGGCCGCGCGGCGATGCTGCGGCGGCGCCACCCGACGCTGCGCAGCGCCGCCTTCCTGCATGGCCGCACCCGGCCGCTGCCGGGCATCCCGGACATCGCCTGGTTCGACGCCGATGGCCACCCGCTGACGCCCGAGGCCTGGAACGCGCCACAGGGCCGCACCCTGGCGCTGCGCCGCGCCGGCCCGGCGGAGGAAGGCGGCGCCGAGGTCACGCTGCTGCTGCTCAATGCCAGCGCCGTGCCGGTGGATTTCCTCCTGCCGCCGCCTGCCCTGCCCTGGGTGCTGCTGCTCGACAGCGCCGCCCCCGAGGCGCCGGAAACCCCGCTGGGTGTCCCGCCGGACGCAGCGTTGGGCGGCCCCCTCCTCACCCTCGCCGCGCGCTCGGCCTGCCTGCTGGCCGCGTGGCCGATTGCCCAGGACCCCTTGCCATGACCCATGCCTTCGGTGCGCTGCCTCTGGGCGGCGGGCGGTGCCGCTTCCGCCTCTGGGCGCCGGGCCAGCCCGGTGTCACCCTGCTGCGCCGCGATGCCATGCCGCTGCCGATGCAGGCCGCGCCGGAGGGCTGGTGGACCCTGGAGACGGAGGCACCACCCGGCACGCGCTACCGCTATGCCCTGGGCGATGGCCCCACCGTGCCCGACCCCGCCTCCCACGCGCAGGAAGGCGATGCGGAGGGCTGGAGCATCGTCACCAACCATGCCGCCTATCACTGGCAGAACACGGCGTGGAACCCGCATCCCTGGCCGCAGAGCGTGGTCTATGAGCTGCATGTGGGGGCCATGGGCGGCTTCCGCGGCGTCATCGACGCGCTGCCGCGCCTCGCGGCGCTCGGCGTGAACACGCTGGAGCTGATGCCGGTGAATGATTTCTCCGGTGCGCGCAACTGGGGCTATGACGGCGTGCTGCCCTATGCCCCCGATGGCGCCTATGGCACGCCGGAGGAGCTGAAGGCGCTGGTGGATGCGGCGCATGGCCATGGCCTCGCCGTCATGCTCGATGTCGTCTACAACCATTTCGGCCCGGCCGGGAATTACTGGCACAGCATCGCCCCCGGCTTCTTCCGCGGCGATCTGCGCACCCCCTGGGGCGACGCCATCGATTTCCGCCGGCCCGAGGTGCGCGACTTCTTCATCGGGAACGCCCTCTTCTGGCTGCGCGAATACCGCTTCGACGGGCTGCGGCTGGATGCCGTGCACGCCATCGCCAGCGAAACCTTCCTGGCCGAGCTGTCAGAGCGGGTGCGCGCGGCCATCGCGCGGCCCGTCTATCTGGTGCTGGAGAATGAGCGCAACGATGCCGCGCTGCTGGCGGAAAAATTCGACGCGCAGTGGAATGACGATGCCCACCACTGCCTGCACGTGCTGCTGACCGGCGAGGCGGAGGCCTATTACGCCGACTATGCCGATGCCCCGGCGGCGCGCCTCGCCCGCGCCCTGGCGGAAGGCTTTGTCTATCAGGGCGAGGTCTCGGCCCATCTCGGCCATGCGCGCGGCCAGCCCTCGGCGCATCTGCCGCCCTCGGCCTTCGTCAACGCGCTGCAGAACCACGACCAGGTGGGCAACCGCGCCTTCGGCGAGCGCATCGCCAGCCTGGCGCCGCCGGATGCGCTGCGCGCGGCCTTCCTGCTGCTGCTGCTCGCGCCGCCCGTGCCGATGCTCTTCATGGGTGACGAATTCTTCTCGGAACGCCCCTTCCTCTTCTTCACCGGCTTCGCCGCGCCGGCGCTGGCGGAGGCGGTGCGCGAGGGGCGGCGGCGCGAATTCGCCCGCTTCGCCGCCTTCCAGGACCCGGCGCGGCGGGCGCGCATCCCGGATCCCAACGACCCCGCCACCTTCGCCGCCAGCCGCCCCGACCCCGCCGAGCGCATGGCCGCGCCGAAGGCGGAGGCGGAAGCCTATATCGCCGGGCTGCTGGCGCTGCGGCGGGAGCGGCTGGCCTTCCGTCTGGCGGGGGCGAAAAGCCTCGGCGCCCGCGCCCTCGCCCCGCGCGCGGTGCGGGCGGAATGGCAGCTGGCCGATGGCGCCGTGCTCGGCATCGCCGCGCAGTTCGGCGATGGCGCCCTGGCGCTGTCTACGGCGCTGTCTCCGCCGCTGGGGGAAGGCGCCATCCTGGCCGGCTCCGCCCCCGGCGTGGCGGAGGCCGTGGCGGCGGGCGAATTGCCGCCGCGCAGCGCCATCGCCTGGCTGCGCGAGGCCGGGGCATGAACGGGGAGGACAGCCTGCACCGCCTCGCCCGCGCCGTCGGGCTGATGGCGCGCTGGGAGGATGCGCAGGGCCGCCCGCGCGGCACCACGCCCGAGACGCTGCGCGCCGTGCTCACGGCGCTCGGCCTGCCCTGCGCCAGCCAGGCGCAACGGAAAGAAAGCCTTGCCCACTGGCACGCGGCGCAGCGCCGCCCGGCACCGCTGCGCACCGCCCTGCCCGGCGGAGCGCTGCGCTTCTCCCAGCCCCCCGGCCGCTACCGGCTGATGGCGGAGGATGGCACCATGGTGGAGGGCCTGGCCGAAGCTGCCCCGGGCGGCGGGGCGCGCCTCACCGCCCCCGCCCTGCCGGGCTACTACACGCTGGAACTGGGCGGGGCGCCGCTGACCCTGGCGGTCGCGCCGGAGCATGGCCACCGCATCGCCGAGGCCTGCCCGGGCGGCGGGGCCTGGGGGCTGGCGGTGCAGCTCTACGCGCTGCGGCGGGAGGGCGATGGCGGGGTGGGCGATTATGCCGCCCTGGCGCGGCTGGCCGCCGGCGCGGCGGCGCTGGGGGCGGATGCCATCGCCCTCAGCCCGGTGCATGCGCAGTTCAGCGCCGATCCCTCGCGCTTCAGCCCCTATGCCCCCTCCAGCCGGCTGCGGCTGGATGCGCGCCATGCCGAGGGGGAGGCGCTTCTGGGCGCCCTCACCCCCGCCTTCCCGCCCGAACTCGCCGCCGAATGGGCGCGGCTGGAGGCGCTGGACCTCGTGGACTGGCCCGCCGTCGCCCGTGCCCGGCTGGCGCGGCTGCGCCAGCTCCATGCCGCCTTTGCCCGCGTGGCGCCGGAGGGGCTGCGCGCCGAATTCGCCGCCTTCCGGGCCGAAGGCGGCACGGCGCTGCACCGCCACGCGGTGTTCGAGGCGCTGCACGCCACGCAGTTGGCGGAAAACCCGGCGCGCTGGCACTGGCGGGACTGGCCCGCCGCGCTGCGCGACCCGGAGAGCCCGGAGGTCGCCGCCTTCGCCGCCACCCAGGCGGAGGCGGTGGAGCAGCACGCCTTCCTGCAATGGCTGGCCGACCGGGGGCTGGGCGCGGCGCAGGCGGCGGCGCGGCAGGCGGGGGCGCGCATCGGGCTGGTGGCGGATCTTGCCATCGGCGTCGATGGCGGCGGCAGCGATGCCTGGTCCCGCCAGGACGAATTTCTGTCGGATGTCGAGATCGGCGCGCCGCCGGACCTCTTCAACACGCGCGGGCAGGGCTGGGGCATCACCACCTATGCCCCGCACGGGCTGCGCGCCACCGGCTTCGCCGCCTTCCGCGCCATGCTCGCCACCGCCTTCCGCCATGCCGGCGGGGTGCGGCTGGACCATGTGCTGGGGCTGCGCCGCCTCTGGCTGGTGCCGCGCGGCGCCAGCCCGGCCGGGGGCTGCTATCTGCGCTACCCGCAGGAGGACCTGCTGCGGCTGGTGGCGCTGGAATCGCACCGCCACCGGGCCATCGTCATCGGCGAGGATCTCGGCACCGTGCCGGCGGGCTTCCGCCCGGCGCTGGAGCGCGCCGGCCTCGCCGGCATGCGGGTGATGTGGTTCGAGCAGGCGGCGGGCGGCTTCCGGGCGCCGCAGCGCTGGACGCGCGAGGCGGTGGCCATGACCTCGACGCATGACCTGCCCAGCGTCGCCGGCTGGTGGCGCGGGCGCGACCTGGAATGGCGGGAGCGGCTGGGCCTCACGCTGGAGGGGCAGGCGGCGGCGCGCATGGTGGAGCGGCCGCGGCTCTGGGCCGCCTTCCGCCGCGCCGGGGTGGCCGCGGGCCCGCCCCCGCCGCCGGAGGCGGTGGCGCCGGTGGCCGATGCGGCCGCCGCCTATATCGGCCGGGCGCGCTGCGGCCTCGCCCTGCTGCCGCTCGAGGATGCGCTGGCGGCGGTGGAGCAACCCAACCTGCCCGGCACCGTTGACGAGCATCCCAACTGGCGCCGCCGCCTTTCCCCCCCGGTGGAGCGGATGTTCCAGGACCCCGCCATCGAACGGCGCCTGCGCGGCCTGGCGCGGGCGCGGAGAGCGCCCGCATGACCCCCGCCCCCCCCCCTGCCGCCCATACGGCGCCGCGCGCCACCTGCCGCATGCAGTTCCATGCCGGCTTCACGCTGGACGACGCGGTGGCGCGGGTGCCCTATCTGGCGCGGCTCGGGGTGAGCCATCTCTATGCCTCGCCGCTGCTGCCGGCGGCGCCGGGCTCGCTGCATGGCTATGACATCACGGCCTATGACGCGGTGAACCCGGCGCTGGGCGGGGAGGCGGCGCTGCGCCGGCTGGTGGCCGCGCTGCGCGCCGCCGGGATGGGGCTGCTGCTCGACATCGTGCCCAACCACATGGGGGTGGACGGGCCGCACAATCCCTGGTGGCAGGATGTGCTGGCGCATGGCCGGGAGAGCCGCTTCGCCGCCTTCTTCGATATCGACTGGGACAGCGCGGACCCGGCCCTGGCCGGCCGGCTGCTGGCCCCCTTCCTCGGCCGCCCCTATGGCGAGGCGCTGGCGGAGGGGGAGCTGGCCCTGGTGGCGGAGGGGCCGACCGGCCTCTCCCTCGCCTATTTCGACAACCGCTTCCCCATCCGCCCGGAGGATGCGCGCGCCGTGCTGGAGGCGCCGGAGGGCCTCGCGCCCTATGACCCGCGCGGGGTGGCGGGGGCGGCGCGGCTGCATACCCTGCTGGAGCGGCAGCATTACCGCCTCGCCTGGTGGCGCTGCGCGGCGGATGAGATCAACTGGCGCCGCTTCTTCGATGTCACCGGCCTCGCCGGGCTGCGCGCCGAGGTGCCGGCGGTGTTCGACGCCACCCATGCCCTGGTGCTGCGCCTTTATACGGAGGGGCTGATCGATGGCGTGCGCATCGACCATATCGACGGGCTGGCCGATCCGGCGGGGTATTGCCGCCGCCTGCGCCGCCGCATGGCGGCGGCCGGGGCGCGCCGCCCGGCCGGTGCCCCGGCGGGCGCCCCCTATATCGTGGTGGAAAAAATCCTGGCGCCCGGCGAGCGCCTGCCGGAACGCTGGGGCGTGGATGGCAGCACGGGCTATGACTTCATGGACCAGGTGGGCGCCGTGCTGCACGACCCGGCCGGGGAGGCGCCGCTCTCCGCCCTGTGGCGGGAGGTGAGCGGCAGCGCGCGGGATTTCGCGGCGGAGGAGGTGGCGGCCCGCCGCCAGATCCTGCGCGACAATCTCGCCGCCGAACTCGATGGCTGCGCCCGCGCCCTGCACCATCTGGCCCGCGCCCATCTGCGCACGCGCGATATTTCCTTCCGGGCCATCCGGCGGGTGCTGGCGGAATTGCTGGCGCATTTCCCCGTCTATCGCGTCTATGTCCGCGCCGGGCGGCCGGGCGAGGCGGATGGGGCGGTGCTGCGGCAGGCGGCGGGGGCGGCGCGGGCGCATCTGCCCCCCACCGACCACGCGGTGCTGGACCAGATGCTGTTCTGGCTGGCCGGGGAGGCGCCGCGCCAGCGCCCACCCGGTGAATCCCGCCAGGCCCTGCTGCGGGCGCGGGCGCGCTTCCAGCAGCTTTCCTCCCCCACCGCCGCGAAATCGGTGGAGGATACCGCCTTCTACCGCTACGGGCGGCTGCTCTCGCGCAATGAGGTGGGCTCGAATCCCGGCCAGTTTTTCCTCTCCGCCGGGGGGTTTCATGCCGCCGCGGCGGCGCGCGGGCGCGATTTTCCGCGCGCCCTGCTGGCCACGGCGACGCATGACCACAAGCGCGGCGAGGATCTTCGCATGCGCCTCGCCCTGCTCTCCGGCATGGCGGAGGACTGGGCGGCCTTCCTGCGCGACGTGCTGGGGCGTGCGGCGGGGCTGGTGCGGGCGCTGCCGGAGGGCCCGGCGCCGGAGCCGGGCGAGGCCGCCATGCTGGTGCAGATGATCGTCGCCGCCTGGCCGCTCGATCTCGCGCCCGGGGATGGCATGGCGCTCGCCGCCTGGGCGGAGCGGCTGGCGGGCTGGCAGCGCAAGGCGATGCGCGAGGCCAAGCGGCGCACCGGCTGGGCGATGCCCGAGGCGGCCTATGAGGAAGCCTCGGCGGCCTTTCTGCACGGGCTGCTGGACCGCGCGGCGGACCCCGCCCTGCCCCGCGCCCTGCATGATTTCGCGCGGCGGATCGCCGCCCCGGCGGCGCTGGCCTCGCTCGCCCAGGCGGTGCTGCGGCTGACGGTGCCGGGCGTGCCCGATCTCTACCAGGGCTGCGACTTCTGGGATTTCTCGCTGGTGGACCCGGATAACCGCCGCCCCGTGGACTATGCCGCGCGCGCCGCCGCGCTGGCCGACCCGGCGCCGCTGGCGGCATTGGCTGACCCGGCGCCGCTGGCGGCGCTGGCCGGGCGCTGGCGGGACGGGGCGGTGAAGCAGCGGGTGATCCAGCGGCTGCTCGCGCTCCGCGCCACGGCCCCGGCGCTGTTCGAGGCGGGGGATTATGTCCCCCTCTCCCCGCGCGGCGCGATGGCGGAGGGCTGCCTGGCCTTCCTGCGCCGCGCCGGGGGCGAGGCGCTGCTGGTGGCGGTGCCGCTGCGCCCGTTGTGGCTGATGCCGCCGGGGGCGGAAGGGCCTTTCCCCGACCCCGCGCGCTGGGGCGATACCGCCCTGCCGCTGCCCGCCGACCTCGCCGGCCGGGGCTGGGAGGAGGTGCTGGCGGGCGGGCGGGTGGCGGGGGCGGCGGAGATGCGGCTGGCGGCGCTGCCCCTGCCGCTGGTGGTGTTGCGCGCCGCCAGGAATTGAGACGCTTCCGCCCTGGAAATTCCTGCGAGTGCCTCTCATTCTAGGGAGGTGGATTAAAATGCATCCAGGGATGACGCCATGTTCCGCCGCACCGTGCTGGCCACGCTTTCCGCCCTTGCCTTCGCCCTTCCTGCCGTGGCGCGCGCGCAGGGGGGCGAGATCAACCTTTATTCGGCCCGGCATTACGATACCGACCGTGCCCTGTATGACGAATTCACCAAGGAAACCGGCATCCGGGTGCGGCTGATCGAGGGGCAGGCGGACCAGCTGATCGAGCGTATCCGCAATGAGGGCGGCAACAGCCCGGCGGATGTGTTCCTGACGGTGGATGCGGCGCGGATCGCGCGGGCGGCGCAGGCGGGCATCCTGGCGCCTCATGGCTCGGCGGTGATTGACGGGCGGGTGCCGGCGGCGCTGCGCGATCCGGGCGGGCTGTGGTTCGCCATCAGCCAGCGGGCGCGGCTGATCATGTATGACCGCGAGAAGGGCCGGCCCGAGGGGCTGAACCGCTATGAGGATCTCGCCAATCCGCGCTTCCGCGGGCAGATCTGCACGCGCAGCGGCTCGCACCCCTACAATACCAGCCTTGCCGCCTCGCTGCTGATCGCTGACGGGCCGGAGAAGGCGGAGGCCTGGGCGCGCGGGGTGGTGGCCAATTTCGCGCGTCCGCCGCAGGGGGGTGACCGCGACCAGTTCCGTGCCATTCCGTCCGGCCAGTGCGGCATCGCCATCGCCAACAGCTACTATCTTGGCCATTTCGGCCGCAGCGACAAGCCGGAGGAGCAGGCGCTGTTCAAGCGGATTGGCGTGATCTTCCCGAACCAGGGCGAGGGCGACCGGGGGACGCATGTGAACATCTCCGCCGCCGGGCTGGTGAAGAGCGCGCCGAACCGGGCGCAGGCGCTGCGCTTCCTGGAGTTCATGACGACGCACAAGGCGCAGGAGATGTTCGCCCTGGGCAATATGGAATATCCGGTGGTGGAGGATGCGCCGCTGCATCCGGCGCTGGCGGCGATGGGCAAGTTCCGCGCCGAGCCGGTGAATGCCGCGGGCAATCTGGACCGCACACCGGAGGCGCTGCAGCTGTTGCAGCGGGCCGGCTGGAACTGAGCGAGGCGGCGGGCATCGCCCGCCGCCCCTGACAGACAGAAGATGGGGGCCATGCGCGCCGCCTTCGCCGCCTGCGGCTGGAGCGAGGCGGCGTGAGCC
>NZ_JANFNY010000001.1:0-137026 GCF_024437745.1 Roseomonas sp. GC11 | reverse complement strand
CCCGGCCCGCCAGGTTCCATAAAAATGGGGGGGGGCGGGGCCACCCCCCCCCCCCCCCCTTTTTTATTTTCTCTCAGCTGGCGCCATGCCGCTTCGGCTTGGCCTTGCGCTTCAGTTCGAGCAGGTCGGCCCTGTCGCGTTCCGCCGTGCGGAAGAGGGCATCCTTGCCCCAGCGGTATTGCACCGGCACGGTGATGGATTTTTCCTGATATTCCGCCGCCGCGCGCAGGGTGAAGGCCGGGTCGGCCAGATGCGGCCGCCCCAGCGCGACAAGGTCGGCGCGCCCCGCCGCCAGGATGGTGTTGATCTGGTCCGCGCTGGTGATGGAGCCGACGCACAGGGTGGCGATGCCGGCTTCGTTGCGGATCATGTCGGACCAGGGCAGCTGGAACATGCGGCCGTAGACGGGGGCGGCATCGGCCACGGTCTGCCCGGTGGAGACGTCGATGAGATCGGCGCCTTCCGCCGCGAAGGCGCGGGCGATGGCCAGCGTATCCTCATCCGAGATGCCGCCCGCCGCCCAGTCGGTGGCGGAGAGGCGGACGCTCATGGGCTTGTCCTGCGGCCAGATTTTTCTCAGTGCGCGAAAAACCTCCAGCGGGTAGCGCAGGCGGTTCCCGACGCTGCCGCCATACTCATCCGTTCGGGTGTTGGTCAGCGGCGAGAGGAAGCTGGCGAGCAGGTAGCCATGGGCGCAGTGGAGTTCCAGCATGTCGAAGCCGGCGCGGTCGCCCCGGATGGCGGCGGCGACGAACTGGTCGCGCACGCGGTCCATGTCGGCGCGGTCCATTGCCTTCGGCACCTGACTCTCCGGGTAATACGGAATCGGGCTGGCCGAGAGGATGGGCCAGGCGCCGCTCTCCAGCGGGCGGTCCATGCCGTCCCACATCAGCTTCGTGGCGCCCTTGCGCCCGGCATGGCCAAGCTGGAGGGCGATGCGCGCCCTGCCCTGGCCGTGGACGAAGCGGATGATGCGCGCCCAGGCGGCTTCCTGCGCGTCGTTCCACAGGCCGGCGCAGCCCGGGGTGATGCGGGCTTCCGGGGCGGGGCAGGTCATCTCGGTGAAGATCAGCCCGGCGCCGCCGGCGGCGCGGCTGCCATAGTGGACGAGGTGCCAGTCCCCAGGCAGGCCGTCCTCCGCGCTGTACTGGCACATGGGGGAGACGACGACGCGGTTGTCGAGTTCCAGGCCGCGCAGGCGGAAGGGCTGGAACATGGGCGTGGCCTTCTCGCGCGCGGGCAGGCCGGCGGCGCGCGCCTGCTGCGCGAACATGCCCTGCGCCTCCGCCACGAAATCCGGCGCGCGGAGGGCGAGGTTCTCCCAGGTGATGGCCTTGCTGCGCGTCATCACGCCGAAGGCGAACTGCGCCGGGGGCATGTGCCAGAAGCGCTTCACATGCTCGAACCAGACGAGGGAGACATCCGCCGCGTGCTGGGTTTTTTCCACCTCGGTGCGGCGGGCGGATTCGTAGCGGGCGAGGCAGGTGGCGACATCGCCGCCGGCCATGAAGGCGGCGTGCAGGCCGATGGCGTCCTCCATGGCCAGCTTGGTGCCGGAGCCGATGGAGAAATGCGCGCTGGCCTTGGCATCGCCGAGCAGGACCATGTTGTCCTTCACCCAGCGGGCGCAGCGCAGGGCGGGGAAGCGCCGCCACAGGCTGCGGTTGGTCAGCAGGCGGTGGCCCTGCAATTCCTCGGCGAAGATTTTTTCGAGGTAGGCGGCGCTCTGGGCCTCGTCCATCGCGCCGAGGCCGGCGCGGGCGAAGGTCTCGGGGTCGGTCTCCAGCACCCAGGTGCTGGCATTCGCCTCATACTGGTAGCAATGGGCGATGAAGATGCCCGCCTCCGTCTCCTTGAAGAAGAAGGTGAAGGCGTCGAAGGGGCGGGTGGAGCCCATCCAGGCGAAGCGGTTGGGCCGCAGGTCGATGCTGGGCTGGAAATGGTCGGCAAAACGCTCGCGCACCGGGCTGTTGATGCCGTCGGCGACGATGATGAGATCGGCCTCGGGGAAATCCTCCGGCTGCGCCTCGCGGCCGAAGATCAGTTCCACGCCGAGTTCGCGCGCCCGCGCCTGGAGCAGCAGCAGCAGGGTGCGGCGCGAGCAGCCGCAGAAGCCGTTGCCGCCGATGCGGTGGGTGGCGCCGCGCGCCTGGATCTCGATATCGTCCCAGTAGGCGAAGGCCTCGGTGATGGCGCGGTAGGAGGGCGCGTCGGCGGCGGCGAAGGTGTCGAGCGTCTGGTCGCTGAAGACGACGCCGAAGCCGAAGGTGTCATCCGCCTGGTTGCGCTCGACGATGGTGACCTGGGCCTCCGGCCGGTCGCGCTTCATCAGGATGGCGAAATACAGCCCGGCGGGTCCGCCGCCGATCACCGCGATACGCATGGCACGCTGTCTCCTATGGCCGGCTTTTCGGGCCGTCTCTTCTGGCTGGCAGATAGTTTAAGCTTCAAGAATTACGCCCGGCAACCGCAAAGCGCCCTTGCGGGCCAGCAACGGATCGTTTTAGGCTTCAAGCAATCATGGAGGGGCCGGCATGGCGGGCAGTCGGGCATTGGTGACGGGGGGGGGCAGCGGCATCGGCGCCGCCATCGCCGCCGCGCTGACGGCGGCGGGCCACACGGTCACCATCCTGGGCCGCCGGGCGGAGAAGCTGGAGGCGGTGCGCGCCGCCGGCCATGCCGATGCCATCCTGGCCCTCGACATCACGCAGGAAGCGGCGCTGGCGGCGGCGCTGGCCGCGCTGCCCCCCTTCCCCATCGTGGTGAATGCCGCCGGGGCGGCGGAAAGCGCGCCCTTCCTGAAGAGCGACGCCGCGCTGTGGGAGCGCATGCTGCGCGTCAACCTGCTGGGCGCGGTGGCGCTGAGCCGGGCCGTGCTGCCGGGCATGCTGGCGGCGGGGCATGGGCGGATCGTGCATGTCGCCTCCACCGCCGCGCTGAAGGGCTATCCTTACGTGACCGCCTACACGGCGGCGAAGCATGCGCTGCTCGGCCTGGTGCGCGCCCTGGCGCTGGAAGTCGCCGGCAAGGGCGTGACGGTGAACGCCGTCTGCCCCGGCTTCACGGAGACGGAGATCGTGGCCGAGAGCATCGCGCGCATCATGGCGCGCACCGGGCGCGACGAGGCCGCGGCGCGGGCGGAACTGACGCGCCACAACCCGCAGGGCCGGCTGGTGCAGCCGGCCGAGGTGGCGGAGGCCGTGCTCTACCTCATCGGCGCCGGGGCGGTGAATGGCCAGGCCCTGGCGGTGGACGGGGGCGAGACATGAACGCGGTGGATGCCGAGACCGCGCTGGCCGACCAGCCCGAGGGCCACAAGGACGAGCTGCGCCTCTGGCTGCGGCTGCTGACCTGCACGACGCTGGTGGAAAGCGAGATCCGCCGCCGCCTGCGCCAGGATTTCGCCACGACCCTGCCGCGCTTCGACCTGCTGGCGGCGCTGGAGCGCGCGCCGGAAGGGCTGACGCTCGGCGAGATCTCGCGGCGGATGATGGTGTCCAACGGCAATGTCACCGGCCTCGCCGCGCGGCTGGAAGAGGAAGGGCTGATCGCCCGCCGCACGGAGGCGCATGACCGCCGCGTGGCGACGCTGCGGCTGACGCCGCGCGGGCGGCGCGAATTCGCCCGGCAGTCGGCGGCACATGAGGGCTGGATCGCGGCGCTGCTCGGCGGCCTCGCGCCGGAGGAGCGCGCGGCGCTGATGCAACTGCTCGGCCGCGCCAAAGCCTCGGTGCGCGCGGCGCTGACGGAGGAGGACCAGGCATGAGCGGCATCGCGGCGCATCCGGCGCGGCATGTGCGGCTGGCGGTGGAAGGCGGCGTGGCCCGCATCACGCTCGACCGGCCGGAGCGCAAGAACCCCCTCACCTTCGAAAGCTATGAGGAGCTGACGGACATCTTCCGCATGGGCGAGCGGGATGATTCGGTGCGGGCCTTCGTCATCAGCGGCGCCGGCGGCAATTTCTGCTCGGGCGGCGATGTGCACGACATCATCGGCGCCTTGCTCCAGCGCGACACGCGCGGGCTGATGCGCTTCACCGCCATGACCGGCGCGCTGGTGAAGGCCATGCGCGCCTGCCCGCAGCCGGTCATCGCCGCGGTGGACGGCATCGCCGCCGGGGCGGGCGCCATCATCGCCATGGCCTCGGATCTGCGGCTGGCGACGCCGGAGGCCAGGGTGGCCTTCCTGTTCAACCGCGTGGGCCTCGCTGGCTGCGACATGGGCGCCTGCGCCATCCTGCCGCGCATCATCGGCCAGGGCCGGGCGAGCGAACTTCTCTATACCGGCCGCTCCCTCCGCGCGGAGGAAGGGCTGGCCTGGGGTTTCTTCAACCGCGTCGTGGCGGCCGAGGCCCTGCTGCCGGAGGCCGAGGCCCTGGCGCGCGACATCGCCACCGGCCCCGCCTTCGCCCACAGCATGACCAAGCGCATGCTGGCGATGGAATGGGCCATGTCGATCGAGCAGGCGGTGGAGGCCGAGGCGGTGGCGCAGGCCCTGTGCATGACCACCCGCGATTTCGGGCGCGCCTATGAGGCCTTCGCCGCGAAGCGCCGCCCGGAATTCCAGGGGAACTGATCCGCCATGGCCGATCTTTCCTTCCTGGACTGGCCTTTCTTCGAGCCACGCCACGCGGTTTGGGCGCGCGAGGTGGAAAGCTGGGCCGCGCGGCACGCTGAAGCCCTGGTCGACCACCATGACGCCGATGCCAGCACGCGGCGCCTGACGCGCGCCATGGGCGAGGCCGGGCTGCTGCGCGCCGCCGTGCCGGAGGATGGGCGGCTCGATGTCCGCAGCCTCTGCCTCGCGCGCGACATCCTCGCCCGCCATGCCGGGCTGGCCGATTTCGCCTTCGCCATGGCCGGGCTCGGCACCGGCAGCATCACCCTCTTCGGCGACGCGGCGCTGAAGGCGCGTTATCTGCCCGCCGTGCGGCGCGGAGAGTCGCTCGCCGCCTTCGCCCTCTCCGAACCCGAGGCCGGTTCCGATGTCGCCGCCCTCGCCACCCGCGCGACGCGCGACGGCAACGACCACTGGCGGATCACCGGCCAAAAAACCTGGATCAGCAATGGCGGCATCGCCGGCCATTATGTCGTCTTCGCCCGCAGCGGCGAGGCGCCGGGGGCGCGCGGCCTCTCCGCCTTCGTGGTGCCGGCGGACAGCCCCGGCCTCTCGGTGGAAGCGCGCATCGAGGTGACGGCGCCGCACCCGCTCGCCACGCTGCGCTTCGACGACGTCCGCGTGCCGGACAGCCACCGCCTCGGCGCGCCGGGGGATGGCTTCAAGGTGGCGATGGCGACGCTCGATGTGTTCCGCGCCACCGTCGGCGCCGCCGCGCTGGGCTTCGCCCGCCGCGCACTGGACCTCACGGTGGAGCGCGCGGAGAACCGCCACCTCTTCGGCGGCCCGCTCTTCGAGCAGCAGCAGAGCCAGGTGGCCATCGCCGACAGCGCGACGGAGGTGGAGGCGGCGGCGCTGCTCGTCTACCGCGCCGCGTGGCTCAAGGATTCGGGGCGCCCGCGCATCTCGCGCGAGGCCTCGATGGCCAAGCTCTACGCCACGGAGGCCGCGCAGCGCGCGGCGGACCGCGCGGTGCAGATCCATGGCGGGCTTGGCGTCACCCGCGGCCACAAGGCCGAGGAACTCTACCGGGAAGTGCGCGCGCTCCGCGTCTATGAAGGCGCCAGCGAAGTGCAGCGCATCGTGATCGCCCGGGCCGAAAGGGCCCTGGCGGGGGAAGGCAGTCGCACGCCCAAAGCCTGAACACAGGAGGGCGAAGGATGGACGGGATGACGATGGAGCACGCCGCCACCGCGGGCGCGGAGCGCAGCGCGCATGTGGACAGTTTCGTCCACGACAACCTGCCGCCACGCGAGGCGTGGCCGGTGATGCGCCACGACCTGCCGGCGCTGCGCTACCCGCCGCGCCTCAACTGCGCCACCGAATTCATCGAGCGCAACATCACCGCCGGGCGCGGCGACCACCTGGCCCTCATCGCCCCCAGCGAGAGCCTCACCTACCGCGAACTGGCGGAGCGCGTGAACCGCATCGCCAATGTGCTGGTGCGCGATCTCGGCCTGGTGCCGGGCAACCGCGTGATGCTGCGCAGCGCCAACAACCCGTGGATGGTCGCGGCCTATTTCGCCGTGCTGAAGGCGGGCGGCGTGGTCGTCGCCACCATGCCGCTGCTGCGCGCCAAGGAACTCGGCTTCATGCTGCGCAAGGCGCGCATCAGCCACGCGCTGTGCGATGCCCGCCTCGCCGCCGAGATGGACAAGGCGGCGGCCGAGGCGCCCGAGCTGCGGCATCTGCGCTACTGGGGCGATGGCGAGCTGGAAAAACTCTGCGCCGCCGCCTCGCCCGATTTCGCGCCCTGCGACACGGCGGCGGAGGATATCTGCCTCATCGGCTTCACCTCCGGCACCACGGGCGAGCCCAAGGGCACGCTGCACGCGCATCGCGACATGCTCGCCATCTGCGACACCTATTCGGCCGAGGTGCTGAAGCCCGCGCCGGAGGACCGCTTCATCGGCTCCGCCCCGCTGGCCTTCACCTTCGGCCTGGGCGGGCTGGTGCTCTTTCCCTTCCGCGTCGGCGCCACCGGCATCCTGCTGGAGAAGGCGGGGCCGGACGAGCTGCTGCCCGCCATTCAGCAGCACCGCGCCAGCATCTGCTTCACCGCCCCCACCGCCTACCGCGCCATGGCGCAGCGCGCGGGGGAATTCGATCTCTCCAGCCTGCGCCGCTGCGTCTCGGCCGGGGAGAACCTGCCGAAGCCGGTCTTCGAGCAATGGCTGGCGGCGACAGGGCTGAAGCTGATGGACGGCATCGGCGGCACCGAGATGCTGCACATTTTTATCAGTGCGCCGCTGGAAAAAATCCGCCCCGGCGCCACCGGCCTTGTCGTGCCGGGCTTCGAGGCCTGCATCCTCAATGATGAGGGCCAGGAAGTGCCGCGCGGCACGCCCGGGCATCTCGCCGTGCGCGGGCCCACCGGCTGCCGCTACCTCGCCGACCCGCGGCAGGCGCGGCAGGTGCGCTGGGGCTGGAACATCACCGGCGACACCTTCATCCAGGACGAGGATGGCTATTTCTGGTACCAGGCGCGCAGCGACGACATGATCGTCGCCGCCGGCTACAACATCGCCGGGCCAGAGGTGGAGGCGGCGCTGCTCGCCCACCCCAAGGTGCGCGAATGCGGCGTGGTCGGCGCGCCCGATGAGGGGCGCGGCACCATCGTCAAGGCCTATGTGGTGCTGGAGCCCGGCCACTTCCCCGGCCCTGCCCTGGTGAAGGAACTCCAGGACTTCGTGAAGGCCGAGATCGCGCCCTACAAATACCCCCGCGCCATCGCATTCGTGGAGGCCCTGCCGCGCACGGAATCGGGCAAGGTGCAGCGCTTCGCCCTCCGCAAGATGGCCGCCGGGGGGCATAAGACGGACCCATGAACCGTCCCATCCCCCTCGCCGCCGGCGCCCTGCCGGCGGCAGCCTTCCGCGCCCCGGCGCGCATCCGCTTCCAGGAATGCGACCCCGCCGGCATCGTCTTCTTCGCCAACTGGTTCGGCCTCGCCAGCGCCGCCATCGAGGAATGGTTCGGCGCCGAGCTGGGCGTGGATTTCCACGAGTTGCACGGCGCGCGGCGCACCGGCACCGGCTTCGCCCATGCGGAGGCGGATTACTTCATCCCCGGCCTGATGGGGCAGCACATCCTCATCACCCCGCTGGTGGAAGCGATCGGCGGCGCCTCCTATACGCTGCGCGTGCATATCCACAACCAGGAGGGCGCGGAGATGGTGCGGCTGCGCCTGATCTCGGCCACCACCAACCTCGACACGCGCAGGGTCATGCCGATCCCGGCTGACCTGCGCGCGGCCCTGGCCGCCTATCAGGCGCGCTGCGCCCCGCCGGAGACACCCGCATGAGCCTGACACCCCTGCAACCCGAAGGCTGGCCCGCGCCGCGCGGCTACGCCAATGGCATGATGGGCGAGGGCCGCATCCTCTGCGTCGGCGGCCAGATCGGCTGGGACACCGAGGGCCGCTTTCCGGAGGGCTTCGTCCCCCAGGCGCGGCAGGCGCTGGAGAATATCCTGGCCGTGCTGCGCGCCGGCGGGGCGGGGCCGGAGCATATCGCCCGCCTCACCTGGTATGTGCTCGACATCGCCGAGTATCGCGCCAGCCTCCGGGAGCTTGGCGCCGCCTATCGCGCGGTGATGGGGAAGAACTTCCCCGCCATGGCCCTCGTCCAGGTCGCCGGACTGGTGGAGCCGGAAGCCCGGCTGGAAATCGAAGCCACGGCGATTGTTTAATCGAAGAATCTTCTTTTTCTGAAGAAAAAGAAGCAAAAAGACTTTTTCAGTTTGGCGTCCCGCCTCAAGGCACGGGCGGGCCGCCAACGGAAAAAAGTTTTTTGGTTCTTTTTTTCTAAAAAAGAACACTCTTCCCTCCTTCTTGACTCCTTAACCGCTGAACGGGCCATATGCCCGCCCAGCGGATAAGGGCACCTTCATGCGATCTGGCCTCGGCCTTCTCCTCGGCGCCTGGATGGGCCTCGCCCCGGCCCTGGCGGCTGAGCCTCCCCCGGTGGTCACCACCCCGGCCGGCGCGCTGCGCGGCACGGTGGAGGATGGGGTTCGCGTCTTCCGGGGCATTCCCTATGCCGCCCCGCCGGTCGGGGCGCTGCGCTGGCGCGCGCCGCAGCCGGCGCAGCCCTGGGAGGGGGTGCGCGATGCCAGCCGCAGCGGCCCCGCCTGCCTCCAGAAAATGGCCGCCCAGGAGCCGGAACGCAGCCTGAAGGACGGCCCGCAGGGCGAGGACTGCCTGACGCTCAACATCTGGCTGCCGCCCCAGGCGGAGGGGCCGCTGCCGGTGATGGTGTGGATCCATGGCGGCAGCTTCCGCTTCGGCGCCGGCAGCCTCGCCCTCTATGACGGCGCCCATCTGGCGCGGCAGGGCGTGGCGGTGGTGACGCTGAATTACCGCCTCGGCCTGTTCGGCACCTTCGCCCACCCCGCCCTGGCCGAGCCGGGGGAGCCGGGCGGCAATTACGGCCTGCTCGACGCCATCGCCGCGCTGCGCTGGGTGCGGGAGAACATCGCCGCCTTCGGGGGCGACCCCGGCACGGTGACGCTGTTCGGCGAATCGGCGGGCGGCGTCTCGGTGGGGTATCTGATGGCCTCGCCCCTGGCGCGCGGGCTGTTCCACCGCGCCATCATGCAGTCCGGCGGGCTGGACCTGCCGGAATATGACCGCCCGCAAGCCGAGGCCGTGGCGCAGCGCCTCGCCACCGCCTGGGGCGCGGCCGATGCCGCGGCGCTGCGCGCCCTGCCCGCCACCGCCCTGCGCGACGCCCCGACCAGCGCCGCCGAGACCATGCCCTTCCTGGATGGCGCCGTGGTCCCCGCCCGGGCGCGGGATGCCTTCGAGGCCGGGCAGGCGGCGCCGGTGCCGCTGCTCACCGGCTCCAACGATGCCGAGGCCGGCTTCTTCCCGCCCCCCTTCTGGCGCGGCCTGCCCGCCGAGCTGGGGGCGGAGCGCTGGGCGAAGCTCCGCCCGCTCTGCTTCGGCCATGGCGCCGCCAGCGAGGACGCCTGTGCCGGACAACTGGCCTCCGAGCGCTTCGCGGGGGTCAACAACCGGCGGCTGATGCGCGGCGCGGCGGCGCATGCCCCTGCCACGGCCCCGGTCTATGCCTACCGCTTCGCCTGGGTGCCGCCGGCGGCGCGCGGCACCGTGCCGGGCGCCATCCACACGGCCGAGATCCCCTATGTCTTCGGCCATGTCGCGGCCGATCCGGCGGCGGACGCGGCGTCCCGCGCCCTCTCGCGCGATCTCTCGGCGCGCTGGGTGGCCTTCGCCCGCAGCGGCCAGCCCGGCCCTGGCTGGCCCGCCTTCCGCCCCGGCGGGGAGGAGCACCTGCTGCTGATCACCCCCGAGGGCACGGCGCCCGGCGCCAACCCGGCGGCGGCGCTGCTGGATGGCCTCGCCGCCCTCAGCCTGCCCGCGAAGCCGTAGCCGGCGCATGGCGGAGCGCGACCTCAACGGCGGCCAGGTGATCGCCCGCGCGGCGGCGGTGCTGCGCGCGCTGGAGGGCGAGGCGGAGGGGCTCAGCCTCGCCGCCCTGGCGCGGGCCACCGGCCTGCCGCGCAGCACGGTGCAGCGCCTCGTCACCGCCCTCCAGGCGCAGCAGATGGTGGCGCCGCTGGAGGGGCGGCTGCGGCTCGGCCCCGCCCTGGCGCGGCTGGCCGGCGCGGCATGGCTGGATGTGGCGGGCATCGTCCGCCCGCATCTGGAGGCGCTGGCGCGCGCGACGCGGGAGACGGCCAATCTCTCCGTGCTGCGCGGCGCCCATGCGGTGCTGGCGGATCAGGTGGCCTCGGACCAGGAATTGCGCGTCGTCACCCCGGTGGGCACGGCGCTGCCGCTGCACTGCACGGCGCATGGCAAGGCGCTGCTGGCCACGCTGGAGGAGGCGGAGATCGCCCGCCGCCTGGACGGCCCCTGGGAGCGGCGGACGGCGCGCAGCCTGCCCGGCCTGCCGGCGCTGCTCGCCACCCTGCCCGCCTTGCGCGCCGGGGGGATCGCCGAGGACCAGGGGGAGATGCTGGAAGGGGTCTGCGCGCTCGGCCTCGCGCTCGAGACCCATACGGCGGAGCGCTATGCCCTCTCCGTGGTGATGCCGGAGGTGCGCTTCGCCCGGCAGCGCGCGACGGTGGAAGCCGCCCTGCGGCAGGCCGCCCACGCCATCGCCGGGGCCTGCCGCTAAAGGACGCGGTGCCTTGAGAGGGGCTTCGCCCCTCTCAAACCTGCGCGGCAGTGCCGCGCAGCCACCAAAGGCCTGAGGCCTTTGGAAACCCATCTGATGGCGGGTGCAGGGGACCCTGTCCCCTGCTGGGGGTTAGGGGGCAAAGCCCCCTCAAGGCCACAGGCGCTCAGCCCGCCCCGGCGGCGCGCAGGGCCTCGGCCACCGCCTGTTCCACCCGCAGCGCGGCATCCAGCGCGGCGCGGCCGGCGCGGCCATCCACCACCACCGGCGCGCCATCCAGGCAGGCGGCGACGAAGGCGGCCTGCTCGGCCTCCAGATTGTCATGGTCCTGCCAGGAGAGGGTTTCGATGCCATGGCCCGGCACCTGCTCCAGCGCCGTGCCCTGGCCCTTGCGCACCAGCTTCAGCTCGCGCGCCAGGAAGTCCAGGCTGGCATAGCCCTCGCTGCCGAAGACGCGCAGGCGCCGCTCCATCTTCAGGCTGGCGCGGCTGGCGGTGATGGTGGCCTGGGCGCCATTGGCGAAGCGCAGCCGGGCATTGGCGATGTCGATCTTCTCTGACACCACGGCGCTGCCCACCGCCTCCACCGCCACCAGCTCGGCCCCCGCCAGGGAGAGGACGAGGTCCAGGTCATGGATCATCAGGTCGAGGATGACCGTCACATCCAGGCTGCGCGGGCGGAAGGGGGCGATGCGCACCGCCTCCATATAGAGCGGGCGGCCCACCCCGGCGCTGCCGCGCAGCGCGGCCAGGCCGGCGCCGAATCGCTCGACATGCCCGACCTGGAGCACCCGCCCGGCGGCGGCGGCCTGCGCCACCAGCGCATCGGCCTGTTCCAGCCCGGCGGCGATGGGTTTTTCCACGAAGACATGGCAGCCCGCCGCCAGGGCGGCGCTGGCCAGGGGGTGATGATAGGCGGTGGGGGCGGCGATGATCACGGCCTCCGCCGCCGCCATCAGGGCTTCCGCGCTGTCCCAGGCGCGGCAGCCGGCCTCGGCGGCCACCTGGGCGGCGCGCTCGGGGCTGGCATCGGCCAGGCCGAGGAACTCGACACGCGGCGCGCGGGCCGCCTTCAGCGTGTGGAAGCGCCCGAAATGCCCCGCCCCGATGATGCCCAGCTTCAGCCCCATGGCCGTCTCCGCTCCTTCAGCCTGCGCGGCGGCGTGTAGCAGAGAGCGGGCGCGCGCGCATGGTGGGTTGCATCGGCGGCGCCGAGCCAGCATTTTCCGCCCCTCTAGCTTGGGGGGCCTTCTCGGCCATGCTGTATTTCGCGCGGTGGAAGGTCGCCGCCATTCTTGGCGTCATCCTGCTTGGCGTGCTGCTCTCGCTGCCCAGCCTCGTGCCCCGGTCGGCCATCCCGTCCTGGCTGCCGGCGCGCGCCGTCTCCCTCGGCCTCGACCTGCGCGGCGGGTCCTACCTGCTGCTGGAGGTGGACCTGAACGCCGTGGTGAAGGAACGGCTGGAAAGCCTGGCCGATGGCGCCCGCACCCGGCTGCGCCAGGGCAATATCGGCTATACCGCGCTGCTGCCGGAGCAGGCGGCCAACCGCCTCGTCATCCGGCTGCGCGATGCCGGGCAGGCCGCAGCCGCCACCACGGCGCTGCGCGAGCTGGCCAACCCCGTCCCCGTCGGCAATGGCGCCACGGCGCCGGATGTGGAGATCACCCCGCAGCCCGATGGCAGCCTGGCGATGGCGCTGAGCGAGGCCGCCCTGCGCGCCCGCGCCACCGGCGCGGTGGAGCAGTCCATCGAGATCGTCCGCCGCCGCATCGACGAGACGGGCGTCTCCGAGGCGCTGATCGCCCGCCAGGGCAGCAGCCGCATCCTGGTGCAGCTGCCCGGCGTCGAGGACCCGAAGCGCATCAAGGAGCTGCTCGGGCGCACGGCGCGCATGACCTTCCGGCTGGTGGACGACACCGCCAACCCCGCCGCCGCCCTGCCGCCGCCGGGCGTCGAGTTCCTCGATGGCGAGCAGCCCGGCCAGCGCTACGCCGTGCGCCGCCGCGTCGAGGTGGATGGCGCCAACCTGACCGACGCCCGCGCCGGGCAGAACCCGCAGACCGGTGAATGGGTGGTGAATTTCGCCTTCGATTCCATCGGCACCCGGCGCTTCGCCGAGATCACCCGGCAGAATGTCGGCCGCCCCTTCGCGGTGGTGCTGGACACCAAGGTGATCACCGCGCCGCGCATCAATGAGCCGATCACCGCCGGGCGCGGCCAGATCAGCGGCAGCTTCACCGCCGCCACGGCCAATGACCTCGCCGTGCTGCTGCGCGCCGGCGCCCTGCCCGCACCGCTCACCGTGGTGGAGGAGCGCACCGTCGGCCCCGAGCTGGGGGCGGATGCCATCCGCGCCGGCCTGCTCAGCCTCGCCGCCGGTGCCGCCTTCGTCTTCCTCTATATGGGGCTGGCCTATGGGCTGCTTGGCTGGTTCGCCAATGTGGCGCTGCTGGTCAACCTGATCATGATGCTGGCCGCGCTGTCGCTGCTGCAGGCGACCATCACCCTGCCCGGCATCGCCGGCATCGTGCTGACGCTCGGCACCGCGCTCGACGCCAATATCCTGATCAACGAGCGTATCCGGGAGGAGACGAAGCTCGGCCGCCCGCCGGCCAGCGCGCTGGAGGCGGGCTTCACCAAGGCGTCCGGCACCATCTTCGACAGCAACGTGACCAACCTGATCGCCATGGCCTGCCTCTATGGCTTCGGCTCCGGCCCGGTGCGCGGCTTCGCGGTGACGGTGGCCATCGGCACGATCGTGCAGATGTGGACGGCCACGACGCTGGTCCGCCTTTTCGTCGCCGGCTGGTACCGTTCGCGCCGGCCCAAAGTCCTGCCGGTCTGATAGGGGCTAAGACAGATGTTCCTCTCCCGCCCCCTGTTCCGGCTGGTGCCGGACACCACCAACATCCCCTTCATGAAGGGGCGCGTGGTGGGCTTTCTCTTCTCGCTCTTCCTCTCCATCGCCTCGGTGGTGCTCGGCTTCTATCCGGGGCTTGAGAAGGGCATCGACTTCCGCGGCGGCATCATCATGGAGGTGCGCACGCCGGCGCCGGTGGATATCGGGCTGATCCGCAACGGCGTGGCCGGGCTGGATGTCGGCGATGTCGGCGTCCAGGAATTCGGCGATTCCGCCACCTTCCTGCTGCGCCTGCCGGTGCAGGGGGAGGAGGCGGCGACGCAGGCGGCGGTGAGCCGGGTGCGTGGCGCGCTGGAGCAGGCGGCGCCGGGCCTGCGGGTGCTGCGCACCGAGGCGGTGGGCAACCGCGTCAGCGCCGAGCTGTTCCAGGGCTCGCTGATCGCCCTCGGCATCTCGATGCTGGCGATGATGGTCTATATCTGGTTCCGCTTCGAGTGGCAGTTCGCGGTGGGCGCCATCGTCACCCTGATCCTGGAAACCACCAAGGTGGTGGGCTTCCTGGCGGTGACACGCATCGAGTTCAACCTGACGACGGTGGCGGCGGTGCTGACCATCATCGGCTTCTCGGTGAACGACAAGGTCGTGGTCTATGACCGCATGCGCGAGAACCTGCGCAAGTACAAGACCATGCCGCTCCAGGCGCTGATCGACAAATCGATCAACGAGACGCTGAACCGCACCATCGGCACCTCGATGACGCTGCTGCTCTCGGCGCTGCCGCTGGCGCTGTTCGGCGGCGAGACACTGGCGGGCTTCGCCTGGACGATGGTGTTCGGCATCGTCGCCACCACCTCCTCCTCGATCACCCTGGCGGCGCCGATCCTGCTCTTCCTGGGCGAGCACCGCCTGCGCCGCAGCGCCGAGCCGGTGAAGGCGGCTTCTTGAGAGGGGCTTCGCCCCTCTCAAACTCTCCCCACCAAAGGCCTGAGGCCTTTGGAAACCCATTTGTTGGTTCCCCCCTGAAGGCGGGTGCAGGGGACCCCGTCCCCTGCTGGGGGAGTTTGAGGGGGCAAAGCCCCCTCAATGCTTTTTACGCGTAGACCTCCCGATACAGCGCGACGATCTCCGCCGCTTCCGGCACGCGGGGATTGTTGGCCGGGCTGCCGGAGGCGAGGGCCTGGCTGGCCATGGTCTCCAGCACGCTGTCCCAGGCCTCGCGGCTGATGCCGAACTGGCGGGGCGTCGGCACCCCCAGTTCACGGTTGAGCGCCTCCAGCTCGCGCACCAGGGCCGCCGCCGCCTCCGGGTCGGCCGAGGTGGCGGGCACGATGCCCATCAGCCGCGCCGCCTCGGCATAGCGGGCGCCCGCGGCCTGGAGGCTGAAGCGCGTCACCGCTGGCAGCAGCATGGCGTTGGAGAGGCCATGCGGCACGTGGAAATGCGCGCCGATGGGGCGGCTCATGCCATGCACCAGGGCGACGGAACTGTTGGAGAAGGCCAGCCCCGCCAGGGTGGCGCCCTCCATCATGGCGGCGCGGGCGGTGGCGTTGCGCGGCTCGGTGAAGGCGGCGCGCAGGTGGCGGGCGATCAGCGGCATGGCGGCGCGGGCATAGAGATCGGCCACCGGGTTGGCGCGGCGGGAGACGAAGGCTTCCAGCGCGTGGGTCAGGCTGTCGATGCCGGTATCCGCCGTGATGCGCGGCGGCACGCTGAAGGTCAGTTCGTAATCCACCAGCGCCGCCACCGGCAGGGCGCCCAGCCCGGCGATGAGCATCTTCTCATCCCGCGCCGTGTCGGTGATGACGGTGAAGCGGGTGGCCTCGCTGCCGGTGCCGGCGGTGGTGGGGATGCAGAGCAGCGGCAGGGCGGCGCGGTCGGCGCTGGCGGGCACCCTGAAGTCGCGGATGTGCTGGCCGGGGGCGGCGGCGGCCAGGATGGCCATGGCCTTGGCCGTGTCCATCGGGCTGCCGCCGCCGAAGCCGATCAGGGCATCGAAGCTGCCGCGGCGGAGCAGGGCCACCCCGGCCTCCACCACGGTGTCGGTGGGGTCGGCCACGGTGTCGGAGAAGACGCGGGCGCTGATCCCGGCCCCGGCCAGCGGCGCCAGCACCCGGTCGATCATGCCGGAGGAGACGATCCAGGGATCGGTGACCACCAGGGGGCGGGAGAGGCCGAATTCCTTCAGCAGGGCCGGCAGCTGGGCCAGGGCGCCGCCGCCGATGAGCAGGCGGCGCGGCGCGAAGCAGGACAGGGTCACGCGATCTTTCCTCCCTTGATGGGCCCTTCCGGCGCGCCACGACACGGCGCCCCATCCGGGCAGGCCCTTTTTTAACTCATCCCCGCCAAGTTGCCTGCCTTGAAGGGGGCATGTGCCCCGGAGAGATGCGCGGGGAGATTAGCCGTGGGTTGGAGCATCCGTGCCCGCCTGATGGCCATGTTCGGGGCGCTCGTCATCGTGGCGGCGCTGGGGAACGGGCTGGTCTGGCGGGATCTGGGGAATATCCGCGACAGCAGCGACTGGAGCCGCCACACGCAGGACGTGCTGACGCGCTTCGATCACCTGCTGATGGGCCTGCTGAACCAGGAAACCGCGCTGCGCGGCGCGGCTTTGGGCGGCGCGGCCTATCTGGAGCCGCTGGCGGGCGGGGAGAGCGCCACGGCCGAGAATCTGCGCGAATTGCAGCGGCTGACGGCGGATAACGCGGCCCAGCAGGCGCGGCTGCGCGAATTGGCGCAGCTGGTGGGGCAGTGGCAGGGCCGCATCGCCAGCCGCGCGGCCCAGGCGGTGCGGGCCGGCCAGGCGGAGGCGGCGCGCACCGCCGTGCTGGACCCGGAAGCCAAGCCGATGATGGACCGCATCCGCGCCATCATGGCCGAGGGCAAGGCGGAGGAGCACCGGCTGGCGCGCGAGCGCGACGCGGCCGAGGCCGCCGCCTTCGCCCGCTGCGCCGCCCTGCTGTTCGGCAGCCTGACGCTGATGCTGGTGCTGGCCGGGCTGCTCGGGGTGCTGATGCAGAAGACCGTCTCCACCCCGCTGGCGGGCATGGTCGAGTCGCTGCGCCGGCTCTCTGGGCGGGATTATGGCTTCGCCCTGCCGCAGGGGCGGCAGCCGGCGGAAATCGCCCAGATGGCCACCGCCCTGGCGCAGTGCCGCGACGGCTTGCAGCAGGCCGATGCGCTGCAGGCCCGGCAGGAGGCGGAGAACCAGCGCCGCCTCGCCCGCAGTGAGGCGATCGAGGCGCTGCTGCGCAGCTTCGACAGCGAGGCCAGCCGCAACCTTGACGATGTCGGCCGCGCGGTGCAGCTCGTCCAGGGCTCGGCGCAGGACATCAACCAGGCGGCGCAGCAGAGCAGCCAGCTGGTGCGCAACGTGATGGGCGCCGCCAATGACGCCAGCGCCAATGTGCAGACCGTGGCGGCCTCGGCCGAGGAACTCGCCGCCTCCATCGCCGAGGTGGCGCGGCAGGTGAACGAGAGCGCCACCGTGGCCCGCCGCGCCGGGGAGGATGCCCGCGCCACCGATGGCGCCGTGCAATCCCTCTCCGAGGCGGCGCGCAGCATCGGCGATGTGGTGGACCTCATCACCGATATCGCCGGGCGCACCAACCTGCTGGCGCTGAATGCCACGATCGAGGCGGCACGCGCCGGCGATGCCGGCAAGGGCTTCGCCGTGGTGGCCAGCGAGGTGAAGAATCTCGCCAACCAGACCGCCCGCGCCACCGAGCAGATCAGCCAGCAGATCAACAGCATGCAGGGCGAGACGGGGCGCGCGGTGCAGGCCATCGGCAATATCGCGCGCACCATCACGGAGATGGAGCGCATCACCACCCAGGTGGCCACCGCGGCGGAGGAACAGGCCTCGGCGACGCAGGAAATCGGCCGCGCCGTGGCCGAGGCGGCGCGCGGCACCCAGGAGGTGACGCGCAACACCGGCGCCGTGGGCGAGGCGGCGCAGCGCACCGGGCAGGTGGCGGAGCAGCTGCGCGGCGCCGCCACCGGCATGGCCGAGCAGGCCAGCGCCCTGCGCCGGCGGATCGAGGCGCTGCTGAGCGGCATCCGCGCCGCCTGAGCCGCCCGGCGGGCCGCACCCCCTCCCCCCTGGCGCCCCCCCTGGCGCCCCCCCCCCTGGCGCCCCCCCCTGGCGCATTGCCACCGGGTCGGGGAGGATGGGGCGGCCATGCTGCCCTTCCTGCAATCCGCCCCGCTGCTGCTCCTGGTCTCCCTGTTGCTGAGCGGGCGGGCGGGGCCGGTGGTGGCCTGCCTCGCCGCGCTGGCGGCCAGCCTGCCGGCGGTGTGGCTGACCCTGCCGGCAGCCCAGCCCGCCCTGCCCTTCCTGGGCTGGGAAAGCCTGCGCGGGCTGTATCTGGCCGTGCAGCCCATCGCCGTGCTGGCGGGCGGGCTGCTGTTCCACGCCGCCATGGCGCGGCTGGCCCCGGCGGGCGGGGCGGCGCAGCCGGCCACGCCGCGCCGCGTCTTCACCACCGCCTTCCTGGCCGGCACCTTCTTCGAGAATGTCACGGGCTTCGCGGTGGGCGCCGTCTTCGCGCTCGGGCAGTTGCGCGGCATGGGGCTGGCCGGCCCGGCGGCGGCGGCGCTGGCCCTGCAGGCGCTCACCCTGGTGCCCTGGGGCGGGCTGGGGCCGGGCACGGCGCTGGGCGCGGCGCTGGTCGGCGTGCCGGGGCAGGTGCTGGCCCAGGCCACGGCCTGGCCGCATGCGCTGTGGCTGCTCTGCCTCGCGCCGGTCGGCTGGCGGCTCTGCGCCGCCGCCGGGGTGCCCGTGCCGGGGCGGGAGCGGCTGGCGCAGCTCGGGCTGATGGCCCTGGTGGCCGCGCTGCTGCTGCTGGCCAACCGCGCCTTGCCCTTCGAGGTGGCGGGGATCGTGGCCACCGGCCTGCCGCTGCTGCTCCAGCTGTGGCGGCAGGCGCCGCCGCGCGATGCGGCGGGCTGGCGGCGGGCGCTGCGGGCCCTGGCGCCCTGGATCGGGCTGGTGGCGGCGCTGCTGCTGGCGCGCTCCTGGCACGGGGCGCCGGCGCTGCACCCCTTCGCCGACCTGCCGGGCCTGCCAATCACCCATGTGGCGGTGGTGCTGTGGAGTGCCGCGGCCCTGGCCTTCCTGCTGCGGCCGCGCGGCGCGGCGAAGGCGGCGGGGTCCGCCCTGGCGCGGGCGCGGCGGCCGGCCCTGGCCATGCTGCTCTATGTGCTGCTCGGGCGCTGGCTGGCCGGCTCCGGCGTCGCCGCCGGGCTGGCCGAGTCGGCGGCCCAGGCGCTCGGCCCGCTGGCTGCCTATGCGATGCCGGTGATGGGCCTGGCCTCCGGCCTCGTCACCGGCAGCAATGTCGGCTCCAACGCGGCACTGATGCCGGTGCAGGCGGCGCTCGGGCAGGCGGCGGGCCTGCCGCTCGCCTTCGCCGCCGGGGTGCACAATTTCACCGGCGCCGCCGCGGCGGGGATGAGCTTCGCCGTCACCGCCATGATCGCCGGGCTGGCCGGGCCGGGTGTGCGGCCCGCCCAGATCTGGCGCCTGCTCTGGCCCTCAATGCTCGCCGTGCTGGTGGTGGGGTGGGCGTGGATCGCCTGGGGGAAGATGGGATAGTTCAAGGAAGAATGTTCTTTTTTGAAAAAAAGAACCAAAAAACTTTTATCAGTGTTTCGTCCCGCCGTGACGGGAGATGGCGGCAGCCTGAAAAAAGTCTTTTTGCTTCTTTTTCTTCAGAAAAAGAAGATATTTTTATAAAAATAAAATTTATTCCAATCATCCCGATCATCCCACCCCCCTGGCCAGCCCCGCCCACCGGGCCTAGACCATCGCCCGACCGAGATTCGCGGAGGAAGCTCCCATGCACACCTATGGCCACTGGATCGGCGGGCGCGGCGTCGCGGCCGAGCGGCATATTCCTGTCATCAACCCCTCGGACGGGCATCCCTTCGCGCAGATCGCGCGCGGCGGGGCGGTGGAGATCGATGCGGCGGTGCGCGCCGCGCAGGCCGCGCTGGAAGGCCCCTGGGGCCGGATGTCCGCCACCGAGCGCGGGCGGCTGCTGACCAAGCTCGCCACGCTGATCCTGCGCGATGCCGAGGCCCTGGCCCAGGCCGAGAGCCGCGACGTGGGCAAGCCCATCCGCCAGGCCCGCGCCGACGCCACCGCCTGCGCACGCTATTTCGAGTTCTACGGCGGCAGCGCCGACAAGATGCATGGCGACACCATCCCCTATGCCGATGGCATGACGGTGATGACGGTGTGGGAGCCGCATGGCGTCACCGGCCATATCGTGCCGTGGAACTACCCGATGCAGATCGTCGGGCGCTCGGTGGGCGCGGCGCTGGCCATGGGCAATGCCTGCGTGCTGAAGCCGGCCGAGGATGCCTCGCTCTCCTCCCTGATGCTGGCGGAGCTGGCGGCCGAGGCGGGCTTCCCCGAGGGGGTGTGGAACGTCGTCACCGGCCTCGGCGAGGAAGCGGGCGCGGCGCTGACGTCGCATCCGGGCATTTCCCACGTCTCCTTCACCGGCAGCCCGGAGGTGGGCACGCTGGTGCAGAGCGCGGCGGCGAAGAACACCATCCCCGTCACGCTGGAACTGGGCGGCAAGAGCCCGCAGCTCGTCTTCCAGGATGCCGATCTGGAGACGGCGGCGGCGACGGTGCTGAACGGCATCATCCAGAATGCCGGGCAGACCTGTTCCGCCGGCAGCCGCGTGCTGGTGCAGGCGCCGGTCTTCGACCGCTTCGTGGCCGACCTCGCCGGGCGCTTCAACGCGCTGGAGGCCGGCCCGGCCGAGCTGGATCTCGACCTCGGCCCCGTCGTCAATGCCGACCAGCAGAAGCGGGTGAACAGCTTCCTCGACGTGGCGCGGGCGGATGGGCTGCACTTCGCCGGCCAGGGCCGCATCGCCTCCAACGCGCCGGAGGGCGGCTATTACGTCCGCCCGACGCTGCTGGCCGATGTCGCCGCCAGCCACCGGCTGGCGCAGGAAGAGGTGTTCGGCCCCGTGCTGACCGCCATCCGCTTCACCGATGAGGCGGAGGCGCTGGCCATCGCCAATGGCACGCAGTTCGGCCTGGTGGCGGGGGTGTGGACGGCGGATATCGGCCGGGCCATGCGCCTGTCGCGCGGGATCAAGGTGGGGCAGGTCTTCGTCAACAACTACGGCGCCGGCGGCGGCGTGGAACTGCCCTTCGGCGGCGTGAAGCGCAGCGGCCATGGGCGGGAGAAGGGCTTCGCCGCGCTGGCCGGCTTCGCCTCGCTGAAGACCATCGCCATCCGGCACGGCTGAGGCCGGGGTGGGGCGGGCGGCGCTGATCTATCTCGCCGCCGCCCTGGCGGAAATCGGCGGCTGCTTCGCCATCTGGTCCGTGCTGCGGCTCGGCAGGGCGGCGTGGTGGCTGGGGGCGGGGCTGGGCAGCCTCGCCCTGTTTGCCTGGCTGCTCACCCTGGTGGAGAGCGCGGCGGCGGGGCGTGCCTTCGCCGCCTATGGCGGGGTGTATATCGCCGCCTCGCTCGCCTGGCTCTGGCTGGTGGAGGGCGTCCGGCCGGATGGCTGGGACCTCGCGGGCGGCGCGCTGTGCCTGGCCGGGGCGGGGCTGATCCTGCTCGCGCCGCGGGGGTGATCAGCCGCCCCAGCCCATGCGGCGCAGCACGCCATCCTTCCACAGGTAATGGTGCAGCAGGGCGGCGGCGGCGTGCAGCCCGGCCAGCAGGAGCAGCAGGTTGGCCGCCGTCTCGTGCCACTCCCCGACGCTGCGGCGCAGCCCCGGATTGGCGGGGTCGAAGACCGGCAGGCTGAACAGGCCGAAGAAATTCGAGCCGCGCACCCAGATCCAGAACAGCCCGGCGCCGAGCGTGACCAGCAGCAGCAGGTAGAGCAGCCCGTGCACGGCCCTGGCGGCGAGGCCAGGAAGCCCCGGCTCGGGCGGCAGGCGGCGCCCGCCCCTCACGCGCCAGACGAGGCGCGCCACCACCAGCAGCGCCAGCAGGATGCCCAGGGTGAAGTGCAGCGACCACATGTTGCCGCGCAGGGGGCCGCGCGGCAGTTCGTCGATCAACTGGCCGCCGAGCCACTGGAAGGCCACCAGCCCGGCGGTCAGCCAGTGCAGGAGGATGGTGCGCGCGTCATAGCGCGGCGATGGGGAGGATAAGGAGGGGGTCATGGCGCGGCGCAGCTTCGGCCCGCCGCGCGGTGCGCCGCAACCGGAAAAACGTAAAAAACTATTTTAATTCAATGACTTTGATAGTCATTCTGAGTTTTATTCGCGGCTGCCTCCCCGTTCACGGGCATGGCGCGGCAGGGTATCGCCCGGCACCATCCAGGGCAGGCGGCTGGCGAACCAGAGATGGTCCTCGGGCGTGATGGCGGCGGGGTCGTCGAGGCTGGCGGCGGTGATATCGACTTCGTGGGGGTGCTGGTCGTTCTGGTAGGTCAGGCTGGCGCCGCAGGCGGGGCAGAAGCCGCGCCGCGCGCCGGGGCTGGAGGCGTAGAAGGCGAGGCTCCCCCGGGTGAGGCGGAACTGGCTGGCGGGGACGCTGAACCAGGCGAGGAGGGGCGCGCCGCTGCTGCGCCGGCAATCGGCGCAGTGGCAGAAGGTGATGTGATAAGGGGTGCCGCCCGCCTCGTAGCGGAGTTCTCCGCAGTGGCATCCACCGTGCAGCATGGCCGTGCTCCTTGTTGCGGCGAGGGAACCGCGGGCGGCGGTGCCCGTTCCCTTTCCAGCACATCACAGACAGGGAGCCCAGGCCATGGCCGAGGAGAAGAAGCCGGAGGCCGACAGCACCGGCACCGGGGAGCCTTTCGCCGAGGCGGCCACCCCGCCGGCGCGGAAGCCCGCGGACAGCGATGCCAGGAAGGAGAGCACCGGGGAGCCGCCGGCCGCCAGCGGCGGCCGGCCCTGACAGAAAGAAGAAGGGGGCCCGGGGGAATTCCTTCCCCCGGCCTTTTTTAGGAGGGAACTCCCCCCTCAATTCACCCCCGGCAGCCGCGCCAGCCGCAGTGCCGCGACGAGGGCCAGGGCGAGCGCCGCGCCGACCAGTGTGGCGACCCCGTCCCATCCTGCCGCCGCCCAGGCGAAGCCGCCGAGGCTGCCGAGCAGCGAGGCCCCCTGATAGTAGCAGAAGAGGTAGAGCGACGAGCCTTGTGCCTTGGTCGCCCCCGCGCGCCGCCCCACCCAGGAACTGGCCAGGGAGTGGGAGCCGAAGAAGCCGAAGGTGATGGCGGCCAGCCCGAGGATGACGAGCGGCAGCGCCTCCGAGAGGGTGCAGGCCAGCCCGGCCAGCAGGGCGAGCACCGTCATCCAGAGCACGCGGCGGCGGCCGAAGCGGTCGGCGAGGCCGCCGGCCAGGGTCGAGCTGCCGATCCCCACCAGGTAGACCAGGAAGACCATGGCGACGAGGCTGTGCGGCAGGCTGAAGGGCGGCGCCAGCAGCCGGTAGCCGATGTAGTTGTAGATGGTGACGAAGCTGCCCATCAGCAGGAAGCCGAGCAGGTAGAGCCAGCGCATGCCGCCATCGCGCAGATGGGTGGCGAAATTGGCCGCCATCGCCCCCCAGAGCAGCGGCCGGGGCCGGAATTGCCGTGATTCCGGCAGGCAGCGCCAGAAAACCAGGGCCGAGAGCAGGCCGAGGGTGGCGATGCCGCCCATGGCCCAGCGCCATCCCCCGAGATCGAGCAGCAGCCCGGCCAGCACGCGCCCGACCAGCCCGCCAAAGGCGGAGCCGCTGATATAGAGGCCCATGGCGTAGCCGCTGGAGCGGGGGTGCACTTCCTCGGCGATATAGGCCATGGCGATGGCGGGCAGGCCGCTCAGCACCACGCCGAGCAGGGCGCGCAGGGCCAGGAAGCCCTCCCACCCCGGCGCGAAGGCGGCGGCCAGGGTCAGCAGGGCGGAGCCGAAGACGGAGGCGACCATCAGCGGCTTGCGGCCCAGCGCCTCGGAGACGGCGCCGGCCACCAGCATGACGATGGACATGACGCCGGTGGGCAGGGAGAGGGCGAGGCTGCTGGCCGCCGGCGTCACGCCGAAGCCGCTGGAGAAGGCCGGCAGCAGCGGCTGGACGCAGTAGAGCAGCGCGAAGGTGGAGAAGCCGGCGCAGAGGAAGGCGAGGTTGGTGCGGCGGAAGGCGGCGGTGCCGCGCTCGATGAAGGGTGGCGCGGCGGCGGGCATGGCGGGGGCGGTCGTGGCGGACATGGGGCGGCGTCCTGGGCTGGGGCGGCCTGTTTTATATGCAGCGCAGCAAGGCCCGATCATTGCTGGCGGCCGGTGAAATTCTTCGGCAGAACCGAATACAGTCTTTCAACGACACGAGGGGTCCGGCATGGAGCTGCGCCATCTCCGCGCCTTCCTGATGGTGGCCGAGACGCTGCACTTCGCCCGCGCGGCGGAGCGCCTCGGCCTTTCCGCCCCGGCCCTGACGGAGCAGGTGCAGGCGCTGGAGCGGCATCTCGGCGCGCGGCTGTTCCGCCGCAGCAAGCGCAGCGTGGCGCTGAGCGATGCCGGCGCGCTGTTCCGGCCGGAGGCCGAGGCGGCGCTGCGGCAGGTGGAGCAGGCGGAGCGCACCGGCCGGCAGGCCGGGCGGGGGGAGCGCGGCATCATCGGCATTGGCTTCGCCGCCTCGGCGGCGTTTTCCGGCGTGCTGGCGGCCAGCCTGGGGGAATGGCGCCGCGCCCATCCCGAGGTGCTGCTGCGGCTCCAGGAAATGGAGACAGTGCCGCAGGTGGAGGCGGTGGCGAGCGGGGCGCTGGATATCGGCTTCATCCGCCCGCCCTTCGTGGCGCCGCCGGGCGTCACCGCGCTGCGGCTGCGGCGGGAGCGGCTGCTGATCGCCCTGCCGGAGGCGCACCCGCTGGCGGCGCGGGCCGGGGTTTCCCCGGCCGCCCTGGCGGGGGAGGATTTCATCGTGCCGGACCCGGAAAAGGCGGGCTTCCACCACTTCACCCGGCAATTGGGGGAGCGTGGCGGCTTCACGCCGCGCATCGCGCATGGCGGGCGGGACCTCGTGGCGGTGGCCAGCCTGGTGGGGCTGGGGCTGGGCGTGGCGGTGGTGCCGGATTCGCTGCGCGACTGCGTGCGCCTGCCCGGGCTGGCCTACCGGCCCCTGGCGGGGGAGGCGCTGGTGGCGGATATCGCCGCCGTGTTCCGGCGCAATGAAGCTGCGCCGGCGGCGGTGGATTTTATCCGACAATTGCGCCAGATAGCCCGCGACATGCCGCCCGTTGCTCCGCAACCGATTGAAACGAACCCTCCCCTCGCCTAGAAGGAAGAGGTGCGGCGACGCCCAATGAAGCGCCGCGGGAGGAACATCCGATGAGCATGCTGCGCCGCGCCGCGCTGGCCCTGGGGCTGGCCGCCACCCTCTCCGCCGGGACCGCCCTGGCCCAGACCGAGATCACGCTCCAGCACCCGCTGCCCACCGCCAACAGCCACTACGGCGCCGGGGCGATGGTCTTCAAGGAGACGCTGGAGCGGCTCTCCGGCGGCAAATACCGCGTCACCATCCAGCGCAACGACAATGAGCGCGAGATGATCGAGAGCGTGCAGATCGGCACGCTGGATTTCACCATCACCTCCACCGGGCCGGTCGGCAATTTCGTGCCCGAGGTGCGCACGGTGGACGTGCCCTTCCTGTTCCGCGACTACGCCCATGCGCGCGGCGCGCTCGATTCGCCGATCGGGCAGGAGATCCTGGAGAAGTTCCAGCGCCGTGGCCTGATTGGCGTGATCTGGATGGAGAACGGCTTCCGCCACCTGACCAACAGCCGCCGCGAGGTGAACACGCCCGCCGATATCCGTGGCCTCAAGGTGCGCACCATGGAGAACCAGGTGCATATGCGCGCCTTCTCCACCCTCGGCGCGCTGCCGACGCCGATGGCCTTCTCCGAGCTGATCCCGGCGCTCCAGCAGGGCACGGTGGACGGGCAGGAGAACCCCATTCCCGTCATCGTCGCCAACAACATCAACCAGGTGCAGAAATACCTGACGCTGACGGGCCATGTGTATTCGCCCGCGCTGCTGATCGGCTCCCCCGCGCTGTGGGGGCGGCTGAACGCCGATGAGAAGCGCATGTTCCAGCAGGCCGCCACCGCCGCGCGCGACGCCAACCGCGCCAAGGTCACGGCCGACGAGCAGAGCGGCGTGGACGAGCTGCGCCGGCGCGGCATGACGGTGGTGACGAGCGTGGACACCGCGCAGTTCCAGACCGCCCTCGCCGCCGCCTTCACGCAGTACGAGAAGGAGCTGGACGGCAACCTGCTGCGCCGCCTGCGCGACTGGAAGTAAGCGCGCCCGCCCCTGCACCGCCCGCCTGCCGGGGGCGGCCATGCGCCCCCGGCCCCATGATCCAGCCTCCAGGGAAGAGACAGACCCGTGCCCAGCCGCGTTCCGCCCCCCTCCCGCCCGCCCTTTCGCGGCCGGCGCGCCGCATGAACACCCTGCCCCTGCAGATCATCGGGGCCGCCAGCCTGCTGGCGACGCTGCTGGCCTGGTGGCTCGGCGCCCGCCCCGGCGCGGCGCGGCGCGGCCTCCTGGCGGTGGACCGGGTGGTGACGGAGCTGGCCGCTCTGCTCGCCTGCCTCGCTCTGGCCGTGGCCTGCCTGGCCGGGCTGTGGCAGGTGGTGGCGCGCTTCGCCACCGAGACGCCGGCGGTGTGGAGCGAGGCGCTGGTGCGCACCGCACTGATCTGGATGGCCATGCTGGGCCTCGGCGTCGCGCTGCGGGCCGGCGCGCTGGTCTCGATCGACGCCGCGCACCGCTACAGCGGCGGCACGCTGCGCCGCGCGCTGGAGGCGGCGGCGCTGGCCAGCAGCCTCTCCCTGATGGGCGTGCTCTTCTGGTTCGGCTGGACCATGGCCGAGCGCGTGAAGTTCCAGGAGATGGCGGGGCTCGAGGTCTCGATGGCCTGGGGCTATGCCGCCATCCCGGCCGGGGCGGTCTTCGCCATGGTCGGCGCCCTCGCCAATTTCCTCGACCGCCGCTCGGACGAGCTGGAGGCCGCCGTATGAGCAGCCTCATGCTCACCGTCATGCTGGTGGGCTTCGCCGCCGGCATTCCCGTCGCCGTCGCCATCGGCCTCGCCGCCATCCTCGGCATCGAGGGCTTCACGCGCTTCCCGCTGATCGTGGCGGCGCAGCAGATCTTCGTGGCGCTCGACAAATTCCCGCTCGCCGCCATTCCCTTCTTCATCCTGGCGGGCAACCTGATGGATGTGGGCGGCATCAGCCGCCGGCTGGTGGAATTCGCCAAGTCGCTGGTGGGCGGCATCCAGGGCGGGCTGCCGGCCACCTGCATCGTCACCTGCATGATCTTCGCCGCCATCAGCGGCTCCTCGGTGGCCACCACCTTCGCCATCGGCACCATCATGATCCCGGCGCTGGTCAAGCATGGCTATCCGGTGGGCTTCGCCGCCGCGCTGCAGGCCACGGCGGCGGAACTCGGCGTCATCATCCCGCCCTCCATCCCGATGATCCTCTATGGCGTGACCACCCAGGTCTCGATCCCGGAGCTGTTCATCGCCGGCTTCATCCCGGGCTTCCTGATCGCCGCGGCGCTGATCGCGACCGTCCTGGTGTGGTGCCGCATCAAGGGCTGGGGCAAGCGCGACGGGGATGGCCGCCTGCCGCCGCTGGTGGCGCTGAGGCAGGCGGGCTTCGCCCTGCTGATGCCGGTCATCGTCCTCGGCGGCATCTATGGCGGCGTCACCACGCCGACGGAGGCGAGCGTCGTCGCCGTCTTCTACGCCATCATCGTCGGCATGTTCCTGCACCGCGAGATCGCGCCACGCGACCTCTACCCCATCTTCCGCAAGTCGGTCGTCTCCTCGGCGGTGATCATGTTCATCATCGCCTGCGCCGCGCTCTTCTCCTACCTGCTCAACCGCCAGGGCGTGCCGGATGCGGCGGCGGAATGGCTGGTGCAGACCTTCGACGGGCCGGGGATGTTCCTGCTCGGCGTCAACATCTTCCTCTTCATCGTGGGGATGTTCGTCGAGACCAGCGCCAGCATCATCGTGCTCGCCCCCATCCTGGCGGATGCGGCGCAGCGCATGGGGCTGGATGGCGTGCATTTCGGCACCATCATGGTGGTCAACCTCGCCCTCGGCATGATCACGCCGCCCTTTGGCGTGAATCTCTTCGCCGCCGCGCAGGTTGCCGGTTGTGGCATCGAGACGATGATGCGCTATCTTGGCATCTTCATCCTCGTGGTCCTGGCCTGCCTGATGATCCTCACCTATGTGCCCTCGCTGACGCTGGCGCTGCCGCATCTGGTGTTCCGCTGATGGCCCCGGCGGCGGCCCCGCTGCGCCCGCGCGCGGCGCGCAGCTTCCTCGCCGCCGACCCCATCCTGGGGCCCGTGGTGCGGCAGGTGGGGGCCATCACCCTCAAGCCCGCCCAGCGCGAGCCCTATGAGGCGCTGGTCCGCGCCATCGCCCACCAGCAGGTGCATGGCCGCGCGGCGGAGGCAATGCTGGGCCGCCTCATCGCCCTCTTCCCCGGCCAGGATTTCCCGCCGGCCGAGGGCGTGCTGGCCCTGCCGCCCGAGGCGCTGCGCGGCTGCGGCTTCTCCGGCGCCAAGGTGGCGGCCATCCGCGACATCGCGCTGAAGGCCACGGGCGGGCTGATCCCCAGCCGCCGCGCCGCCGCCCGCCTTGCGGACGAAGCCCTGATCGAGCGCCTCGTCGCCCTGCGCGGCGTCGGGCGCTGGACGGTCGAGATGCTGCTGATCTTCACCCTCGGCCGGGGCGATGTGCTGCCGGTGGATGATTTCGGCGTGCGCGAGGGCTACCGCCTCGCCACCGGCGCCGAGGCCCAGCCCAAGCCGAAAGAACTGGCCGCCATCGGTGCCGCCTGGGCGCCGCACCGCTCCGCCGCCGCCTGGTATCTGTGGCGGGCGGCGGATCTGGCCAAGGAAGGGCGCTTCAAGGCGCCTGTAGCGATTTAATCATTGAAGCATTCTTCTTTTTCTGAAGAAAAAGAAGCAAAAAGACTTTTTTCAGGCTGCCGCCGTCTCCCGTCCTGGCGGGACGCTGAACGGATAAAAGTTTTTTGGTTCTTTTTTCCAAAAAAGAACCTTCTTACTTCAAAAACCCTTCGACTGCCGCCGCGAAGGCTTCGGGCTTCTCGGCATGCAGCCAATGCCCGGCGCCCTTGAGCGTGGCGAAGCGCGCGGCGGGAAAGAGCCCGAGGAACAGCACGCGGTGCTCGGGGCGGATATAGTCGGAATTCTCCCCGCCCAGCACCAGCACCGGCCCGCCGAAGCGCGCGCCCTCCGGCAGGGGGGGCGCGTCCTCGATGACGGGCAGCGCGGTGGCGATGGCGTCGAGGCCGATGCGCCAGGCCGGGGGGTTGGCATCCAGCCGCAGGTTCTGCAACAGGAAGCCGCGCACGCCCGGGCCGGGCACGGCGGCGGCCAGGGCGGCATCCGCCTCGCGCCGCGTCAGGCCGGGTGAGAGCGGCAGGGCCTGCATCGCCTCGGCATAGGGGCGGAAGGCCGGCGGATAGGTGACGGGGGCGATATCCGCCACGATGAGGCTGGCCACGCGCCCCGGCTGGGTGAGCGCGAGCGTCATCGCCACCTTGCCGCCCATGGAGTGGCCGAGCAGGTGGAAAGGCCCCTCCCCCGCCAGTGTCTCCGCCACATCGGCGGCCATGGCGGGGTAGTCCATGCGCGCGTCATGCGGCGAATGGCCGTGGTTGCGCAGGTCCAGCGCGATGACGCGGCGGCGCGCCGCCAGCATCTTCTGCACGCTGGCGAAGTTCTGCGCCTGCCCGAACAGCCCGTGCAGCAGGATGAGGGGCGGCCCCTCCCCCTCCCCCAGGGTGATGGCGCGGAGTTGCATCGCTCCCCCCTCAGCCGCGCGTGGCGGCGACGACGCTGGCGCCGATCAGCACCCCGCCGATGATGACATCCCAGCCCAGCGGCTCGCCCAGCCAGAGGGTGGAGACGATGACGCCGATGGCCGGCGCCAGCAGGAAGCCCACGGAGGAGACGGCCCCCGGCAGGCGCCGCCCGGCCTCGATCACCGCCCAGGTGCCGACAGGCGCGACCAGCACGCCGATCAGCAGCGCATGCGGCCAGGAGGACCAGCCGATGCCGCCCTGCGGCTCCATCACGATGGCCATGGGCAGCAGCACCAGCCCCCCGAGCAGGAAGCACCAGGGCAGGTTCTCCAGCATGGTGGTGCGCGGCGGGTAGCGGCGGGTGACGATGATGGCGCAGGACCACAGCAGCGCCGCCAGCAGCAGCATGCCATGGCCGAGCAGGATCTGCGGATCCGCCCAGTTCACCGCCCAGGGGCCGGTGAGCGCGGCGACGCCGGCGAGCCCGAGCCCCGCCGCCACCCAGCGCGCGGCGGAAATGGCCTCGCCCAGCAGCAGCACCGACATCGGCACCAGCCAGTAGATGGTGACATTGGCCAGCACCGCCGTGCGCCCGGCCGGCACCAGCGCCACGGCGAGATGGCTGAGCGCGAAGAAACCGCCCAGTTGCAGCAGGCCCACGCCGAGCACGGCGGGCCAGTCCTGCCGGGTGGGGAAGGCGAGGCGGCGCACCACCGCCAGCCCGAGGGCGGAGACCAGCGCACCGAGCAGGGTGCGGGAGACCGCGAACCACAGCGGCGTCGCATCCGCGAGCGCGGCCTTGGTAACGGGCCAGGCCCCGCCGAACAGCGTAACCGCGATCAGCAGGAGCCGGAGATCAGCCAGACGAAACATGCAGGCCCTTAGGCGGAGAAATCGAGCAGGATCTTGCCGACATGCGTGCTGCTTTCCATCAGCGCATGCGCGGCGGCGGCCTGCCGGAAGGGGAAGACGCTGTGGATGACGGGAGAGATCCGCCCGGCGGAGAGCAGCGGCCAGGCCTTTTCCTCCAGTTCGGCGGCGAGGGCGCCTTTCTCGGCCGTCGTGCGCGGGCGCATCGTGCTGCCGGTGACGGTCAGGCGCTTCAGCATGATGGGGCGGAGATCCACCTTTTCCGCCTCGTGCCCGCCCAGGAAGGCGATGATGACCAGCCGCCCGTCCTTCGCCATGCAGCGCAGGTTGCGCGCGAAATAGCCCGCGCCCACCATGTCGAGCAGCACATCCACGCCGCGCCCGCCGGTGAGGCGCTTCACCTCCTCGGCGAAATCCTGTTCCTTGTAGTCGATGGCCGCATCGGCGCCGAGCTTCAGCATCGCCTCGCATTTGGCGGCGCTGCCGGCGGTGGCCAGCACCGTGGCGCCGAAGGCCTTGCCGAGCTGGATGGCGGTGACACCGATGCCGGAGGTGCCGCCATGCACCAGCAGCGTCTCCCCCGCCGCCAGCCGGCCATGGCCAAAAACATTGGCCCAGACGGTGAAGAAGGTTTCCGGCAGCGCGGCGGCGCGGAGCGCGTCGAAGCCCGCCGGCCAGGGCAGGGTCTGCGCCGCGGGTGCGGTGCAGTACTCGGCATAGCCGCCGCCATTGGCCAGGGCGCAGACCTTGTCGCCCACCCGGTATCTTGTTACCGTATCGCCCAGCGCAACCACCTCGCCAGCCACCTCCAGCCCCAGCACCGGGCTGGCGCCGGGCGGCGGCGGATAGAGGCCCTTGCGCTGCTGCACGTCGGGGCGGTTGACGCCGGCGGCCTCGACGCGGATCAGCACCTCATCGGCGGCGGGCTGCGGCACGGCCATGGAAGAAGGCACCAGCACCTCTGGCCCGCCGCCCGCGCCATGCGCGATAAAGATCATCTGCTGCGGCAGAGTGGTCATGCTGTGTCGTTTCCTTGCGGCCTGGGCTGTGGCAGGGTCGCGAGGGTCGGCGCCCGGCCGCTTCCCGTCAAGCCAAGCACGAGCATGTCACGATGATGCCTCCGTCCGGTTGCGCGGCCGCCACGCTGGCGGGAGTGCGCCACCCCTCGCGGCGGCGCCTGCTGGGCGCCACGGCAGGGCTGGCGATGGCCGCGCGCGCCGGGGCCGCGCTGGCGCAGGCGCGCGCGCCGGGGGCGGAATTGCGGCTCGGCGCCATCTATCCCTTTTCCGGCCCGCTGGCGCTGCTGGGCGATGAAAGCTTCCGCGGCCTGGAACTCGCCGTGGAGGCGCGCAACGAGGCCGGCGGCGTGCAGGGCCGCCCGCTGCGCCTGATGAAGGCCGAGGCCACCGAGGCCAGCCAGGCCAGCGATGCGGTGCGCCGCTTCACCGGGGCGGACAAGGCCGCCGAGAAGGTGGCGGCGCTGTTCGGCAGCTGCGCCTCCCCCCTCTCCTTCGCCGCGACCCAGGCGGCGGAGCTGGTGGGGATGCCTTTCTTCGAGCTGGGCGCCATCGCCGATTCGATCACCACCCGCGGCTTCCGCTACCTGTTCCGCGCCTGCCCGCGCGGCGAGGATTTCGCCGCGCTCGGCCTGCGCGTCGCGCGGGAGCTGCTGCCGGCGCAATGGCAGCAGCCGCTCTCCGGCCTGCGCGCCGCCATCCTGCATGAGGACGGGCTCTACGGGCAGAGCGTCGCCACGGCGCAGGAAGCGGGGCTGCAGGGGCAGGCGGCGCTGCTCGGCCGCTTCGCCTATACGCCGGGCGGGCAGGATCTCGCCGCGCTGCTGCCGCGCCTGCGCGCGGCGGATGTGCAGTTGCTGCTGCACACCGGCCACGCCTCGGAAGTGCTGCTGCTGTTCCGCGCCATGAAGGACCTGGGCTGGCGGCCGCGCATGGTGCTGGGCTCGGGCGGCGGCTACGCGCTGGCCGATACGGCCCAGGCTCTCGGTCCCGCGCTGGAAGGCGTGCTGAATGTCGATGTCCCACCCTATGCCAGCGCCGGCCGCGCCGGCGAGGAGGCCCGGCAGGTGGCCGAGTCCTACCGGCTGAAATACGGCCATGATCCGCGCTCGGCCCATAGCCTCGCCAATTATGCCGGCGCGCGCCTCTTCCTGGAGGCCATGCACCGCGCCGGGGGGATGGAGAAGGAAAGGCTGCGGGCCGCCGTGCTGGCCTTCGAGCTGGACGAGGCCCATGCGCCCTTCGGCTGGCCCGCCGATTTCGACGAGACCGGCCAGAACAGGCGGATGCGCCCGGTGCTGTCCCAATGGCAGGGCGGGCGGCTGGTGGCGGTGCTGCCGGAGAATTTTGCCCTGGCGCGGCCACGCGCCGAAATGGGGTAACAGCGGCCACGCGCCGAAATGGGGTGATCGCGGCCAGGCGCGGCCTGAAAAAAGCCGGGGCGCGGACGCCCCGGCGCAGGGGCATCAATCGGCCTTGATGCCGGCATCCTTGATGATCGGCTCCCACTTGGCCATTTCATCCGTCAGCCATTTCTGCGTGCTGGCCGGGGTGGAATCGCTGCGGGTCTGCATCGTCAGGTCGGCCAGCCTGGCCTGCACCGCCGGCATCGCCATCACCTGGTTGACCGCCTGGTTCATGCGCTGGACGATCGGCTCCGGCGTGCCGGCCGGGGCCAGCACCATGTGCCACGTATAGGCCTCATAGCCCTGCACGCCGGCTTCCTGGAAGGTCGGCAGATCGGGCAGCTGCGGCAGGCGCTGGGCGGAGGAAATCGCCAGCCCCTTCACCTCGCCCCGCTGCACGAAAGGCAGCGCGCTGTTGGCCACATCGAGCATCATCGCCACCGTGCCGTTCAGCAGGTCCGGCATGGCGGCGGCGGAACCGCGATAGGGCACGTGGTTGACCTTCAGCCCGCCCGCCTGCCGCAGGAAAAGCTCGGTCGCCAGATGCAGCGCCGCGCCATTGCCGGTGCTGGCATAGTCATACTTGCCGGGGTTCTTCTTCAGCAGCGCCACCAGCTCGGCCAGATTGCTGACCGGCACCTGCTTGTTGACCATCAGCAGCATCGGGATCACGCCCGTCAGCGCGACGGGGATGAAGTCCTTCACCGGGTCGAAGGGCAGGCTGGGATAGATGGCGCGGATCGCCGCCTGGGCGATGGTGGTGTAGAGGAAGGTATGCCCGTCCTTCGGCGCCTTCGCCACGGCATCGGCGCCCACCACCGTGCCCGCGCCAGAGCGGTTGTCGACGATGACGCGCTGCGGCAACAGCTTCGACAGTTCATCGGCGATCAGCCGGGCCGGGATATCGGTGGGGCCACCGGCCACGAACGGCACCACCAGGCGGATCGGCTGGCTGGGCCAGCTCCCCTGCGCACGCGCCACCGAAGGCAGCAGCGCCGGCATCGCCAGCCCCGCCGCAACAGCCATCACATCGCGCCTGTGAAGCTTCGTCATGATGTCGTTTCCCCAGTCCAAAAATTACCGGGGTTTTATATCCCCCCGGGCCAGGGCTTGGAAGGCACCGCCGCCCGGGGAGCCATCATGGATATGATAAGTATCTGATAATCATCTTCTTTTTCTGAAGAAAAAGAAGCAAAAAGACTTTTTCCAGGCTGCCGCCATCTCCCGTCCAGGCGGGACGCCAAACTGAAAAAAGTTTTTTGGTTCTTTTTTTCAAAAAAGAACGGCTGTCCTGAACTTTCTGTCAGAGCGGGGCGTAATCCAGCGCCGGCTGCGTCTCCCTCTCCAGCGCCAGCCGGCGGCCGGTGACAGGGTCGAAGAGATGCAGCCGTTCCGCCGGCAGATGCAGCCCGGCGCGCCCGCCGCGCGCCGGCGCCGCCTCGGCCGCGGTGTGGAAGGCCATGGCGAGCCCCTCGCCCAGCCGGGCATGCACCAGGGCGGAACTGCCCAGATCCTCCACCATCTCGACCTGCGCGGCGATCTCGCCGGGCTGCACATGCTCCGGCCGGATGCCGAGGGTGACAGCCGCGCTGCCATGCCGCGCACGCCCCGGCAGCGGCAGCACCGGGCCGCCGGCGATGCGCACCGCGCGCCCGCCCTGCACCAGCTCCGCCGGCAGCAGGTTCATCGCCGGGGCACCGATGAAGCCGGCCACGAACAGCGTCGCCGGGCGCTCATAGATCTCGCGCGGGCTGCCCACCTGCTCGACGCGGCCGGCATGCATCACCACCATGTGGTCGGCCAGCGTCATCGCCTCCTGCTGATCATGCGTGACCAGGACGGAAGTGGCGCCCAGCTGCTCATGCAGCCGCCGCAGTTCCAGCCGCATCTGCACGCGCAGCTTGGCATCGAGGTTGGAGAGCGGCTCATCGTAGAGGAACACCTTCGGGCGGCGCACCATGGCGCGGCCCATGGCGACGCGCTGGCGCTGCCCGCCGGAAAGCTGCCCGGGGCGGCGCTCCAGCAGCGCGGAAAGCTCCAGCGCCGCCGCCACCTCCGCCACGCGCGCCTGGCGCTCCGCCTTCGGCAGCCCGGCGACCTTCAGCGGATAGGCGATGTTCTCCGCCACCGTCATATGCGGGTAGAGCGCGTAGTTCTGGAAGACCATGGCGCAGCCACGGTCCTTCGGCTCGCGCTCGTTCATCCGCGTGCCATGGATGAGGAGGTCGCCGCCGGAAATCTCCTCCAGCCCCGCGATCATGCGCAGCAGCGTGGACTTGCCGCAGCCGGAAGGGCCGAGGATGACGACGAAGGCCCCCTCGGGCAGTTCGAGGTCCACGTCATGGATGGCGGTGTTGGCGCCATAGGTCTTGCGGGCCTTGCGGAAGGCAATGGCGGCCATGGTCACTTCTCCGTCTGAACGAGGCCGCGCACGAACCAGCGCTGCATCAGCACCACGATGGCGAGCGGCGGCAGCATGGCCAGCAGCACGCCGGCCATGACGATATTCCATTGCGGCAGCGCGTCGCCGCGCGGCACCATGCGCGAGAGCTGCACCATCACCGTCGCGCGCTCCGGCTCCGTCGTCACCAGCAGGGGCCAGAGATACTGGTTCCAGGCATAGACGAAGAGGATGGTGGCCAGCGCCGCCATGGTGGTGCGCGAGAGCGGCACCAGCACGTCGCGCAGGAAGCGCAGCGGCCCGGCGCCATCCATCTTCGCCGCCTCCACCAGTTCCTCAGGAATGGTGAGGAAGAACTGGCGATAGAGGAAGGTGCCGGTGGCGGTGGCGATCAGCGGCAGGATCAGCCCCGCCGGCGTGTTCAGCATGCGCCATTCCAGGCTGATCTCGATGCCCGTCAGCATCTGCACCAGCGCCGTCAGCCCGGTGGCGTCGAGGATGGCCTGGAAGGGGCGCAGCGCATTGGCGGCCACCGCGTAGGTCGGCACGATGCGCACCTCCAGCGGCAGCATCAGCGTCAGGAAGATGGCCCAGAAGACCAGCATCCGCGCGCGCCACTGGAAGAACACGATGGCGAAGGCGGCCAGCATGGCCAGCACGATCTTGCCGAGCGTGACGCCCACGGCGACGATCAGGCTGGTGGTGAAGCGCGTGGCGAAGCCGCCGCGTGTCCACGCCTCCTGCAGGTTCTCCCACAGATGCGGCCCCGGCAGCCAGTTGATCGGGATGCGGCTGACCCCGGCGAGATCCTGCGTGGCGGCGACGAAGGCGAGCCACACCGGCAGCAGCAGCGCCAGCGCCGAGAGCAGCAGCAGGAGATGGGTGAAGATGTCGAGCAGCGGGCGGCGTTCGACCATGGCGGTGCTCCCTCCCCTCAGCGGTAATGCATCTTCCGCTCGACGAAGCGGAACTGGACGAAGGTGAGCAGCACGACCAGCAGCATCAGGATGATGCTCTGCGCCGCGGCGCCGGAGTAATCGAGGCCCTTGAAGCCATCGGCATAGATCTTGAACACCATGAGGTCGGTGGAGCGCGCCGGGCCGCCATCGGTCATGATGTGGACGAGGCCGAAGCTGTTGGTGAAGCTGTCGGTCAGGTTGATGACCAGCAGGAAGAAGAAGGTGGGGGCCAGCAGGGGCACCTGGATGTCGCGCATGCGGCGCAGCGGGCCGGCGCCATCCATCGCCGCCGCCTCCGTCAACCCGCGCGGGATGGATTGCAGCCCGGCGAGGAAGAAGACGAAGTTATAAGCCACAAGCTGCCACGCCCCGGCGAGGATCAGCATCAGCATGGCGTGCGTGCCGTTCAGCGAGGGGTCCCACAGCCCCGGCATCATCTGGTTCAGCATGCTGAACACGCCCGCGCGCGGGTCGAAGACGAAGCGGAAGATCATGCCGATGGCCGGCGCGGCGATGGCGTAGGGCCAGATCAGCGCGATACGCCAGTGGCGGCTGCCCTTCACCTCGCGGTCCACGAAAAGCGCCAGCAGCAGCGCGGAGCCGATGGCCAGCAGCGAGGTACCGAGCGCGTAGACGATGCTGATGCGCACGGAATGCCAGTAGTGGACGCTGGAAAAGATCTCGGCGAAGTTCTGCCACCCCACCCAGGCGCGGCCGCCGCCCCAGGGCTGTTCCAGCGTGAAGGCCCAGACGAAGGCTTCTCCCGTCGGCCAGTAGAAGAAAACGAAGATGATCAGCAGCTGCGGCAGGACGAGCAGCCAGGGCAGCAGCGGCGTGCGGAAGGTGGCGCGGCGTTCCAACGGGAAACCCTCACAGGGAACGGAAAGAAACCCGCGCCACCCGGAAGGGCGGCGCGGGGCGGGCGTCAGGGATCAGGGCAGCTGGCGGCCGCGATAGGTCTGCTCGAAGCGGCGCAGCAGCTGGTTGCCCTGCGTCTCGATGGCGTCCAGTGCCTGGTCCATCGTCTTCTGCCCGCCGAAGGCCGCCGCCATCTCGTTGGCGTAGAGGGCGCGCACCTGGGTGAAGTTGCCGAGGCGCAGGCCGCGCGAATTCTCGGTGGGCTCGGTGGCCAGCAGCGAGGTCATCGCCACCTCGCGGCCCTGGTTCTGCGGCTGGGCGTAGAAGCCGCCGGCCTTGATCGCGTCATAGCCGCCGCGCGTCACCGGGATGTAGCCGGTGTTCTGCACCATGAAGAGTTCCTGCTGCGGCTGGGCGATGAAGGCCAGGAAGGCCGCGGCCCCCTTGTATTCCGCCGCCGGGCGGCCCTTCAGCACCCAGAGCGAGGCGCCGCCGACCATGCTGTTGGTGCGGTGGTGGCCCGCATAGAGCGGCAGCATGCCCACGCTCCACTCCAGCCCCTGCTTCGCGGTGCGGGTGATGCCGACATGGTTGGCGATGGAGCCCATGATCATCGCGCATTCGCCCTGGGCGAAGGCATTGACCAGCCCGCCGGCCTGCGGCGTGCGCACCTGCACCAGCCCTTCCTTGAACCAGGAGAGCAGGTTGTTGGCATGGCGGCGGAACAGCGCGTTGATCCTGATCTCGGCGTTCAGCCCGCCGAAGCCGTTCTGCTGCGTCGCCATCGGCAGGTTGTGGATGGCGTTGAACTGTTCCCAGTGCTGCCAGGAATCAAAGTCGATGGCGATCGGGCAGGCATGGCCCTGCGCCTTCAGCGCGCGCGCCGCCTTCTCGATGCCCTCCCAGCTCTCCGGCGGGTTCTCCTGGCCCACGGCGCGGTAGGCGCCCTTGTTCCAGTACAGCACAGCGGTGGAGGAGTTGAACGGGAAGCTCAGCATCTCCCCCTTGCTGGTGGCGTAGTAGTTGCCGATCGAGGAGATATAGTTGTCCCACTGCACCTGATAGCCGTTCTCGCTCATCAGCTGCCGGGCCGGCACATACTGGCCGGAGAGCATCAGGTCCGTCGTGCCGACGTCATAGACCTGCACGATGGTCGGGTGCTCATTGGCGCGGAAGGCGGCGATGGTGTTCTGCAGCGCCTGCGCGTAATCGCCCTGGCCGGTGCAGACGATCTCGTACTGGGTCTGCGCCTCGTTGAAGTTCTTGCAGTAGGACTGCATCACCTCGCCGAGCTGGCCCGTCAGGCCATACCACCAGGTGAAGCGCTGGCGCTGCTGCGCCTCGGCATTCTGCGCGCCGAGCGTCAGCGCCAGGCCCGTGGCCAGCGCCGTGATGGCGATCTTCCGCATGAAGGGTCCCCCGATTGTCCCGTTGGCGCGGCAGGGCCGCACCGGTCGGGCGGGGGATTAACCCTCAGCGATGACGCCAGCTTGACGCTTGCGTGACACTACGGAGACAGCGCGCCGACAAGGCGTGCATAGAGATCCGGATCGGTCGCGCCCTCGGTGCCAAAGAGCAGCACGCGGCTGCCGGCATCGAGGCCGAGCGCCGCGCGCGCCGCCGCATCCCCGGCGGCCAGCAGCAGCCCGGCGAGGCCCGCCACCGCGCTCTCCCCCGCCACCACGCGCGGGGCGCGCCGCGCCAGCAGCCGCATGGCATCCACCGCCGACTCATCAGGCACGGCCATGAAGGCGAAGGCGGCGCGCTCCAGCTCCTGCCAGGCGAGCAGGCTCGGCTCACCGCAGGCGAGGCCGGCCATCAGCGTGTCCAGCGCGCCCCCCACCGCCACCGGCGCACCGGCGCGGGCACTGGCCAGCAGGCAGGCGGCGCGCTCCGGCTCCACCACCACCAGCCGCACCCCCGGCGGGCATTGCGCGCGCAGCTGCACGGAAACGGCCGCCGCCACGCCCCCCACGCCGCCCTGCACGAAGACATGCGTGGGCGGCTCCGGCAGCGCCGCCAGCGCCTCCCGCGCCATCAGGCGGTAACCCTGCATCACGTCGCGCGGCACCTCGGTATAGCCGGGGTAGGAGGTGTCGGAGACGACGAACCAGCCCTCCCGCGCCGCCACCGCCGCCGCCTCGCGCACCGCGTCGTCGTAATGGCCGGGCACCACGCGGATCTCGGCGCCATAGGCGGCGATGGCGGCGCGCCGCCCGGCGCTGACATGCTCATGCACGAAGATGACGCAGCGCGCGCCGAAGCGCTGCGCCCCCCAGGCGACCGAGCGGCCGTGATTGCCATCCGTGGCGCAGGTGACGGTGATGGCGGCGGTGGCTTCGGCATGGGCGCCGGCCAGCAGATCGGCCACACGGGCGGCGGGCGCCACGCCACGCCGCGCCAGCTCCGCCACCAGCAGCCGCGCCACCGCATAGGCCCCGCCCAGCGCCTTGAAGCTGCCCAGGCCGAAGCGCCCGGCCTCGTCCTTGTAGTGGACCGCGGCAACACCGGCGGCGGCGGCGACATCGGGCAGGGCGAGCAGCGGTGTCTCGGCATAGCCGGGCCAGGATGCAATCTCCGCCGCGGCACGGCGGAAGCCGCCCTCGGGAAGGACAACCACGCCCGGAATGCCCTGGCCGGGGTTGGGGAAACAGGCGAAGGGGCGCTGGGGAATCATGCTGGGCGCTTTCGGAAGCCAGAACTGGAAAAAAGAGTCCGGGGGAAGGAATTCCCCCGGGCCCCCTTCTCTTTCTGTCAGTTGGGGGATTGCGCCTTGCACCAGCGCGCCAGCTCGGCATGCGTGCAGAACCACACATCGCCATGCATCTTGATATGCTCCACCAGGCGGTCCAGCAGGGCAATACGGCTGCGATGGCCAATCACATGCGGATGCATCGTCAGCAGGAAAGTGCCGCCCTCCGCATAGGCGCCATCGAACTCGGCCTTGAAGATCTCCTCCACGGCCGAAGGCGCGGTGTAGGGGCGCAGGGCCGAGAAACGCAGCATGTTGAAATACACGGCATCATCGCGGATCCACTCGGGCGGCAGCTCGACAATGCCCGTCGGCTCGCCATCGGCCAGCAGCTCGTAAGGCTCGTCATCGGCCATCAGGCTGCTGTCATACAGCAGGCCCATCTCGCGGATGATCGACATCGTGTCCACCGAGAAATCCCAGCTCGCCGTGCGGATGCCCACCGGGCGCTGGCCGGAGACCTTTTCCAGCGTGTCGGCGGCGCGCAGCGTCAGCTCGCGCTCCTTGCCCGGCGGCAGCGTGGTGTTGGCCTCATGGATCCAGGAATGGATGCCGATCTCATGCCCCTCCGCCGCCACGGCCCGCACCTCCTCCGGGTGCAGCAGGGCGGAGACGGCGGGGTAGAAGAAACTGGCCCGCACGCCATGCTGCTCCAGCAGGCGGCGGATGCGCGGCACGCCCTGCCGCGCGCCATACTGGCCCTGGCTGATGCGCATCGGGCTTTCATCCGCATCGCGCAGCGGAATGGTCTCATGGTCCGCGTCGAAGGACAGCGCCACGGCACAGCGCGCGCCCCCCGGCCAGCTCCTGGGCGAAAGGCTGCGCCCGGCATAGGCACGCCCGACAATGCGGCGCCACTCGGCTTCCTCCCATTCCCAGGGCTTGGCGGCATCGGTCATCGCGCATCTCCTCCGGCAGGCTGATTCGGCCGGCAGTCTGCCCCCCACGCCCCGCCCCGCCAAGACATCCCCCTCCTGGCGCGGCGTTTGCATAACGGTTCTCCATCGCAACAGGCCAGGGAGTGCCTTTCCCCATGGATGTCGGCGTCTTCATTCCCATCAACAACAATGGCTGGCTGATTTCGGAGAATGCTCCGCAATACATGCCGAGCTTCGATCTGAACCGGCAGATCGTGCAGAAGGCCGAGGGCTATGGCCTCGACTTCGCCCTCTCCATGATCAAGCTGCACGGCTTCGGCGGAAAGACGCAGTTCTGGGACCACGGGCTGGAAAGCTTCACCCTGATGGCCGGCCTCGCCGCCGTCACCAAGCGCATCCGCCTCTACGCCTCCACCGCCGTGCTGACCCTGCCGCCCGCCATCGTCGCCCGCATGGCCGTCACCATCGACAGCATCTCCGGCGGCCGCTTCGGCGTGAACATCGTCTCCGGCTGGCAGCGCAACGAATACAGCCAGATGGGCCTCTGGCCGGGCGAGGCGCATTTCGCCCACCGCTATGACTACAGCACCGAATATGTGCAGGTGATGCGCGAACTCTGGTCGCAGGGCGTCTCCGACTTCAAGGGGACCTATTTCCAGATGGATGCCTGCAAGCTCAGCCCGCCGCCCCAGGCCCCCGTCAAGATCGTCGCCGCCGGGCAGAGCGAGCGCGGCATGGAATTCGCAGCACAGCATGCCGACTATAATTTCTGCCTCGGCCAGGGGGTGAACCAGCCCACCCTCGCCGCCCCCATCCCCGCCCGCATGGCGGAGGTGGCGAAGCAGGCCGGGCGCGATGTCGGCTCCTACATGCTCTACATGGTCATCGCCGAGGAGACGGACGAAGCCGCCTGGGCCAAATGGGAGCACTACGTGGCCGGTGCCGACCAGGGCGCCCTCGCCTGGCTCAACGCCAAGACCAGCGAGGACACCAAGGCCAGCGACAGCTCCACCGCCCGCGCCATGGTGCGCGGCCCCTCGCCCATCAATTTCAACATGGGCACGCTCGTCGGCTCCCATGCCAGCGTCGCGCGCATGCTGGACGAGGCCGCCGCCATGCCGGGCGTGAAGGGCATCATGCTGACCTTCGACGACTTCCTGGCCGGCCTCGACAAGTTCGGGCAGCGCATCCAGCCGCTGATGGAAAGCCGCGCCCACCTGCTCGCGGCCGCCTGACCCCTCCTCCTGGCGGGCGCCGCGACCGCCGCCACCCGGCCTCCCGCCGGGTGGCGGCCCCCCCCTCTCTCCCCCCTGCCCTGGCATTCGCGCGCCGGGCGGGGCAAGTTGGCGGCCTGTGGTGGCCGCCCTGCCGCCGCCCCTCCTGATGCTTGAGAAGATCCGCGGATGTCCGAGACCGATCCCGCCCTGATGACGGCGGAGCAGCTCCTCGCCCTCTATGCCAGCCGGCGCCTCTCCCCGGTCGAGGCCTTGCAGGCGGTGCTGGAGCGCGTGGCGCGCAACAACCAGTGGGTCAACGCCTTCGCCATGCTGAACCCGCGCGCCCTGGCCCAGGCCGGCGAGTCCGAGGCCCGCTGGGCCGCCGGCCGCCCCATGGGCCCGCTGGACGGCGTGCCGGTGACGGTGAAGGACCTGCTGAACGTCCAGGGCATGCCCACCCGCCGCGGCAGCAAGACCACCGACAGCACCCCCGCCACCGAGGACGCCCCGGCCGTGATCGGCCTGAAGGCCGCCGGCGCCGTCATCCTGGGCAAGACCACCACCACCGAATTCGGCTGGAAGACGCCGGGGGACAGCCCGCTGCACGGCATCACCCGCAACCCGTGGAACTCGCAGCGCACCGTGGGCGGCTCCTCCTCCGGCGCGGGGGCGGCGGGCGCGGCGGGCTTCGGCCCGCTCCATGTCGGCACCGATGCCGGCGGCTCCATCCGCATCCCCGCCGCCTATTGCGGGCTGGTCGGGCTGAAGCCGACCTATGGCCGCATCCCGCAATGGCCGCACAGCGCCTTCGGCCAGGTCTCCTGCGCCGGGCCGATGACGCGCAGCGTGCGCGACGCCGCCCTGATGATGACGGCCATGGCCCAGCCCGACATCCGCGACCCCTATTGCGTCCATGAGCCGCCGCGCGACTGGCGCGAGGGCATCGAGGAGGGCGTGGCCGGGCTGCGCGTCGCCGTGGTGCGCCGCCTGGGCTACGCGCCCCCGATCGACGCCGAGGGCGAGGCGGCAGTGCTGGCGGCGGCGCAGGTGCTCTCCCGCCACGGCGCCATCGTCGAGGATGCGGACCCGGAACTGCCGGACACCCGCCACATCTTCGGCCGCGTCTGGGGCGTGGCGCTGGCGCGGATGGTCCACACCATGCCGGCGGAGAAGCGCGCCCTGCTGGACAAGGGGCTGGAGGAAGTGGCGGAGCGCGAGGGCGGCATGTCCGCCATCGACTTCCTGGGCGCCGAGGCGCTGCGCACCGAGGCGGCGCACGCCATGGCCCGCTTCCACCTGAAATACGACCTGGTGCTCTGCCCCACCACGCCCACCGCCGCCTTCGACGCCGATGCGCCGACGCTGAAGCCCACCGAGGCGCTGTGGCGCGACTGGGCGCCCTGGACCTTCACCTTCAACCTGACGCGCCAGCCCGCCATCACCGTGCCCTTCGGCCTGGATGAAGAGAATATGCCGCGTGGCGTGCAGCTCGCCGCGGCGCAGCTGCGCGACGACCTGTGCTTCCGCGCCGCCCGCGTGCTGGAGAAGGCCATCGCCGCCCAGGCGCCCAGGCCCGAGCCGCAGGCCTGCGCGCATCATCATCACTGAAGCTCTGGGGAGGCTCCGCCTCCCCAGAACCCTCCGCCGGGGTGGCGCGGCCACCCCGGACCCCGCGATCAGAAAGTGCCAGCGGATGGCGGGGTCCGGGGGGACCCTGTCCCCCCGGCGGGGGTGGGGGGGCAGCGCCCCCCCCAAAGCTCTCAGGCCGCCTTCACCCGCTCCCGCAGCCCGCGCAGCGCGTCCTCCAGCTGCATCATGGCGAAGGGCTTGGCCAGGAAGCCCATCCCCTCCCGCAATTCGGGCGGGATCTCCACCGAGCTTTCGGCATGGCCGCTGGCCAGCAGCACCGGCAACCCCGGGCAGCGCCGCCGCGCCTCCACCGCCAGCGCCACGCCATCCATCCCCGGCAGGCTGAGATCGGTGATCAGCACCGCAGGCGGCGGATTCGTGGCCATCCAGGCCAGGGCGCGGTCTGCCCGCCCGGCCTCCACCACCTGAAAGCCCAGCATCTCCACCATCTGCACCAGGTTCATGAGGATCAGCGGGTCATCCTCCACCACCAGGGCCACGCTGCCCTCCGGCCAGCCGGCGCCCTGGCCCCCGCCCTCCGGCTGCGGCGCGGCCAGGGCCGATGAGGCGCCGGCAGGCAGCGGGGCCGCCACGGCATCGCCACGCCGCCGCGCCGCGCCGGGCCGCGCCGGGCCCAGCGCCCGCCGCACCTGCCGCGCCAGTTCCTCCCGGCGATAGGGCTTGCTCAGAAGCTGCACTTCCCGGTCCAGCCGCCCGTCATGGATGATGGCATTGGCGGTATAGCCAGAGGTGTAGATCACCTTCATCCCCGGCAGCTGGCCCTGGGCGCGGCGCACCATCTCCCGCGTCGGCAGCGGGCCGGGCATCACCACATCGGTGAACAGGAGATCCACCTGCACGCCGCTCGACACCACCGTCAGCGCGGCCTCGGCATTCTCGGCGCGCAGCACGCGGTATCCCAGATCCTGCAGCATCTCCACCACGGCCTCCCGCACCTCCGCGTCATCCTCGACCACCAGCACCGTCTCCGTCCCGCCCATCACGGGGCCGGGCACCCCGCCACCCGGCACCTCCTCCGCGGCGAGGGAGCGGGGCAGGTAGAGCTTCACCGTCGTACCCTGCCCCGGCTCGCTGTAAATCTTCAGATGGCCGCCGGATTGCTTCACAAAGCCGTAGACCTGCGACAGGCCAAGCCCCGTGCCCCGCCCCTCCCCCTTGGTGGTGAAGAAGGGCTCATAGGCGCGCGCCGCCACCTCGGGCGTCATGCCGCTGCCGGTGTCGCTCACCGCGATCATCACATAGGAGCCCGGCTCCACCTCCAGATGCGCGCCGGCATAGTCCTGGTCGAGCACGCTGTTGCCGACCTCGATGGTCAGCTTGCCGCCCTCCGGCATGGCATCGCGCGCATTCAGCGCCAGGTTGAGCAGCGCGTTCTCCAGCTGGCCGGGGTCCACCAGCGCGTTCCATTGCCCGGCCGCCACCACCGCCTCCACCGCGATGCGCTCGCCCAGGGTGCGGCGCAGCAGGTCCGCCATGTCCTGCACCAGCCGGCCGGGGTTGAGCACGCGCGGGTCCAGCGGCTGGCGCCGGGCGAAGGCCAGCAGCTGCGCCGTCAGCCGCGCCCCGCGCGCCAGGGCCGAGATGGCATGCCCGAGATAGCGCCGCACCGGATGATCCGGCCCGAGGTCGCGCCCCATCAGGTCCAGATTGGCGCTGACCACCTGGAGCAGGTTGTTGAAGTCATGCGCCACGCCGCCGGTGAGCTGGCCCACCGCCTCCATCTTCTGGCTCTGGCGCAGCAGCGCCTCCGCCTCCACCCGCCGCGTGACATCGAGGCAGGAGAGCACGAAGCCACCATCCGGCATCGGGTTGCGGTAGAGTTCCAGCTCTCGCCCGGCATGGCCCAGCGGCAGCCGCGCCCCGGTGCCGGCCGGGCCGCGCAGCGTGTCCGGCGCCTCCAGCACCGGCACGCCACGCCGGCGGTCGATGGCCAGGAAGGCCGAATAGGGCGTGCCCGGCCGCGCCAGCGCCTGCGGGAAATCCAGCAGATCGAAGAAGCGCAGGTTGCAGGCCACCAGCTGCCCGGCAGCGTCGAAGCTGGCGATGCCGTCCTGGATGTGGTCCAGCGTCGCCTGCAGCACGGCGCCATTGGCGGCCAGCGCCGCCTCCGCCCGGCGCAGCCGCGCATTGCCGCGCAGCACCAGCCAGGCGCCCCCCGCCAGCAGCGCCAGCGCCAGCCCCATGCCACCCAGCGCCAGCAGCAGGTTGCGGTCATCCGCGCGCTCCGCCGCATCCAGGGAGCGACGCAGGCCGCTGGCCTGCTCGGCCAGGATCTCCTCCAGCAGGGCGCGGATTTCCTGCATCACCTGCCGGCCACGGTCGGTCTGCACCCGGGCGCGGGCAGCCTCGGTGCCCTCGGCGCGGGCCAGCGCCAGGGTGGCGGCCAGCTCGGCCATCTTCTCGGCCACCAGCCGCTCCAGCCGCTCCAGCCGCGCCGCCCGCGCGGCCAGATTGGCCGGCGGGCCGCCGCCGCCCGGGCTGGGAATGCCAAGGCTGCTGCTGGCAAGCAGGCCGCGCAGCCGCGCCAGGGCGGCCGGCACCTGCACCAGCGCCCCCTCGTAAGGCGCCAGATAGCTCTCCTGCCCGGTCAGGATGAAGCCGCGCTGCCCCGTCTCCGCATCCAGCACGGCAGAGAGCAGGCTGCGCGCCGCCTCGCCCAGCCGGAAGCCCTGCACCACCGCGCCACGCTCGGCGCGCAGTTCAGCCGAAAGCTGCCACGCCACCAGCAACCCACCCGACATGCCGAGCAAGGTGAGCGCCGTGATCACGACATGCCATTGGCGGCGCAGCGTCCTTGGCATCGCCCCGTCCCCGCACCCGTCGTTGCGGCTCTGGTTTAACCCGCCCGCCACGCCGGCGCCATGCCTCCCGCCCAGCGGGCTTTTTCCGGCCGGGCTTTTTCCAGCCAGCCTTTTCCTGGCGCGGCGGATCGGCCACCCTGCCGGCCGCAACAGACCGGATCACCGCGCATGACCACCCCCGAAAGCCGCATCACCGCCTGGCTCGCCACCCAGCAGGAGGCCATGCTGGCCGAGCTGGAAGCCATGGTGAACATCGATGGCGGCAGCTACGACAAGGCCGGCGTCGATGCGGTGGGCCAGCGGGTGAAGGAGTTCTGCGCCCGCTTCGACATCCCCGTCGAGACCATCCCCGGCGAGAAGCATGGCGACTGCCTGCGCGCCCTGGTCGGCGGCGAGGACGGCGCGGGGGCCAGCGGCAATGCCCGCACCAACATCGTGCTGATGGGCCACCGCGACACCGTCTTCCCCAAGGGCGAGCCGGAACGCCGCCCCTTCCGCATCGAGAACGGCATCGCCACCGGCCCCGGCGTCTGCGACATGAAGGCGGGGCTGGTGCAGAACCTCTTCGTCCTCGCCGCCTTCCGGCAGTTCGGCGGCGCGCCGGGGCCGCTGGTCGGGCTCTTCACCGGGGATGAGGAAATCGGCTCGCCCGAGGGCCGCCCGGTGATCGAGGCCGAGGCCCGCCGCGCCCGCGTCGTCTTCAACTCCGAGCCGGGGCGGCCCACCGGCGCCGTCGTCACCGGGCGCAAGGGCGGCGTCTTCATGGTGATGGACATCACCGGCAAGGCCGCCCATTCCGGCGGCAATTTCGAGGCCGGCATCAGCGCCATCGAGGAACTCGCCCGCAAGATCCAGGCGATCCACGCGCTGACCGACATCCCGCGCGGAATCACCCTCAATGTCGGGCTGGTCTCGGGCGGGCAGAGCGTCAACACCGTGGCGCCCTGGGCCCAGGGGCAGATCGACCTGCGCTACATCCACCCCGAAGACCGCGACGACATCATGGCCCGCATCGAGGCCATCATCGCCCAGAGCTTCGTCCCCGGCACCCGCGCCACGCTGACCATCCGCGGCGAATTCCTGCCGCTGGCGCGGAATCCGGGGACGGAGGCGGTCTTCGCCGCCTATCAGGCCGCCGCCGCCGAAAGCGGCTTCGCGACCATGGGGGAATTCGCCGGCGGCTGCGCCGATAGCGGCTTCACCGCGGCCCTGGGCGCGCCCACCCTCTGCGCCGTCGGGCCGGTGGGCGGCAAGGCCCATAGCCCGGAGGAATATCTGGAGGTCGCCAGCTTCGTGCCGCGCGCCCAGGCCCTGGCACGCGCCATCCTGAAGCTGGATGCGGCGGGGATATAAGGAGGTAAGTCTTTGAAGAACTTCTTTTTCTGAAGAAAAAGAAGCAAAAAGACTGTTCCAGGCTGCCGCCCTCTCCCGGCAAGGCGGGACGCCAGACTGAGGGCGGGGTCTGGGGGGACCCTGTCCCCCCAGCGGGGTCCGGGGCAGCGCCCCGGCTAGCCCAGCCCCGCCGGGTCGCCACACCCCTCGCCCTGGCGGCGATAGATCTGCAACCCATCCACCGTGCCGATCTGCCGGTAGCGCGCCCAGACGGCGGCGAAGCCCGCATTGGCCTGGGAGAGGATGGCGGGGTAGTTCAGCGATTCGCCGCGCCGGTCCACCACCACGAGGTCCGGGCAGCCCTCCATGAAGTCCTGCACCACCCAGTGGCGGATCGGCCATTCATCCGGCGCCACGCCATCCTTGCGCGAACGCCAGATCTCGCCGCGCAGCGCCCACATCGAGTCGAAGCGCGAGGCCCAGGTGACATTGGTGTTGTTCACCACCGGGAAGCCCAGCCCGATCCACTCGGAGAAGGCCATGTAGCTGCGCACCTTCTCGCGCTTGATCAGCCGCTCCAGCCGCACCTCGGTGCTGAGGTCCGGCTCTACCGCCAGGACCAGGCGCTCATACAGGCGGCCGGAAGTCTGCTGCGCGTAGAGCGCCAGCGGCAGCACGGCCAGCGCCAGCAGCGCGCCGCGCCAGCGCAGCGTGGCACCGCGCCGCAGCAGCACATCCGCGCACCAAAAGACCAGCGCGAAGGTCACCGCCATCAGCGCCGGAATGCGGTGGTAGAACCAGTTCTTGCCATCGAGGAACATGGCCAGGGTGGCGGCGGCGGCGAAGGCCGTCAGCACCAGCATCACCCCCGAGGCGGCGCCGCCGCGGTCCGTGCGCAGCGTCAGCACCGCGCAGGCGGCGAGGCCGAGCAGCAGCATCCAGGACTCGGCGGCCAGCGCCAGCAGCCCGGTATCCGTGCCGCCATAGAGCGTCAGCGCCAGCGGCACCGCGCGTTCCACGAAGGCGGGGACGAAGAGGATGACGCTGCCGAGATAGAGCGCCGCCGCCAGCCCGGCCACCACCGGCCCGAGGCGGATGCGGAAGCCGCGATGCAGCCAGCCCGCCAGCTCGATGGCGCCAAGGCAGAGGATGTAGCGCGGCTTCAGCGCGCAGCCGAGCCCGGCCAGCACGCCGCTGCCCACCACCATGCCGCGCGAGACCGGCAGCCCCTCCAGCATCCGCACCAGCACCGCCAGATGCGGCAGCACGGCGATGATGAGGAGATGCTCGCGCTGGCCGAACTCCACCCCCGGCATCACCAGCAGCACGCAGGCGATGGCGGCGAAGACGGCCGGCCGCCGCTCAAAGACCGGGGAGACGCCGCGCAGCAGCCCGGCGCTGGTCCAGGCCGAGCCGAGCGCCGCGGCGGCGATCAGCGGCAGCGCCACCTGCTTGGCCGAGAGCCCGAACAGATCCCCGAGCATCACCGGCAGGGCGCTGAGCCAGATGATCAGCGGCGGATTGACCTCGACGAGGTCGATATAGAGCTCCTGCCCCAGCAGCCATTGCCGGGCCACCCAGAGCAGCCAGGCGAGGTCGTCCTTCATCGGCGAGCGCAGCAGCGCGAACAGCACGACGCTGAGCGTCAGCGCCACGATGCCGAAGCAGATGGCCGCCTGCCGCGTGCCATCGCGCAGCAGGCGGTGACCGGGCGCCACACCCTGCGGCGCCCCTGGGAAGCTGAAGCTCAAGCGTACCCCCTCATCCCCGGCTGGAAAGCCGTCCTGGCCGAGGTTCCCCTCTCATTCTGGTGAGAATGAGGCAAAACGACCGGCAAGGCGAGACGTTCCGCGAGCGCCGCACGTGTCTCACGCCACCCGCCGGGGCGTCTCCTCCAGGCCGAGCAGGCTGCGCGCCACCGCCTCCGCCATCTTGATGCCATCCACCCCGGCGGAGAGGATGCCGCCGGCATAGCCCGCCCCCTCCCCGGCCGGGAACAGGCCGCGGGTGTTCAGGCTCTGCCCATCCGCGCCCCGCTTGATGCGGATGGGGGAGGAGGTGCGCGTCTCCACCCCCGTCATCACCGCATCCGGCCGGGCGAAGCCCTTGATCTGCCGGTCGAAGGCCGGCAGGGCCTCGCGGATGGCCTCGACCACGAAGGCGGGCATGAAGGCGGCGAGGTCGGTGGGGGTGACGCCCGGCTTGTAGCTCGGCGCCACATCGCCGAGGCTGGTCGAGGGGCGGCCGGCCAGGAAATCCCCCACCGTCTGCGCCGGGGCTCGATAGTCGCCGCCCCCGGCGACGAAGGCCGCCTCCTCCAGCCGGCGCTGGAAATCGACACCGGCCAGGACATGCTCCGGATAGTCGCGCTCCGGGTCGATGCCGACGACGATGGCGGCATTGGCGTTGCGCTCGGCGCGCTGGTACTGGCTCATGCCATTGGTGACGACGCGCCCCGGCTCGCTGGTGGCGGCCACCACCGTGCCGCCCGGGCACATGCAGAAGCTGTAGACGGAGCGGTTGTTCCGCCCGTGATGCACCAGCTTATAGTCGGCGGCCCCCAGTTCCCGGTGGCCGGCGAAGGGGCCGAAGCGGCACTCGTTGATCATGCGCTGCGGGTGCTCGATGCGGAAGCCGACGGAGAAGGGCTTGGCCTCCATATAGACCCCGCGGTCGCGCAGCACCGCGAAGGTGTCGCGCGCGCTGTGGCCGATGGCCAGCACCACATGGTCCGACTCGATCACCGTGCCATCGGCCAGGGCCACGCCGCGGATCTGCCGCGCGCCATCCGCCGCCGTCTCCACCAGGAAATCCGTCACGCGGCTGCTGAAGCGGTATTCGCCGCCCAGGCGCTCGATCTCGGCGCGCATGTGCTCGACCATCTGCACCAGGCGGAAGGTGCCGATATGCGGCTTGGAGAGGGTGAGGATCTCCTCCGGCGCCCCGGCCTTGACGAATTCCTCCATCACCTTGCGGCCGTGGTGGTGGGGGTCCTTGATCTGGCTGTAGAGCTTGCCGTCCGAGAAGGTGCCGGCCCCGCCCTCACCGAACTGGACATTGGATTCGGGGTTCAGCTCGGAGCGGCGCCACAGGCCCCAGGTGTCCTTGGTGCGCTCGCGCACCGCCTTGCCACGCTCCAGGATGATGGGGCGGAAGCCCATCTGCGCCAGCACCAGCGCGGCCAGCAGCCCGCACGGCCCGGCGCCGATCACCAGCGGGCGGCGCGTGAAGCCCTCCGGCGCGTGGCCGACGAAGCGGTAGCGCATATCCGGCGTCGGGTTCACATGCGGGTCGTCGCGGAAGCGGCGCAGCACCGCGCCCTCGTCCCGCAGGGTGACATCCAGCGAGTAGATGAAATGGATGGCGTGCTTCTTCCGGGCGTCATAGCCCCGGCGGAAGACCTCCACCGCCAGGAGATCGGCCTCGGGGATGTGCAGGCGGTCCAGCACCACCTGCCGCAGCGCCTCCGGCGCATGGTCCAGGGGCAGCTTCAGCTCGGTCAGTCGCAGCATCGGGGGGTTTCTATCCACCAGGGGAGCGATGCGGCGCCTATAGCGCGCCCCGGGCGCGGGATTCCAGGGGAGGCTTTGCCTCCCCTGACCCCTCCACCGGGGTAGCACGGCCACCCCAAATCTTCCCTTGGGGCCCCCGCGAACAGAAGGCGGGGTCCGGGGGGACCCTGTCCCCCCGGCGGGGGTCAGGGGGCGGAGCCCCCTGGCCTTTTACGGCTTCAGCGCGCGACGATGCGCAGCGCCGCGCAGACGGTCTCCACCTGGGCGTCGCTCAGTTCCGGGTAGATCGGCAGGCTGAGCACCTCGCGCGAGGCCAGTTCCGTCTCGGCGCAGCGGGCGGGGCCGAGGGGCACGCGCCCGGCATAGGCGCTCTGCTGATGCACCGGCACGGGGTAGTGGATGCCGGTGCCGATCCCCATGGCGCGCAGGCGGTTGGCCAACTCGTCCCGCTCGCCGCTGCGGATGACATACTGGTGGAAGACATGCTCCGCCCCCTCCCGCCGCGTGGGTGGCGCGATGCGGCCTTCCGCCAGCGCCGCGTCATAGGCGGCGGCGATGGCGCGGCGGCGGGCATTGCCGCCATCGAGCAGCGGCAGGCGCACGCGCAGCACGGCGGCCTGCACCTCGTCCAGCCGGCTGTTCACGCCGATGCTGTCGGAGATGTAGCGCTGTTTCCAGCCATATTGCCGCAGCGCCGCCATGTTGTCGGCCAGCGCCGCATCGGCCGTGGCGACGATGCCGGCATCGCCCAGCGCCCCGAGATTCTTGGTGGGGTAGAGGCTGAAGGCCGCGGCATCGCCCAGCGTGCCGAGCTTGCGCCCGCCGAGCGTCGCGCCATGGGCCTGGGCGCAATCCTCGATCACCAGCACGCCGGCGGCGCGGCAGGCCTCCAGGATCGGCCCCATGGCGCAGCCCTGACCATAGAGATGCACGGGGATGACGGCGCGGACGGGCGGCAGGCCCGGCGGCGGGTCCTCCAGCACGGCGGCCAGCTCATCCGGGTCCATCGTGTAGGTGTCGGGGTCGATGTCGAGCAGCAGCGGCGTGGCGCCCACCATCTCGATCGCCGCGACGGTGGCCACGGCGGTGTGGGAGACGGTCACGACCGTCATCCCCGGGCCGATGCCGAGGCCGCGCAGAATCAGCATGATGGCATCGGTGCCATTGGCGCAGCCGACGGCGCGCGGCAGGCCCAGCCAGGACGCGAATTCCCGCTCGAAGGCCGCGCCCTCGCTGCCCAGGATGTACCAGCCCGAGCTGAGCGCGCGCGACAGCGCCGCGTCGATCGCCGGCTGCTGGGCGCGGTAGGCGGCGCCCGGGTCGGCCTGGGGAACGGTGATCACGGGCAGATCCATTGCCCATCTCCTTGATGCCTGCGGGGGGTGCCTGCGGGCAGGCTGTCTGAAAATGTCAGAGATAATCGTGAAGGCGGGGGCGGAACCAGTCGAGGCTGCGGCGCAGCCCCTCCTCAAGGCTCACGGCCGGGGCCCAGCCGGTCGCGGCCCGGAAGGCGGTGTCATCGGCGTGGAAGCTGCCGATATCAATAGGCGCCCGGTCGGCGGGGAATTCGCGGGTGACGTATTCGCCACCGCCATGCGCCGCCACCACCGCCGCCGCCAGCTCCAGCAGCGAGACGGGCGGCGAGCCGCCGAGGTTGAAGGCCCGCCCGGCACAGGCCGGCGTTTCCGCCGCCCGCAGGAAGGCCGCCACCACATCGTCCAGATAGGCGAGGTCGCGCAGCTGCGCGCCCCCCCACACCTCGAAGGGCTGGCCCTCCAGCAGGCGGCGGAACCAGATGCCGAGGAAGGTCTGCCGCGCATCCTTCACCCGCAGCCGCGGGCCATAGCAGTTGGTCAGCCGCAGCGAGACGACGGGGCGGCCCTGCACGCGGCCTTCCATCAGCCAGTATTGTTCCCCGGCCAGCTTGGAGACGCCATTGGGGTCGGGCGGGTTGATGGGGTGTTTCTCATCCACCGGCAGGTAGAGCGGGCGGCCATAGAATTGCCGGGTGGAGGCATGCACCAGCACCGCCTTCGGTGCGCCGGCGCGCAGCGCCGCCATCAGCCGCAGCTGGCCATGGCCGTTGATGGCGAGGTCCGTGAAGGGATCGGCCAGGGACCCGGCATGGCTGGTCTGCCCGGCGAGGTTGAAGACGGCATCGACCCCCTCGCAATGCGGGGCGAGATCGGCCTCGCAGAGATCGGCCACCACCAGTTGAACCGGGCTGCCGGCCAGGTTGGCCGGGTTGGCGCCGCCATCGGGCCGCATCGAATCGAGCGCCGTGACGCTGGCCCCGCGCGCCACCAGGGCGTGGCAGATGCCGCTGCCCAGGAAGCCCGCGCCACCGGTGACGAGGACGCGCTTGCCCTGCCAGACATCGCTCATGCCGCCACCCTCCACCGCCGGCAGGGGGCGGGGCGACAGGGCGTGGAACCTTCAGGCACGGCGGGCATCGGCGGTGTTCTCCCGGCGGATGAAACGGACGCTGCCCAGGCATTGCGGCGGAAGCTGGGCCGCCTCAAGGCCGCGCCAGGGCAGGCGCCGCCTGCCGGGAAGCGGCGAGCATGCCCGCTCCCACCCCTCAGGTGAAGAGCGTTCACGCCCGCGCGAGCACCAATCCTGGCAAAGTTTTGTCACCGCATCGTTTCGACACCCCGAGAAACCGCCGAAAACAGCAGCAGGAGCGCAAACACCGCAGCGCAGCAAGTTTGGGAAAACAATGGGGTGTATTCTTCTTTTTCTGGAGAAAAAGAAGCAAAAAGACTTTCTTTCCGTAAACCGCCGCGCCCAAGGTCAGGGGTGCGGCACCTGCCACGCCCCGAAGCACCCAGGCCCCGAAGCCCCCAGGCCCCGGGGCCGCCGGGCCTCACGCCACCGGCGCCGGACCCCGCGCCAGCTCCGCCCGCAGCGTCTCCCCGTCCAGCTCCCCCTCCCAGCGGCTCACCGCCACGCAGGCCACGCCATTGCCCACCAGATTGGTCAGCGCCCGGCACTCGCTCATGAACTTGTCGATGCCGATCAGCACCGCCAGCGCCTGGATCGGAATGTCCGGAATCACCGACAGCGTCGCCGCCAGGGTGATGAAGCCCGCCCCCGTCACGCCCGAGGCGCCCTTGGACGTCAGCATCGCCACCAGCAGGATCGTCAGCTCCTGCCCGAGCGTCAGCGGCGTGTTGGTGGCATAGGCCAGGAACATCGTCGCCAGCGTCATGTAGATGTTGGTGCCATCCAGGTTGAAGCTGTAGCCCAGCGGCACCGTCAGCCCCACCACATTCGGCGCGCAGCCCAGCCGCTCCATCTTGCGCATCACCTGCGGCAGCACGCTCTCGCTGCTCGAAGTGCCGAGCACGATCAGCAATTCCTCACGGATGTAGTTGAGGAAACGCAGGATCGAGAAACCGCAGGCCCGCGCGATGGAGCCCAGCACCAGCAGCACGAACAGCAGCGAGGTGATGTAGAAGGTCGCCACCAGCTCGCCCAGCCGCAGCAGCGAACCCACGCCATACTGCCCGATGGTGAAGGCCATCGCGCCGAAAGCCCCGGCCGGCGCCGCCTTCACCACGATCCGCACGATGCCGAAGAACACCGCCGCGAGCTGGTCCATCACATGCGCCACCGGCACCCGCGCCTTCTCCGGCAGGGCATTGATGGCGAAGCCCGTCAGCACCGCCAGGAACAGCACCTGCAGCAGGTCGCCGCCGACAAAGGCGCCAAAAAAGGTATCGGGGATGATGGCCATCAGATGGCCCACCACGCTGTCGCCCTGCGCCTTCTGCGTGAAGCCCTGCACCGCCTTCGCGTCCAGCTGCGAAGGGTCGATGTTGAAGCCCGACCCGGTGCGGAACAGCTTCGCCACGATCAGCCCGATCGCCAGCGCGAAGGTCGAGACCACCTCGAAATACAGGATCGCCTTCAGCCCGACACGGCCGACCTTGCTCGCATCCCGCACGCTGGCGATGCCATGCACCACGGTGCAGAACACCACCGGCGCGATCACCACCTTGATCAGCTTGACGAAGGCATCCCCCAGCGGCTTCAGCGCCGCCCCCGTCGCCGGATAGAGCGCGCCCAGCACCACGCCCAGCACGATCGCGATCAGCACCTGCACATAGAGCAGGCCAAGCCAGCGCCTTATCATCATCCATTCCCTGGTCTTGCCCGCCCCGCGGCAGCAGCAGGGGGCCGGGCTGGGCCGCGCCCGGGGCGCGGTCCTCCTGACAGGGTCCGGTGCCGTGTTGCTGTGCGGGAACGTTCCTCGGCATGCCGGGCCGCTCGCGCGGCGGGGCATGGAGCGTGGCGTAACGCCGCCACGGCCGGGCGTCATCCGCCCTTTCATGCTGCGCCGCCGAAGGAAACCGCCAGGACAGCGCCACCGCACCTTGGAAAGCACTGTCTTATAGAGGAATTTCAGGCACGAGCCAGAAAGATGAAATCACATCCATCTTTCTGCACCACAGCGGAGAGGCGGAAAAGACTGAAAGAAACCTTCTTTTTCTGAAGAAAAAGAAGCAAAAAGACTTCAGCCGCTTGGCGTCCCGCCCCAGGACCAGGGCGGGACGCCAGCCCAATCAGGGGGCGAGCGCCACGCCGGTGATCTCCACCTTCCAGCGCGGATCCACCAGCGGCGCCTGCACCGTCATCCGCGCCGGCTTGTGCGCCGGGTCCAGCCAGCGGTCCCAGGCGCGGTTCATCGCCGCGGCATCCGCGATGTCGGCCAGCACCACCTGCACCTGCAGCAGCGCCCGCTTGTCCGTCCCCGCCTCGGCCAGCAGCGCGTCGATCTGCGCCAGGATGTCCGCCGTCTGCCCCTCGGCATCCAGCGTGGCATCATCGGCCACCTGACCCGCCAGGAAGACGAAGCCATTGGCCACCGTGGCCCCGCTCAGGCGCGCCTCGGGCGCGAGGCGGCGGATGCCCGCGAGATTGTTGGTCATACTGGAAAAAACCCTTCGGCTGAGAAGGGGGCGGAGACTGGCATGGCGGCCCGCTCCGGGCGAGGGGCTAACCCGCCAGATGCGGCCGGCGCAGCAGCCGCGGCAGCACGCCATCCACCGGGCCAGCCAGCACCGAGACCACCCAGGCCCCGCCCGCCACCAGCACGATCGCCGGGCCGGTCGGCAGGTCGAGGTGATAGGAGAGCAACAGACCGGCCAGGCTGGAGAACAGCGCGATCCCCACCGCCGCCGCCGCCAGCCCGCCCACGCTGCGCCCCCAGTGCCGCGCCGCCACGGCGGGCAGCATCATCAGCCCCACCGCCATCAGCGTGCCCAGCGCCTGGAAGGCGGCCAGCACGTTCAGCACCAGCAGGCCCAGGAACACCATGTGCCACAGCCCGCCCCGCGCCCGCGCCGCGGCGGCGAAGCCGGGGTCGAAGCACTCCAGCACCAGCGGCCGCCACGCGAAGGACAGCACCAGCAGCGTCAGGCTCGCCACCCCGGCCATCAGGAACAACGCCGGGTCATCCACCCCCAGCACGCTGCCGAACAACAGATGAGACAGTTCGACCGAGCCGGCCCGCGTGGAAATCAGCGTCACGCCCAGCGCCAGCGCCACGAGGTAAAGCGCGGCCAGCGCCGCATCCTCCCGCCCGCCCGTGGCGCGGGAGACCGCCCCCGCCCCCACCGCCACCACCATGCCCGCCACCAGCCCGCCGATCGACATCGCCGTGACGGACAGGCCCGCCACCAGGAAGCCCACCGCGATGCCAGGGAGAATGCCATGCGCCAGGACATCGGCCGTCAGGCTCATCCGGCGCAGCACCAGGAAGACGCCCAGAGGGGGCGCGGCCAGCGAAAGCGCAAGGCAACCCACCAGGGCACGCCGAAGAAAACCGAACTCGGCGAAAGGGGACCAGAGGAGATCAACGGCAAGAGACAGCATGGGCAGCACAGCACCGGGGGAATGAATTCCCCCGGACCCCCTTCTTCTTTCTGGCAGGGCCGGGCGCCGCTGGCGCCCGGCAGGCTCACGCGGCGCGCGCGCAGGGCTCGGCGGCTTCGTCCCAGGACTCGGACATCATGCGCGCCTTCAGGCGGTTGGCGGGGCTCAGCGCCTCCTCCGTCGGGCCCCAGGCCACGGGCTCGCGCGCCAGCAACAAAGTCTGCGGGAAATGCTGGCGCACAAGGTCGAGGTCATGCAGCACCGCCAGCACCGTGCGGCCCTCGCCATGCCAGCGCGCCACCAGGGCCAGCAGATCCTGCGCCGTGCGCGCATCCACAGCGTTGAACGGCTCGTCCAGCAGGATCACCGGCGCATCCTGCACCAGCAGCCGCGCGAACAGCACCCGCTGGAACTGCCCGACCGACAGCGCCCCCACCGGCCGCGCCTCAAACCCCTCCAGCCCCACCGCCGCCAGCGCCCGCCGCGCCGCCTGCTGCTCCGCCGCGCGCAAAGCCCGGAAGGCGCCACACCGCGCCCAATGGCCCAGCATCACCACATCCAGGCAGGAAATCGGGAATTGCCGGTCCAGCGCCGCCGCCTGCGGCAACAGCGCGATGCCCTCGCGCGGCGCCTTCAGCACCCCCTCCACCGTGGGATGCAGCCCGGCAATGGCGCGCAGCAGCGTGGACTTGCCCGCGCCATTGGGGCCGACGATCGCCGTCAGGCTCCCCGCCTCGAACCGGCCGGAGACATGATGCACCGCCGGGCGCCGCCCATGCGTCAGCGTCACATCCGCGCAGGTGATCACCGCGCTCACGCCGCGCGCGCCCACAGCACACCGCCCCAGAGCAGGGCCAGCAGCACCCCCGCCAGCACGAGGCGGGACACCACGCCGGAAGACAGGGCAAGCGGATCGGGCAAGGTCATGCGTTACGAGATAACATTCCCTCCCCACCGGGCAAGGGATATTTGCCGCGTCGCCGGGGCGGCGGGAATGTCATCCCCGCATGCCTCGCCGCGCGGGGGGCGGCGCATTACCTTGGGGCGGATGCCGCCCTTCCCCGACCCCGAGGCCGAGGCCCGCCGCGCCCTGGCCCGCCATCGCCGCTTCGCCACCCTGCTGCTGGTGCTGATGGCCGCCCTGACGCTGGGCGCCTATGCCCTGCCGCCGGGCTATGGGGCGGATCTCCTCCAGGCCAGCGCCAAGGCCGGGCTGGTGGGCGGGCTGGCGGACTGGTTCGCCGTCACCGCGCTGTTCCGCCGGCCGCTCGGCCTGCCCATCCCGCACACCGCCATCATCCCGCGGCAGAAGGAGCGGCTGGGGCGCGGCCTCGGCCGCTTCGTCGGCAACCATGTGCTGACCGAGGCGGAGCTGGATCGGCTGCTGGCGCGGGTGGACCTCGCCGGTCTGCTGCGCCGCTGGCTGGCCGACCCCGCCGCCACCCGCCCCGCCGCCGAGGCCCTGGCCGCCGGCCTGCCCGCCCTGCTCAACGCGCTGGAGGATGGCCGCGCCCGCCGGCTGATCCAGCGCCTGCTGCCGCGCCTGGTCTCCGGCCCCGGCTCGGCGCGGCTGCTGGCGCGGGCGCTGCGCGCGCTGGTGGCGGGCGGGCAGCACCAGGCGGTGTTCGGCCTGGCGCTGGAGCAGCTCAAGGCCCTGCTCGCCGCCAAGGAGGAGGATCTGCGCGCCGCCATCCAGGCCCGCGTCCGCGCCGAGGGCGGCGCGCTGGTCGGCTGGCTGGCCGGCGGCGCCGTGGCGCGGCGCATCCTCTCCGCCATCAACCAGGAGCTGGACAAGGTGGAGCCGGGGGACAGCACCCTGCGCATCGCCTTCGAATCCTGGCTGATGGCCGAGATCGACCGGCTGGAGACCGACCCGGAGCGCGCCGCCGCCCTGGGCCGGGCGCTGCGCGGCGCGGTGGCGCATCCGGCCGTGGCGGCGTGGCTGATGGACCTCTGGGGGCGGCTGAAGACCATGGTGGCCGAGGACGCGGCGGCCCCCGAAGGGCGCGGCGTCGCCCTGATCGCCGGGCTTTTCGCCAATCTCGGCACGCTGCTGGCGGAGGACGCGGCGGCGCGGGAGCGGCTGAACGGCGCCGCCCGGCGCGGCCTGCGCGCCCTGCTGCCCACGGTGCAGGCCCAGGTGGCGGAGTTCATCGCCGGCGTCGTCGCCCGCTGGGACACCGCGACGGTGGTGGAGAAAATCGAGCTGCGCGTGGGCCGCGACCTGCAATATGTGCGCATCAACGGCACGCTGGTGGGCTTCCTGGCCGGCGGCGTGCTCTTCGCCCTGCTGCATGCGCTGTTTGGCCGGGTGGCGTTTTAAAAGAGAGCGTTCTTTTTTGAAAAAAAGAACCAAAAAACTTTTATCAGTTTGGCGTCCCGCTATGCCGGGAGACGGCGGCAGCCTGAGAGAAAGTCTTTTTGCTTCTTTTTCTTCAGAAAAAGAAGAATCCTTCCAATGAACTGAATTTTTGCGCCCTGACGTTGAGGCAGGGCGGCCCTGCGTGCGGAATGGTTGCCTCAGGCGCGCGGTCCGGGTAAAGCGCCGCCGCCCGCGCGGTGTGGCCTGTGGCTGCCCGCGCCTTGTTCCTTCAGCCCGATGAAGCAGGTGCCAAGCCCATGAAGCAGCAGGCCAACCAGATGCGGCCCGGTCAGGTCATCGAGTATGAAGGCCGGCGCTGGACGGTTCTGAAGATTCAGATCATCACCCCGGGCAAGGGCGGCGCCTTCATCCAGGTCGAGATGCGCGACATCAAGACCGGCTCCAAGAAGGACGACCGTTGGCGCACCGCCGACACCGTCGAGCGCCTGACCACCGAGGACAAGGAGTTCACCTACTCCTACGCCGATGGTGACAACCTCGTCCTGATGGATCCCGAGACCTTCGAGCAGACCATCGTCCCCTCGGCCATCCTCGGCGAGCGCCTGCCCTTCCTGACCGAGAACATGACGGTCTCGGTCAAGCTGATCGAGGGCGAGCCGGTGGCGATGGACCTGCCGCAGCATGTCGTGCTCGAGATCGCCGAGGCCGACCCGGTGGTGAAGGGCCAGACGGCCTCCTCCAGCTACAAGCCGGCGGTGCTGTCCAACGGCGTGAAGACCCTGGTGCCCCCCTTCATCACCGCGGGCGAGAAGATCGTGGTGAAGACCGAGGACGGCTCCTACGTCGAGCGCGCCAAGGGCTGAGGCCCTTCGCCCTCCCGGCGGCGGCCGCTGCCCGGCCGCCGGGAGAACCAGGGCCCTGGGCGCCTGCCCGGGTGCCCTGGCGGAAGAGCGCGGGAGGGCCAGGCCCTCCTGCCCGCAGCCTCCCCCCCGCAGCCTCCCCGTTGATTGAAATCCCTGGAGTTTACCCCCCGTGGCCGCATCCGCCCGCCTCTCCCCCGCCCTCAATGTCGTGGTCAATGCCGTGCAGAAGGCGGGCAAGCGCCTGCTGCGTGACTTTGGCGAGGTGGAGCAGCTCCAGGTCAGCATGAAGGGCCCGGGGGATTTCGTCTCCCAGGCCGATCTCCGCGCCGAGGAGACGCTGCGCGCCGAACTCGGCAAGGCCCGCCCCAACTTCGCCTTCCTCGGCGAGGAGCAGGGCGAGAGCGGCGATGCCAACTGGGAATGGCGCTGGGTGATCGACCCGCTGGACGGCACCACCAACTTCCTGCACGGCATTCCCCACTGGGCCGTCTCCGTCGGCATCGAGAAGCGCACGGGCGAGAACACCAGCGAGATCGTCGCCGGCGTCATCTACAACCCCGCCGCCGATGAGCTGTTCTGGGCCGAGAAGGGCATGGGCGCCTTCCTGAACGACCGCCGCCTGCGCGTCTCCGGCCGGCGCGACATGATCCAGGCCGTCTTCGCCACCGGCATCCCCTTCGCCAAGACCCCGCGCAAGGCGGAGTTCAGCGCCATCCTGGCGAAGCTGATGCCGCAGGTGGCCGGCGTGCGCCGCATGGGCGCCGCCGCCCTCGACCTCGCCTGGACGGCGGCCGGCCGCTACGAAGGCTATTGGGAACTCGGCATCAACAAGTGGGATATCGCCGCCGGGCTGATCATCCTGAAGGAAGCCGGCGGCTGGGCCACGGATATGGAGGGGAATGACCCCTACGTCTCGGGCAATGTCATCGCCGGCAACCCCCTGCTCCAGCCCAAGCTGCGCGACGTGGTGAATGAAGGCATCGCCCTCATCGAGCGCGCCCGCGGCTGAGCAGCAAAAGCGGCTGAGCAGCAAAAAAACAAGATAAAGCGCTGGGGGGACAGGATCCCCCCAGACCCCGCCTTCAGTTTTTTACTTTTTGTTGGCGCGTTTCCCCTGGAAGGCGATGTGGGCTAGGGTGCGGCGCAGAATGCCCCTCCGCCTTCCCTCCCTCGCCGCGCCCCTGCTGGCGCTGCTGCTCGCAGGCCCCGCCCTGGCACAGCCTGCCCAGGCGCAGCCGGGCCAATCACAGCCTGCCCCGGCCGAAGATGACGGCCCCGTGCCGCCCGAGCCGGCCCTCAGCGCCCCCCAGCCGCCCGACCTCACCCGTCCGCCCGAACCCGGGCGGACCGTGCCCCAGCCCGCCCTGCCCCTGGCGCGCGGCATGGAGGCCCTTCCCGGCGGCGGCTGGCGCCTCACCGGGCCGCTGGCGCGCGGACGGGTGGACGCACCCTCGCAGATCGCCCTGGCCGGCATCGCCCGCTGGCTCGCCCAGCAGACCCAGGGCCGCGTCACGCTCATTGCCCAGGTCGCCGGGCCGGAGGAAGATGTCTCCCTCGCGCGGCGCGATTCGCTGGACCATGGCCGCGCCATCCGCCGCGCGCTGGAACAGGCCGGGCTCGACGTGACGCGCATCGACATCCGCCCCCTCGGCCGCACCGAGGAACGGCGCGACGCCATCGAGCTGCTCCCCCCCAGCGCACGCCAGAAGCAGAGCCAGAGCCGCCCATGACCCGCCCCACCCATTACCTGCTGCGGATGCTGGCCTTCCTGGCCGCGGTGGGCGTGCTGGCCGCGCTGCTCTCAGCCGAGCTGGTCCACGCCTTCGCCGCCAACCCGCTGCTCAACAGCGTGATCCTGACGGTGCTGCTGCTCGGCATCGGCTGGAACATCCGCCAGGTGATGGGGCTGAAGCCCGAGGTGGAGTGGCTGGAAGGCTTCCGCACCGCGAAGCCGGGCAATCCCCGCCCCGCCACGCCCCACTCCGGCGCCCCCGCCCGCCCGGCGCCGCGCCTGCTCGGCCCCATGGCCTCGATGTTCGCGGCCAAGCGGGGGGACAGGCTCTCCCTCTCCGCCTCCGTCATGCGCAGCCTGCTGGACGGCATCGGCTCCCGCCTCGACGAAAGCCGCGAGCTGTCGCGCTACATGACGGGGCTGTCCATCTTCCTCGGCCTGCTCGGCACCTTCTGGGGGCTGATCCTGACCATCGGCGCGGTGGCCGATGTCATCAACTCCATGTCCGTGGGCTCGGGCGACCTGAACCAGCTGTTCAACCAGTTGAAATCCGGGCTGGCGCAGCCGCTCTCCGGCATGGGAGTGGCGTTTTCCTCCTCCATGCTCGGCCTCGCCGGCGCGCTGGTGCTGGGCTTCATGGACCTCCAGGCCGGGCAGGCGCAGAACCGCTTCTACTACGAGCTGGAGGAATGGCTGGCCGGCGTCACCCGCCTCTCCTCCGGCGTGCTGGGCGGCGATGGCGAGGGCGGCGGCTCCGTCCCCGCCTATGTCCAGGCGCTGCTGGAGCAGACCGCCGAGAACCTGGAGAACCTCCAGCGCATCATGGTGCGCGGCGAGGAATCCCGCGCCGCCTCCTCCCAGGCGCTGCACACGCTGACGGACCGCCTCTCCATCATGGCCGACCAGATGCGCGCCAATCAGGTGCTGATGCAGCGCATGGCCGAGGCACAGTCCGGCCTCGCCCCCACCCTGGCGCGGCTGGCCGAGGCCCAGGCCCATACCGGCATCGACGACGCCTCGCGTGCCCATCTGCGCAATATCGAGGTCTATCTGGCGCGGATGAGCGAGGATGTCTCCCAGGGCCGCGCCCAGTCCACCGCCGAGATCCGCGGCGAGATCAAGATCCTCGCCCGCACCATCGCCGCCCTGGCCGAGGAAGGCCCGCGGTGAGGGGCAGTCTGGCCAAGCTGCGCGCCGGTGGTCTTGAGGGGGCCTTGCCCCCTCAAACTCCCCCAGCAGGGGACGGGGTCCCCTGCACCCACCTTCAGAAAGGGTTTCCAAAGGCCTCAGGCCTTTGGTGGGGAGAGTTTGAGAGGGGCAAAGCCCCTCTCAACGGCGCGCGGCGGGAGGGCTGAACCATGGCGCTCGGACGGCGCGGCGGCAACCGTGAGGGGATGAATGCCTGGCCCGGCTATGTGGATGCCCTCTCCACCCTGCTGATGGTCATCATCTTCGTGCTGCTGGTCTTCGTGCTGGCGCAGGGTTTTCTCTCGGTGGCCCTCTCCTCGCGCGATCAGGCGCTGGACCGGCTGAACCGGCAGGTGGCCGAACTGGCCGAGCTGCTGGCGCTGGAGCGCGGCCAGGGCGAGGAACTGCGCGGCAACCTCACACGGCTGACCGAGGAACTCCGCACCGCCTCCGCCGCGCGCGACGCCGCACTTGGCCAGATCTCCGGCCTGCGCGAGGAGCGCGACCGCCAGGGCGGCGAGCGCGACGCGCTGCGCGCCGAGCGGGACCGCCTCGCCGCCCGGCTGGCCGATCTGGAACTCTCCGCCAGCGGCGCCGCCGCACGCATCGCCAGCCTGGAGCAGCGCCTGGCCGAGGCGCAGAGCCGGGCCGAGGCGATCGGCGGCGGCACGGCGCAGACGCTGGGCGACCTCACCGCCGCCCGCCGCGCCCTGGAGGCGGAGCGCGCCGCCCTGGCCCAGGCGCGCGAGCAGCTGACACAGTCCCAGGCCGCCCTCACCCAGTCCCAGGCGCGCGCCGGCTCCGCCGAGGCGGCGCGCGACCAGAGCGCCGCGCAGCTCGCCGCCGCGCAGCAGCAGCTGGCCGCGCTGCGGGCGGAGATGGAGGCGCTGAACCGCACCGTCACCGCGGACCGCGCCACCATCGAGGCGCGGCTGGCCGAGATCGCCCGGCTGACGCAGCAGGTGCGGCAGCTGACCGCCCTGCGCGACGAAATGGAACGCCGCGCCCAGGCCGCCCTCGACCGCGCCGGGGAGCAGGAGCGCGCGCGCAGCGCCGCCGAGGCGCTGGCCCAGGCCGAGGCCGCCCGCCGCCAGTCCGCCGAGGCCAGCGCCACCGAGGCCACCGCCGGCCGCCGCACCGCCGAGGCCGCCGCCACCGCCGCCGCCGAGGCCCAGCGCCGCGCCGAGGCCACCAGCGGCGAGCATGCCCGCCTCGCCGAGAGCGCCCGCGCCCAGGTGGCGCTGCTCACCCAGCAGGTGACCCAGCTGCGCGCCGAACTGGCCCGCATCTCCGCCCTGCTCGACGCCGAGGAGCAGGCCGGCCGCGACAAGGAGGCGCAGATCACCCAGCTCGGCCAGCGGCTGAACGCCGCCCTGGCCGCGCGCGTCGAGGAACTCCAGCGCTACCGCAGCGATTTCTTCGGCCGCCTGCGCGACGTGCTGGGCGACCGGCCGGAGGTGCGCATCGTGGGGGACCGCTTCGTCTTCCAGGGCGAGGTGCTCTTCCCCGTGGGCGGTGCCGATCTCTCCGCCGCCGGGCAGCAGCAATTGCGCGCCCTGGCGCAGATCCTCCTCGAGGTCAGCCGCCGCTTCCCCGCCGACCTGGCCTGGGTGCTGCGCGTCGATGGCCATGCGGACCGCAGCCCGCTGCGCCCCGGCGCCCGCTATGCCTCGAACTGGGAGCTTTCGGCCGCCCGCGCCATCGCCGTGGCGCAGTTCCTGATCAATGAGGGGCTGCCGCCCAACCGCGTCGCCGCCACCGCCTTCGGCGAATACCAGCCGATCGACACCGGCGACGCCCCCGACGCCCTGGCCCGCAACCGCCGCATCGAACTCCGCCTCACCGACCGTTAATTTTTCGGGCTGCCGCTGTCGGGTGGGGAGGCGGGACGCTGGAGGGGGCCGGCCGGGCGGTTGGGAGGGAGCAGCCCGCAACCCTGGGCCGGAGCGCCCCGGCTGAGTGAGGCGCCCGCCGTCCCGGCCCTGACCGGCAGCTGACAGAAAAATGCGAGAGGCGGGACTCGAACCCGCATGACCTGAGGTCGGACGATTTTGAGTCGTCTGCGTCTACCGTTCCGCCACTCTCGCGCGCGGTGTTCATGACATAGCGTAACAGGGCGGCCGCGTCACGGGGGGGTCAGGTCATCGGGATGCGGATATGGGTGGCGTAGCCGGGGCGTTCGCAGAGGTGCTCATACCACTGGCGCAGCGCCGGCAGGTCCGGGCGCTCGATCGGCAGGGCGAACCAGCGGTGGATGAAGGGGCCAAGGGCGATATCGGCCAGGGTCAGGGCCTCGCCCTCGGCGAAGGGGGTGGCCTGCAACTGGTGGTCGAGCAGCGCCCAGAGGCTGGCGGCCTTCTGGCGGGCGGCCTCGGCGGCATCCCAGTCGCGTTCCGGCTCAGGGATGCGGACATGGGTGAAGAAGAGGGTGGTCATGGGCTGGGAGAGATGCGCCAGCTGCCAGTCCATCCAGCGCTCGATGGCGGCGCGGCGGCGCGGCGCGGCGGGGTAGAGGCCCGCGCCCTCGGCGGTGGTGGCGCCGAGATAGCGGAGGATGCTGTTGCTCTCCCACAGCGCCCAGCCATCCGGCTCCTCCAGCACGGGGACGAGGGACATGGGGTTCATGGCCTTGTAGGCCGGCTCCTGCGTGCGGCCGAAGGCGCCGCCGGCGTCGCGCCGCTCGTAAGGCAGCCCGGTCTCGGCGCAGAACCAGAGCAGCTTCATGACATTGCTGCTGTTCGCGCGGCCCCAGATGATTCGCATGGCGTGCTTCCTTCCTTGCGGTGGCCCCTGTGGTGGCCCCTGTGGTGGCACGCTATGCGCGGGGCGCCAGCCGGTCCAGCCGCCCTGGCGCTTGACCCGGCGGCCGTGGCGGACAAGGTATCCTCCCGACACCCACCCCGGCGGGTGCCGGCCGCGCGAAGGAGCCCCCGCGATGAACCAGGCCCTGCCCTACCCCACCCCGCCGCGCGAGGCGCCGGAGGTGCTCGACCCCGTCTGGTCCCGCATCCGGCAGGAGGCGGAGGCGGCGGCGCTGCGCGAGCCGGAACTGTCGGGCTTCCTGCATGCCGCCGTGCTGCAGCACGGCACGCTGGAATCCGCCCTGGCGAGCCGGGTGGCGGACCGGCTGGACCATGCGGACATCCCCTCCGCCCTGCTGCGCCGCAGCCTGGAGCGCGCGCTGGAGGAAGACCCGGCGCTGCGCGAGGCGGTGCGCAGCGACATCATGGCGGTGGTGGACCGCGACCCGGCCACCTGCCGGGCGCTGGAGCCGCTGCTCTACTACAAGGGCTTCCACGCCCTGGCGGCGCACCGGCTGGCGCATGTGCTGTGGCATGAGGGGCGGCGGGACCTCGCCCTCTGGCTGCAGTCGCGCAGCTCCGTGGTGTTCCAGACGGATATCCACCCGGCGGTGCGGATCGGCCGCGGCATCTTCCTCGACCACGCCACCGGCCTCGTCGTCGGCGAGACGGCGGTGATCGAGGATGACGTCTCCATCCTCCAGGGGGTGACGCTGGGCGGCACCGGCAAGGAGGGCGGGGACCGCCATCCGAAGATCCGCCATGGCGTGCTGATCGGCGCCGGGGCGAAGGTGCTGGGCAATATCGAGGTGGGCGCCTGCGCGCGCATCGCCGCCGGTTCGGTGGTGCTGAAGCCGGTGCCCTCCGGGGTGACGGTGGCCGGGGTGCCGGCCCGGGTGATGGGCCGCGCCGGCTGCGCCGAGCCCTCCCGCGCCATGGACCAGATGCTCGACCCCACCGAAGAGTGACGCCGCTGACGTGATACCCCTTCCGCTCGTGGTGGCCGCACTGGCCGCCGCCGCTCCGCTCCTGGCCATGGCCTCGGAACGCTGGGGCGGGCTGAACCCCTGCGCCCTCTGCCTGCTGCAGCGCTGGCCCTACTGGGCGGGGGCGGCGCTGGCGCTGCTCGCCCTGGTGCTGCCGCGGCGGCTGATGCTGGCCCTGGCGGGGCTGGCCATCCTGGCCTCCGGCGCCGTGGCCGTGGTGCATGTGGGGGTGGAGGCGAAGTGGTGGCCCTCCCCGCTGCCGAGCTGCTCCGCCCCCAGCGCCGGCGGCGCCACCAGCGTGGATGACCTGCTGAAGGGCATGGATCTGCGCCCGGCCAAGCCCTGCGATGAACCGACCTACCTGATCCCCGGCCTGCCCGTCTCGATGGCGGGGATGAACCTGATCTACGCGCTGGGCCTGGGCGGGCTGGCCCTGTGGGGCGCGCGGCGGCGCGGCTGAGAGGCGCGGGGAGAGCGTCACGCGTGGTCTTGAGAGGGGCTTCGCCCCTCTCAAACTCTCCCCACCAAAGGCCGGAGGCCTTTGGAAACCCATCCGTTCGTGATGCCTGATGAGGTTCTGCCGCCGGCCAGGGGGACAGGACAGGGCGGCCATGCTGGCGTGCTCCTCGTTTCGCGGGCATGATGGCGGGCCTTTCCTGCCGGACCCGCCTGCCATGCCGCCTCGCCTGACCGCCCTGTTGCTGCTGCCGCTGCTGGCAGCGGGCTGTGCCGCGGAGCAACGGGATCCCAGGGGGCAGCAGCATCGCCACATCCTGCTGCAACGCCTGCCCACCGAGGTCACGGGCTTCACCGTGCAGCCCGATGGCATCCAGGCCCTGCCGGCCCAAGCGGCACCCCAGGGCGGGGTCGTGCTGCAATACCGCTTCCGCCAGAGCGGGCCGGATATCCGCATCAGCCTGCGTGGCAGCCTGGCGGCCGGGGCGGCGGAAGGCCCGGCCACCCCCGAGATCGCCCGCTGGCTCCAGGCCCAGTCCATGGGCTTCTTCCTGCTGGCCGGTGCCCAGCCGGGCATGACGGTGGAGCGCGGGCCGGATTTCTCGGTCAACCGCAGGGGCAGCACGGTGCCGCTGCTGCACTGCATCGATGTGCGCGCGCGCCGGCAGGAGAATGTGCTGCGCGACCTGACCTGTGCCACCACCGTCGAGGGCCAGCTCCTCAGCGTGCAGATGCTGACCGCGCACAAGGCCGAGCATATGGAGAATCTGGCGCGGATCATGGGCGAGTTCTCCGGCACGGTGGTGGCGCATCTGCGCCAGGAGACGCCCGCGCCCGACACCACGCCGGGCGCCACCCCCCCCGCGCCGCCCACCGAGGGCCTGCCGCCGGAGATGCTGCGCCAGCTGCGGCGAACCTGAGGCGGGCCGCCACCGCGCCGGAAATTCATTGCGGCGCGATATCCTCTCTGTCACGCCCCTGTGAAACGCGTCACGGCTTTCCTAAATCCGCCCGCCGGAAGGAGAGCCCCGATGACCGACCCCGCCGATCCCCAGCCCGGAAACCAGCCCGGTGCCCTGGAGGACCTGTTCGCCGGCTATCGCCGCTTCCGCGAGGAAGTCTGGCCGGAGCGCCGCCGCCTGTTCCAGACCCTGGCGCGCGAGGGGCAAAGCCCCCGGGCGCTGGTGATCTCCTGCTCCGACAGCCGGGTGGACCCGGGCATGGTGTTCAACGCCGCGCCGGGGGAGCTGTTCATCGTCCGCAACGTCGCCAACCTGGTGCCGCCCTACAACCCGGATGGCGACTACCACGGCACCAGCGCGGCGCTGGAATTCGCCGTCTGCGTGCTGCAGGTGCCGCGCATCATCGTGCTCGGCCATGCCATGTGCGGCGGCGTGCAGGCGCTGCTGCGCGGCTTCCCGCCGGGGGCGCAGGATTTCGTGGCGCCCTGGATGAACGGCATCGCCGCCGAGGCGCGCCGCCGCACCCTGGAATGCGTCGCCGCCGATTCCGCCGAGGCCCAGGCCACCTGCGAGCTGGAGACGGTGAAGCTCTCGCTGCGCAACCTGATGAGCTTCCCCTGGGTGGCCAGCCGCGTGGCGGCGGGCACGCTCACCCTGCATGGCGGTTCCTTCGATATCCGCAGCGGCATCCTCTCACGTCTCGGTGAGGATGGCAGCTTCTCCGCCGTCGACTGAAGGCGGCCATCGTCGCGGCCCATTGGCGCCGCAATCACCCCCCTCTCTGACGGCACCGAAGCGGCAGCGCGGCGGCAGGCGCAACCGAAAGCCCGCCGCCCGCGTTCGCCCGACGCCGCCTGAGGGGGAGTATGACCACCGTGAACCGCCGCGATGCCTTGCTCGCAGCCCTGTCGCTGTCCACCGTCTTCCTGGCGGAGGAGACGGCCCACATCTCCGCGGCCCATGCCGCCGGGCCGGAGGAAACCCGCTTCGATGCCGGGCTGCTGCGCGAGATGGCGCGCAGCCTGGCGCAGCAGCCCTACAAGGCGCCACCCGAGAGCCTGCCGAAGCCGCTGGCCGAGCTGAGCTACGACCAGTACCGCAATATCCGCTATCGCCCCGCCCAGGCGCTGTGGCGGGCGGACGGGCTGCCCTTCCAGATGCAGCTCTTCCACCGCGGCTTCCTCTACCGGCCACGCATCGAGATGTACGAGGTGGCCGGCGGCATGGCCCGCCCCCTGCGCTACAGCACCGAACTGTTCGACTTCCAGGGCATGGACCGCCCGGCCCAGGAGGAGATGGGCTTCGCCGGCTTCCGCCTGCATGGCCCGCTCAACCGCCCGGACTATTATGACGAGGTCTGCGCCTTCCTCGGCGCCAGCTATTTCCGCGCCGTGGCGCGCGGGCAGATCTACGGCCTCTCCGCCCGTGGCCTGGCCATCGGCACCGCCGACCCGAAGGGGGAGGAATTCCCCGTCTTCCGCGCCTTCTGGGTGGAGCGCCCGCGCGAGGGGGTGAATGCCATCAACGTCCACGCGCTGCTCGACAGCCCCTCCTGCACCGCCGCCTTCCGCTTCGCCATCCGCCCCGGGCGCGACACGGTGTTCGATGTGGAAGCGACGGTTTTCCCGCGCGTGGACATGGCGGCGCCGGGCATCGCGCCGCTGACCAGCATGTTCTGGTTCTCCCCCCTCAACCGCGACGGGCGCGACGACTGGCGCCCGGCCGTGCATGATTCCGACGGGCTGCTGATGCTCTCCGGCCGGGGGGAACGGCTCTGGCGCCCGCTGAACAACCCGCGCGACCTCCAGGTCTCGGTCTTTGGCGATGCCAATCCGCGCGGCTTCGGCCTGATGCAGCGCCGCCGCGACTTCGCCGCCTATGAGGATCTGGAGGCGCGCTACGAGAAGCGCCCGAGCCTCTGGGTGGAGCCGATCGGCGACTGGGGCGAGGGCGCGGTGCATCTGGTGGAAATCCCCACCCAGGGGGAGATCCATGACAACATCGTGGCTTTCTGGCGCCCGAAGGAGCCGCTGAAGGCCAAGGGCGAATACCGCTATGTCTACCGCCTGCACTGGTGCGACGAGGCACCGGGCAACCCGGAGACGGGCCGCATCCTCGCCGCGCGCTCCGGTGCCGCGGCGGCGCAGGGCGGGCGGCTCTTCGTGCTGGAGGCGCAGGGCGGCGCGCTCGACGCCCTGCCGGCCGAGGCGAAGCCGGAGCTGGCCGTCACCGCCAGCCGCGGCGAGATCCGCAACCCGGTGGCGCAGCGCAATCCGGAGACGGGCGGCTGGCGCCTCAGCTTCGAGCTGTTCCCGGCGGATGCGCGCGAGGTGGAACTGCGCGCCGTGCTGAAGGCCAATGGGGAGGCGGCGGCGGAAACCCTGCTCTACCGATGGACGGCCTGAACCCGGCCACGGCGGCACGCCCCGCCCCAACCCCCGCCCCTGCCCCTGCCGCCGCCCCTGCCGCCGCCATGGCACCCGGCCCTGGCGGGCCGATGCCCGCGCACCTGCCGCCCGAGGCACCGCTGGACATGCCGGTGCAGGACCTCCGCGCGGCCCCGGCGCGGAGCGCCAGCACCACCATACCCGGGCGCCTGCCATCCAGCCCGGGGGGGCTCTGGCTGCGGCGGCTGGTGGTGATCGGCGGCGCCATCCTGCTCACCGCCTTCGCCACGCGCGAGATGTGGCTGGTGCTGAACAGCGGCCGGCCGACGCCACTCCAGGCCGTGGTGCTGGGGCTGTTCGTCGTGCTCTTCGGCTGGATCGCGCTGTCCTTCACCAGCGCCACCTGCGGCTTCCTGCGCCTGCTGCTCGGGCCGGACCGGCGCCTCGGCATCGCCCCAAATGGCCCGCCCCCCCTGCCCGCCAGCCGCACCGCCCTGCTGATGCCCTGCTACAACGAGGACCCGGCGCGCATCATGGCCGGGCTCCAGGCGATGCAGGAATCCCTCGCCGCCGCCGGGGCGCTGGACCGCTTCGACACCTTCATCCTGAGCGACACCACCCAGCCCGAAGCCTGGGTGGCGGAGGAGGCCGCCTTCCTCGCCCTGCATGGCCGCCTCGCGGCGCAGCTCGGCGCGCCGCCGCGCCTCTTCTACCGCCGCCGCCCGAAGAATATCGAGCGCAAGGCCGGCAACATCGCCGAATGGGTGCGGCGCTGGGGCGGCGCCTATCCGCAGATGCTGGTGCTCGACGCCGACAGCGTGATGGAGGCCGATATCATCCTCCGCCTCGCCGATGCGATGGAACGCCACCCGGATGTGGGGCTGATCCAGACCCTGCCCATCATCGCCGGGGGCAACACGCTCTTCGCGCGGATGCAGCAATTCGCCGGGCGGGTCTATGGCCCGCTGATCGCCGAGGGCATCGCCTGGTGGCATGGCTCGGAAGGCAATTACTGGGGCCACAACGCCATCATCCGCACCGCCGCCTTCGCCGCCGCCGCCGGGCTGCCGGAACTGCCAGGGCGCAGGCCCTTCGGCGGGCATATCCTCAGCCATGACTTCGTCGAGGCCGCGCTGCTGCGCCGCGCCGGCTGGGCGGTGCACATGGTGCCCTGGCTGCGCGGCAGCTACGAGGAAAGCCCGCCCTCGCTGATGGACCTCGCCATCCGCGACCGCCGCTGGTGCCAGGGCAACCTGCAGCACGCCGCGGTGCTGCCGGCGCGCGGGCTGCACTGGGTCAGCCGGCTGCACCTGCTGACGGGCATCGGCAGCTACATCACGGCACCGGTCTGGCTGGTCTTCCTGCTGGCCGGCGTGCTGCTGGCCATCCAGGCGCGCTTCATCCGGCCGGAATACTTCCCCGCCGGCCCCAGCCTCTTCCCCGAATGGCCGGTGGTGGACCCGGTGCGCGCCATGTGGGTCTTCATCGGCACCATGGCGCTGCTGCTGGTGCCAAAGCTGATGGCCTGGTTCGCCCTGCTGCGCCACCCGCTGGACCGGCGCGGCAGCGGCGGCATGATCCGCGCCTTCCTCTCCCTGCTGGTGGAGACGCTGCTGGCCGGGCTGCTGGCGCCGGTGACGATGCTGACGCAGTCGGTGGACATGGTCTCCATCCTGCTCGGCCGGGATTCCGGCTGGAACGCGCAGCGGCGCGACGATGGCAGCCTGCCCTTCGCCCAGGTGGCGCGGCTCTACTGGAGGCACACGCTGTTCGGGCTGGTCTTTGGCGCGGCGGCCTGGGCGGTCTCGCCCTATCTGGCGCTGTGGATGTCGCCCGTGGTGCTGGGGCTGGCCCTGGCCATCCCCCTGGCGGCGCTGACGGCGCGGCGCGATCTCGGCCTGGGCCTGCGCCGCCTCGGCCTGCTGTGGACGCCGGAGGAGCGCGCCACCCCCGCCGCCCTGGCCCGCGCCCGCCAGCTTCAGGCCGAGCTGGCCGCCCGCCCGCCGGTGACGCTGCCCGAACTGCTGCGGGACGAGGCCCTGCTGGCCGGGCACCGCGCCATGCTGCCACCGCCGCGCCGCCCGCGGCTGGACCCCTTCGACCCCGCCCTGCTGGTCGGGCTGGCGAAGCTGGAGGAAGCGGCCAATCTGGAGGACGCACAGCGCAGCCTCTCCCGCGCCGAACTGGCCGCCGTGCTGGCGGATGCGCGCGGGGTGGAGCGGCTGGTGGAACTGGCATAAGAGAAAAAGAAATGTTCTTTTTTGGAAAAAAGAACCAAAAAACTTTTTCAGTTCAGCGTCCCGCCGCGCCGGGAGATGGCGGCAGCCTGAAAAAAGAGTCCCGCCGCGCCGGGAGACGGCGGCAGCCTGAAAGAAAAGCGGCAGCCTGAAAGAAAAATCAGCCTTCTAGTTCGGAGTCCCAGTAGAGATAATCCCGCCAGCTTTCATGCAGATAGTTTGGCGGGAACATCCTGCCGTTCTCCTGCAATTCCCAGCTTGTCGGCTGCCGGGGCGTGCAGCGCGGGAACATGCGGATTTCCGCCGGCAGCTTCGACCCCTTGCGCAGGTTGCAGGGCCCGCAGGCGGTGACGACATTCTCCCAGCTGGTCCGCCCGCCGCGGCTGCGCGGGATGACATGGTCGAAGGTCAGCTCGTGGGTGGGGCGCTCATCGCCGCAATAGACGCAGGCGAAGCTGTCACGCAGGAAAACGTTGAAGCGCGTGAAGGCCGGGCGCCGCGCCGCGGGGATGTAGTCGCGCAGCGCGATCACGCTCGGCAGGCGGATGGTATGGCGAGGTGAGCGCACCGCCATGTCGTATTCCGAAAGCACGGAGACACGGTCGAGATACACCGCCTTCACCGCATCCTGCCAGGACCACAGCGACAGCGGAAAATAGGACAGCGGACGGAAATCCGCGTTCAGCACCAAGGCCGGGAAGTGCCCGGCAGCGCCGCCGCCCTGGCTTCCCGCAGACATCCCGTCAGGCAAGCGCCGCTCCTTTCAAGCTGCGCGCCTCAACCGCTGGGGCCGGACCGGGCGGGCGGGCCCCAGATATCGTGGCGCCGCCGGTGTGCGGCCCGATTCATGCCAGCCCCGCGCGGCCGGTGCAAGAACCGGCCACACGGGTTTCACGGCTCTGTCACGCCCCCGCGCCGATCCGCGCCGCGTTGCGCTGCAAAAACAACGCCCCGGCGGTCAGCCCGGCATCGTCGATGCCATGGCCCAGGCGCGGGCACCACAGCGACTCCACCGGCACGCCCTGGGCCTGGAGCGCGGCCTCGGCGGTGTGGCTGGCCTGCACCGGCACCACCTCATCCGCCTCGCCATGCACCAGCAGCACCTCCGGGCGGTGCGCCATCTCGGTGGCCAGCAGCTCCTCGCCGATCAGCCGGCCGGAATAGGCCAGGAGGCCGGCCGGGGCGGTGCGGCGGCGCAACCCGGTGAAGAGGGCCATCATGGCGCCCTGGCTGAAGCCCATCAGCATCACCGCGCTTTCCGGCAGGCCGGCGGCGGCGCATTCGCGGGCGATCAGCGCATCCAGCAGCGGGCGGGCGGATTGCGCCCCGGCCAGCATCGGCGCCGGGCGGCGGTCGGCCAGGCTGAACCACTGCCGGCCATAAGGCCCGGCCTCGCAGGGATGCGGCGCGTGCGGGGCGATGAACAGGGCCTCCGGCAGCGCCCGCCCCCAATGCGGGGCGAGGTCGATCAGGTCGTTCCCATCCGCGCCATAGCCGTGCAGCAGGAAGACGATGAGCTTCGGCGCGCCCCCGGATTGCGGGCCCCAACGCGGTCCATCCAACGCGGCCATGCGGCTCCCCCTTGCTGTGATGCCGCTCCCTCCGCTACGCGCGAAAGCCGATGGCCGCAACACCTGTGACGCGCTTCGCCCCCAGCCCGACCGGGCGCCTCCATCTGGGCCATGCCCACAGCGCCCTCCTGGCCTGGGAGGCGGCGCGGCGCGCGGGCGGGCGCTTCCTGCTGCGCATCGAGGATATCGACCCGCTGCGCTGCCGCCCCGAATACACCGCGGGCATCCTGGAGGACCTCGCCTGGCTGGGGCTGGACTGGGACGGGCCGGTGCGCCGCCAGTCGGAGCATATGGCCGAATACCGCGCCGTGCTGGACCGGCTGGCAGGGATGGGGCTGCTCTACCCCTGTTTCTGCACCCGCGCCGACATCGCGCGCGAGGTGGCGGCCATCGGCCATGCCCCGCACGGGCCGGACGGGCTGCTCTATCCCGGCACCTGCCGGCGGCTCCCGGCGCGGGAGCGGGAGGCGCGCATCGCCAGCGGCCAGCCCTATGCGCTGCGGCTCGACATGGCGGCGGCCCTGGCCCACGCGCCGCGCTGGCTCTCCCGCATCGAGCACGGCACGCGCCGCCGCTGCGACCCGGCGCAGTTCGGCGATGTGGTGCTGGCGCGCAAGGATACCCCGGCCTCCTATCATCTCTGCGTCACCCATGACGACGCGGTGCAGGGGGTGACGCTGGTGACGCGGGCGGAGGATCTGGCGCCGGCGGCGGAGCTGCACCGGCTGTTGCAGGCGCTGCTGGGGTGGCGGGCGCCACGCTACTGCCACCACGGGCTGCTGCTGGGGACGGATGGGAAAAGACTGTCCAAGCGGGATGGGGCGCCGACCCTGGCGGCGCTGCGGGAGGCCGGGATCAGCGCGCGCGAGGTGCGGGACAGGGCCAGGGGCTCCGCCCCCCTGGCAACCCCGCCGGGGGGATAGGATCCCCCCCCCCGACCTCGCCTTCCGCCCCCTGCCTTCAGCCCCCGCCTTTCGTCAGTCAGGCCCTGCCATAAGTGTCCTCGAAGCGGACGATGTCGTCCTCGCCCAGGTAGGAACCGGACTGCACCTCGATCAGCGTGAGCGGGATCATGCCCGGATTCTCCAGGCGGTGGACGCAGCCGAGCGGCAGATAAATGGATTCATTCTCCCGCAGCATGATCCGCTCGGCATCGCGCTCGACGATCGCCGTGCCGGCCACCACCACCCAATGCTCGGCCCGGTGGTGATGCTTCTGGAGCGAGAGCTTGTGGCCGGGCTTGACCAGGATCTTCTTCACCTGGAAGCGGTCGCCCTTGATCAGGCCCTCATAATGGCCCCAGGGGCGGTACATGCGCCGGTGCTCGGTGGCCTCGGGGCGGCGCTGCGCCTTGAGCTGCTCCAGCAGCTTCTTCACATCCTGCGCGCAGTCGCGGTGCATGGCCAGCACGGCATCATCCGTCACCACCAGGACGGCATCCTCCAGGCCGACGACGCCGGCCAGGATGCCCTCGCTGCGGACATAGCAGTTGCGGGCGCCCTGCAGCGCCACCGGCCCCTGCGTCACATTGCCCCGGGCATCCTTGGGCGAGACCTCCCACAGCGCGGCCCAGGAGCCGACATCGGACCAGCCGAGCGAGGCCGGCACCACCGCGGCGCGGTCCGTCTTCTCCATCACCGCGTAGTCGATGGAGATGTCCGGCGCGCGGGCGAAGGCGGCGGGGTCGAGGCGGATGAAGTCGAGGTCGCGCGTCGCCCCCTGCACGGCGGCGCGGACGGCCTCCAGCAGTTCCGGCGCGAGGCGCTCCAGCTCGCCCAGCAGCGTGGCGGCGGTGGCCACGAACATGCCGGAATTCCACAGATGGCGGCCGCCGGCCAGGAATTCCGCCGCGCGCGCGGCATCCGGCTTCTCGACGAAGCGGGCAATGGCGGAGACGCCCGGCACCCCCGCCAGCGGCGCGCCGGTCTCGATATAGCCATAGCCCGTCTCGGGCGCGGTGGGCTGCATGCCGAAGGCGACGATATGCCCCGCCCGCGCCGCCGCCGCCGCCTGCTCCAGCGCGGCGTGCAGCGCCTCGGTATCGCTGATGGCGGCATCGGCGGCCATCAGCCACAGCACGTCCTGCGGGTCGCTCTCATGCGCCAGCAGGGCGGCGGCGGCGATGGCGGGGGCGCTGTTGCGCGCCACCGGCTCCAGCACGATGCGCGGCTCCGGCCCCTGCATCGCCCGCAGCTGCTCGGCCACCAGGAAGCGGTGCGCCTGGTTGCTGATGACCAGCGGGGGCGCGAAGCCCGGCCCCTGGGCCCGCGACGCCGTATCCTGCAGCATCGTCTGGCGCGACAGCAGGGGCCAGAACTGCTTCGGGAAGCCCTCCCGCGAGAGCGGCCACAGCCGGCTGCCAGTGCCCCCGCACAGAATGACGGGAACAATCCGCCGCTGATCCCTCTCGCCCATCGACCACTCCATGACTGACGCTCTTTGCGGCGGGAGGATAGGCGAAGGCGGGTAAAAGAAAAGCCGCCCGGGCCGGAAGGCCGGGGCGGCTTCGCGAAAGCCCCGCCGGAAGCCCCGCCGAAAGCCCCATTGGCGGGGCCGCCGGCGGGAAGCGGGGGTGGGCGGTGGGGCGGGCTCAGCCCGCCATCGCCGCTTCCTTCTTCTTGCGCATGCCGGGCAGCAGCATCAGGCCCAGCGCCAGGGCGGCCACCGCGAGCAGCACGGCGGAGATCGGCCGCTCGACGAAGACCGTCGGGTCGCCGCGCGAGAGCAGCATGGCGCGGCGCAGATGCTCCTCCATCATGGGCCCGAGCACGAAGCCCACCAGCAGCGGCGCCGGCTCCATCTTCAGCTTGGCGAAGACGTAGCCGAGGACGGAGAAGAACACCGTCTGGTAGACGTCGAAGACGCTGTTGTTGATGGAGTACACGCCGATCGCGCAGAAGGTGAGGATCGCCGGGTACATGTACTTGTAGGGCACCTGCAGCAGCTTCACCCACATGCCGATCAGCGGCAGGTTGATGACGAGCAGCATGACGTTGCCGATCCACATGGAGCAGATCAGGCCCCAGAACAGGTCCGGCTGGGCCTCCACCATGCGGGGGCCGGGCTGGATGCCCTGGATGATCAGCGCGCCCACCATCAGCGCCATGACGGCGTTGGAGGGGATGCCGAGCGTCAGCAGCGGGATGAAGCTGGTCTGCGCCGCCGCGTTGTTGGCGGCCTCGGGACCGGCGACACCCTCGATGGCGCCATTGCCGAACTCATGCCGGCCCTTCGAGATCTTGCGCTCCATCATGTAGGAGCCGAAGGAGGCCAGCGCCGCGCCGCCGCCCGGCAGGATGCCGAGGACGGAGCCGATCACCGTGCCGCGCAGCACCGCCGGCGTCGCGCGCTTCCACTCTTCCTTGGTCAGGAACAGGCTGCCGACCTTGGTGGAGAGGACGCTGCGGACCTCGGGGTTCTCGAGGTTCAGGATGATCTCGCCGATGCCGAAGACGCCCATGGCGATGGCGGCGAAGTTCAGCCCGTCCGACAGGTCGGGGATGCCGAAGGTGAAGCGCTGCTGGCCGGTCTGCACATCCGTGCCGACGAGGCCGAGCGCGACACCCAGCACCACCATCGCCACCGACTTCAGCACCGAGCCCTGCGCCAGCACGGCCGAGATGATGAGGCCGAGCAGCATCAGCGAGAAGTAGTCCGCCGGGCCGAAGGAAAGGGCGACCTCCGTCAGCAGCGGGCCGGAGGCGGCGACCAGGATGGTGGCGGCCGAGCCGGCGAAGAAGGAGCCGAGCGCCGAGATGGCCAGCGCCGCGCCGGCGCGGCCATTGCGCGCCATCTTGTAGCCCTCCAGCGTGGTCACCACGGAGGAGACCTCACCGGGCAGGTTCAGCAGGATGGCGGTGGTCGAGCCGCCATACTGCGCGCCGTAGTAGATGCCGGCGAGCATGATGATGGCGGTGGTGGCCGGCTGGCCGAAGGTGATCGGCAGCAGCAGCGAGATCGTCGCCACCGGGCCGATGCCCGGCAGCACGCCGATGGCCGTGCCGATCAGCGCGCCGAGCAGCGCGAAGAGCAGGTTGTCGAAGCTGAGCGCAACGCCGAAGCCATGCGCCAGATTGCTCAAAAGCAGGTCCATGGTGTCTCCGCGCCCTCAGAAGGTCGGCAGCACGTTCACGCGGATGTCGAGCTCGTGGATGAACACCCACCAGCACAGCGCCAGCAGGAACACCACGCAGCCGGCGACGCCGAGCGGACGATGATCGGGATCCGCCAGGGCGGCGACGATGACCATGGCGGTGATGGCGACGAACAGGCCACCCTGCTCCAGCAGGATGCCGAACAGCACCATCCCCAGCAGCACCAGGGCCAGTTTCCGCCAGCCCGGGCTGACCGCCAGCACGGCGAAGCCGATCGCCATGGCGATGCCGAGCGCGTACCAGTTGGCCGAAAGGGCCGGCATGGCCGCCAGCAGCGGATAGGCCACCAGCGTGGCGCCCGATCCGACCAGCAGCGTGGTGAAGTCCAGCTTCGTCCACTTCTCCAGCGGGTCCAGCCCGCCGAAGAAGGAGGCCGCGAGCACGATCCCCCCCAGGCCCAGCTCCAGCCAGAACACCAGCATCGGCATGTAGCCCGGCCCCATGCGGCGCGCCGAGCCCAGCGTGTGCTCCATGTTCAGCCACAACCCGACCGCTGCGAACAACACCAGCAGCAGGCCTGAGGCGAGGTCTTTTGCGTTGATCCTCATGCCGATCCCTTCTTGAACCCCGCGTGCGGCAGGCACGCGCCCCTCTACTTCCGACAACGAAAGCCGCGGCTTGCACCGCGGCCACCGATCCAGCGATCAGCCGTTGCCCAGGGCCCCACCCAGCAACTGCCAGGGCCCCCCTGTGTCAGGATGGAACCGCCGTGGCCACGCCATGCGGGCAGCCGGTCCTAAGGCCAGGCCATCTGCAGCGTGTTTCCACTTTCCACCCCTCCCCCTTCAGCGGAATGCGAGGCAACCTATGGCACGGGAATGGCCGCCGGCAAGGCAGCATCATTTACTTACCAAAAGTTCATTTTTGTGCGGCGCAATAAAAAAACTCTTCATGCGCCGTTCACAACGCGATCGGGATCCCCAACGCCATGACGAGTGAATTTCTGTTCAATGACCCCGCCGGCCCGCTCCGCCAGGCCGCCGCCAGCCTCGCCCCGCAGCTCATCGCCCTGCGCCGCGACATCCATGCGAATCCAGAGCTCGCCTTCGAGGAGGTCCGCACCGCCGGCCTCGTCGCCGCCGAGCTCACCCGCCTCGGCATCCCCCACCGCACCGGCGTGGGCCGCACCGGCGTGCTGGGCGTGATCGAGGGCGGCCGCCCCGGCCCGACGCTGGCCATCCGCGCCGACATGGACGCCCTGCCCATCCAGGAAGAGACGGGCCTGCCCTACGCCTCCACCGTGCCGGGGAAGATGCATGCCTGCGGCCATGACATCCACACCGTCACCCTGCTCGGCACCGCCGCCATCCTGAAGGAGCTGGCGCCGCGCCTGGCCGGGCGCATCCTCCTCGTCTTCCAGCCGGCGGAGGAAACCCTCCAGGGCGCCGCCGCCATGATCGCCGAGGGCGCGGCCGAGGGCATCGACCTCGCGCTGGGCTTCCACAACCATCCGGAGACGCCTGTCGGCCGCTTCGGCTTCGTGCGCGGCGCCTGCCTCGCCGCCTCCGACCTCTTCGACCTGACGCTGCGCGGCCGCTCCGGCCACGCCGCCCACCCCTATGCGGCGGTGGACCCCATCGTGGCGGCGGCGCATTTCGTCACCCAGGCGCAGACCATCGTCTCGCGCGAGGTCAAGCCGCTGCACCCGGCCGTCGTCACCATCGGCCAGTCGGTCGGCGGCACCACCTACAACATCATCCCCGAGCGCGTGCACCTGAAGGGCACCGTCCGCACCCTGCACCCCGAGGCGCGTGACACGGCCGAGGCCGCGCTCCGCCGCCTGATCCAGGGCATCGAGACGGGGATGCGCGTCTCCGCCACCTTCGAATACCGCCGCATGGTGCCGCCGCTCGTGAACAGCGACCGCGTGCTGGACCCCGCGCTGCGCTCGCTGGCCGCCCAGTTCGGGGCGGAGGCGCTGGTGGAAGGCCAGCCCAGCATGGGCTCGGAGGATTTCTCCGCCTTCGCCGAGCGCGTCCCCGCCTTCCAGCTCGGCATCGGCAGCGCCGCGCCGGGCCGCAGCGACCGCCTGCACAATGCCGATTACCAGCCGGATGAGGGCTGCATCCCGGCCGGGGTCGAGGCTCTCTCCCGCATCGCGCTCGACCTGCTGAGCCAGGCCGCCTGACTGTCTGTTTGAAAACCCTTGCCGCTTATGGCCTTGAGGGGGCTTTGCCCCCTCAAACTCCCCCAGCAGGGGACAGGGTCCCCTGCACCCGCCATCCGTTTAAAATTCAGACAAATGGGTTTCCAAAGGCCTCAGGCCTTTGGTGGGGAGAGTTTGAGAGGGGCAAAGCCCCTCTCAAGAGCGGGCGATCGGTTTTCAAACGGTCTCTGAGGCATCCAGAAACTGAAAGAAATCCCATGAAGATCTGCGTGTTCGGCGCCGGGGCGATCGGCGGCCATGTGGCGGTGCGGCTGGCCATGGGCGGGGCGGAGACCAGTGTCGTCGCCCGCGGCGCCCAGCTCGCCGCCATCCGCGAGAAGGGCCTGACCACCGTGGCGCCGGATGGCACCCACACCGCCCACGTCGCCGCCGGCACCGCGGCCGAGCTCGGGCCGCAGGATGCCGTCATCGTCACCGTCAAGGCCCCCGCCCTGCCCCAGGTGGCGGAGGCTATCGCCCCGCTGCTCGGGCCGCGGACGGTGGTGGCCTTCGTGATGAACGGCATCCCCTGGTGGTATTTCGACCGCCATGGCGGGCCGCTGGATGGCCGCCGCCTGCCCGCCGTGGACCCGGGGGATGCCATCCGCCAGGCCATCGGCGTGGAGCGCACCCTGGGCGGCGTGGTCTATGCCGCCTGCACCGTCACCGAGCCGGGGGTGATCAAGGTCGAGCACGCGAACAACCGCGTCATCCTGGGCGAGGTGGATGGCAGCGCCTCCCCCCGCGCCCAGGCCATCGCCGATGTGCTGAACCGGGGCGGCATCTCCGGCGAGGTCACCCCGGCCATCCGCCGCGAGATCTGGATGAAGCTGATGGGCAACCTCGCCCAAGGGCCCTTCACCATCCTCTCGCGCCAGGGCATCGGCGGCACGCTGGCGGACCCGGCGGTGCGCGCGGCCATCAAGCGGGCCATGCAGGAATCCATGGCCATCGCCGACGCCCTCGGCCAGGGCTTCGAATTCGACCTGGAGAAGCGCCTCACCGCCTCGGCCAGGCTGGCGCACAAGCCTTCCATTCTTCAGGACCTGGAGCTGGGGCGGCCGATGGAAATCGACGCCCTGTTCCGCGTGCCGCTGGAACTGGCCCGCATGGCCGGGGTGGAAACGCCGACGCTCGACCTCTCCGTGGCCCTCGCCACCCAGGCTGCCACGGCGGCGGGGCTGTATACGCCGGCGTGACCGCCTCCCTGGGAGGGTCCGCCCTCCCAGACCCAAACGGAAAGAAAACTGGGAGGGCTCCGCCCTCCCAGACCCTCCGGCCGGGGGGACAGGGTCCCCCCGGACCCCGCCATCAGTGAAGTTCCAAACTGAAAGCGGGGTCTGGGGGGATCTTATCCCCCCAGCCTTCCGGCAACGCCGTCTGCCCCAGCACCCAGCCTTCCCAGCGGCGGACCCACGGATCATCCGGCACGAAATCCGGCCGCGCGCCATCCAGCACCGCCACGACGCAGAGCAGGCCCAGCAGGCTGTCGAAACGGTCCTCACCAGGGGCATCGGCCCCGAAGCCCTCCTCGATCGCCCGGCGCAGCGGCGCGCCGGCCCGCACCCGCAGCCGGGCCAGCGCCGCGCGCAGTTCCGGCGCGGCGGCGCGGCGCACCTCCGGCACGCGCTTGCTGCCCGACAGGCGCAGGCCGAGATGGCGCAGCGCCTCGGCCGGGTAGACCTCCGCCAGCACCGCCCGCCCCGGCGCGAGCAGCGCATGCAGCCCGCCCTGGAACGGCCAGAGCCGCAGCGGCGCCCCCACCGACAGCGCCGGCGCCAGCCAGTCCCGCCAGGCGGAGATCGCCGCCTTGCCCGTCTGGTTGGCGCCCAGCGTCCAGAACAGCGGGGCACCGGCCGGGCGCTCAGGGGTGGCGAGGTCACACCAGCGGTTCAGCGCCGCCGGCCCCGCCAGCCCCAGCGCCGCGGCATGGGCGGCGCGCGTCATGCCGCGCAGGCCGCGCGCGGGGTAGAAGGGGCGCTCCGGCCCCACCGTCGCCAGGGTGGGGCTGACCAGGAAGAAATCCGGGCTGCCCGTCAGGCCGCGCAGGAAGGCAGGGAAATCCGCCTCGCGCCGGGTGGCGGCATGGCCGCGCGGCAGGCCCAGCGGCAGGTCCAGCCCCAGCACCACCGGCACGCCCTCGGCCAGCAGGGCGGCCACCAGGGCGGCGGGGTCACCCACCGGGCGCGGCGCCTCGGCCCGCCATTCGCCCCCACGCCGCCGCGCGATGCTGACCCAGCGCTTGCGCGGGTCCATGCTCCAATCCGCATGGGCGGCGATCAACGGTGTATCATCGGCCATCGGAGGAAACCCCCATGCGCTACACCCTCACGGCCCGGCTGCTGCACTGGGGCACCGCCCTGGCCCTGCTGATGGTCGGCCTGATCGGCCTGTGGCTCGCCTGGGCCGCGCCGGAGGACGAAGCCTTCAAGCTCCGTCTTTATAACCTGCATGAAAGTTTTGGGATCAGTCTTTTCACGCTGACCCTGCTGCGGCTGCTCTGGCGCTGGCGGAATCCGCCGCCGCCCATCACCCCGCCGCTGCCGCCGGCCATGGCCCGCCTGGCCTTCGCCACCCATGCCGCGCTCTACGCGCTGCTGCTGGCCCTGCCGCTGGTGGGGCTGATGGCGACCAATGCCTGGGGCTTTCCGCTGGCGGCCTTCGGGCTGCTGCCCATCCCCAGCCCGGTGGGGAAGAATGCCGCCCTGGCCCCGCTGCTCTCCACCCTGCACACCAGGCTGGCGCTCGCGCTCGGCCTGCTGGTGGCGCTGCATGCGGGCGCCGCGCTCTGGCACCATTGGGGGCGGCGGGATGACACCCTCACCCGCATGGGCTTCCGGCGCCCCGGCGGCGGGGAGGGGATTTGAAACGCACGGGGGACTCTTGAGAGGGGCTTCGCCCCTCTCAAACTCTCCCGACCAAAGGCCTGAGGCCTTTGGAAACCCACATGGGAGTCCCACCGGGCCGCGCGGCAGCCCGGGAAAAATCAGATGGGCTTCTGGGCCTTTTCGAGGAGGCGGGCGAAGAAGCCCGGCTTCTTCGGGGCGGCGGCGGCCTGGGCGGCCTTGCTGGCCAGGGCGTCGCGCTCCTGGGCCTTCATGCTCAGCCACTTCTCCAGGCTGACGCCGGCCTTGGCCGCGCGCTTCGCCTCATAGGCCCGCTGGCCCTCGCTCATCCGAACCTGTTCCGCCATACCATCCCCCGTCCTGCCCGGGGCGGCTTTCCCCGGGGTGTCCTGGCGGGTGGATGCCGCGCCGCGCGCCGCCGGGCAAGGGGGGTTCTGCAAGCCCCTTGCAAGCGGCGCGGGCTGCGTCACCTTGTCGGGCATGGAAGCGAAAGTGAAGGCCGGGCTCTGGGCCCAGATGGCGCTGCGGCTGGCCGACATAGCGGGCCGCCCTGGCATGGTGCTGCGCAAGGGGGACCCGGATTCGGGCGGCATCCTCTGCGTGCTGCGCGGGCGGGCGGGCTGCATGGTGCTGAGCCAGGCGCGCGATGGCGAGGGCCGCCCCGCCTGGGTCCGCGGCACCGGCAAGGACCCGGTGCCCGAAGCCCAGGCCGAGGCCTATGTGGAGCGGCAGGTGAAGCGCGACCCCGATCTCTGGGTGCTGGAATTCGAGGCGCCCGACCTCCTCCCCCCCTTCGAGGCGAAGATCCTGTGAGCGAGCTGACGATCCACCACCTCAACAACTCCCGCTCCCAGCGCGTGCTGTGGCTGCTGGAGGAGCTGGAGGTGCCCTATGCGCTGAAGCTCTACCAGCGCGACCCGAAGACGATGCGCGCCCCGCCGGAGCTGCGCGCGGTGCACCCGCTGGGCCGCGCCCCGGTGCTGACCGAGGGGCCGCACACGGTGGCGGAGACGGGGGCCATCCTCGAATACATCCTGGACCGCCATGATGGCGGCCGCCTGCGCCCGGCGGCGGGGAGCGAGGCGCATCTGCGCTACCGCTACTGGCTGCATTTCGCCGAGGGCTCGGCGATGCCGCCGCTGGTGATGACGCTGATCCTGCGCCGCCTGCCGGCGCAACTGCCCATCCTGCTGCGCCCGCTGGGCCGGGCCATCTCGCGCGGGGTGGAGAAGGGCTTCCTCGGCCCGCAGGTGAGCGACAACCTGGCCCTGATGGAGGCCGCGCTGGAACAGGGCTGGTTCGCCGGCGACAGCTTCTCCGCCGCCGATATCCAGATGAGCTTCCCGGTGGAGGCCGCCGCCAGCCGCTTCGGCCTCGCGGCCTGCCCCCGCCTGGCGGCGTGGCTGGAGCGCATCCAGTCCCGCCCCGCCTATCGCCGGGCGCTGGAGCGCGGCGGGCCCTACGCCTACGCCCGCTGAGCCGCGCGCCCTGCCCTTGAGAGGGGCTTCGCCCCTCTCAACTACCCCCCCTGATGGCGGGTGCAGGGGACCCTGTCCCCTGCTGGGGGTTAAGGGGGCAAAGCCCCCTCAGGCCGTCTCCGCCATCCTGATCGGCGGCATCAGGTCTGGCGGCAGCGGGCAGACATAGGGGTGCTCATCCGTGCGCCCCTTATGATCCGCCTTGGCCGCCGCGATCAGCCCCGGGTCGCGCAGCGCATCGACGGCGACGCCGGCCATGACCTTCGCCACATGCACCATGCCCTTATGCGCCAGGGGCGACTGGCCCTGGGCCGTGAGCTGCCAGGAATGCCCCGGCGTGCCGATGGCATAGGTGGCGCCGCGCGCCTGCACCGTGGGCACCGCCCAGGAGACATCGCCCACATCGGTGGAGCCGATCATGGCCACGCCCTTGGCCTCCAGCGGCACGATCTGGTCCGCCAGCGGCACGCCGCGGCGCAGCGGCATGCCGACGCGCTTGAAGGCGCTGGCGATGTCCTCATCGCTCAGGGTCTTCTGGATCTCGGCGGCGAAGGCGCGGTCGGCCTCGTCGAAGGGCGGCGGGCCGAGGCGGTCGAGATTGGCCTGCATCGCCTTCTCCAGCGGCAGGTTGCCGAGCAGGTTGGAGACGGCGGAGACCACCTTGGTGGTGACGCTGGTTTCCGTCATCAGCGCGGCGCCATCGGCGATCTTGCGCACGCGCGCCACCAGCGCCTGCAGCCCCGGCAGGTCGTTGGAACGGATGAGGTAGCGCACCGTGGCCTTGCCCTGCACGACATTGGGCGCGATGCCGCCGGCATCGAGATAGGCATAGTGGATGCGCGCATCGCTCGGCATATGCTCGCGCATGTAGTTGACGCCGACATTCATCAGCTCGACGGCATCCAGCGCGGAACGGCCGAGATGCGGCGCGGCGGCGGCGTGGCTGGAGCGACCGGTGAAGGTGAAGTCGATGCGCGTATTGGCCAGCGAGCGCGCCTCGTTCACCGCCGCCCAGGGCGCCGGGTGCCAGGAGATGGCGATGTCCACATCCTCGAAGCAGCCTTCGCGCACCATGAAGGCCTTGGCGGCGCCGCCCTCCTCGGCCGGGCAGCCATAATAGCGGACGCGGCCCGCGATGCCATTGGCGGCCAGCCAGTCCTTCACCGCCGTGGCGGCGAGCAGCGCGCCGGCGCCGAGCAGGTTGTGGCCGCAGCCATGGCCCGCGCCATCGCCCGGCAGGGGGCGGTGCTCGGCCACGCCGGCTTCCTGCGACAGGCCCGGCAGGGCGTCATATTCGCCGAGGATGGCGATGACCGGGCCGCCCTCCCCCGCCTCGCCCATCACGGCGGTGGGGATGCCGGCCAGATTCTCGGTGATGCGGAAGCCCTTGGCCTCCAGCATCGCCTTGTGCTCGGCGCAGGAGCGGCGCTCGGCATAGGCCAGTTCGGGCATCTCCCAGACGCGGTCGGACAGGCCGATCAGGTCCTCCTGATGGGCTTCGACCAATTGCCAGATCTGTTCGCTGTTCTGCACGGGGTGTCTCCGGGGCCCATGGCGGGGGGCCAGGGGCAGGCGGGGCAGAGCCTGCGTCCGGGGGGGCGGCTTGTCGAGGGGCGGCGGCACGTCCTTCACCGGGCGTAAAGAAATGTCCCATTAAATGGGAACATGTCTCTCACAGCGATCCAACCCGGCGGCCTGACGGCCGCCACGCAAGACGCCCTCTCCGGCCTGCGACAGGCGGAGGAATTGCTCACCGATACCGCCAGCGCGGTGGTCCGGGAGAGCACCAGCACCCAGGTGAAGGTGGTCACCGGCCCGCCGCCGGATGATTACGGGGACGCGCCACAGCGCCCCTCCACCGCCGAGCCGCAGCACGAAAGCAGCGGCCCGCCGGATTTCGATGTCGCCTATCACCAGATCGCCCTGGTCCAGGCGCAGCGGGCCTATGAGGCCAATATGTCCGTGCTGAACGCGGTGGACATCATGGGGCAGCGCCTGCTGCGCAGCCTCGGGCAGTAAGCGTCAGGGTCTTTGTTCTTTTTTGAAAAAAAGAACCAAAAAACTTTTTTCTGGAAAGGGGCTCGAAGGGTCCGGGCGTTACATCTCGACCCACTGGCGCAGCAGGTTGTGGTAGGCGGCGGTGACGCCCAGGACACCCGGATGGTCGTCCGGCAGCGCGGCACGGAGCTGCATGATGGACTTGTCCATCTCATGCAGCAGGCGGCGCTGGCTGTCCTCCTTCACCAGGGACTGCGTCCAGAAGAACGAGGCCCAGCGGCTGCCGCGCGTCACCGGCTCCACCCGGTGCAGGCTGGTGGCGGGGTAGAGCACCATATCGCCGGCCGGCAGCTTCACCCGCTGCGTGCCATAGGTGTCCTCGATCACCAGCTCACCGCCCTCATACTCCTCCGGCGCGCTGAGGAAGAGGGTGGAGGACACATCCGTCCGCAGCCGCACCCCCGTGCCGGGGACGAAACGCAGCGCGCTGTCCACATGCGCCTGGAAGGTCATGCCCACGTCATAGCGGTTGAACATGGGCGGATAGACCCGCAGCGGCAGCGCCGCGCTGGTGAAGAGCGGGTTGCGCCCGAGCGCGCGCAGCACCAGCTCGCCCAGCTCCCGCGCCTGGGGCGAGCCCTCGGGCACCTGGAGATTGCGCTTGGCCTGCTGCGCCTGCTCGCCAGCGGTGACGCGGCCATCCACCCATTCGGCGGCCTCCAGCACGCGGCGGCAATGGAGGACTTCATCGGGCGTCAGAACCTGGGGGAGGTGCACCAGCATGGCGGGCTCGCTCGGGAGGAGAAAACAGGAAAGGGGAGGCCGCGCGCGGCCTCCCCCCGGTCAGCATCCGGCCTGTGCCGGGCTCAGAAGTCGGCGGCCAGGGTGAACAGCACGGTGCGCCCGGCGGCCGGCACCACGCGGGAGCCGAACAGCGCGTCATAGTTCAGCGCGTTGCCGAGGTTGTAGCCATTCACCTGCACGCGCAGATGGTCGTTGATGCGGTGCGAGACCATGGCGTCGAAGGAAAGGTTGGACGGCGCCTCGGCGGTGTTGGCGGCATTCAGGTAGACCTGGCTGCGCCACGTCACGCCACCGCCGAGCGAGAGGTTCAGCGGCTCGCCCTTGTTGATGTCATAGGTCGTCCACATCGAGGCCGCCTGTTCCGGCACATACTGGACGCGCTTGCCGACATTGGCGGCGGTGGTGGACTTGCGGGTCTCGCTGTCCATCGCCGTATAGCTGGCGTTGATCGTCCAGTTCGCCAGGATCTGGCCGGTCAGGCCAACCTCGAAGCCCTGGTTCCGCTGCTCGTCCGCGGTCTGGGTGACGGTGCCGGTGGTGGCGTCCGTCTCCGTCGCGTTCGACTTGTCGATGCGGTACAGCGCGCCATAGAGGCCGAGCCGGTCGCCGAACAGGCCAACCTTGGCGCCGATCTCATATAGCGTGTTGCGCTCCGGGTCGAGATTGGCCGTGGTCGCCGAGGCCGTGCTGGGCTGCGTCGTGTAGAGCGAGCCGGGCGGCGTCGTCGAGGTCGAGTAGGTGGCGTAGAAAGTCTGGTTCGGACGCGGCTGCCAGATGATCGAGGCGCGCGGATCGACCCGCGTGCTCTCCGGGCTCAGGCTGGTGCGCGCATTGGTGCTCAGCGTCAGCGCGTCATACTCGACCTCGTAGCGGCTGATGCGCGCGCCGGCGAGGATGGAGAGTTCCGGCGTCAGCCACAGCCGCTCGTTGAGGAAGGCGGCATAGGTGTTGATCGTGGTCTCGCGCGTGTTGTTGACGCTGCCACGGTCCATCCACAGGTCGCCATCGCCGCCATAGATCGAGGCGGTGGCGCGGGTGTTGGCGTAGTTGTAGCCGGTGCGCTGGACGTTCTCGTGCGAGAGGTCGATGCCCGCGATCAGCTCGTTCTTCAGCCCGCCCAGCGTGAAGCGCGCGGTGGCCGAGGCCACGTTCTGCAGCGCCCAGGTGTCCTGGTGGTAGGGGTTGCCCGCGCCGCTGAGCGCAACCAGCGCCGGACGGCCGGCGAAGAAGTTGGTCAGGCAGGGATTGGCGGTGGTGCTGGGGCAGGACGCGATGGAATAGGCGAAGTCGCGCTCGATGAAGCTGAGGCGCGTATCGTTCTGCAGCGTCAGCCAGTCATTGGCCTTGTGCGTCAGGTTGGCGGTGAAGGTATCCACCGTCACCTTGTCGCGGTCGCTGTCCGTGCCGTACCAGGTGGAGCGCGGCAGGCCATACTCGGTGGCCGGGCGGCCGATCGTGGTGCCCGGCTTGGTGATCACCGGAATGCCCGCATCGGTCGTGTTGTTGTACTGGTAGTGCTGGTAATGCAGAATCAGCGTCGTGTCGGTGCCGAGGCCGAGGCCGAGCGAGGGCGCGATGCCGAAGCGGCGGCTGTCCACATTGTCGCGGTCCACCACGCTGCTCGACTGGCCCATGATGTTGAGCCGCAGCGCGCTGGTCTCGCCGATCTGCTGGTTCAGGTCGATCGTGCCGCGCGCATAGGGGCCCATGCCGCCCGTCGCCGTGGCCGAGTAGCTGTTGCCCAGGTGCGGCACCCGCGTGCCCACGGCGATGCCGCCGCCCACCGCGCCCGTGCCCAGCGCGAAGCCGGACGGGCCCTTGATGACCGAGACATCCTCATAGGTGAAGGCATCGCGCGTATAGGCGCCGAAGTCGCGCAGACCGTCGATGTAGATGTCGTTCTGCGCGGCGAAGCCGCGGATGCGGAACTGGTCGCCATTGACGCCGCCATTGCCCTCGCCGATCGACGAGGTGATGCCCGGCACGTTGCGCAGCGCCTGGTCCAGCGTGGTGACGTTCTGCTGCTCCATCACCTCGCGCGGGACGACGTTGATGAGCTGCGGCGTGTCCTGCACCGTGCCCGGCAGGCGGCCGATCGGCACCTCGCGCTGGAGCGTGTTCGCCGGCGCCGCGCCCTGCACGTCCACGGAGGGAAGGGAAACCGCGTCATTCGCCGCCGGAGTGGCCGCGCCCTGCGCCAGGGCCGCGCCCGGCAGGCCAAGCGCCAGACCCGCCACCCACGCGGCCTGCCCGGCTGCCTGCTTTCCGCTCTGCCTGTTCATGCTGCTTCCTGAGAATGAGAATGCTTCGCAGCTTCTATGTGACGGGCTGTAACGGGTCAATGCCCTGCGCAGCTATCTTGCAAATGAGAGTGGCTTGCAATACCCCCGCCGCACCTAAAGACCGGAGACACGCCATGCAGCGCCGCACCCTGGCCGCCGGATTCGTCCTCCTCCCCGCCACCCTCCTGGCCGGGCAGGCCCAGGGACAACAGGGCGGGGCGCAGCAGGCGGGCGGCAGCGCCGAACAGCGCGCGGTGCTCCGCTTCTACGCCGATCTCGGGCAGGCCATGTTCGAGGATGCCCTCACCGCCGCCCGCGCCCTCCAGGCCGCGATCGGGCACTTCCTCGCCACCCCCTCGGAACAGGGCCTCGCCGCCGCCCGCCGCGCCTGGGTCGCCGCCCGCGCGCCCTACGCCCCCACCGAGGCCCTGCGCTTCGGCAACCCGGAAATGGACGAGCGCGAGGGCAATGTGAATGCCTGGCCGCTCGATGAAGGGCTGATCGACAAGGTCGATCCCCGCTACGGCACGGAAAGCGACGAGAACCCGCTCTACACCGCCAACATCATCGCCAGCCGCAGCCTCGCCTTCGCCGGCGAGACGCATGACCTCTCCACCCTGACGCCCAGGCTCCTGCGCGACCTGCACCAGGCCGCCGGGGTGGAGGCGAATGTCACCCTCGGCTACCACGCCATCGAGTTCCTGCTCTGGGGGCAGGACCTGCACGGCACCGGCCCCGGCGCGGGGGAGCGCCCCTTCACCGACTACACCACCGCCGACCATGCCGGGCGCCGCGGCCAGTATCTCCGCATCGCCGCCAGCCTCCTGGTGGAGGATCTGGAGGATATGCTGGCGCAGTGGCAGCCGGGTGGCGCCATCCGCCGGCGCCTCGCCGCCAGCCCGGCACCGCAGGGCATCGCCGGCATGGTCACCGGCATCGGCAGCCTCGCCTATGGCGAGTTGGCGGGGGAGCGCATGAAGCTCGGCCTCCTCCTGCACGACCCGGAGGAGGAGCAGGACTGCTTCTCGGACAACACCCACAACAGCCATCGCGGCAATGTGCTCGGCATGGCCGCCATCTGGCGCGGGGAATGGACGCGGCTGGATGGCACCACCCTGCGCGGCCCGAGCCTGCGCAACCTCGTGGACCGCGCCAATCGCCGCCTGCGGGAGGAGGTGGATGCCCGCTTCGCCACCACCCTCGCCGCCTTCGACGCCCTCCGCCAGCGCGCCGAGACCACCGAGGCCTATGACCAGATGCTGGCCGAGGGGAATACGGCGGGCAATGCCACCATCCAGGCCGGGATCGATGCCCTGCTGGCGCTGACCCGCAGCATCGAGCGCGTCGCGGCGGCACTGAAGCTGCCCGCCATCCGCTTCGAAGGCTCGGACAGCCTCGACGACCCGGCCAAGGTGTTCAAGTGATCCGGGGAGGCTCCGCCTCCCCAGACGACTCCATCACTCTGGGGAGGGCTCCGTCCTCCCCAGACGAACCCATCACTCTGGGGAGGGCTCCACCCTCCCCAAACGACCCTATCACTCTGGGGAGGGCTCCGCCCTCCCCAGACCCCTCCGCCGGGGTGGCAGGGCCACCCCGGACCCCGCCTTCCGTATGGGGGCTGCTGCTGGCCTGCCTCGCCCTGCCAGCGGCGGCGCAGGCACCGCGCGACGCCTTCCGCCAGCCGGACGCACCGCTCGGGCTGGAATTCCGCCTCGGGGAAAGCGTCTTCCGCCGCCTCTGGGTGGAGGCGCCCAGTTCCACCCGCCACGCCGACGGGCTGGGGCCGCTCTATAACGCCCGCTCCTGCCAGAGCTGCCATCCCCGCGCCGGGCGCGGCCCCCGGCCGGAGGGAGAGGAACCGCCCGCCGCCCTCATCCTCCGCCTCTCCGTGCCGCCCGCCACACCGGAACAACAGGCGCTGCTGGAGACCCACCGCGCCAGCACCATCCCGGATCCGTCTCTCGGCACGCAGCTCCAGCCCCTCGCCACGGCCGGGCTGCGCGGGGAAGGGCGCGTCCGACTGCGCTGGCACACGGAAGAAAAAACCCTCGCGGATGGCACCCGCATCCCGCTGCGCCGGCCGGAACCCCGGCTGGAAGGCCCCGCCGCGCCGGGGCGCAGGCTCTCCCTGCGCATGGCCCCCGCGCTGATCGGCCTCGGCCTGCTGGAACAGGTGCCCGAGGCCGCCCTCCTCGCCCTCGCCGACCCCACGGACCGCGATGGCGATGGCATCCGTGGCCGCCTCAACCGTGTCTGGAGCCAGGCGGAAGGGCGCGTCCTGCCCGGCCGCTTCGGCTGGAAGGCCGGCGAGGCCACCCTGGCCGACCAGAACGCCGCCGCCTTCTCGGCCGATCTCGGCCTCTCCACCCCGCTGCGCCCCGCCCCCTGGGGCGATTGCACCGCGGCCCAGCCGGAATGCCGCGCCGCCCCCCACGGCCTCACCCCCCACGGCCCGGCCTCGGCGGAGGAGAGCGAGGTGGAACCGCGCCTCTTCGCCCTGCTCACCCTGTTCACCCGCCATCTGGCCGTGCCGCCGCGCCCGCCGGCGCCAGGGCCAGGGGTGGCGCCAGGGGTCGGGCGGGAGGTGGCGCGGGGGGAGAAGCTGTTCGCCAGCCTCGGCTGCGGCGCCTGCCACCGCCCGCGCCTGCCGCTGCCCGATGGCCGCGCCATCGCTCCCTATACCGACCTGCTGCTGCACGACATGGGCGAGGCCCTGGCCGACCACCGCCCGGAAGGCGAGGCCGGCGGGCGGGACTGGCGCACACCGCCGCTCTGGGGCCTGGGGCGGGTGGCGGCGGTGTCCGGCCCGCCGGGGCTGCTGCATGATGGCCGGGCCCGCTCTGTGCTGGAGGCCATCCTGTGGCATGGTGGCGAGGCCCTCCCCGCCCGCGAGCGGGTGCGGGCCCTCCCCGCCGCCGACCGCGCGGCCCTGCTGGCCTTCCTGGATTCACTCTGATGCCGCTGTCCCGCCGCGCCGTCGGCCGCGCCACGCTCAGCCTCCCCTTGGGCCTCCCCTTGGGCCTCCCCTTGGGCCTCCCCCTGCTGCTGCGGGCCGGCCCCGCCCGCGCCGTGCCGGATGATGCCGCCTGCCGCGCCCTCAATCGCACGGCGGTCGAGGCGGTGCTGCTCCCCGCCCAGTCCCGCTTCACCGAGGCCACCCTGGCCCTGGCGGCGCGGCTGGACGAGCTGTCCCGCACCGCGCGGGAGGAGGCCGCCCTGGCCGCCGCGCGCGCCGCCTTCCGTGCCGCGATGCTCGCCTGGCAGGCCATCCAGCCGCTGCGTGCCGGGCCGGTGGCGCTGTTCAGCCGGCATGAGCGCATCCAGTTCTGGCCCGACCCGCGCAATGCCATCGGGCGCGACCTCGCCACCGCCATTGCCGCGCGCGACCCGGCGGCGCTGGAGGCGCGCCCCAACAGCCTGGGGCAGGTCACCACCCAGGGCCTGCCCGCCGCCGAGCGCCTGCTTTACGGGGATGAGGCGGTGGCGCGGCTGCGCGCCGGTGATGCCGAGGCCGCCTATCGCCTCGCCCTGCTGCGCGCCATCGGCGCCAATCTGGCGGAACTCGCCCGCGCCATCCTGGCCGGCTGGACGGGCGGGGAGCACCCCTTCGCCGCCGCCCTGGCCGAGCCGCGCGCCCCCTACGCCACCCCGCGCGAGGCGACGCTGGAACTCTTCAAGTTTCTGTATGCCGCCATCGAGGCGGTGGCGGACCGCAAGCTGGGCCGCGCCCTCGGCGGTTCCGCCGCAGCCGCCCGGCCGCAGGGGCTGGAATGCTGGCGCAGCAGCCTCTCCGGCCCGGCGATCCAGGCCAACCTCGCCACCGCCCGCGCGCTCTTCGACACCGCCTTCGCCCCCGCGCTGCGGGCGGGCGGGGAGGAGGCGCTGGCCGGCCTGCTCGGCCGCGCCTTCGCCCAGCTGGCGGCCAGCGCGGCGGCGCTGCCCCTGCCGCTGGAGGCCGCCCTCTCCGACCCCGCCCGGCGCGAACCCATCCAGGCCGTGCAGCGCGAGGCCGCGGCGCTCAAGGCGCTGCTCGCCCAGCGCATGTCGCCGGCGCTGGATATCCCCCTCGGCTTCAACGCCCTGGACGGGGACTGACCCGGTGCGGCGGCGCGAACTCCTCCTGGCCACGCTGCTCGCCAGCCGGCCCCTCGCGGCGCGGGCGGAGGAGGAGGGGCTGCTGCTCGGCGCCTGGCGGGAGGCGGCGTTGGGCCAGGATCATGCCGGCGCCCTCTCCCCGGCGACGGGGCGCGTGGTGCTCGACCTCGGGCTGGAGGCGCGCGCCCATGGCTTCGCCGCGCATCCCACCCGCCCCTGGGTGGTGGTCTTTGGCCGCCGCCCGGGCTGGGAGGCCCTGGCCGCCGATCTGGCGCGCGGCACGGTGACGCACAGCTTCGCCCCGCCAGAGGGCCGCCATTTCAATGGCCATGGCCTGTTCTCGCCCGATGGCCGACTGCTCTATGCCAGCGAAACCCGCATCGAGGACGGGGCGGGGCTGCTCGGCGTCTATGACGCCGCCGGGGATTTCCGCCGGGTGGCGGAATTCGCGACGGGCGGGCGCGACCCGCATGAGCTGCGCCTCTCCCCGGACGGCACGGCGCTGGTGGTGGCGAATGGCGGCATCCTGACCCACCCGGATGCGCCGCGCGCCAATCTGGACCCGGAGCATATGGACCCTTCCCTGGTCCATCTCGACCCGCGCGACGGGCGGCGCCTGTCGGTGGCGCGCTTCGCGCCGGAATGGTCACGCCTGTCCATCCGGCATCTGGCGCCGGTGCCGGGCGGCACCGCCGTGGCCATGCAGTATGAGGGCGATGAGCGCGCGCCTGTGCCGCTGCTGGCGGTGCAGCAGGGCGCCGGCCCGCTGCGCCCGCTGGATCTGCCGGAGCCGATGCGCGCCGCCTGCCGCAACTATATCGGCAGCGTCGCCACCGATGCGGCGGGGCGCGTGCTGGCCGCGACCAGCCCGCGCGGGGGTGTGGCGCTGTTCTGGGATCTGGCGGAGGGCCGGGCGCTGGGCATGGCGCGGCTGGAGGATGTCTGTGGCCTGGCGCCCGCGGCGGTGCCGGGGCGCTTCCTGCTGGCCAGCGGGCAGGGCGCGCTGGTCGAGGCGGCCCATGATGGCACGCTGCTGCGCAGCGTGCCGGGACCCCGGCGCGCCTGGGACAATCATTTGTTGAGATTATAATTCCCCCAGGATTTTTTAATTTCGTATTGCGCCCTGGCTCTCCAGCGAGCGGCAAAATGGAAAAAGTTTTTTGGTTCTTTTTTCCAAAAAAGAACATTTCTTTTCATAAATTCTTCACCCTCCCCCTACCTCACGCCCCTCAACCAAAAGTGAAGCGGCGCCCGGAATTCTTCCCGCGCCACGGCATGCAACACATTCCCGTTCTGCAAGGCCCGGAGGGGCTTTCGCTGTTGCATCGGCCCGGCCGGGCGGGCATTTGAGCCGCCCCGGACGCCGGCCCCTGTGGCGGCGCCCGGCTGGCTGCTTCCTTTTCCCTCCCCCGTGGCAGGGCCGCCGGCCCGCCCCAGGATTGTGTCATGATCAGATCCCGGCCCGTCGAGATTGACGGCCGCCTTGTCGGAATTGCCATCGCCCAGGATGGAGCGTGGCGTTTCCATGCGACGGACCCCGCCGCCAGCGCGGCGGAGGGCCAGACTTTCCCTGGCCTGCCCGAGATGCAGCGCCGTGTGCATGCCGCGGTGATCGAAAGCCGCCTGCCACCCTTGCGCCGCCCCGCCTGAGGGCGGCCCCCGGGCGCCGCCCGGCTCTTTCTGGCCGGGGGGCTCCTGGCCTTCTTCTCGTTGCGAGAGAAAGAAGAACCGGGAGGGCGCTGCCCCCCGGACCCTAACTGATAGAAAACTGGGAGGGCGCTGCCCTCCCAGACCCTCCGGCCGGGGTGGCAGGGCCACCCCGGACCCCGCCTTCCGTCTTCAAGCCCTCTTCGGACAGCCTCGGGAACGCCGGGGACATGGCCCGGTTCTGTCTCGGCACGCGCCCCCACGGCGCCCATCCATCCGAGAGGAAACAGAGCATGGTCACCACCGTTGGCACCGAAACCACCTTCCCCCGGCTGGTCCGCAACCTGCTCCTGCTGGAGCATGACGCCATCGCCGCCTATGAGCAGGCCATCGCCCGCCTCGACAACCCGGCCTTCAAGCAGCAGATCGCCGCCTTCAGGAGCGACCATGACCGGCACGTGCAGGAACTGACCCGCATCGCCGACAGCCTGGGCACCGAAGCGCCCCTGGAAGGCGACGCCAAGAAGCTCCTCACCACCGGCAAGGTCGCCCTCGCCAGCCTGCTGGGGGATAGCGCCACCCTGATGGCCATGCGCTCCAACGAGGAAGACACCATCACCGCCTATGAGCGGGCCTGCCAGCACAGCACCGTGCCAGCCGAGGCCCGGCGCCTCTTCGAGCAGGCCCTGCAGGATGAGCGTCGCCACCACGCCTGGATGGACCAGACCGCCAAAGCCGCCTGAGGCCCCTGCCCCGGCCAGCACGGAAACGGGCACGGGCAGGCATCACGCAAACGCGCCTTGCGGCGGGGGGGCTTTGCCTGCTCATCTGGGCGGGTGACGCATCATGCCCCCCCCCGTGGCGGCACCTTTCCCGATCCCGCGCCGGCATCGCTTCCGGTCTGGATCCCGAAGCTGTCAGACCTCACCCTCTGCCTGAGCGGATATCCCATCCGCATCCGCCTGCATGTCGGGCGGGCCCGGCCCTATACGCTGGAATGTGATGGGGAGGCGGAGCGGCTTTATTTCTCGCTCGGGCAGGCGCGCATCGATGCGCTGCGCAGCGCCGCATGCTGGGATGCGCGCGTGGCTCTGGCCCTGGCGGAGTAGGAGGCCCCTGGCCTCAACCCCGCGCCGTCATGTCTTGGAAAAACTGGGAAAGAGGTCCGGTGGTGGGCGCACTAGGGCTCGAACCTAGGACCCGCTGATTAAGAGTCAGCTGCTCTACCAACTGAGCTATGCGCCCGGACCGGGATGAGGCTTTTGCCTCAGAACATCCCACAAAAAGGTGGGTTGGTGGGCGCACTAGGGCTCGAACCTAGGACCCGCTGATTAAGAGTCAGCTGCTCTACCAACTGAGCTATGCGCCCCACCGGGAAGAAGCGGCGTTTGCCTCGTCTTCCGTGGGGGCGGCTTTTAGCGGATCCAGCGCGGAGCGCAACCCCTTTCATTCACGGGCTGCGCCAAATTCTGCATTTCTGTGAACCCAGACGGAGAGCAGCAGGCCGAAGCCGACCATGGTGGTCAGCATGGCCGAGCCACCATGGCTGATGAGCGGCAGCGGCACGCCGCCCACGGGGATGCTGCCCGTCACCATGGCGATGTTGACGAAGATATACAGAAAAAAATTGACCCCGAGCCCGACCGCCACCAGCCGCCCGAACTGGTGCCGGCAGCGCAGCGCGACGAGCAGGGCGAAGGCCACCACCAGCGCCAGCAGGGCCAGCACCGTCAGCGCGCCGACCAGGCCGAATTCCTCCGAGATCATGGTGAAGATGAAGTCCGTCTGCTTCTCCGGCAGGAAGTTCAGGTGGCCCTGCGTGCCCTGGAGGAAGCCCTTGCCCCAGAGCCCGCCCGAGCCCAGCGCGATCTTCGACTGGATGATGTTGTAGCCGGCGCCCAGCGGGTCGCTCTCCGGGTCGAGGAAGGTCTGGATGCGGGCGCGCTGGTAGTCGTGCAGGTGCTCATAGGCGATGGGGGCGATGCCCATGGCGGCGCCGATCAGGATGGCGAATTTCCACCACCGCACCCCGGCCGCCCAGAACACCGCGCCGCCGATCATCAGCGTGATCATGCCGGTGCCGAGGTTGGGCTGCTTCAGGATCAGCCCCACCGGCACCAGGGTCGCGATCACCGGCGGGATGAGGAAGAGCGGGTTGCCCACGCGCTCCCAGCTCGCCCGGTGGAACCAGTGGGCGAGCGCCAGGACCAGCATGATCTTCATCAGCTCGGAGGGCTGGAGCTGGATGGGGCCGAGCTCCACCCAGCGCTGCGCGCCCTTGCCCACCTGGCCATGCACCGCCACCAGCACCAGCAGGCCGAGGCCGAAGAGCCAGCCCACCCAGGAGAGCCGCGCGATCACCCGCACATCGATCATGGCGATGGAGAGCATCATCACCACGCAGAAGCCGAAGCGCAGGGCGTGGCGGCTGGCATAGGGCTCGGGCGCCCCGCCGCCGGCGGAGTAGAGCGCCACATAGCCCGCCGCCGCGATGGCGCAGAGCAGCAGGACGAAGGTCCAGGGGATCAGCCACAGCTTTTCCAGCACGCCGGCCCCGCGGTCGCGGGTCAGCAGGCGGCGCTCGAAGACCATCATGGGTGGTTCACCACAGGGTTCGGAACAGGGAGAGGCGGGACAAGGAGGGGCGGGCCACGCCGCCGCCCTGGCGAGCCGGCCTCAGCGGCGGGGCGGCGCATCGGGCCGGGAGGAATCAGAACGGGAGGGATCAGAACGGGAGGGATCAGAACGCGAAGGCTCGACGCGGGCGGCATCGGCGCGGGGGGCGGCGGGCCGGGCCGCGGGCGGGGCCTCGGCCAACTGCGGGCCGGCCGGCGCCGCCTCGGTGGTGCGGCCGGGCGCCCCGGGGGTGCCGGGCGGCTGCGCCACCGGGGTGGCCGGCTGCGGGCGCAGGCGGTTCATCACATCCACCATCACGTCCCGCGCCAGCGGCGCGGCGGCGGCGCCGCCGCTGGTGCCGTGCTCCACCACCACGGAGATGGCGTATTGCGGGTTGTCATAGGGGGCGAAGGCGACGAAGAGCGCATGCGGGCGCCATTCGCGCGGCTGGTTCTCCGCCCGATAGCCGCGCTCGCGCTGCTCGCGCGTCACGCGGCGCACCTGGGTGGAGCCGGTCTTGCCCGCCAGCACGCCATAGCCGGGGGGAAGCCTGGCGATCTTGGCGGTGCCGCCCTCCTCGTTCACCACGGCCCACATGCCCTCGCGCACCAGGCGCAGGTCGCGCTCGGGGATGCCGAGGCTCGGCCAGTCCTCCGCCCGCACGCCGCGCACCGTGCGGCCGCTGATGGCATGGGTGAGGTGCGGCTGCACGGCGCGCCCGGTGGCCAGCCGCGCCGTCATGGTGGCCAGCGAGAGCGGGGTCAGCTGATAAAAACCCTGGCCGATGCCATGCACCACCGTGTCGCCCAGGTTCCAGGGCTTGCCCTGGGCCTGGCGCCATTCGCGCGTCGGCACGAAGCCGGCCTTGGTGCCCGGCAGCTCGATCTCCAGATCGACGCCGAGGCCCAGGCGCCGCGCCATGGCGGCGATGCGGTCGATGCCGACGCGCTTGGCCACCTCATAGAAATAGACGTCGCAGGAGTTCTTCAGCCCGCCGCGCAGGTCGAGATTGCCGTGGCCGCTGCGCAGCCAGCAATGGAAGCGGCTGTCGCCCAGGTCGTAATGGCCGGGGCAGAAGATGCGCTCGCCCGGCGTCACCACCTTGGCCTCCAGCGCCGCCAGCCCGACCACCATCTTGAAGGTGGAGCCGGGGGCGTAGAGGCCGTTGGTCGTCTTGTTGATCAGCGGGGTGGAGCGGTTGCGCGTCCATTCCCGCCACTGGGTGGCGGAGATGCCGGAGCTGAACAGGTTGGGGTCGAAGCTGGGCTGGCTGGCCATGGCCAGCACCTCGCCATTGCGCGCGTCCATGACGACGACGCTGGTGCCCTCCTCGATCCGCGCGCGCACGGCCTTCTGCAGCTCGGCATCGATCGAGATCTGCACATCCTGGCCGCGCGTGCCCTCGCGCCGGTCCAGCTCGCGGATGACGCGGCCGACGGCGTTGACCTCCATCTGCACCGTGCCGGCGCGGCCGCGCAGCAGGCGGTCATGGTGCTTCTCGATGCCGGAGCGGCCGACGCGGATGCCGGGCAGGGCCAGCAGCGGGTCGCCATCGATGTCGCTTTCCGCCGGCGGGGCGACATAGCCCACCACATGCGCCAGGTGCTCGGTATAGGGGTAGAAGCGCGTGGTGCCGACATCGACGCTGATGCCCGGCAGGTCCGGCGCGTTCACCTCGATCTTCGCCATCTCCTCCCAGGAGAGGAATTCGCGCACCACGACGGGGACGAAGCGGCGGCGGCGGCGGATGTCGCGCTCGATGCGGCCGCGCTCGCTCTCGGAGAGCGGGATGATGCGGGAGAGCGTCTCCAGCGTGGCCGCCACGTCCTGGGTCTGCTCGGCGGTCAGCAGCACGCGCCAGTTGAGGTCGTTGGCGGCGATGACGCGGCCATCGCGGTCCATCACCCGGCCGCGCGGCGGGGCGAGCAGGCGGGTGGAGACACGGTTCTCCTCCGCCATGGTGGCGTAGCGCTCGCCCTCCTGCACCGTCAGCTTCTGCAGCCGGTAGGACAGGAAACCGAACAGCCCGAGCTGCCCCGCGCCCAGCAACAGGGCGCGGCGGGTGAACACGCTGCGGCGGCGCTCTTCCTCGCGCTTGCTCAATCTCCGCTCCCGCTTGTCATGCCGGCCGGCCCCCGCCTCGGGTGGCCGCCCGCGAAGCCCCTTTTAGGCCAGATCCTCGGCCCGGCGCATCGCCCGGTGGAGCCGCGTCAGCAGCGCGGCGATCGCGGGGTAGAAGCCGGCGCTGAGCGCGAACTGCACCAGCGCCGGGGCGAAGGGCGGCAGGCGGAGGTTCAGCACCGTCTGCAGCACGAAGCCCAGCGCCGCCGTGCCGGCGGCGAAGCCGGCGAAGACCAGCCATACCACCAGGAAGGACTGCCGCGCCAGGAAGCGCCGGAAGCGCAGCACCAGGCCATGCACCAGCAGCAGGCTCAGGATACCGGTGCCGAGCGGGGCGAAGCCCAGCAGATCCTGCAACAGCCCTATGCCGAAGCAGACAGGCGGCGACATGGCGGCGGGGCGGAAGACCGACCAGAAGAAGACACAGCCCAGCGCCACCGCCGGCAGGGCGGAGGGCAGCCCGACCGGCGTCGAGGTCAGGATCATCAGCAGCGCCGTGCTGACCGCCGGGAAGGCGGCCCGGGCCAGCGCGTCCAGCCGGCGCAGCAGGCCCATGGCGGGCTGCGGCCGCCCCTTCGCCATCGCGGTAGCCCTTTCCCGGCGTGGCGGCGCTCAGCGCCGCGGGCGCGGCTCCGGCCGCGCCACCGCCTCGGGCGGCAGGATGCCGGAGAGGCCGAAATCAAAGATCCGCAGCAGGTCCAGCTTGTCCAGCCGCGCGAAGAGCTCGACCTCCGGCGCGCCGCCCTCCGACCAGCGGACGACCCCCACCGGCAGCCCGGCGGGGAAGACCCCGGCCTCGGCGCTGGTCACCACGCGCTCGCCATCCTGCGGCGGCGTGCCCTCGGGCCAGTGCTGCAGGCGCGGGCGCTCGCCATTGGTGCCGGCCAGGATGGCGCGGGAGCGGCTGCCCTCCAGCACCACCGGGATGCGGCTGTTCATGTCCGTCACCAGCAGCACGCGGGCGGAGCGGTTGCCCACCTCCGTCACCCGCCCGGCGAGGCCGCGCTCATCCAGCGCCACCTGCCCCTTGCGGAGCGCGATGCCGGGCTGGAGGGAGAGCAGCACGGCGCGGGCATAGGTGCCGCCGGCATCGGCCACCACCTTGGCGGTGTGGAAGCTGGCCGGGGCCTCGGGCATGTAGCGCAGCTGCCGGCGCAGCAGGCCGTTCTCGGCCTCCAGCGCCAGGGCGGCGGCCTGCCAGCGGTGCAGCCGCTCATTCTCCTCGCGCAGGCGCGCATTCTCCTCGCGCATGGCGGCGAGGTAGCGCAGATCCTGCACGGCCTCGCGCAGCGCCGCCACCGGCTCGGACAGCACGCCGTAGATCGGCGCCAGCGCATCGGCCAGGGCCATGCGGCTGCGCTCGACCAGGACGGTGTCCGCCTTGCCCAGCAGCATCGTGCCGAAGGCGGCGGCAATCAGCACAGGCATCGTCAGGCGCGACAGCGCCTGACGCAAGGGGATGCTGAGACGGATCACGCAGCCTCCTGGCGCCCGGGCTCACCCCCGGGCGGCGTGCTCAGTACATGGAGGAGAGAACGTGGCGCAGACGCTTCATCTCATCAAGGGCGCGCCCGGTGCCCAGTGCGACGCAGGCCAGCGCGTCCTCCGCCACGGAGACGGGCAGGCCGGTGGCCTCGCGCAGCACCTGGTCCAGCCGCTGCAGCAGGGCGCCGCCGCCGGTCAGCACGATGCCCTTGTCGACGATGTCGGCGGCCAGCTCCGGCGGGGTGTTCTCCAGCGCCACCTTCACCGCCTCGACGATCTGGCTCACCGGCTCGGCGATCGCCTCGGCGATCTGGCGCTGGCTCACCACCACCTCGCGCGGGACGCCGTTCATCAGGTCGCGGCCCTTGACCTCGGTCATCGGGCCTTCCTCGCCATAGTCGGGGAAGGCGGCGGCGCCGATTTCCATCTTGATGCGCTCGGCCGTGCTCTCGCCGATCAGCAGGTTAAACTGGCGGCGGATATAGCTGATGATCGCCTCGTCCAGCTTGTCGCCGCCCACGCGCACGCTGCGGGCATAGACGATGCCGCCCAGGCTGATCACCGCCACCTCGGTGGTGCCGCCGCCGATATCGACGATCATGGAGCCGGAAGGCTCGGTCACCGGCAGGCCGGCGCCGATCGCGGCGGCCATCGGCTCCTCGATCAGCAGCACCTTGCGCGCGCCGGCGCTCTCCGCGCTCTCCTGGATGGCGCGGCGCTCGACGGCGGTGGAGCCGGAAGGCACACAGACAATGATCATCGGGCTGGCAAAGCCGCGGCGGTTGTGCACCTTGCGGATGAAATGCTTGATCATCTCCTCCGCCACCTCGAAATCGGCGATGACGCCGTCGCGCAGCGGCCGGATGGCGGCAATGTTACCGGGCGTGCGGCCGAGCATCTGCTTGGCTTCCTCGCCCACCGCCAATACCTGCTTGCGGCCGCGGATATCCGCGATGGCGACGACCGACGGCTCATTCAGCACGATGCCCCGACCCTTGACATAGACCAGCGTATTGGCCGTGCCGAGATCGATGGCCATGTCGGCGGAGAGGAAGCCGAACAGGCGAGAGAACATGCAGCGAACCTTCCAAGGTCAATCAGCCAGGGTGCCCCGCGTCTTTCCGCGCCTGGGGCGAAGGGCGCCGTGGCTTACCGTCCCAGGCGCCAAGGCTCAAGCGGCAATCCGCGCGCCGGGGCGCAACCTTCGCGGGCCTGCTGCGTTACAGGCGCATCCGAGCGTGAACTCCGAGGAACGCACCCATGCGTAAGACCACCCTTGCCCTCCTGGCCCTGGCCAGCCTTGGCCTCAGCGCCTGCGGCTATTCCACGGGCGACCGTGCGGCCTCCGGCGGCCTGCTCGGCGCGGGCGCCGGCGCGGCCATCGGCTCCCTCTCCGGCAATGCCGGCGCGGGCGCCCTGATCGGCGGTGCCGCCGGCGCCCTCGGCGGCGCCGTCACCAGCCCCAACCAGGTCAATCTCGGCCGCCCCGCCTGGCGCTGAGCCTTTCCTGGGGAGGCTCCGCCTCCCCAGACAGGGTTTTTTTGTTCTCTGGGGAGGCTCCGCCTCCCCAGACCCCTCCGCCGGGGTGGCACGGCCACCCCGGACCCCGCGATCCGTTGGCGCTTTCTGATGGCGGGGTCCGGGGGGACCCTGTCCCCCCGGCGGGGGTTCAGGGGGCGGAGCCCCCTGCCCTCTTCAGGCGGGCCGGATATTCCAGAAGGTGGCGAAGCCGCCGAGCATGCCCGTCAGGCTCGTGCGGTACGCGGTCGGCTGGATGTAGTTTCCCAGCGGATAATAAGGCACCTCTTCCAGGCTGATCTTCTGGATCTCCCGGCAGATGGCCTGCTGCGCCGCGAGATCGGGCGCCGCGAACCAGGATTGCCGCAAGGCTTCCGTGCGCGGGCTGACGGACCAGCCCGGATAGGCCGTGCCATTGCCGCGCAGCGCCAGATGCACCGCCGGGTTCAGCCAGTCCGTCCCGGCCCAGGAGCTGACGAAGGCGTTCCACCCGCCCTGTTCCGGCGGGTCCTTGCGGTTGCGGCGGGCGAGCAGCGTGCCCCAGTCGGTGGCGAGGTAGTCCACATTCATGCCGGCACGGCGCAGCATATCGGCCGCCACCTCGCCCTGTGCCTTCAGACCCACCGAGTCCGCCGGCACCAGGAGGACAACCTTCTCCCCCTTGTAGCCGGCGGCGGCGAGGTCGCGCTTCACGTTCTCGTAATTCCGCTCGCCTTCCAGGAAGCCCAGCCCCTCGCTGCTGGCCATCGGCGTGCCGGGGGCGAAATAGCCCAGCGGCGTGCGGTACATGCCAGGGTCGGCCCCGGTGATCGCCTCCATGAAGGCGCGCTGGTCCACCGCGCCGAACAGCGCGCGGCGGATCGCCGGGTTGTCGAAAGGCGGCTGGAGGTGGTTGACGCGCAGCATCGTCACCATCCCCGTCGGGTCGGGCACCGAGACACGCACCTGCCGGTTGCGCTTCAGCAGCGGCAGCATGTCGTGATAGGCGTATTCCATCCAGTCCTGCTCATTGGCCAGCAGGGCATTGGCCGCCGTGGCGGCATCGGGCTGGGTGGTCCACACCACGCGGTCGAAATGCACCTGCTTCGGGCCGGAGGTCCAGTTCGCCACCCCCTCCCCGCGCGGCTGGTAGCGCTCGAACCGCGCATAGACATTGCGCGCGCCGGGAACCCGCTCCTCCGCCACATAGCGGAAGGGGCCGGAGCCGATGACCTCCGGGATCTGCTTGAACGGGTCGGTCTCCGCCAGCCGCGCCGGCATCATGGCCGGCATGGGCGAGCCCGGCTTGCCCAGCGCCATGGGCAGCAGCGGGAAGGGCCGCTTCAGCCGGAAGCGGATGCTGCGGTCATCCGGGGCGGAGAGCTCGTCGGTCGCGGCCATCAGCGCCTCGCCGAAGGGGTCGCGCCGGGCATAGCGGCGGATGGAGGCCACGCAGTCGCGCGCCAGCACCTTCTCCCCGTCATGCCAGAGCAGGCCCTCGCGCAGCGTCAGCGTCCAGAGCCGCCCTTCCTCCTCCACCACATGCCCCGCCACCATCTGCGGATGCACGTTGAAATCGGTGTCCACGCCATACAGCGTGTCAAAGACGAGATAGCCGTGGTTCCGGCTGACATAGGCGGTGGAATAGACGGGGTCGAGATAGGCGAGGTCGAGCTGCGGGATGAAGCGCAGCGTGGTGGCGCCGGCGGCACGCACCAGGGCGGGCGCGGCGACGGTACCCAGGGAGGCACCGAGGCTTGCGGTCCCCAGGCCCTGCAGGAAATTGCGGCGCAGCATGGGCGGTTCCTTCTGTCAGGGACCGGCGTTGTTCTCCCGGAGGCCGCACCATGGCCCTGGCGGGGGCCTTCTGGCAACCGCGCGATCTGAAGAAGTTTCGTGTATCGCACAGCGATCCGGCAAAAAATCCTGCCGGATGAGGCACCGATGCTGCGCTGCTTCGGAAGATGCTTCGCCGCCGCCTGCCCTAGGCTTTCCGCCAACGAGAACAGGGAGGAAGGGAGCGTCCGCGCCCCCTGCGCGGCGCCCCCTCCGCCCGGCCATGCCGAACGGCGTGGCTGGCAGGGAGGTCCGCACCCAATGCTTGATGCCGCCATCGGTCCCGCCACGCGCCCGGGCAACACCACGGCCCGGCATTACCTCTCCGGGCTGCAGGCGCTGGCCCGCCTGCCGCTGCTGCAACGCCAGCGCGATGCCGCGGCGGGGCTGAACACGGCGGGCTTCGTCTCCGGCTACCGCGGCTCGCCGCTCGGCGGGCTGGACCAGGCGCTGTGGAAGCTCCGCCCCGAACTCGACGCCGCCACCATCCGCTTCCTGCCCGGGCTGAACGAGGATCTGGCGGCCACCGCCGTCTGGGGCACGCAGCAGGTCGGGCTCTTCCCCGGCGCGCGCCACCAGGGCGTCTTCGCCCTGTGGTATGGCAAGGGGCCGGGCGCCGACCGCAGCGTGGATGTCTTCAAGCACGCCAATGCCGCCGGCACCGCCCCCTTCGGCGGTGTGCTGGCCGTGGTGGGGGATGACCACGGCGCCAAATCCTCCACCCTGCCGCACCAGAGCGACCACATCTTCGCCGCCAGCATGATCCCCGTGCTGAACCCGGCCACGGTGCAGGAGATCATCGAATTCGGCCTGCATGGCTGGGCCATGTCGCGCTTCACCGGCAGCTGGGTGGCGCTGAAGGCGGTGTCCGACACGGTGGAAAGCTCGGCCGCGCTGAACCTCGACCCCTTCGCCATCGCGCCCCATATCCCGGCCGACATCGCCTTGCCGCCGGACGGGCTGAACATCCGCTGGCCCGATACGCCGATGGCGCAGGAATACCGCCTGCAGCGCTTCAAGCCCTATGCCGCCATGGCCTATGCCCGGCTGAACGGGCTGAACCGCGTGGTGCTGGACAGCCCGCGCGCCCGCTTCGGCATCGCCAGCACCGGCAAGTCCTGGCTCGATGTGTGCCAGGCCCTCGCCATGCTCGGCATCGACGACGCCCGGGCCGCCGCCCTCGGCCTGCGCCTCTTCAAGGTCGGCATGCCCTGGCCGCTGGATGCCGAGGGCACGCGCCACTTCGCCGAGGGGCTGGAGGAAATCCTCGTCGTCGAGGAAAAGCGCCAGCTCATCGAATACCAGCTGAAGGAACAGCTCTACAACTGGCGGGAGGATGTCCGCCCCCGCGTCATCGGCAAATACGCCGACCAGGGCGAATGGGATCTTCCTGTCCATGACTGGCAGCTTCCCGCCGCCGGGGAATTGTCCCCGGCGCTGATCGCCCGCGTCATCGCCCGCCGCCTCGCCCGCATCGCCCCGGATGCGGAGGTCGCCGCCCGTGCCGCCGCGCTCGAACAGAATGGCGGCGCGGCCACGCCGCTGGCCCTGCGCCCGCCGCATTACTGCAGCGGCTGCCCGCACAGCCGCTCCACCCGCGTGCCGGAGGGCAGCCACGCCCTCGCCGGCATCGGCTGCCACTACATGGCCCTCTGGCTGAACCCGGAGCAGACCCGCACCTTCAGCCAGATGGGCGGCGAGGGCGTGGCCTGGGCCGGCATGGCCCCCTTCACCGAGATGCCGCATATCTTCGTCAATCTCGGCGATGGGACCTATACCCATTCGGGCGTGCTGGCGGTGCGGCAGGCCGTCGCGGCGAAGCTTTCCATCACCTACAAGATTCTTTTCAATGATGCCGTCGCCATGACCGGCGGGCAGAAGGCGGAAGGCGGCTTCACCATCCCGCAGATCGTCGCGCAGCTCCAGGCGGAGGGCGTGCGCCGCATCGCCATCCTGGCCGAGGACCCGGCGCGCCACGCCGGCACGCGCTGGCCCGCCGGCGCCACCCTCCACCCCCGCGCCGATCTCGACGCCGTCCAGCAGGAACTGAAGAAAATCCAGGGCGTCACCGCGCTCATCTTCGATCAGGTCTGCGCCACCGAGAAGCGCCGCCGCCGCAAGCGCGGCCTGATGCCGGACCCGGGCCGGCGCGTCGTCATCCATGACCGCGTCTGCGAAGGCTGCGGCGATTGCAGCAGGGAATCCAACTGCCTCTCCGTCGTGCCGGTGGAAACCGAATTCGGCACCAAGCGCGCCATCGACCAATCCACCTGCAACAAGGATCTCTCCTGCCGCGATGGCTTCTGCCCCAGCTTCGTCACGCTGGAAGGCGGCCGCCCCCGCGCCGCCCGCGCCCTCGCCGGCAGCCTCCCCTTCCCCGCCGGCCTGCCGGAACCGCCGCAGCCGGCGCTGGAGGCGCCCTATGGCATCCTCGTCGCCGGCATCGGCGGCACCGGCGTGGTGACCATCGGCGCCCTGCTCGGCACCGCCGCGGCGCTGGAGGGCAAGGGCGTCACCGCCCTCGACATGGCCGGGCTGGCGCAGAAGGGCGGCCCCGTCTGGTCCCATATCCGCATCGCCCGGCGCCAGGAGGAGCTGCACGCCGCCCGCATCGCCGAGGGCGAGGCCGATCTTCTCCTGGCCTGCGACATGGTGGTGGCCGGCCTGCCGGATTCCGTCGCCCGGCTGCGCCCCGGCACCACCCGCGCCGTGGTGAATGCCGACATCGCCCCCACCAGCGAGACGGTGCGCGGCTTCGCCCGCCAGTCCCGCGCCGGCGATGCCACCGCCGCCCCCGCCCTGCCCGCCGGGGAACTGCGCACCCGCCTCGCCGCCACGGCGCAGGTGGAATTCCTCCCGGCCACGCGGCTGGCCACGGCGCTCTTCGGGGACTCCCTGGCGGCCAATCTCTTCATCATGGGCTATGCCTGCCAGCGCGGCTGGCTGCCCGTCTCCCCCGCCACGCTGCTGCGCGCCATCGAGATCAACGATGCCGCCGTGCCGATGAACAAGGCCGCCTTCGCCTGGGGGCGCAAGGCCGCGCTCGACCTCGAGGCCGTGCAGGCCCTCGCCACCCCGCGCGAAAAACTGAGCCAGACACTGGAAGACATCGTGGCCAGGCGCGTGGCGGAACTGACGGAATACCAGGATACCGGCCTCGCTGGCCGCTACGCCGCTCTCGTCGCGCGGGCCCGCGCCGCCGAGGCCAGCCGCGCCCCCGGCCAGCACGGCTTCGCCGAGGCGGTGGCCCGCCATCTCTACACCCTGATGGCGGTGAAGGATGAATACGAGGTCGCCCGCCTCTACACCCGGACGGATTTCCTGGAGCAGGTGAAAGGACAATATGAGGAAGCACCGCGCATCGTCTTTCACCTCGCCCCGCCTTTGCTGGGCGCGAAGAAGCGCGCCTTCGGGGCCTGGGTGCTGCCGCTCTTCCGCCTGCTGGCCCGCGCCAAAGGGCTGCGCGGGCGCTGGTGCGACCCCTTCGGGCACACCGCCGAACGGAAGCAGGATCGCGCGCTTCTCGCCGGGCATATCGCCACGCTAGAAAAAATCTTTTGCGAGATGACGGCGGAAAACCACGCCCTCGCCGTGCGGATCGCGGCGCTGCCGGGGCTCATCCGGGGCTATGGGGCGGTGCGGGAACGCCATGTCGAACAGGCGATGCAGCGGCGGGCAAGCCTGCTGAAAGAGTGGGATCAGGGGCTCCGCCCCTGAAACCCCGCCGGGGGGACAGGGTCCCCCCGGACCCCGCCATCAGTCAGGGCGAAGCGTGACCAGGACAGCGCCTTCCTCGACCATCAGGCCGGGGGAGACGCGCAGGCTCTCCACCACACCGGCACGCGGGGCGGGGAGCGTCAGTTCGGTTTTCATCGCTTCCAGCACCAGCAACGGGGCACCGCGCGCCACCGCCTGCCCCGCCTCCACCAGCACGCGGATCACCCGGCCGGGGATGGGGGCGCGCAGGCTGCCCTCGCCGGCGGCCTCGCCGGCGGCGGGCGCCAGCAGGTCCGGCACGCGGAAGCCATGCACCCGCCCGCCCAGCCAGAGCCACAGCGCATCGCCCTGCCAGCGCACCGCCCAGCCCTGCCGGTGGCCATCCAGCCGCACCGCATCCGGCCCGTCCGGCACCACCGCCATGCCCTCCACCCGCAGCCCACAACCGGGCAGCGGCGCCACCGCCAGGCGGCGGATCTCCGCCCCCTCGGCCAGGGCCAGCGGCGCCGCGGCCGCCGGGCCATTCAGCCGCCAGCCCGGCAGGGCCAGCCAGGGCGCGGCCCCACCCGGCGCATCGCGCTGCCACAGCGCCAGCGCCGCCGCCGCCCAGGCCTCCGGCGGCGCGGGCGGCGGGGCCTCCAGCAACGCGGGATGGCGCGCGATGAAGCCCGTATCCAGCTCCGCCGCCGCGAAACCGGGATGCGCCGCGATGCCGCGCAGCAGGTCGAGATTGCTCCGCACCCCGCCCACCGCACAGCCCGCCAGCGCCGCGCGCAGCCGCGCCAGCGCCACCGCGCGATCCTCGCCCCAGGCGATGATCTTCGCCAGCATCGGGTCGTAATAGGGCGTGACGGCATCGCCCTCCTCGACGCCGCTATCCACCCGCACCCCCTCGCCCCGCGGCAGGCGCAGCAGGCCGAGGCGGCCGGTGGCCGGCAGGAAATCGCGCGCCGGGTCCTCGGCATAAAGCCGCATTTCGATGGCGTGGCCGCGCAACAGCACCGCCTCCTGCCGCAGCGGCAGCGCCTCGCCATCAGCGACGCGGATCTGCCATTCGACGAGATCCAGCCCGGTGATGGCCTCGGTGACGGGGTGCTCCACCTGGAGCCGCGTGTTCATCTCCATGAAGAAGAACCCGTCGCCCTCGGCGATGAACTCCACCGTGCCGGCGCCGACATAGCCCACCGCCCGCGCCGCCGCCACGGCGGCCTCGCCCATCGCCGCGCGGCGGGCCGGGTCGAGGCCCGGGGCCGGCGCCTCCTCCACCACTTTCTGGTGGCGGCGCTGCAACGAGCAATCCCGCTCGAAGAGATGCAGGACATGGCCATGCGTATCGGCGAAGACCTGCACCTCGATATGGCGCGGTTGCTGCAGATATTTCTCGAGCAGCACACGGGAATCGCCGAAGGCCGCCTGCGCCTCGCGCTGCGCGCTTTCCAGCGCGGCGGGGAAGGCGGCGGCATCGGCGGCCACCTTCATCCCCTTGCCGCCGCCGCCCGCGCTGGCCTTGATCAACACCGGCCAGCCGATGCGCGCCGCCTCGGCCGCCAGCACCTCCGGCGCCTGTGCCTCCCCGTGATAGCCGGGCACCAGCGGCACCCCGGCCGCCTGCATCAGCGCCTTGGCCCGCGCCTTGTCGCCCATGGCGGCGATCGCCTCCGGCGGCGGGCCGATGAAGACCAGCCCGGCCTCCGCGCAGGCCCGCGCGAAAGCGGCATTCTCCGAGAGGAAGCCATAGCCCGGATGCACCGCCCAGGCCCCGCTGCGCCGCGCCGCCGCGATCAGCGCCGGGATGCTGAGATAGCTCTGCGCCGCGGCGGCGGGGCCGATCGGCAGCGCCTCATCCGCCAGCCGCACATGCCGCGCCCCCGCATCCGCCTCCGAATAGACGGCCACCGACAGAAAACCGAGGCGCCGCGCCGTGGCGATGATGCGGCAGGCGATTTCTCCCCTGTTGGCGACAAGGATCTTGCGCGGCATCAGCCTTCCCCCCGGGTCCAGTCGGGGGCGCGGCGGGCCAGGAAGGCGGCGATGCCCTCCTGCCCCTCGGCCGAGGCGCGGCGGGCGGCGATGCGCCGCGCCGTCTCGGCGGAATAGGCCGCATCCACCCCCCGCGCCTCGGCGAGGAAGACCAGCTCCTTCGCCGCCGCCACGGCGCCCGGCGCGTTGCGCAGCAGGGTCCTGGCCATCTCCGCCCCGGCGGCCTCCAGCTCCGCCTCCGACACCACCGCGTGCAGCAGGCCGATCTCCTGCGCCCGCGCGGCGCCGAAGACCTCGGCGGTCAGCGCATAGCGCCGCATCTGCCGGGCGCCGATGGCGGCGATGACATAGGGGCTGATGGTGGCGGGCGTCAGCCCCAGCTTCACCTCGCTGAGGCAGAAGCGCGCATGCTCGCTGCCCAGCGCGATATCGCAGCAGGCGACGAGGCCGATGCCGCCGCCATAGGCCGCGCCCTGCACCAGGGCGATGCTCGGCTTCGGCAGGCGGTCCAGCCGGTGCAGCATGGCCGCCATGGCGGCGGCGCCGGCCTCGTTCTCCGCCTCCGTCTGGGTGGCGGCGCGGCGCATCCAGTCCAGATCGGCGCCGGCGGAGAAACTGGCGCCGCTGCTGGCCAGCACCACCACACGCACCGCGTCATCGCCGGCGAGGCGGTCCAGCGCCGCCGTCAGCTCGGCGATCAGCGCATCGTCGAAGGCATTGTGGCGCTCCGGCCGGTTCAGCCGCAGCGTGACGATGCCGTGGGCATCACGGGTTTCGATCAGGGCGTTCATCACGGCCTCACATGCGGAACAGGCCGAAGCGCGTCGGCGGGATGGGGTCCTGGGCGGCGACCGCCAGGGCCAGGCCCAGCAGGTCGCGCGTCGCGGCCGGGTCGATCACGCCATCATCCCAAAGCCGGGCGCTGGCGTAATAGGGGTGGCCCTGGGTCTCGTACTGCGCGCGGATCGGCGCCTTGAAGTCTTCTTCCTGTTCCGGGCTCCAGGCTTCGCCGCGCGCCTCCAGCGCATCCCGCCGCAGCGTGGCGAGGACGGAGGCGGCCTGTTCGCCGCCCATGACGCCGATGCGCGCATTCGGCCACATCCACAGGAAGCGCGGCGCATAGGCGCGGCCGCACATGCCGTAATTTCCGGCGCCGAAGCTGCCGCCGGTGATGACGGTGAATTTTGGAACCTCCGCCGTGGCCACGGCATTCACCATCTTGGCGCCGTCCTTGGCGATGCCGCCCGCCTCGTATTTGCGGCCGACCATGAAGCCCGCGATGTTCTGCAGGAAGAGCAGCGGAATGCCGCGCTGCGCGCAGAGCTCGATGAAATGCGCCCCCTTCTGCGCGCTCTCCGAGAAGAGGATGCCATTGTTGGCGACGATGCCGACGGGATAGCCCCAGATGCGGCAGAACCCCGTCACCAGCGTCGGGCCGTAGAGGCGGCGGAATTCGTCGAACGCGCTGCCATCGGCGAGGCGGGCGATGATCTCGCGCGCCTCCACCGGCTGGCGCAGGCTGCGCGGCGCCAGGGCATGCAGGTCCGCCACCGGGTAGAGCGGCGGGCGCGGCGGCGCATCGGGCGCATAGGCCGGCACCACCGGCCGCAGCCCGGCGATGATGCGGCGGGCGATGCCGATGGCGTGGGCATCATCCTCCGCGATGTGGTCGGTGACGCCGGAGACGCGGCTGTGCAGTTCCGCCCCGCCGAGATCCTCGGCGGAGACGATCTCGCCCGTCGCCGCCTTCACCAGCGGCGGGCCGCCGAGGAAGATGGTGCCCTGGTTGCGGACGATGATGCTCTCATCGCACATGGCCGGCACATAGGCGCCGCCGGCGGTGCAGGAGCCCATGACCAGGGCGATCTGCGGGATGCCCGCCGCCGACATGCGCGCCTGATTGTAGAAGATGCGGCCGAAATGGTCGCGGTCGGGGAAGACCTCGTCCTGGTTGGGCAGGTTGGCGCCGCCGGAATCGACGAGGTAGAGGCAGGGCAGGCGGTTCTGCTCCGCGATCTCCTGGGCGCGCAGATGCTTCTTCACCGTCAGCGGATAGTAGGTGCCGCCCTTCACCGTGGCGTCGTTCGCCACGATCATGCAGGCACGGCCGCTGACCATGCCGATGCCGGCGATCAGCCCGGCCGAGGGCACTTCGCCGCCATACATCCCGAGCGCCGCCAGCTGGCCGATTTCGAGGAAGGGCGAGCCACGGTCCAGCAGCGCCTCGACGCGGTCGCGCGGCAGCAGCTTGCCGCGCGCGGTGTGGCGCTGCCGCGCCGCCTCGCCACCGCCGGCGCGGATGCGCGCGGCCGTGGCGTTGAGATCCTCCACCAGCGCGCGCATGGCTTCGGCATTGCCGCGCGCCTCGGGCGCGGCGGGGTCGAGGCTGGTCTCCAGCACGGGCATGGCGCCTTCCTCACTCCGTCTCGGCGAAGAGTTCGCGGCCGATCAGCATGCGGCGGATTTCGCTGGTGCCGGCGCCGATCTCGTAGAGCTTGGCATCGCGCAGCAGGCGGCCGGTGGCATAGTCGTTGATGTAGCCATTGCCGCCGAGGCACTGGATGGCCTCCAGCGCCAGGGCCGTGGCGCGCTCGGCGGCGTAGAGGATGGCGCCGGCCGAGTCCTTGCGCGTCACCTGGCCATGGTCGCAGGCGCGGGCGACGGTGTAGACATAGGCGCGGGCCGCGTTCATCTGCGTGTACATGTCGGCCAGCTTGCCCTGCATCAGCTGGAACTCGCCGATGGGGCGGCCGAATTGCCGGCGCTGATGCACATAGGGCAGCACCACGTCGAGACAGGCGCGCATGATGCCGAGCGGCCCGCCCGCCAGCACGGCGCGCTCGTAGTCCAGCCCGCTCATCAGGATGCTGACGCCCTGGCCCTCCTCGCCCAGGCGGTTTTCCAGCGGCACGCGGCAATCCTGGAAGACCAGCTCGCCGGTGTTGGAGCCGCGCATGCCGAGCTTGTCCAGCTTCCGCCCGACGGAGAAGCCCGGGAACCCCTTCTCCACCAGGAAGGCGCTGATGCCGCGCGGGCCGGGGGTGGGGTCGGTGCGGGCATAGACCACCAGCACATCGGCATCCGGCCCGTTGGTGATCCACATCTTGCCGCCGTTCAGCCGGTAATGGTCCTCCTGGCGCTCGGCGCGCAGGCGCATGCTGACGACATCGGAGCCGGCTTCCGGCTCGGACATGGCGAGGGCGCCGACATGCTCGCCGCTGATCAGCTTCGGCAGGTAGCGCGCGCGCTGCGCGGCATTGCCGTGGCGGCGGATCTGGTTGACGCAGAGATTGGAGTGGGCGCCGTAGGACAGCCCGACCGCGGCGGAGGCGCGGCTGATTTCCTCCATGGCGATGACGTGTTCGAGATAGCCCAGCCCGGCGCCGCCCTGCCCCTCCTCCACGGTGATGCCGAGCAGGCCGAGTTCCCCGAATTTGCGCCAGAGATCGGCGGGGAAGTCGTTGGCGGCATCGATGGCGGCGGCGCGCGGGGCGATCTCGCGGGCGGCGAAGGCGCGGATCTGGTCGCGCAGCGCCGCCACGGCCTCGCCCAGGCCGAAATCCAGCTCCTGCATCGGCGTGTTCCTCCTGCGGGCCGTGTCCCCGGCCCTGGAAACGAACATACGTTCGTTTCTGATGGACAGGCAAGCGCCTTGTGCCTAGGGAGTGGGTCGTTACTCCCTGACAGAAAACCCACTGGCAGAAAAAAGAAGGGGGTCAGGGGGAATTCCTTCCCCCTGCCTTCACTGTTCCTGGTTTTTCCCCCGAGGTCTCCCCATGGCGCGCATCCCCGGCTCTGATGGCCGCCGCACCGCGGCGCTGATCCGCGCGGCGGGGCTGGCGCTGATCCACCGGCATGGCTACGAGGCGATGAGCCTGCGGCAGCTGGCCGCCGAGGTGGGGCTGCAACCGGCCTCGCTCTACAATCATTTCCCGACGAAGCAGGCGCTGCTGCATGGGTTGATCCATGACCACATGGAGGCCCTGCTCTCCTCCACCGCCGCCGCCCTCTCGGCGGCTGCCCCGGACCCGCTCAGCCGGCTGCGCGCCTTCATCGCCCATCACCTGCTGTACCACCTGGAAAAGAAGCCCGAGGTCTTCATCGCCAATTTCGAGCTGCGCGCGCTGGAGGGGGAGAATCTGCGCGCCATCCTGGCGCTGCGCCGCCGCTATGAGATGCTGCTGACCGACATCCTGGAGGCGGGCATGGCGGCCGGGGTGCTGCGTCCGGGGGATGCACAGATCGCCGCCTATGCCATCCTGGCCATGCTGACCGGCGCCTGCACCTGGTACAGGCCGGAGGGGCGGCTGACGCGGGGGGAGATCGTGCGCATCCATACCGACCTGATCCTGCACGGCCACGCCGCATGACGGTGCTGGACGAGACGGACCGCGCCCTGCTGGCGCTGCTGCGCGCCGATGCCCGGCAGCCGCTGACCAGCCTGGCCGCTGCGCTGGACCTGTCGCGCGCCACGGTGAAGGCGCGGATCGAGCGGCTGGTGGAGCGCGGGGTGATCCAGGGCTTCACCGTGGTGCTGCGGCGGGAGGCGGAGCTGGCGCCCATCCGCGCCATCACCCTGGTGGAGATCGAGGGCAATGCGACGGAGCGGGTGACGCGCAAATTGCAGGGCCTGCCGCAGGTGGCGGCGATCCACGCCACCAATGGCCGGTGGGATCTGGTGCTGGAGATCGAGGTGGCGAGCCTGGAGGCTTTCGACGCCACGCTGCGCGAGATCCGGCATATCGAGGGCGTGGCGAACAGCGAGAGCAACCTGCTGCTGGCCCGGCGCAAGGGCTGACGATCTGCGCAATAAGACCGCGCAATCCGCGCGGCCTGAGGCACAGATCGCGCTCTTCTCCCACTCGTTTTCGCGCATTCCGCCCCGGCATAGTTCCGCCTCCCCCGTCCTGGCGCACGGGTGGCATGGAGGTGGCAATGGAGCGTTCGGGCCGGTTCCCGGTGATGTTCGGCGCGGCGATGGACCTGGGGGCCAGCCGTCGCGGCGCCGCCGCGGGGCCCGCGGCGTTGCGCCATGCGGGGCTGCTGCGGGCGCTCGGCCCCGGCGCGCGGGATGGCGGGGACCTGCCCCGCCCCGCCCCGCTGCCCGGCTTTTCCCACATCCAGCCGGCGCACCAGCCCGCGCACCACCTGGACGAGATCGCCGCCTGGGCGCGCGCGGTGCAGGCGCGGGCGGAGGGCATCCTGGCCGAGGGCGGCCTGCCCGTGCTGCTCGGCGGCGACCACAGCCTGCCGCTCGGCTCGGTGGCGGCCAGCGCGCGCCACGCGGCGGCGCTGGGGCGGCCGCTCTTCGTGCTGTGGATCGACGCGCATGGGGATTTCAACACCCCCGCCACCTCGCCCAGCGGCAATGTGCACGGCATGACCCTGGCCGCGCTCTGCGGCGAACCGGGCCTCGGCCCCGTCTGGGGCGCCGCCGCGCCGCCGCCGGTCGATCCGCGCCGCGTGCAGATCCTCGGCGCGCGCGACCTCGACGATGCGGAGGCGGAACTGCTCGCGGCGCGCGGCGCCGGGCTCACCGCCATGCCGGTGCTGCGCGCCGGCGGGGTGGCGGCGGCGCTGCTGCCCTTCCTCGCCCATGTGGCGGCGGAGGGCGGGCTGCTCCACCTCAGCTTCGACGTGGATGCGCTGGACCCGGAGCTGGCCCCCGGCGTCGGCACCCCCGTCCCCGCCGGGATGAGCCTGGCCGAGGCCGCCACCGCCCTCGCTTTGGTGCGGGAGAGCGGCTGCCTCGCCGCGCTCGACATCGTGGAGCTGAACCCGGCGCTCGACCGGGATGCGTGCAGCGCCCACCTGACCGTCGCCCTGATGACGGAGCTTTTCCCCCCGCCCCACCGCGCACGACGCGCCGCCTGACAGGAGGCTTGCCATGTCCCTCACCCTGCCCGCCCCCGCCGCGACCGCCGGCTTCATCGCCACCGAGCAGGCGCTGGGGGCGCAGAACTACAAGCCGCTGGACGTGGTGCTGACGCGCGGCCAGGGCATCTGGGTGTGGGATGTGGAGGGGCGGCGCTACATGGACTGCCTCTCCGCCTATTCGGCGGTGAACCAGGGGCATTGCCACCCGCGCATCCTGGCCGCGATGGTCGAGCAGGCGGGGCGCCTCACCCTCACCTCCCGCGCCTTCCGCAACGACCAGCTGGCGCTGTTCTACGAGGAGATCGCGGCGCTCACCGGCTCCCACAAGGTGCTGCCGATGAACAGCGGCGCGGAGGCGGTGGAGACGGCGCTGAAATCCGTCCGCAAATGGGGCTACGAGGTGAAGGGCGTGCCGGAGGGGCAGGCGGAAATTCTGGTCTGTGACGAGAATTTCCATGGCCGCACCCTGGGCATTGTCGGCTTCTCCACCGACCCGGAGGCGCGCGGGCATTTCGGCCCCTTCGCGCCCGGCTTCCGCGTCATCCCCTTCGGCGACGCGGCGGCGCTGGAGGCGGCCATCACCCCCAACACCGTGGCCTTCCTGGTGGAGCCGATCCAGGGCGAGGCCGGGGTGCGCATCCCCCCCGCCGGCTATTTCCGCCAGGTGCGGGAGATCTGCACCCGCCACGATGTCACGCTGATCCTGGACGAGATCCAGACCGGCCTCGGCCGCACCGGCCGCCTGCTGGCGGAGGAGCATGAGGGGATCGAGGCGGATGTGACCCTGGTGGGCAAGGCGCTCTCGGGCGGGTTCTACCCGGTCTCGGCGGTGCTTTCGAACTCGGCGGTGCTCGGGGTGCTGAAGCCGGGGCAGCATGGTTCCACCTTCGGCGGCAACCCGCTGGCCTGCGCCGTGGCGCGCATGGCGCTGCGCGTGCTGACGGAGGAAGGGATGATCGCGAATGCCGCCCAGCAGGGGGCGCATTTCCAGGCGGGGCTGCGCGGCATCCGCAGCGACATCATCCGCGAGGTGCGCGGGCGCGGGCTGATGATGGCGGTGGAGCTTCACCCGGAGGCGGGCGGCGCCCGGCGCTACTGCGAGAAGCTGCGGGAGCGCGGCATCCTGGCCAAGGACACCCATGACCACACCATCCGCATCGCCCCGCCCCTGGTGATCACGCGCGATCAGGTGGAATGGGCGGTGGAGCAGTTTGACGGGGTGCTGGGCGGAGAAGCCTAGCCTTGGGGAGGCGCTGCCTCCCCAAACCCCTCCGCTGGAGGGACAGGGTCCCCCCAGACCCCGCCTTCAGGGGGCGCCAACTGACCGCGGGGTCCGGGGTGGCCGTGCCACCCCGGCGGGGGTCCAGGGGGCAGCGCCCCCTGGCTTTGCCCCTGGCTTTGCCCCCTGGCCTTTGCCCCCTGGCCTTTGCCTCAGGCCGGCGTGCGCATGATCTCCGGCGGCGCGGTGCGGGCGCGCTTGGCCAGCAGCTTGTTCAGCGCGTGGATATAGGCGCGGGCCGAGGCGATGATGGTATCCGTATCCGCGCCCTGGCCATCCACCAGCTTGCCATCCTCCTCCAGGCGCACGGTGACGCGCGCCTGCGCATCCGTGCCACCGGTGACGGACTGCACGGCATAGAGCTTCAGGTTGGCCTTGTGCGGCACCACCTGCTGCAGGGCGTTGAAGGTGGCATCCACGGCGCCATCGCCACCGGCCACGCCATCGCAGGCCTCGCCATCCACTTCCAGCGCCACGCTGGCGGTCGGGCGGGTGCCCAGGCCGGTGGCCACCGTCAGCGCCAGCAGCTTCACGCGGGTCTGGGCGCGCATCACCTCGTCATCCACCAGGGCGACGATATCCTCGTCGTAGACGGACTTCTTGCGGTCGGCCAGGTCCTTGAAGCGGCGGAAGGCGTCGTTCAGCTGGTTGTCGCCCAGGGTGTAGCCCAGGCTGGCCAGCTTGTCGCGGAAGGCGGCGCGGCCGGAATGCTTGCCCAGCACCAGGGAGTTGGTGGCCCAGCCCACGCTCTCCGGCGTCATGATCTCGTAGGTGGTCTTGTCCTTCAGCACGCCATCCTGGTGGATGCCGCTCTCATGCGCGAAGGCGTTGCGGCCGACGATCGCCTTGTTGGGCTGCACGTCGAAGCTGGTGATGGTGGCCAGCAGGCGGCTGGTCTTCAGGATGTTCTGGGTGACGATATTGGTCGTGTAGGGCAGCACATCGGCGCGGGTGCGCAGCGCCATGGCCACCTCCTCCAGCGCGGCATTGCCGGCGCGCTCGCCGATGCCGTTGATGGTGGCCTCCACCTGCCGCGCCCCGGCGCCCAGCGCCGCCAGCGTATTGGCCACCGCCAGCCCCAGATCGTCATGGTTGTGGGCGGAGAAGATCACGCCCTCCGCGCCCGGCACGCGCGCGCGCAGCATGGCGAAGATGCGGGCGATATCCTCCGGCACGGCATAGCCGACCGTGTCGGGGATGTTGATGGTGGTGGCGCCGGCCTTGATCGCGGCCTCGACGCAGCGGCACAGGAAATCCGGGTCGGTGCGGCTGCCATCCTCGGCCGACCACTCGACATCGGCCACATGGTTGCGCGCCAGGGCGACGGACTTGCTGATGGCCTCCAGCACCTCCTCGCGGCTCATGCGCAGCTTGACGCGCATATGCAGGTCGGAGGTGGAGAGGAAGGTGTGGATGCGCTGGCGGGCGGCGGGCTTCACCGCCTCCACCGCGCGCAGGATGTCGCCGGGGGCGGAGCGCGACAGGCCGCAGACCACCGGCCCGTCCTTGGCGAAGCGCTGGGCGATGGACTGCACGCTCTCGAAATCGCCCTGGCTGGCGATGGGGAAGCCGGCCTCCATGACATCCACGCCCAGCTCGGCCAGGGCCTCGGCCATGCGCAGCTTCTCCTCCAGGTTCATGGAGAAGCCGGGGGACTGCTCGCCATCGCGCAGCGTGGTGTCGAAGACGATGACGCGGTTGGCGTCGATGCTGCCGAAGCTCGGGTGGTTGATGGCCATGGGGGCGTTCCTTCGTTCTGACTTATGCCGTGCCGCGAGAGGCGCGCGTGGCGCCTGAGGGGGGTGCCCCCCGGGGTCTATCCCCTGAGCGATGCCGGCAGGTCAGCCGGGCGTCACGCCCAGGGGCGGCTAAGTCGAAGGAGAAGGAGGCCGGAAAGCGCGCGCGCGGTGACGGCGGCGGGGCCGTTCATCAGCACGGAAAGGCGCGCGGTGGCGTTCATGCTCGCGACGATAGGCAGGGCGCGGGACGGGGGCAAGCGGTTTCTCGGCCCCCGCCCGTTTTTGCTCCACCTGTCCCGCCCAGGCCCCGCCCTCACGCCGCGCGCACGGAGCGAAGGAATTCATCCGCCTTGCTGCGCAGGGCCGCCGCCTGGCCCGAGAGCCCGCCCGCGGCCTCCAGCACCGAGGCCGCGGCCTGCCCCGTCTCCGAGGCGGCGGCGCTGACATCGCCGATGCGGCGGCTGACGGCCTGCGTGCCGTCCGAGACCTGGGCGGCGCTGCGGGCGATCTCCTGCGTGGCGGCGGATTGCTCCTCCACCGCGGCGGCGATGGTGGCGGTCACCTGGTTCATCCGCTCCACCGTGGCGCCGATGCCGCGCAGCGCCGCCACCGCCTGGGCGGTGCTGCCCTGGATGGACTGGATCTGGCTGGAAATCTCCTCCGTCGCCTTGGCCGTCTGGCTGGCGAGGTTCTTCACCTCGCTGGCGACGACGGCGAAGCCCTTCCCCGCCTCCCCCGCCCGCGCCGCCTCGATGGTGGCGTTGAGGGCGAGCAGGTTGGTCTGCCCGGCGATGTTGCTGATCAGCTCCACCACCTCGCCGATGCGCTCGGCGGCCTCGGAGAGGCTGCGGATGGTGGCATCGGCGCGGCGTGTCTCCTCCGCCGCGTCGCGCGCCACGGTGGCGCCGCTCTGCACCTGCCGCGTCACCTCGGCCACGCTGGCGGCCAGCTCCTCGGCGCTGGCGGCCACGGCCTGCACGCTGCTGCCGGCCTGCTCGCTGGCGCTGGCCACGGCCGTGGCCTCCTCGCCCGAGCGGCGGGCGCTGCCGCTCATGCCGCGCGCGGACTCCTGCAACTCGGTGGCGGAGCGCGCCACGGCGGCCACCACCGCGCCCACCTCCGCCTCGAAGCTCTCGGCGAGGCGTGCCTGGGCGGTGACGACGGACCAGCTCAGCATCGGGCCGAGATACTGCCCGCGCGCATCGCGGATGGCGGTGGCGCGGAGCGAGAGCACCTCCTCCCCCAGCCGGATCTGCCCGGCATAGGGCAGGCGCGCGGGGTCGGCGAGCAGGGCGCGCAGCGGCTGCGGGTTGCGCGGGTCGTTGAGCACGTCGATGCTCTGCCCCTCCAGCTCGGCCACCTTGCAGGCCAGCGCCTTCTCCATCCGCGCCAGCTCCGCCTTGCTGGTGGCGTTGGCGTAGGTGATGCGCAGCGCCCCACCCGGCTCGCACACCATGACGCCGAGCGGCACCTGCTCCAGCATCTGCCCCTGGGCGAAGGCGCGGGTGACGGTGGCCTGCAGGCTGCGCAGCGCCCCGGCGATGATGCCGATCTCGTCCCTGCGGCCCTCGCCGGCGATCTTCTCCGTCACCTCGCCGCGCGCCAGGGCGGCGACCATGGCGGAGAGCGCGTTCAGCGGCCGGCCGATGGCGCGGGCATTCATCAGGCCGAGGCCGATCAGCAGCGCCGCCATCACCGCGCTGACCAGCGGCATGGCCATGCGCGCCATCTCCAGGCTGGCATTCAGGCGCGCGACGGTGGTTTGCTCCTCGATCTCCATCGCCGAGGCGGCGGCCTCCAGGGCGGCCTCCATCCTTTCGCGGTTGGGCACCACGCCGGTGCGGCGCAGCATCTCAATCGCGTCCAGCGAGGCCAGAACCCCCTCCGCCAGGACCGCCATCTGCTCCGCCTGCGCCGTCAGCGGGCGCAGATCGACCGGGTTGGGCGGCAGGTTGGCCAGGGGCCGCAGATAGACGCGCATCTGCTGCGCGGCGCTGATGACACGCCGCCTGCGCGCCTCATCCGCCATGCTCAACTCCTCCAGCAGGGCGATGCGGATATCCGTGGCGGCGCGGTTCAGGGCCAGCAGGCGCTGGCGCCGCTCGTCGCGCTCGGGCGAGGCGGGCGCGAATTCCATCTCGCCCGCCGCCAGTTCGAAGCGGCGCTCATACTCCCGGCCGGTGGCGAAGAAGCGGTCCCGTGTCGCCAGCAGCTGCCGCCGCTCGGCGATCACGCGCTGCCGCACCTCGCCATATTCCCGGAAGCGCTCCAGACCATCGCGCAGCGCTGCCTGAACGGCAGGGCTGGTGGCATCGCGCAGCGCCTCGCGGGCAAGGTTTTCGGCCTTTGCCATCGCTTGCGCACCGAGCCCCTCCGCCCTGTCAAGATCCCGCGGCATGTCGGCGTTGATGACGTCCCGCAGATGCACGCGGGCTTCGTTCACCACGACCTCGATATGGATCAGGCGGCTGCTCACCTGATCCGCCGTCACCTCCTGCGCGAAATTCTCCTCGATCTGGCCGAGCGCATTCCAGACGACGGCAATCATGCCACCCAGCAGCAGCAGCGGCAGGATGGCGGCAAGCGCGAGCTTCCGCCCGACGCTGAGATTGGCCAACAGGGTCATTTTGCCTCCACAACAGGATGCCGCTATGCAGCAAGACTGATGAAGGCAAAGTTAAGCGCGAGAGACGCAGCCGGTTACCGCAGTTCCGGCCAACGGGCGATGCAGAGGAGTTGAAAAACAACGCGTTCTTTTTTGAAAAAAAGAACCAAAAAACTTTTCAGCCCCGCACCCCGCCCGGCCGGGCGGGCGGGATGCGATAACGGGGGGAAGTGTTTTTTATTCGGGAAAATAAGAATCAGGCCGCCGGCGGATGCACGGAAAGCCAGTGCCGCGCGATCTCCTCCCGCGTCGCCACCCAGACATCGGGGCAGGCCGCCACATGCTCCAGGAAGCGCGCCAGCGCCGCCGCGCGGCCCGGACGGCCCACCAGCCGGCAATGCAGGCCAACACTCATCATCTTCGGGGCCGTCCGGCCCTCCTCGCGCAGGAAATCGAGCGCATCCGTCAAATGCTGCGTGAAGCCGTCATTCGCCGTGAAGCCGGGCGGCACGGCGAACTTCATGTCATTGTTGTCCAGCGTATAGGGCAGGATCAGCAGCGGCTTGCCGGCCACTGTCACGTAATAGGGCAGGTCGTCATCATAAGCATCGCTGTCGTAGAGAAAGCCGCCCTGCTCGGCCACCAGGCGCCGCGTCTGCTCGCTGATGCGCCCCGTATACCAGCCCACCGGCGGGCGGCCGGTGATGCGGTCGATCGTCTCGACGCAATCGGCGATGTGGCGGCGCTCCGTCTCCTCATCGACATGCTGGTAGTTGATCCAGCGCCAGCCATGGCTGGCCACCTCATGCCCCGCCTCGACAAAGGCCCGGCCCACCGCGGGGTTCAGCTCCAGCGCGCGGCCAACGGCATAGACGGTCAATTTCATGTGATGGCGGGCGAACATCCGCAGCACCCGCCACACACCCGCCCGCGCGCCATAATCGAACTGGCTCTCCTTGCCGATATCGCGCATCCCGAGCACCGGAACCCCGCCCGGCGTCTCATTGAGATAAATCTCGCTGCCGGCATCGCCGTTCAGCACCGTGTTCTCACCCCCTTCCTCATAATTGAGGACGAAGGAGAGCGCGACGCGCGCCCCATTGGGCCATTTCGGGTCCGGCGGCGTGGCGCCGTAGCCGACGAAATCGCGGGGATAGCAGCTTTCGGGTGCGAGCTTGGTCATGGCCCCGCCAGCCTGCGGCGGCGCGCGGCGGCGGTCAATCACCCCAGCGCTGGCCATGCACCAGCGCCTGGATGAAGGCCAGCTTCCGCACCACCACCGGGGACAGCACGAAGGGATAGAGGTCCGGCGTGCCCATGCAGCGGTTGAGGCTGTTCACCGCCGCCGTCAGCGGCACCCAGGCCTCCATCAGCGGCGCGATCCGCGTGGCGCGATAGGGGTCGACATCCACCTCCGCCGCCAGCTCCCCCCCCGGGTCCACCCGCGGCGCGATGCCCAGGCCGAAGGCCCGCGCCATTTCCAGCGTGTCCACGATGTGCAGGTAATGCGCCCAGGTCTCGGCGAAATCCTCCCAGGGATGGGCGGTGGCATAGGCGCTGACGAAATGCTCCTGCCAGTCGGCCGGCGGGCCCTCGGCATAATGGCGTTGCAGGGCAGTGCCGTAATCCTGGCCGTCATCGCCGAAAACGGCGCGGCACTCCGCCAGCCGCCCGCCATCGCGCACCAGGCGGTCCCAGAAGTAATGCCCGGATTCATGGCGGAAATGGCCGAGCAGCGTGCGGTAGGGCTCGCCCATGGCGGTGCGGCGGCGGGTGCGCTCGGCATCATCCGCCTCGGCCAGGGCCAGGGTGATCAGGCCATTGTCATGCCCCGTGATCACGCGCGGCGCATCCCAGGCCGGCGGGTCGGCCAGCACGTCGAAGGCCAGGCCCGTCTCCGGCGCCTCGTCCCGGTTCCGCAGCGGCAGGCCGAGGCGCAGGAAGCCATAGACGGCCCGCCGCTCCGCCGCCTGGATCTTCCGCCAGCCCTCCAGCCGCCCGGCGCAGGACAGGTCCGGGATGGTGCGGTTGTGCCGGCAGGCGAGGCAGAATTCCTCCCCGCTCTCCAGCGGCACCAGCCAGTTGCAGGCCCCATGCGCGGCATTGGCGCAGAACCGGAAAAGCCGCCCCGGCTCGGCCCGCGCGCGCCAGGCCCCCCCCTCCGCCTCCAGGGCGGAAAGGCGGTTCGGCCACGGCAGATAGCCAAGCGCGGAACCACAGCGCTCGCAGCGCGTATTCTCGAAATACAGGGTCTGCCCGCACACCTCGCAGGTGAACAGCCGCATCGCGCATTCTCTCCCTTCGGGGCGGTGTTGCAACGGAGACGCCGCGAGGCGGTTGCAGCAAACAAAAAAGAGGCGCGGGGGAAAGAATTCCCCCACACCCCCTTCTTTTTTCTTTCAGTGGCCGGTCAGGGCCGAAACGCGGTCGCCACACACAGCCAGTACTCCGGCCCAGTGAAGCGTCCCGCCTCCCAACCCGACGGCGGCAGCCTGAAAAATTAATTCCTGGACTTGTCGACCAGGGCGCCCTTGGTGATCCAGGGCATCATGCCGCGCAGCTTGGTGCCGACTTCCTCGATCGGGTGCTCCGCCATGCGGCGGCGCGTCGCCTTGAAGGAGGCCTGGTTGACCTTGTTCTCCAGCATCCAGTCGCGGGTGAACTTGCCGCTCTGGATGTCGTTCAGCACGCGCTTCATCTCGGCCTTCGTCTCCGGCGTGATGATGCGCGGGCCCGTCACATACTCGCCATACTCGGCGGTGTTGCTGATGGAATAGTTCATGTTGGCGATGCCGCCCTCATAGATGAGGTCGACGATCAGCTTCACCTCGTGGAGGCACTCGAAATAGGCCATCTCCGGGGCGTAGCCGGCTTCCACCAGCGTCTCGAAGCCGGCCTTGATCAGCTCGACCAGGCCGCCGCAGAGCACGACCTGCTCGCCGAACAGGTCGGTCTCGCACTCTTCCTTGAAAGTCGTCTCGATGATGCCCGAGCGGCCACCGCCAACGGCGCAGGCATAGGAGAGCGCGATCTCCAGCGCATTGCCCGAGGGGTTCTGGTGCACGGCCACGAGGCAGGGCACGCCGCCGCCCTTCTGGTACTCGCCGCGCACGGTGTGGCCGGGGCCCTTCGGCGCGATCATGAAGACGTCGATATCGGCGCGCGGCTCGATCAGGTTGAAATGCACGTTCAGGCCATGCGCGAAGGCCAGCGCCGCGCCGGGGCGCAGATTCTCGTGCAGGTGGTCGCGGTAGAGGTCGCCCTGGCCTTCATCGGGGGTCAGCACCATCACCACATCGGCCCACTTGGCGGCCTCGGCGGGGGGCAGGACCTTGAAGCCGGCGGCCTCGGCCTTCTTCGCGGAGGCGCCGGGGCGCAGGCCGATCACGACCTCGGCCACACCGGAATCCCGCATGTTCATGGCATGGGCATGGCCCTGGCTGCCGAAGCCGATGACGGCGACCTTCTTGCCCTTGATCAGGCCCACATCGGCATCACGATCGTAATAGACGCGCATCTCGCGTACTCCCCCGTTCAGGTTCCAACTCTTTGCGAGAGGGGCGCCGCCCCTCTCGCGCTCTCCCCGCCAGGACGCTGAGCGTCCTGGACCTCCCACAGAAGGCGGGGGCCCCCAGAGAAAATTGGGGTGGCCCTGCCACACCGGCGGGGGTCCAGGGGGCAGCGCCCCCTGGCCGCGTTAAACGGAAATGCTGCCTGTCCCGCGCGCGATGGCAACGGCACCGGTGCGCGACACCTCAGCCAGCCCCAGCGGGCGCATCAGGTTGATGAAGGCATCGAGCTTGTCCGCATTGCCCGTCATCTCGAAGACGAAGCTCTCCGTGGTGGCGTCCACCACGCGGGCGCGGAAGGCATCGGCGAGGCGCAGCGCCTCCATCCGCGCCTCACCGGTGCCGACCACCTTGATCAGCGCCAGCTCGCGCGTCAGGTGCGGCCCCTCCAGCGTCAGATCCGCCACCTTGTGGACGGGCACCAGACGGTCCAGCTGCGCCTTGATCTGCTCGATCACCATCTCCGTGCCGGAGGTGACGATGGTGATGCGCGAGAGCCGGCCCTCGGCATCGACGGGCGCCACGGTCAGGCTGTCGATGTTGTAGCCGCGGCCGGAAAAGAGGCCGATGACGCGCGCCAGGACGCCCGCCTCGTTCTCCACCAGCACCGCGATGGTCGCGGCGCGATGCGCCATATGGGAAGGATCGGACATGCGGGTCCCTGCGAATTCTTCAGCGTGACACAGCGAAGGGGAAAGGCGGCGCTCAGACCAGCGCCGTGCCCTCATCCGTCACCCCGGCGCCGCCGGTGATCTGGTTCGAGGCCAGCAGCATCTCGTTATGCGCGGCGCCCGAGGGGATCATGGGGAAGACGTTTTCCTTCTCGTCCACGCAGATATCGGCGATCACCGGGCGGTCGATGGCGATCATCTCGCGGATCACGCGGTCGAGGTCGTCGCTGCTCTCGGCGCGCAGGCCGACGCCGTGGAAGCTCTCCGCCAGCTTCACGAAATCCGGCAGGGCGGAGGAATAGCTCTCCGAGTAGCGGCCGCCATGCAGCAGCTCCTGCCACTGGCGCACCATGCCCATATACTGGTTGTTGAGAATGAACACCTTCACCGGCAGGCGGTACTGGGCGAGGGTCGACATCTCCTGGATGTTCATCAGGATCGAGGCCTCGCCGGCGATGTCGATCACCAGCGCGTCGGGGTGGGCGACCTGCACGCCCATCGCCGCCGGCAGGCCATAGCCCATGGTGCCGAGGCCGCCCGAGGTCATCCAGCGGTTCGGCTTCTCGAAGCCGAAATACTGGGCCGCCCACATCTGGTGCTGGCCGACCTCGGTGGTGATGAAGGTCTCCTTGCCGCTCTCGCGTGTCAGCTCGAAGAGGCGCTTCACCGCGTGCTGCGGCTTGATGATGCGGCCTTCCTGGACGTAGCGCAGGCAGTCCCGCCCGCGCCACTGGTCGATCTGGCGCCACCACTCGGCCAGGGCCGGGCGATCCTGCGGCGCGGCATCGGCCTCCCAGGCGGCGATCAGCGCGCGCAGCACGGCCGCCGCATCGCCCACCACCGGCACCTCGACCTTGACGTTCTTGTTGATCGAGGAGGGGTCGATATCGGCGTGGATCTTCTTCGAGTTGGGCGCGAAGGCGTTGAGCCGCCCGGTCACGCGGTCATCGAAGCGGGCGCCGATGTTGAACATCACGTCGCACCCGTGCATGGCGAGATTCGCCTCGTAGGTGCCGTGCATGCCCAGCATGCCGAGGAATTGCGGGTCGCTCGCCGGGTAGGCGCCGAGGCCCATCAGCGTGTTGGTGCAGGGAAAGCCCGTCATCCGCACGAACTTCGTCAGCAGCGCGGAGGCTTCCGGCCCGGCATTGATGACGCCGCCACCGGCATAGACGATGGGGCGCTTCGCCCCCTTCAGCAGGGCCACGGCCTTGGCGATCTGCGCCGCATCCGGCTCCACCTGCGGGCGGTAGGAGCGGTGCTCGGTCTCCGGCGCCGGCTTGTAGGGGCCCTTGCCGATCAGGATATCCTTCGGCAGGTCGATCACCACCGGGCCGGGGCGGCCGGAGCGCGCCACATAGAAGGCCTCGTGCACCGTCTCGGCCAGCCGGTCGATGTTCTTGACCAGGTAGTTGTGCTTGGTCGCCGGGCGGGTGATGCCGGTGGTGTCCGCCTCCTGGAAGGCGTCATTGCCGATCAGATGCGTCGGCACCTGCCCGGTGAGGCAGACGAGGGGGATGCTGTCCAGCAGCGCATCCACCAGCCCCGTCACCGCATTGGTGGCGCCCGGGCCGGAGGTCACCAGCACGCAGCCCACCTTGCCGGTGGAGCGGGCATAGCCCTCCGCCGCATGCACCGCCGCCTGCTCATGCCGCACCAGGATGTGGCGGATGGCGTTCTGCTGGAAAATGGCGTCGTAGATCGGCAGCACGGCGCCGCCCGGATAGCCGAAGATCACATCGACGCCCTGCTCCTTCAGCGCGCGCAGGACGATCTCGGCACCCGTCAGGGACTGGGTGTCGGATGCGGCGGGAAGGGTGGCGGAGGACATGATCTGACGGGCTTTCCTGCGGGTTTGCCTTGCCGGCTGGTTTCGGGCCGGGCCACCCCTCTACGCCGCTCCTCCGCCCGCGTCAACGCGAGAACAAACAAACGCGAAAATTTCCGCGCTTTCGCTTTCTGAAAATTGCTTTAGCCCCGTCACCCGCGCATGGATCGTATGCATATGGCTCGGATCGGAAATCTTCTGATGCCGGAACCATGTCGCCTGCCGCTTGGTGTATTGCCCGATGGCGAGGCAGGCCCGCTCCCCCGCCTCCGCCAGCGTCATCCGCCCCGCCAGCGCGGCGGCGATCTCCGGCACGCCATGCGCGCGCATCGCCGGCAGGGCCGGGTCCAGCCCGCGCGCCAGCAGCGCCCGCACCTCCTCCACCGCCCCGGCCTGCATCATCACCTCCCAGCGGCGGCGGATGGCGGCGCGCAGCGCCTCGCGCGGCGGGTCCAGCAGCAGCGCGGCGAAACGCCAGGGGGCGGGGCCGTGCTCTTCCGCCTGCCCCCCTGCCTGCCCCGCCGCCTGCCCCTGCGCCTGCCACGCCGCCAGCCCGCGCCCCGTGCCGCGCCACACCTCCCAGGCGCGCGCCAGCCGCTGGCTGTCGCTCGGGCGCAACCGCGCCGCCGTCTCCGGGTCCACCGCGGCCAGCCGGGCATGCAGCGCCGCCGGCCCCTCCCCCGCCAGCAGCCCGCGCGCCTCGGCCCGCGCCGCCTCCGGAATCGGTGGAATCTCAGCGATGCCCGCGACCAGGGCGCGGAAATACATCCCCGTGCCACCGCACAGGATAGGCAGCCGCCCCGCCGCCCGCGCCACCGCCATCTCGGCCAGCGCCCGGCCCCGCCACCAGGCGGCGCTCGCCGCCGCCGCCGGGTCGCGCTCGCCATAGAGGCGGTGCGGCGCCTGGGCCTGCTCCGCAGCACTCGGCTGCGCCGTCAGGATCTCCAGCCCGGCATAGACCTGCATGCTGTCCGTATTGATGACCGTGCCGCCCAGCCGCTCCGCCAGCCCCAGCGCCAGGGCGGATTTGCCGCTCGCCGTCGGCCCCGCCACCAGCAGGGCGAAAGGTTGATCCGTCATGCGCGGACAGGCATGGTCCGCCCCCCATGCAGCATGTGCTCACCCTGATCGCGCCCGCCGGCCAACTGCCCGCGGCGCTCCTTCCCACGGTCCGCGCGGCCCTCACCGGCCTCGGCGCCCATCTCGGCCAGCCGGACTGGCTCGCCGAGGCCGAGGCGCTGGACCTGCCCTTCGGCAACCTCGCGCCCGAACAGGCCGAGGCCGCGGCGCGCGCCACCCTCGGCGCCGGCGCGCCCGTCGACGTCATCGCCCAGCCCGCCGAAGGCCGCCGCAAGCGCCTGCTGGTGGCCGATATGGACAGCACCATCGTCACCAGCGAAACCCTGGACGAGCTGGCCGCCTATGCCGGGCTGAAGGACCGCGTGGCCGAGATCACCCGCCGCTCGATGAACGGCGAGATGGATTTCGCCACCGCCCTGCGCGAGCGCGTCGCCCTGCTCCAGGGCCTCGGCCTCGCGGCGCTGGAAGAAACCTGGAAGCAGACGGAGCTTATGCCCGGCGCGCGCGAGCTGGTGGGCACCATGGTGGCCCATGGCGCGCATTGCGCCCTGGCCTCGGGCGGGTTCACCTTCTTCACCGGGCGCGTCGCCGCGCGGGTGGGCTTCACCAGCCATCATGCCAATGTGCTGGAGGATGATGGCACCGCCCTCACCGGCCGCGTCGCGGAGCCCATCTTCGACCGCGATGCCAAGCTGACGACCCTGAAAAAGCTGGCGGCGGAGCTGGGCCTGCCGCTCTCCGCCACCCTCGCCGTCGGCGATGGCGCCAACGACCTCGCCATGATCGGCGCCGCCGGCCTCGGCGTGGCCTACCACGCCAAGCCGGTCGTCGCGGCTGCGGCCCGCGTGCGGGTGGATCATAACAACCTCAGGGCTCTCCTCTTCGCCCAGGGCTACCGCGCCAGCGCCTTCGTTTCCTAGGGCAACAGGCAGAAAAAAAGGCCGGGGGAATGAATTCCCCCGGACCCCCTTCTTTTTTCTGTCCGTTTTGGGCGAGACGGGCACGCGCACAACAGCCACCCCGGCCCCATGCAGCGCCCCGCCTCTCCGCCAGACGGCGGCAGCCCGAAAGAAAAATCAGCCGGGGCTGCCGCTGCGCTCGGGTTGCAGGCGCAGGGGGACGAAGCGCTGGCCCTGGCCATTCTCGATCAGCATCAGCGCGCTCGGCCGGTTCTGCTTGCGCAGGCGGGCGATCTGCTCCTGCACCTCCTGCGGCGAGGCAACGCGGTTCTGCTGCACCTCGACGATCAGGTCGCCGGCGCTGATGCCACGCTCCGCCGCGCTGCTGCCCGGGGCGACATCCGTCACCACCACGCCGCGCGCGTCATCGCGCAGGCTGAAACGCTCCTTCGTCTCGGGCGAGATCGGCGCGACCTTCAGGCCCAGGCCCGAAAGCTCGATCGTGCTGCCCGGCTTGGCCTGCTGCGGGGCGGGGCTGGCGCTGGCCACCTGCTGGTCCGCCGGCAGCTCGGCCACCGTCACATCCAGGTTCTGCTCCCGGCCACCGCGCCAGACGGTGACAGGCGCCTTGGTGCCCACCGGCGTCTCGGCCACGATGCGCGGCAGGTTGCGCATCTCCCGCACATCCTGGTTGTTGAAGCGCAGGATGACATCGCCATTCTGCACGCCACCCTTGGCGGCCGGGCCATCCTCCTGCGCCCGCGCCACCAGCGCGCCGCGCGGGCCGCCCTGGAGGCCGAGGCTCTCGGCGATCTCCTCCGTCACCTGCTGGATGTTCACGCCCAGCCAGCCGCGCCGCACCTTGCCGCTGTCACGCAGCTGCGCCACCACGCCCTTGGCCAGGTTGGCCGGAATGGCGAAGCCGATGCCGATCGAGCCGCCGGAGGGGGAGACGATGGCGGTGTTGATGCCGATCACCTCGCCCTTCACATTGAACAGCGGGCCGCCGGAATTGCCGCGGTTGATGGCGGCATCCGTCTGGATGAAGTCGTCATAAGGGCCGGCATTGATGTTGCGGCCGCGCGCCGAGACGATGCCCGAGGTGACGGAACCGCCAAAGCCCAGCGGATTGCCGATGGCCAGCACCCAGTCGCCCACCTCGGCGCTGTCCGAGTCGCCGAAGGGCACGGCGGGCAGCGGCTTGTCGGTCTTGACGCGCAGCACGGCGAGGTCGGTGCGGCTGTCGGCGCCCACCAGCTCGGCCTTCAGCGTCGTGTTGTCCTGCAGCACGACGTTGATCTCGTCCGCGCCATCGATGACGTGGTTGTTCGTCACGATGATGCCGGAGGAATCGATGACGAAGCCGGAACCCTGGCTCTGCGCCCGGCGCGGCGGCTGGCCCGGGCGGCTGCCCGGCGGCCGGTTGCGCTCGAAGAAGTCGCGGAACAGCTCCTCGAAGGGGCTGCCCGGCGGGGCCTGGGGCATCTCCGGCGCGTCAGGGCGGTTGCCCCGCGCCTGGATGGTCTGGCTGGTCTGGATATTGACCACGGCTGGCAGGAGCCGGCGGGCCAGCGGCGCGAAACTCTCCGGCGTGGTGTGCACCGAGCCCTGCGCCGGCGCCGCCGGAGCCGGCTGGGCCAGTGCCACGAAGGGCGTGGAGAGCGGCGCCGCGGCAACCGTGGCACTCAGCAGTAGGGTGGCGAGACGCATCGGGCAAACCTCGCTTGCGACAATCATTGTCAGGGCCGGATGGCCCGGTCATCCCGACATAAGGCGGGGCCACCGGGACCGGAAGGGCAGGCAAGGCCCAGCATAAGGGAAAAGCTGTTACAAAAAGCCTCGCACCCTTGCGCTGCCGCGCTTTTCCCCGCCCGGCCTCGCGGCGGCGGGGAAAAGAGGGGCGCGCGGGCGGCTCAGCCCACCAGCAGCGTGGCCAGGGCCACGCCGGCCACCGCCGCCGCCAGCCCCGTCCAGCGCAGCCGCTCCGGCGGCAGCAGCGCCAGATTCGCCACCGCCCGCTGCATGGCGCCGGGAAAGACCGCGTAGAGCAGCCCCTCCAGCGCCAGCACCACCCCCACCCCGGCCAGGAGTTGCGTCAGGCTCAAACCGGACGCCCCTTATTCCGTGGGGCGCGCCGGGGCGGGTGCCGCACCGGCCGGGTCCGTGGGCGCGGCCGCCGGGGCCGCAGCGCCCGGCTGTGACCCAGGCAGGGGCGCCGCCGGGGCGGGCGTCACCCCCGGCAGCGGCAGGCCCGGCTGGCTCTGCCGGAAATAGCGGAAGAATTCCGAATCCGGCGTCAGCACCAGCCGCGTCTCACCGCCCGAGAAAGCCTCGCGATAGGCCTGCATGGCGCGGTAGAAATTGTAGAAATCCGGATCGCGCTGGAACGCCTCGGCGAAGAGGCGGATCGCCTCCTGCTCGCCCTGGCCGCGCAGCGCATCGGCCTGGGCCTGGCTCTCGGCCAGGATCACCGTCCGCTCGCGCTCCGCCCCGGCGCGGATGCGCGCCGCCACCTCGGCACCCTCGGCGCGCGCCTCGCGCGCCACGCGCTCACGCTCCGTCTGCATCCGGCCCAGGATGGCCTGCGTGTTCTCCGGCGGCAGGTCGGCGCGGCGGATGCGCACATCCTCCACCCCCACGCCGAAGCGCCGCGCCTCCTCATTCACCTGCCGGCGGATCTCACCCATGATCCGCGCGCGGTCGGAGGACAGCACGGCCAGCAGCGGCTCATTGCCCAGCACGCGCCGCATCGCCGAGACGACGATGGAGGAGAGCCGCCCCCGGATGCCGCCTTCCTGCGCGCCCGCCGTCTGGAAGAACAGCAGCGGGTCGATGACGCGGAAGCGCGTGAAGCTGTCCACGATCAGCCGGCGCTGGTCGCCCAGGATCACCTCCTCGCCCGGCGCGTCGAAATCGAGCAGCCGCCGGTCGAAGCTGATGACCGCCTGGATGAAGGGAACCTTGAAATGCAGCCCCGGCTCGTTGATCACCCGCACCGGCTGGCCGAACTGGGTGATCAGCACCTGCTCCGTCTGGTGCACGGTGAAGGGCGCATTGGTGGCGGCCAGCAGCGCGATGGCGGCGACACCCGCCAGGATCAGGCGCTTCATCGGCCGCCTCCCTGCCCGGGCCGGCCCATCGGCGTGGCACCCGGCGCCCCGGCGGGCGGCCCGGCGGGAATGCCAGAGGGAATCCCGGCGGGGGCCAGCGCCTGCGGCGGCACCGGCGCGCGCGGCGCGCCATCGAGCGGCAGATAGGGCACCACGCCCTGCAGCCGGTCATCCACCACCAGCTTCGGGTTGCGGCGCAGGATCTCCTCCATCGTCTCCATGTAGATGCGGCGCACCGTCACATCCTTCGCCACCTGATAGGCGGAGAGCACGCTGGTGAAGCGCGCCGCCTCACCGCGGGCCCGGGCGATCTGGCTTTCCTTGTAGCCCTCGGCCTCCTGCAGCATGCGCTGCCCCTCGCCGCGGGCGCGCGGGATGATGTCGTTGCGGTAGGCCTCGGCCTCGTTGCGCTGGCGCTCACGGTCGGCATTGGCGCGCTGCACGTCGCGGAAGGTGTCGATCACCTCCGCCGGCGGGTCCACCTTCAGCAGCTGCACCTGCGTCAGCTCGATGCCCGAACCATACTGGTCGAGGATGAACTGCACCCCGCTGCGCACCCGCGTCTCGATATCGGCGCGCGCCTCGGTCAGGGCGGGCTGGATCGGCGTCTGGCCCACCACCTCGCGCATCACGCTCTCCGCCGCCGACTTCACCGTCTGGTCAGGGTTGCGCGTGTTGAACAGATAGGCCCCGGCATCGCGGATCCGCCAGAACACCGCGAAGTGGATGTCGATGATGTTTTCATCGCCCGTCAGCATCAGGCTCTCGGCCTGCACATCGGCGGCCGGGGTCGGGCGCAGCTGCGGGCTGTCATTCGGCGCGCGGAAGCCGATGTCGATGCGGTTGATGCGCGTCACCCGCGGCGTCGTCACGCTCTCCACCGGCCAGGGGATGCGGTAGTTCAGGCCCGGCTGCGTCACCCGGCTGAAGGCGCCGAAGCGCATCACCACGCCCTGCTCATCCGGCTGCACGCGGTAGAAGCCGCTGGCGCCCCAGGCCAGCAGCACCACGGCCGCGCCCAGCGCCAGCCAGCGCCCGCCGCCCGCGCCGCCCGGCAGGAACTGGCGCAGCGCCTCCTGCGCCTGGCGGATCACCTCATCCAGGTCCGGCCCGCCAGAGCCACCACCGCCAGGGCCGCCGCCACCAGGCCCGCGCCCATTGCCACGGCCGCCCCCGCCGCCGCCCTGGGGCGGCTGCCCCCAGGGTCCGCCGGGGCGTGGATTGCCCCAAGGGCTGCCTCCAGGGCCGGATCCGCCACTCGAATTCCAGGGCATTATGCCTCGCGCTCCCCTCTGCCTGTGCTCCCGGCCCCGGCAGTTTCTGCGGACGCTTGCGCACGGGACGTGCATGAGCGACAGGGCCAGACCATATGTCGCCCTGTCCGGGCCGGGCGCAATGCATCCGCATCATTCCCGGCGAGGGCGGGGCCGATATTGTCCGCGTTGGAGGGGTTTTCAAGCGATGTCAGAGACTCTGGCGGCCGCCGTGCGCACCGCCCTGGCCGGGGTGACGGACCCGGAGACGGGGCTGGACGTGGTCTCCTCCGGGATGCTGCAAGGGCTTTCGGCGCGGGACGGGCTGGTGCAGTTCGCCCTCGCCGTGCCGCGTGAGCGCGCCCGCGCGCTGGAGCCGCTGCGCGCCAGCGCCGAGCGCGCCGCCGCCGCCGTGCCGGGCGTGCTCTCCGCCACCTGCGTGCTGACGGCGCATCGCGACATGCCGGCCCCCGCCGCCAGGGATGGCCAGGGGCATGGCCACGCCCATGGCGGCGGCACCGCCCGCGCCACCCGCCCCGCCCCGGGCCAGGGCGGCAATCCGGGCGGCGGCCTGCTGCTGCCCGAGATCGGCGCCATCATCGCCATCGCCTCGGGCAAGGGAGGCGTCGGCAAGTCCACCACCGCCGTCAACCTCGCCGTGGCGCTGGCCGCCGGCGGGCTGCGCGTCGGCCTGCTGGATGCCGATATCTACGGCCCCTCCCTGCCCCAGATGCTCGGCACGCGGGAGAAGCCCCGCGCCAGCGAGGGGCGCATCCAGCCCATCGCCCATTGGGGGCTGAAGGCCATGTCCATCGGCTTCCTCGTCGAGGAGGAGACCCCGATGATCTGGCGCGGCCCGATGGTGATGGGCGCGCTGGAGCAGATGCTGGGCCAGGTGGAATGGGGCGCGCTGGACGTGCTGGTGGTGGACATGCCCCCCGGCACCGGCGACGCGCAGCTCACCATCAGCCAGCGCGTGCCGCTGGCCGGGGCCGTCATCGTCTCCACCCCGCAGGATGTGGCGCTGATCGACGCCCGCCGCGGCATCCGCATGTTCGAGAAGGTGAACGTGCCGGTGCTCGGGCTGGTGGAGAACATGTCCTATTACTGCTGCCCGAATTGCGGCCACACGGCCCATATCTTCGGCCATGGCGGCGCCCGCGCCGAGGCGGAGCGGATGGGCGTGGAATTCCTGGGCGAATTGCCGCTGAAGCTGGAAATCCGCGAACTGGCCGATGCGGGCACGCCCATCGTCGCCGCCCGGCCGGAGAGCCATGAGGCCGCCGCCTACCGCGCCATCGCCGCGCGCCTGCGCCAGAAGCTGGGGCAGAAGCAGAGCGGGCCGAAGATTATTGTGGAATAGAATTTTCTTTTTCTGAAGAAAAAGAAACAAAAAGACTTTCTGTCAGTTTGGCGTCCCGCCTCAGGCCACAGGCGGGACGCTTTCTGAAAAAATTTTTTTGGTTCTTTTTTTAAAAAAAGAACGCTTAACCGGCCTGCCGGCTCCGCCCCATGCGGTAGCCCAGCCACAGCACGGCGACGAGCAGCAGCGCCAGGGCGGCGTCATGCAGCAGGAAGGTAAACACCGCCCAGATCAGCCCGAGAATGGCCCAGGCCAGCCACAGCCCGAAGGAAATGGCGGCCAGCGCCATCATCAGCGGGAAGCCGATCAACAGCCCCAGCACGAACAGCATCAGCAAGCCCATCGGCACGCCCCTTTCTCACGCCCGGCCCTTGCGCGGGGCGGGCGGTGCCGGGCGTGGGGCGGTGGCGCGCCCCAGGGCGAAGCCTCCCACCCCCACCAGCAGCAGCAGCGCCCCCAGATCCCCCACAAAGGCCACCGCCAGCGGAACCCCCACCAGCAGCACCGCCACACAGATGAGCACGGCCATCCAGCGGCGCCAGGGGAAATCGCGCAGCCTCTGCCCGAGGC
>NZ_JANFNY010000019.1 GCF_024437745.1 Roseomonas sp. GC11 | reverse complement strand
GGTGGTGAAGCTGCCGGAGGCCAAGCGCGGCTTCGTGCTGCTGCCGCGGCGCTGGGTGGTTGAACGGTCCTTCGCCTGGGCCACCCGCTTCCGGCGACTGGCGAAGGACTATGAGCGCTATGCCAGAACTTTGGCCGATCTTCACCTCGTCGCCTTCGCCTGCATCATGCTCAAACAGGCCGCTTTACTCGCCACAGGTCCATAACAGCCTCTAGAAGCCACACCCGCATGCCGCAATGATCAGCCCGGCGCGGGGTATAACAAGAAACTATCTGGGCCCGGCCAAGATACGGCCTGCCTCCGGGAAGGCTATAATGCCGCGATATAGGCACCCGACCCGGCCGTATTGTTACATCTGCCGCCCTGCACCTTAATGCGCCGGCCATGCTGGTTGGCTGAGGCGGGGTTGAGCGGGGCTTGATGGCAAGCCCTCTGCCTTTCCCCCGGATCCTCGGTCACGATGATCTGAGTTCAGAACAACAAGATTTCGGGGCGGAGCCACAGGGAGGCATCCATGGCATTTGCAGCGTTGACACGCCGCCATCTTCTGGCGGCGGGATGTGCCGCGGGCATCCTGCCGCGCAGCGCCCGGGCGGCCTTTCCGGACAAGCCGGTCCGCTGGATCGTTGGCTACCCGCCCGGTGGTTCCACCGATGCGATCGCCCGGCTGCTGGGGCAGTCCTTTTCCATCCGGATCGGGCAACCCGTCGTGGTCGATAACCGACCCGGCGCCGGAAGTGCCGTTGGCGCCGCGGCCCTGGCTGCCGCGGCCGGCGATGGCTACACCATGATGGGTGCTGACAATGGCACGCTGATCATCAACCCCATCGCCTACCGCAACCTGCAATACGACCCGGAGCGCGATTTCCGCCCTGTCGGACTCTATGCCGGCATCAATATCCTGCTGGCTGTGAAAGGAAACTCGCCGATCCGCACGGCCTCCGAATATCTGGAAAAGGCACGTGCGGCCCGCGAGCCAATCCCCTATGCCAGCCCCGGGATCGGCAGCCCCCTGCATCTTGCCATGGAGCGCCTTGCCCTGGAGGCCAGGGTTTCTCTCAGCCACGTGGCGTATCGTGGCATGGCTCCCGCCCTGAACGACGTCCTGAGCGGTGCCGTGCCCAGCCTGGTCATCGACTACGGGACAGCGGCGGAAATGGCGAAGGCGGGCCAGTTGCGCGTGCTGGCCACCTTCTCGGCACAGCGACTGCCGGGCATGCCCGACGTGCCGACCTTGGCCGAACAGGGCCTGCCCGGCTTCAGTGCCAGCGCGTGGCAAGGCCTGATCGTCCCGCGCAGGACACCGGATGCGATTGTCGAGCGCCTGGCCGATGCCTGGTCTTTCGCGCTGGGTGAACCACAGGTGAGGGCGCGTTATGCCGAGCTTGGACTGGATAGACTGCCCAGTGACCCGCAGAGCTTCATGGCGCGCTGGAAGGGCGATCAGGCCCATCTGGCAGCCGCTGATCCGCGACCTCGGCATCCGGCTCGACGGATAAGGGCAGGCGCGGGATCGCCCGCGCCAGGACGAAGCGGACCAACCAGAAGCAAAACCGGGGATCTCCTGCCCTTCTGGTAGATATAACACGATCTTATATCAAATTTTATCTCTGAAGGATTGCCCTTGGTGCTTCCGCCGGGCGGCCATCATCATCGGATAACAGAGGCACCTTCAAAAAAAAACCGGTGCCCTCACTGGGAGGTTTTCCATGGTATCACGCCGCCATTTCACGCTAGCGATGCCGGCCGCCAGCATGGCGATGCTCGCCAAGCCCCGCCCCGCCGGCGCGCAACCGGCTTTCCCCAGCCGCCCCATCCGGATCGTGGTCGCCAATGCACCCGGCGGCACGGATGATCTCATCAGCCGGCGGGTGGCCGACAAGATGGCCGGAGAACTGCGCCAGCCTGTTGTCGTGGAGAACCGTGGCGGCGGCACAACGACCATCGGCGCTTATTCCGTCGTTCGATCGGCGCCCGATGGCTACACGATTTTCTGCATGACCTCTTCCGCCGTTGTCCAGACGGTGCTGCGCAAGAACCTGCCTTACCGGCTTGCCGATTTCACGCCGCTGGTCGGCGCCGGCGGCTTTCCGATGGCCCTGACGCTCTCAGCCAGGACGAATGTGCATTCGGTCGACGACCTGCGCAAACTGGCGCAGGCCGGTGACGGCGTCACCTTTGCCAGTGGCGGCGTCGGCACCATGGCGCACCTGACGGCCACGCGCTTCCTCTCCGAGTTGCAAGGCAAGGGAACGCATGTTTCCTACCGGAACAACCCGGAGGGCCTGCAGGCGCTGTCAGGCGGTTACACGCAGATGATGTTCCCTTCGGTCTCCGAAGTCGTTGGCCTGCGCAAGGAAGGCTATGTCCGCGTGCTGGCCGTGACCTCGCCCACCAGGACATCCAATCTGCCGGATATCCCGACGATGCAGGAGTTGGGCTTCGCCGGCATCAACACGGCCCTCTGGCATGGCTTTATGGCACCTGCCGGCCTGCCTGAGCCCGTTACGGCCTTTCTGTCCCATGCCATCAGCCAGGCCCTCCGGGACCAGGCATTCCTGGAGCATTTCACGCCCCTCGGCTTTCAGGCCGATATCCGGTCGGGCGATGTCCTGCAGCAATACCTGAATGGTGAGGCGGCACGCTGGGGCAAGGTCATTTCTGACAACAACATCCAGGTCACGGACTGACGCGCGGAGACGCTGATCCCGATGCCGAGCCGACCTCACCCGAAGGATCGTTGAAGGATGCGCTACAACCTTTTCATCGATGGGAATTTCATCGAACCTGAAAGCGGAGAATGGATCGATAGCACTGATCCCTACACGGGCGAGGTTTGGGCACAGATCCCGCGCGGCGATGCGGGGGATGCCGCGAAGGCCGTGCTGGCCGCGAAGCAGGCGATGGCGTCCGGCCCCTGGGCGACGATGTCCGCTTCCGGCCGGGGCGCGCTCCTGCGCCGGATCGCCGACAAGGTCGCGGAGAATGCCGAGCATCTGGCGCGGATCGAGGTGAAGGACAATGGCAAACTCCTCGCCGAGATGCGTGGACAGATGAAGGCCATCGTCCATCAATGGCACTACTATGCCGGGCTGTCCGACAAGATCGAGGGAGCCCTGATCCCCGTCGAGAATGCCGATACGCTCGCCTTCACGATGCGGGAGCCGATCGGCGTCGTTGCGGCGCTGACAGCCTGGAACTCCCCGGTCATGTTTGCGACGATGAAAAGTGCGCCGGCCCTCGCGGCTGGCTGCACCGTGGTGGTCAAGCCTTCTGAGTTCGCCTCGGCCAGCACCTTGGAATTGGCGCGCCTGCTACAAGAGTGCGGCCTTCCGGATGGCGTTTTCAATGTCGTCACCGGTCTTGGGCAGGAAGCGGGAGCTGCGCTCGTGGAGCATCCCGATGTGGCCAAGGTGACGTTCACAGGATCCGATGTGACGGGCGCGCGAATCTATGAAACCGCCGCGCGTAGCATGAAGCGTGTCTCCCTCGAACTTGGCGGGAAGTCACCTAATATCGTTTTCGAGGATGCCAATCTTGACGCCGCGGCCGCCGGCGTGATCGCGGGTATCTTTGGTGCCGCAGGCCAGATGTGCATCGCCGGCTCACGCCTGCTTGTGCAGAACTCGATCAAAGAGGCCTTCACCGCGCGCCTGGTGGCAATGGCCTCGCGCATCCGCCTCGGTGATCCCATGTGCCCCGAGACCAATGCGGGGCCCATTGCCACTCCGCCACAATACCAGAAGGTTCTGGATTACATCGCTGTAGCCAGGAGCGAAGGGGCCCGTTGCATCCTCGGGGGTAAGCCGGCCGAAGGACCTGGAATCCGTGGCGGTCAGTTTGTCGAGCCGACCATCTTCACCGATGTCAGGAACACGATGCGGATTGCCCAGGAAGAAGTGTTCGGCCCTGTTCTCTCGATCATCGGCTTCGAGAGTGAGGACGACGCTGTCTCGATCGGCAATGATGTGGCCTATGGTTTGGTCGCCGGTGTCTGGACGGAGAGCATCGCCCGGGCCGCGCGCCTGTCGAAGGCCATGAAGGTTGGCACGGTCTGGGTCAACACCTACCGCTCCTACAGCCACATGATGCCATTCGGCGGCATGAAGAAATCTGGCATCGGGCGCGAAAGCGGTATCGAGGCTGTGCACGAGTATCTCGAAACCAAGAGCGTCTTCATTTCGACCGCCAGCCTTGCCCCTGAAAACCCCTTCGTCATGCGCTGATGGCACGCATACGAGCCAGGAGAGTATCATGCCTGAAACAGAAGATTTCGTGGAACAGCGGAGACCCGCGCTGGAAGGACGCCTGGGCGGAAGGAAGATCGTTGTCACAGGTGCGGGCTCTGGCATTGGCCACCGTATCGCCGTCTTCTTCGCCGAGGAAGGAGCCTCGCTTCTCCTGCTCGACCAGGACCAGAGCGCGCTTCAGCAGACTGCCAGGATGACGGGCGGGATGGCTTTTGCCGTTGATATCACCGACGAAGAGGCCGTGACACAAGCCATAGACAAAGGCGCGGCGTCGCTCTCCGGCCTGGATGGCGTTGTGAACGCCGCGGGGATCATGCGCAAGGCCGTCATCGAGGAAGCACCGGCAGCTCTCTGGCGGCGTGTGATCGATGTGAATCTCACGGGAACCTATATCGTCACGCGCGCCTGTGTGCCGTGGATGCGGAAGGCCACATCAGCAACCGTCGTGAACATCGCTTCAGCCCAGGGTCTTCTGCCCAATGCGGCTGGCTTCACCGCCTATGCCGCCTCCAAAGGCGGTGTGGTGAACCTGACACGCGCGCTGGCGGCTGAACTGGCGCCGTCGATCCGGGTGAACAGCGTGGCACCCGGCATGGTGGATACCCCGATGGCGGATGGCTATCGGGGGAATACCGGCAATTACGCGCTGAAGCGCTTGGCAGATCCTCTGGAGATCGCGCGGGTTGTGCTCTTCCTGACCAGCTCTGAAGCCTCCTACGTGACGGGTTCCACTCTTGCCGCCGATGGCGGACGATCCTTTCACTGAAAGCCAAAGCACGGGAAATCAGATTCCCCCGGGTGGTCTTTGCCAACCGGGGGATTCTGTCTTTTCTCAGACAATCTTGATCTGCACGTCGATATTCCCACGCGTCGCGCGCGAATAGGGGCATCGCTCGGTATGCGCGATATGCGCGATCTCCTCGATCTCACCAGGATCACGACCAGGAACGGACACCTCCAGGACGACGGTCAGGCGGAAGAATCCATCATCCCCCCTGCCGATTCCGACCCGCCCCGTGACAGAGGATTCCTGGATGGGGGCTTTCCTGTCGCGGGCAACCCTCAGGACGGCGTTCTCGAAGCAAGCCGCATAGCCAGCCGCGAAGAGTTGCTCGGGATTGGTGGCGGCTCCACCTGGCCCGCCCAATTCCTTCGGGTGCGCCAAGGGCAGGTTCAGCACACCATCTTCGGAACGGACATAACCATGCCGGCCGCCAACCGCCGTTGCTGAAGCTGTATAAATAATATTCATTCACCCCTCCAAAAACAAAAATAAGCTCGTGAATTATTTTTCCTATTGAGCGCAATACGCCACATTCCGGATAACCGCATGCTCTCACCGCAGAGGCGCGGCACAGCCAGTGGGCGCCATCAGATGATCCAAGCTGCGGTTCGCAGCCAGACACCGCATGGGCATGCCCCACATGCGCGGCACGGACTGACTCCGGTGTGTAGCGTTTTCATCGAGCCTGAAAAGAAAAGCGCAAGAATGCCTACACCGCTGGTTCTCGCAGGTGAGCGATGCCGCACGGGCGCAACGCGATCATGCCAAGGTGTTTTCGCAGAGCATGGCAGCGGTGTTGTCCTTACCCTCGCGCGCGGAATCGCATCTTTCGCAATATCCAATCCCCCAAAAAACTTTGAGAAGGCTACGATTTTCCTCCTCTCTCCCATGCCTTTGCCTGCGCTGAAGCCGCGGAAAGCAGGAATCCAAGATCGTTGCCAACCGAGACATATCGGGCCCCCATCTCGACAAGTTCTCTGGCAAGCGCAGGCCTTGTCCCAAGGCCACCGATGCCCAGCGTGCGCCCGTGGCGGCGGCACGCCGCGATGCAGTGGCGGTAGGCCTCCCGCACCTGGGGATGGTCATGCTCGCCAGGAAATCCCAGGGAAGCGCAGAGATCATTGGTTCCGACAAGAAGCATGTCGACACCATCGACCGCCGCAATCGCATCTGCGGCATTCACAGCCGTTCCTGATTCGATCATCGCCACAACCATGGTCGCCGCATTCGCTGCCGCCATGGCCTGTGGCGCGGGCACACCCTGGAAGTGGAACAGCGGCGATGGGCCGCCGATGGAACGCTCCCCGAACGGCGCATGCTTGGCCAGCTTCACGACATGGCGGATTTCCTCGGCGGTTTCGATATGCGGCGCGATAATGCCCAAGCCACCGCCATCCAGCACGCGTGACACCCATTCGGGGCCGGTATTCGGCACGCGGACCAGGGGCGTGATCCCGGCATGCAGGCAGGCCATGCAGATCTGGCTCGCCGCATCGAGGGAAAACGTATTGTGCTCCATGTCGATATAGACGGCATCATAGCCGGCGGTGCGGGCGATCGCGGCGATTTCGATCCCGCGCACCAGCCGGACGATCATGGCAATCCCAACCTCGCCACGCGCGAGTTTCTCCTTGAGCGGATTGCCCGGCAGCTTGAGCGCCTGATTCACGTCGCGATCCTCTAGCTGCTATGCGTCAGACCACCATCCACCGCGATGGTCTGCCCCGTCACGAAACCGGCCGCCGAGGTCGCGAGGAAGATCATGATACCCGCGAGATCCTCCGGGAGTTGCCCGCGCCCCAGGCACTGCTCGCCGAGGATCTTGGTGCGGAAGGTCATCGTCGGATTGTGCGTGCGCTCGACCTCCGTGGCGATGGCGCCAGGGCGAAGGCAATTGACGGTGATCCCATAGGAGCCGAGTTCACGCGCCAGCGCGTTGGTCATGCCGATGATCGCGGATTTGGAGGTCACATAGTGCAGATAGTTCGGGATGCCGCGCGGCACAGAGTCCGATGAGATATTGATGATGCGGCCCCAGTTGGCACGGCGCATCGCCGGTGCGACGGCGCAGCATGCCAGATAAGTCCCCGTCACGTTGACCCGCAGAACCTGCTCCCATTCGCTGAGCGGGATCTCATCGAAAGTGCGCTTGTTGATACTGGCGAAGATGGAGGCGTTGTTGATGAGCACATCGATGCGGCCGTAGCGGTGCAGGACTTCATCAGCCATGGCCTCCACCGAGGCCTTGTCGGCAACATCCGTGGTCAGGGCCAGCGCATCGCCATCAGCGGCGATGATCTCGCGCGATACGGCAGAAGCCCTTCCGCCATTCACATCGGCGACAACAACCCTGGCCCCCGCCGCGGCAAACTGGCGCGCGACCTCACGGCCAATTCCCTGCCCCGCGCCCGTGATGATGACGACGCGCTCACGCACGCCGAAGTCACGCGCATAGGCGGGCACACCAGAATCAGCGGGGGCATGCGTGGTCGTGAGTGTGTCCATTGGCGTTTTCTCTCCCGGGCTGCGGCCCTGCCCCGTGGCTGGGGATCCGGCCTTTCCTGATCCTGTCTATTCCTCCCCAGGCCTGGCCTTCCAGATGGAAGGCCACCGCCTGCGCTCTTGCTATAATCCTGTTTTATATCTTCAAGCACGGCCTGCTTTCCGCACCGGGCGTGGCTGTCTAGGCTGGCGTGGCGGCCAGACCGGGAGGGTTCCATGAAACAACACCAACATTTCTATATCGGCGGTTCCTGGGTGGAGGCGCGGGGCAAGGGCCGCCATATCCTGGTCAACCCGGCGACAGAGGAAGCCTTCGCCACAGTCGGCCTCGGCAATGACGGAGATGTCGACCTCGCGGTGCGCACCGCACGCGCGGCCTTCACGGATTTCTCTGCCACCAGCAGGGAGGAACGGCTTGCACTGCTGGACCGCATCATTGATGGCTGTGTCGCCCGGCAGGAAGATCTGGCACGCACCTTGACGGAAGAGATGGGCTCTCCGGTCAAGGCCAGGGTGCAGGTGACAGGCGCGGCGGAACAATTCCGGCAGGCCCGCAGGACGCTCGCCACCTACCGTTTTGAGCGGATGATGGAAGGCAGCATGGTGCTGCGTGAGCCGATCGGCGTCTGTGGCCTCATCACGCCCTGGAACTGGCCCGTGCAATCGCCCTGCACGAAACTGGCCTATGCCCTGGCAGCGGGATGCACCGTCGTGCTGAAGCCGAGCGAACATTCGCCGCGCAGCGCCCTGCTGCTGGCGGAGATCCTGCACGAGGCCGGCGTGCCGGCCGGCGTGTTCAACCTCGTCATCGGCGATGGCCAGGGTGTCGGGGCCGCCATCAGCCGCCATCCCGATATCGACCTGGTCTCCTTCACGGGCTCGACCCGCGCCGGCATTCTTGTCGCCACGGCCGCGGCGCCGACCGTCAAGCGCGTCGCGCAGGAACTCGGTGGCAAGTCGGCCAATATCATCCTGCCGGGCGCCGACCTTGCCTCCGCGGCACGCTGGACCATCGCGCGCGGCTTCTTCAATTCCGGGCAATCCTGCCATGCGCCGAGCCGGCTCCTGGTGCACCGGGACGAGGCCGCCGCGCTGGAGAACCATCTCATCCAGGCGGCCGAAGCCCTGCGCGTCGGCAATCCGGAAGATCCGGAGACGGATCTCGGCCCTCTCGTCAACCGCGCGCAGTTCGAGCGCGTGCAGGCCTATATCCGCAGCGGCATCGAGGAAGGCGCGCGTCTTCTCACCGGTGGCCCGGGCCGCCCCGCCGGGCTGGAAAAGGGCTACTTCGTGCAGCCGACGGTCTTCGCCGATGTCACGCCGGCCATGACCATCGCGCGCGAGGAAATCTTTGGTCCGGTCCTGTCGCTCCTCTCCTACATCGATACGGAGGAGGCCATCCGGCTCGCGAACGACACGCCCTATGGCCTCGGCGGCTATGTCTTCTCCGCCGATAACGGGGAGGCGCTGCGTGTCGCCCGCGGAATTCGCGCCGGGCGGATCGCGATCAATGGCGCGCCCGCCCACCCCGCAGCACCCATGGGGGGATACAAGCACTCCGGCAATGGCCGCGAGATGGGGGAATTCGGTCTGGAGGAATATCTCGAGACCAAGGCCATCTTCGGCGCGGCGGCGTGACCGCCTGAGCATCAGGCGGCCCCTTCTTCCCATGCGGGGAGAAGGGCAGGGACAGGCCAAAGGCCCGCCGGCCGCCTGACAACGAAAACCAGCACAAGGGAGCCAAGAATGCACAGAAGAAGCCTGCTGGCCGCGCTGGCCATGGGCGGCCTCACGCGGCCGGCTTTCGCCAGCACATCCTATCCAAACCGCCCGATCCGAATCGTCGTGCCCAATCCGGCCGGTGGCGTCGGCGATATCGTGTCGCGCACGCTGGGGGAACGGGCGGCGCGCGATCTCAACGGCCAGATTTTCGTCGACAACCGGCCCGGAGGCAGCACCACGATCGGGACGAACCACGTCGCACGCGCAGAGCCCGATGGATACACGATCCTGAGCCTGACCACCTCCGCCCTGATCCAGACGGTGCTGCAAAAGCTTCCCTACAGCATCCAGCGCGATTTTGTGCCGATCCTCGGTGTCGGCTCGTTTCCCATGGCGCTCGTGGTCTCGAATGCCTCGGGCATCCGCTCCTTCGCGCAGTTGAAGGCCGCCGCCGCGCGCGGCGATGGCGTCTCCTATGGTTCGGGTGGGGCCGGGACGCTGGCGCATCTGGCCGCCGTCAGGCTGCTGAACGAGATGCAGGGCAAGGGAACGCATGTCCCCTTCCGCGGCAATCCGGATAGCCTGCAAGCCATGGCGGGGGGCTTCATCACCATGATGTTCCCCTCAGCCTCCGAGGTTTCCCCCCTGCGCGCGGCGGGGCAGCTGCACGCGCTCGCCGTGACATCGCCGGCACGCCTGCCCAGCCTGCCCGATGTGCCGACGATGGCCGAACTCGGCTTCGAAGATTTCAATGTCCGCCTGTGGTATGCTTTCCTGGCGCCGGCCAATACCGATGCGGCGATCGTCACCCGGCTCGGCGCGGCCTTCGAGGCTGCGCTCCAGGATGCGCAGACCCGTGAGCGCCTCACGGCGGCCGGCTTCACGCCGGAAATCCGTGGCCCCCAGCAATTGGCGCGCTTCATGAATGAGGAGGCCCGGCGCTGGGGCCAGGTGGTGCGTGACAACAGGCTCAGCGCGATGGATTGATCCCAAGGCCTGCGCACCACCGCCCTCATGCGGCCGGGCGCATCGGGGCATGCCCGGCTTCTTCCTGGCGTGCCGGCAGGGCAGGACCGGCCGGCGCGCGCGGGTGCTTTTTGCGGAGCCCGGCAGGGCCGCTATAAGCCAGGGCCTCCCGGAAGGAGAGTGGCCCATGCGTGTTGCCGAGCGTCGCGAGCGCATCCTGGAATTGCTGGCCGAGCACCGGCGCCTGACCGTGGAGGCCCTGGCCCGGCAGCTCGGCACCTCGCAGGAAACCATCCGCCGGGACCTGACGGAACTGGCCGCGCGCGACCGGCTGCGCAAATTCCATGGCGGCGCCGTGCTGCCGGAGCGGATGGCCGAGGGCGCCTTCGCCCAGCGCATGACCGAGAACCAGGAGGCCAAGCAGGCCATCGGCGAGGCGGCGGCCCCGCTGTTCGGCCCGGGCGAGACGCTGTTCATCGATACCGGCTCCACCACCCTGGCCTTCGCCGCGGCGCTCGCGCGGCAGGACGGGCTGACGGTGATCACGAATTCCATCGGCATCGCGCAGCATCTCTCGCGCGGCGGCGGCAACCGCGCCTTCCTGCTGGGCGGCGAGCACCGGCATGATGCCGGGGAGAATGTCGGTTCCCTGGTGCTGCAACAGCTCTCCGGCTTCCAGCCGGACCACGCGGTGCTGACGGTGGGCGGCATCACCGCCGATGGCCTCCATGATTTCGACCTCCAGGAGGCGGAGATCGCACGCGGCATGATCGAGCGCGCCCGGCGGGTGACGGTGCTGGCCGATGCCAGCAAGTTCGGCCGCCCCGCCCTGTTCCGCCTCTGCGGCCTGCCCGCCATCGCCCGGCTGGTCACGGAGCGGGCGCCGCCGCCGCCGCTGCAGGCGGCGCTGCAGGCCGCCGGGGTGGAGGTGATCCTGGCGGCCGGGGCCGGCCCCCGCAGGGAATGACTGAATCCACATTTCATCTGGCATGATTTGACCGCTCGGTCATATACCTCCGGCATGACACGCGCGCAGACCGGGCCGGACCCCGCCTTCGACATCCTCATCATCGGCGCCGGGGTGGTCGGCTGCGCGGCCTTCCGCGCCTTCGCCATGGCCGGCCTGCGGGCGGCGCTGGTGGAGCGGGGGGCCGATCTGCTCAGCGGCGCCAGCAAGGCCAACAGCGCCCTGCTCCACACCGGCTTCGATGCCGTGCCCGGCAGCCTGGAAGCCCGGCTGATGCGGCAGGGCCATGCCGCCTACCGTGCCCTCCACGCGCGGCTGGGCCTGCCACTGCTGGAGACGGGCGCCATCGTGGTGGCCTGGACGGAGGCCGACCTGGCGGCCCTGCCGGGCATCGTCGCCCGCGCCCATGCCAATGGCGTGGCCGATGTCCGGCTCCTCTCCGCGCCGGAGGTGCGCCAGCGCGAGCCGCATCTGGCGCCGGACCTGCTGGGCGGCGTGCTGGTGCCGGGGGAGGCGGTGATCGACCCCTGGTCGGCGCCCCTGGCCTATGCCCGCCAGGGCCTCGCGCATGGCGGCACGCTGCTGCGCGAGACCCGTGTCACGGCGGGGCGGCAGGCGGAGGATGGAAGCTGGCAGCTGGAAACCTCGGCCGGCCCGCTGCGGGCGCGGGTGGTGGTGAACTGCGCCGGCAACCAGGGCGACATCGTGGAAGCCATCGCCCGCCCCAGCCCCTTCGAGATCCGCCCGCGCAAGGGCCAGTTCGTGGTGCTGGACAAGACGGCCTTCGCCCTGGCCCGGTCCATCATCCTCCCCGTGCCGAATGAGCGCACCAAGGGGGTGGTGATCAGCCGCACCGCCTTCGGCAACCTGCTGGTCGGCCCCACCGCCGAGGAACAGCAGGACCGCGAGGCCGCCACGGTGGAGGAGGCCGCCCTGGTGGAGCTGCTCCGCCAGGGCCGCCGCATGATCCCCGCCCTGGCGGAGGAGCCCGTCACCGCCACCTATGCCGGGCTGCGCCCGGCCACGCAGTTCAAGGACTACCAGATCGAGGCCCTGCCGGCGCGGCGCTGGATCACGGTGGGCGGCATCCGCTCCACCGGGCTGACCGGCTCGCTCGGCATCGCGGCCTATCTGCTGGAGCTGTACGGCGCGCATTTCGCCCCCCTGCCCCCGCCGCCGGAGCCGATCTGGACGCCGGTGCCCAACCTCACGGAAACCCTGCCCCGCCCCTGGCAGCAGCCCGGCCGGGACGAGATCATCTGTCACTGCGAGATGGTGACGCGCGCCGAGATCACCGCCGCGCTGGCGCCCCCCCTGCCCGCCGGCGACCTCGGCGGGCTGAAGCGGCGCACGCGCTGCATGATGGGGCGCTGCCAGGGCTTCTACTGCACCCGCCGCGTGCTGGAGATCGCGGCGCCGCACCTGCCCGGGCTGGTCGCGCCGCTGGATGGGGGGGCGGGCTGATGCGCCAAGCCATCATCATCGGCGCCGGCCCAGCGGGGCTGACGGCGGCGCGCCACCTGGCCGCCGCCGGGCTGCGCGACGTGCTGGTGCTGGAACGCAACCCGGAGGCCGGCGGCCTGCCGCGCTTCGCCGCCCATCCGGGCTGGGGGATGCTCGATTTCCACCGGCTGTGGAGCGGCCCGCGCTACGCCCGCGAACTGGTGCGCGCGGCGGCGGCGGCGGAAATCCGCACCGGCCACAGCGTCACCGCCCTGGCGCCGGGGGGCGGGGTCGAGGTCAACAGCGCCGCCGGGACGGAGACGCTCCACGCCCGCGCCGTGCTGCTCGCGGCCGGCATCCGGGAAATGCCGCGCAGCGCCCGGCTGCTCTCCGGCACGCGGCCCTGGGGCGTGCTCAGCACCGGCGCCTTCCAGGAGATGGTCCATGCCGGCGGCATGCGGCCCTTCCTCCGCCCGGTGATCCTGGGGACGGAGCTGGTCGCCTTCTCCGCCCTGCTGACCGCCCGCCAGGCCGGCATCCGCCCCGTGGCGATGCTGGAGGCCGGGCGCCGCATCACCGCCCGCCGCCCCGGCGACTGGGTGGCGCGCCACCTGCTCGGCGTGCCGGTCCGCACCGCCACGCGGCTGCTGGCGGTGGAGGGGCAGGGCCGGGTGGAGGCGGTGCTGGTGGAACGGGACGGGCGGCGGGAGCGCATCGCCTGCGATGGCGTCATCCTCTCCGGCCGCTTCGTGCCGGAGGCGGCGCTGGCGCGGGCCGGCCATCTCACCATGGACCCCGGCACCGGCGGCCCCGCCATCGACAATCACTGGCGCTGCTCGGACCCGGCCTTCTTCGCCGCCGGCAATGTGCTGCGCCCGGTGGAGCATTCCGGCGCGGCCGCCGCGGAGGGCGCCGCCGCCGCGCGGGCCATGCTGCGCGCCCTGGAGGGCCGCCTGCCGCCCCCCTCGGCCGCGCTGCCGGTCGTGGCGGCGGGGGGGCTGCGCTATGTCTATCCCCAGCGCGTGGTGCCCGGCGATGGCATGGTGCGGCTGCTGGCCCGCGCCGCCGCCGCCGGGCGGGGCTGGCTGCGCCTCTCCGCCGGCGGGGTGGTGCTGTGGCAGCGGGCGATCCACGCCCTGCCGGAGCGGCGCATCACCCTGCCCCTCGATACCGGCCTGCTCAGGGGTGCCGCCGGGGTGACGGTGGAACTGGCATGAACGGCATCCTGGCCCTCGACCAGGGCACGACCTCCAGCAGGGCCTATCTGTGGCGGGATGGCGTGCTCTCCCTGGTGGGCCAGCGCGCCCACCGGCAGATCCGCCCCCGCCCCGGCTGGGTGGAGCATGACGCGGGGGAAATCCTGGCGCAGCTTGGGGAGCTGGTGCGGCTGGCCGGCCCCTGCGCCGCCGCGGGCCTCGCCAACCAGGGCGAGACCGTGGTGGCCTGGGATGCGGAAAGCGGCCAGCCCCTGCACCATGCCATCGTCTGGCAGGATGAGCGCACCGCCGATGCCATCGCCCGCCTGAAGGCACAGGGGGTGGAGGCGCTGACCCTGGCGCGCGCCGGGCTGCCGCTCGATGCCTATTTCTCCGCCGGCAAGCTGCGCTGGCTGCTGGACAATGCCGCGGGTGCCCGCGCGCTGCTGCGCCAGGGCCGGCTGCGGCTCGGCACCAGCGACGCCTTCTTCCTGCACCGGCTGACCGGCACCTGCGCCACGGACCCTTCCACCGCCTCCCGCACCAGCCTGATGGATCTGCGCCGGCTGTGCTGGGATGCGGAGCTCTGCGCGGCCTTCGGCGTGCCGGTGGAGTGCCTGCCGGAGATCCGCCCCACCACGGGCGGCTTCGGCCAGCTGCCCGGTGGCGCCCGGATGGTGGCCAGCGTGGTGGATCAGCAGGCCTCCCTCTTCGGCCATGGCTGCCGGGAACCGGGCGACCTGAAGATCACCTTCGGCACCGGCGCCTTTGCCCTTGGCCTCACCGGCCCCGCGCCGGTGGGCGGCATGCCGGGCGGGCTGCTGCCCACCTGCGCCTGGCAGATGGCGGGGCAGGCGCCACTCTATGCGCTGGATGGCGGCCTGCTGACCGCCGGCGCCACCATCGAGTGGCTGCGGGAATGCGGCCTGCTGCCCGGTGGATATGCCGGGTTGGACGGCTTCACCGGCCCCAGCGCCCTGGCACGCGGGCTGGCCTTCGTGCCGGCGCTGGCGGGGCTGGGCAGCCCGCACTGGGACCGCGCCGCGCGCGGCACCTGGCTGGGGCTGGACCTCTCCACCGGGCCGGCGGATCTGCGGCGGGCGGTGCTGGAGGGCATCGCCCTGCGGGCGGCGGAGCTGGTGCGGGCGCTGCGCGGCGCGCTGGATGGCTTGCCGGGGGGCACGGGGCGTATCGCGGTGGATGGCGGGCTCAGCCGCAGCGCCTATTTCACCCGCTTCCTGGCCGATGCGCTGGGCATGCCGCTGGAGGTGGCGGGCTCGGCCGATATCACGGCGCTGGGCGTGCTGCACCTGTGCCTGGAGGCGCTGGGCCAGCCGGAGCGGCCACGGCCGGACGGCACCCGGCGCGTGGCGCCGGAGGCGCCACTGCCACCCGCGCTGCATGACCGCTTCGCCCGCGCCATCGCCCTGGCGCGAGGCTGGGCGGAGGGATGAACGGGCTTTGCCCCCTCAAACGCCCCCCTTTCTTTCCCTTGGACAGGGGATGGGGTCCCCTGCACCCGCCTTCTGTTGGGTTTCCAAAGGCCTCAGGCCTTTGGTGGGGAGAGTTTGAGAGGGGCGAAGCCCCTCTCAAGACCATGCCCCATGCCGGCCGACGGCCTCTCAGCCCCTGCGGACGTTCCAGAAGGTGGCGAAGCCCGGCAGCACGCCTTGCAGGTCGGAGCGGTAGGCGGTGGGCTGGATATACTGGCCGAAGGGCAGGTAGGGCACGTCCACTTCCAGCGCCTGCCGCTGGATCGCCTCGGCCACGGCCTTTTGCGCGGCGAGGTCGGGCGCCGCGAACCATTGCCCGCGCAGGGCTTCCAGCCTTTCGCTGCTGGGCCAGCCGAAGAAGCTGCCATTGCCGCGGAGCATCAGGTGCCCGGCGGGGTCCAGGTGGTCGATGCCACCCCAGGAGGAGCAGTAGCAGCTCCAGCCGCCCTTCTCCGTCGGCTCCCTGCTGGCGCGGCGCTGGATGACCGTGCCCCAGTCCACTGCCTGATAGTCGACCTCCAGCCCGACGCGCCGCATCATGTCGGCGGCGAGGTCGCAGGCATTCTTGACATTGGGCACGTCCTGCCCGGCGAGCATCACCACCTTCTCGCCCTGGTAACCGGCCTCACGGATGGCCTTGCGCACCGCGCCGAGGTCGCGCGGGCCGGTCAGGGCGGCAAGGCCGGCCTCGTTCGCCATCGGCGTGCCGGGGCAGAAGACGCCGACGCCGGTGCGGTACATGCGCGGATCGTCGCCCACCTGGGCCTGCATGAAATCCGCCTGCTCGATGGCGCCGAGAAGCGCGCGGCGGATGGCCGGGTTGTCGAAAGGCTTTGTGAGGGTATTCATGCGCATGGTCGGGATCATGCCCGTGGGGTCGCTGATCTCGACCTTCACGCCGCGCCCGCGCGCCAGCGCCGGCAGGAGGTCGTGCAGCGGGTATTCCCACCAATCGGCCTCACCGCTCTGCAGCGCGGCGCCCGCGGTGGCCGCGTCGGGCACCACCTTCCAGGTGACACGGTCGAAATGCACGACCTTCGGGCCGCCCGTCCAGCCCGGCGCGCCGCCTTCGCGCGGCACATAGCCGGCGAATTTCTCATACACCACCTGGGCGCCGGGCACGCGCTCCTCCGCCCGGAAGCGGAAGGGGCCACTGCCGACCATCTCGGTGACCTGCGTGAAGGCATCGGTCTGCGCCAGGCGCTCCGGCATGATGGCGCACATCAGGGAGGGCGCCTTGCCCAGCGCATGGGGCAGCAGCGGGAACGGCGCCTTCAGGCGGAAGAGGATGGTGCGGTCATCGGCGGCCGATATCTCATCGGTGGCCGCCATCAGCGCCTGGCCGAAGGCATCGCGCCTGCCCCAGCGCCGGATGCTGGCCACGCAGTCCCGCGCCAGCACGGCCTCGCCATCATGGAAGCGCAGGCCAGGGCGCAGCCGGATGCGCCAGACCTTCCCCTCCTCCTCGACCGCCGCGCCCTCGGCCATCTGCGGCACGGGGCGCAGATGGGCATCCAGGCCGAAGAGCGTGTCGAACACCATGTAGCCGTGGTTGCGGGTGACATAGGCGGTGGTCCAGACCGGGTCCAGCACCGCGAGATCCGCCTGCGGGATGAAGGTGAGCGCGCGCTGGCCCTGTGCCGCCACCAGCGAGGGCCTCGACAGCAGGGCGCCCGAGGTGGCGGCCGTCTTCAGGAAGCTGCGGCGCAGCATGGTGTCGTTCCTCTCTCGCGGGCCTGGAGCCGGTGTCTGGCACGCGGCGCCGGGCCGCATCCTGCGGTGGGAAGCCTAGGAACATCACGCCCGATCGGTCAAGATTTAGAAATTTTCTTGTCTGAACAGTCAATTTTTTGCCGATTTCCCGACCACATCCCTGGGCCGAGGCGCGGGGCCTGGCCGGCGGGCCGCCAGATCACGGTTTGAGTTCGCGGGGGAAGTCCGGTATGGCCCGGGCGGAGCGGGAAAAGCCTGAGCAGCCCGCCGGAACGCCTCCATCCTGCACCGGGCCCACGAGAACACGACCAGGACATGCCGCCCAAGAAGCCCAGGCTCCCCCGGCAGGAAGCCAATCCAGCCAGCCCGTTCTACCGGATCGAGAAGTCCCCCCTCTATCATGCGGCGCGGCTCGTGGGCGCCTATCACCGGCGCATGAACGCGGTGCTGAAGCCCATCGGCATGGATGTCCCGCAATGGCGGGTGCTGGGCCTGCTGGACGCGCGCGGCCCGTCCACCGTCTCCCGGATCGCCGACGAGGCCGTGGCCCAGCTCTCGACCATGGCGAAGATCATCCAGCGCATGGCGCTCCAGGGCCTCGTCACCACGGAAGTCTCCAGCGAGGATGCCCGCTCGGTCATCGTCTCGATCACCGGCCAGGGTCGGGAGGCCCTCGAACAGGTTCGCGAGAAGGCCGGCCTCATCTTCGAGGAAGCCTTCCGCGGCGTGGCGGACGAGGAAATGCTGGAATTCGCCCGGCTGGCGGAGAAGATCTACGGCAACCTCTCGCTCTGACGCCCTGGGCTGCCCGCCGGGGCCGGCTCTTCCTGGGCGCCCGCGGGCAGCACGAAGTCATAGCGCAGGACCGCCCCGCCCGTGCCCCGCTCCAGCGGCCGGATCAGTGAATCCTTGACGCCGAAGACCACATCCGAATCCAGGTAGGGATCATCCGCCAGGAAGAGGTGGGTCACGAGCGTCGTGAAGCCCGGGGCGCCGATCATGAAGTGCACATGGGCGGGGCGGTAGGGGTGCCGCCCCTGTGCCTCCAGCATCCGCCCCACCGGACCGTCATGCGGAACCGGGTAGAAGGAGGGCACGATGGAGCGGAAATGGAAGCGGCCCCGCGCATCGGTGCGGAAACGCGCCCGCAGGGCGAGGCCCGGGGCCCCGGCATCGCCTCTCTGCACGTCGTAATACCCCTGCGCATCCGAGTGCCAGACATCGACCCAGGCACCCGGCAGGGGGCGCCCCCCGGTATCGCTCACCGTGCCCTCGACGCGCATCGGCTCGCCCGCGCAGGGGCCGGCGATATCGGCCCCCAGCGGCAGCTCGGGCGGCCCCTCGACATAGAAGGGGCCGAGCACCGTGGTGTCCGTCGTCCCGCCCTGGCCGGCATGGTTGATGGCATCGACGAGCATGGAGACGCCCAGCGTGTCGGAGAGCAGGATGAACTCCTGCCGGGTCGCCGAGCACATCGCCCCGACCCCGGTCAGGAAGGCGATGCCCTCCCCCCATTCCGCCTGGGTGGGCCTCACCTCGCGGATAAAGGCGTGCAGGTGGCGGACCAGGGCCTCGCTCACCTGGCGCGCGCGTGGCGAGCGGGCGCCGGAGAGGCGTTCCAGCACGGCGCGGGTGATGCGGCCCTCGTCGAAATTCCTCATCGGGTTTCCTCCCGCGGTTCAGTCGTAGGAGGGCGCCTCACCCGGGAAGGCGCGGCGCAGCGGCGCGGGCGGCACCGCGCCGCCATACCGCGCCGCCATACCGCGCCGCCATACCGCACCGGCGACCGGCCGGATGCGCACCCCTGGCCGGGACAGCCCGGTCAAGGCCGCCCCCCGCCGGCAGGCGGGCAGGCGGCGGCCTCGCGCAGGAAAGCCTCCTCGGGCATGCCCTCGGCCCTGTCATCCTCCCCGGCCGCCATCTCGATCCGCACCATCCGCACCCCGAAAGGGTCGGACCATTGCTGGATCACCCGCACCCGAAGGCCGCGGAACAGGTAGGTGCCCCACATCTCGGCCTGCGCCATCTCGTCCCCTCCCCTCCCCTCGCGTCGCAGCCGGCTCAGGGCTGCCAGGTTTCCTGCAGGTGCCGCCAGACGGGCGCCGCGCGATCCGGGCGGTCCAGCAGCAGTGCCGTGGAGAGGCGGTTCGTCACCTTGCCATCCTGGGTCTGCCGCTCCCGGTAACTGACCAGCGCGGAGGTGGCGTCCACATGGCGCACCACCACGTCGCTGATCTCCATGACCAGGCTCCTGCGCCCGCCACGGCCCGCCGCGAAGCCGGCCCTGGCCGCGTCGTAGGTCACCACGGCGCCGGTGGGGGTGATCATGGTGAAGCCCTCGTCGAAATGGTCGAGCACGGTCGCCACATCCTCGCTTCCTTCCGCGTTGAACCAGGCCTGCAGCACGGTGTGCAGGTCCACCACCTCGCGCGCGGCGCGCGCCGCGAAATCGTCACGGTTCTTGGTGTGCAAATCGGTTCTCCCGTCCCTGTCAGCCATCCGCGCGGATCTTCTGGTCACGGATGACGCTGCCCCACTGGGGGTATTCCCGCGCGATCAGCGCCTCCACCCCCTCCGGCCCGCCGCCGCCGGGCGTGTCGCCCTGGGCCAGGATGCGGCCGCGCACCTCCGGGCTGGCCATCACCTCGCCCAGCGCCGCGTTCACCTGCCGCACAATGGCGGGCGGCGTGGCGGGCGGGGCGAAGAGGGCGAACCAGTTGGTGAAGGTGAAGCCTTCCAGCCCCTGCTCCACAGCCGTCGGCACCTCCGGCAGCACGGGCGAGCGCTGCGGGCTGGTGACCAGGATGGCGCGGCTCTGCCCGCCGCGGATGAAGGGCAGGGCACCGGACGCGCCATCGAACAGGCCGGCGAAGCGGTGCGCCAGCAGGTCCTGGTTGGCCGGGCCGCCGCCGCGATACGGCACATGGGTCAGGTTCGTCAGGCCCGTGCGGGCGGCGAGATACTCCATGGCGACATGCCCCAGCGTGCCCGCGCCCACCGAGCCATAGAGCACCTCCGGCTGCGGTTTCGCCCAGGCGACGAATTCGGCGATGCTCCGCGCCGGGACCGCCGTGTGGACATTCAGCACCATGGGCGACTGCGCCAGCATCCCCACGGGCACGAGCTGGCGTGGATCGACGCCGAGATTGGGGAAGGTGTGCGGGTTGATGGTGACGAAGGCACCATTGGCCGCGAACAGGGTGTGCCCGTCCGGGCGGGCGCGCATCGCCGCCTCGATCGCGATATTGCCGGCCGCGCCCGCGCGGTTCTCCACCACCACGGGCTGGCCCAGCAGCCGGGACAGCCCGGGCTGGACGAGGCGCGCGATGAAATCGGACTGGCCACCCGGCGGAAAGCCGACGAGCAGCGTCACCGGCCGCGAGGGATAGGGGCCGGGCTGCGCCAGCGCGGGGGCCGCCAATGGCGCGAGGCCCGCCGCGAGGAGCGCACGGCGATGGAAGGAAGCGGTCATGGGTCGGTTCCCCTGGTTGGTGGCAATGTCCGGCGGCAGGGCGCCGCCGGTCTCCCCGGCAGCGGGGCCGGCCTGGATGGAGGGGAAGGCTCCCCCGCGCCGGCGGGACGGCCGGCCGCAGGGGGTGGCCTCGCGAGGGTTCATCGCGCCGGGCTGCCCCGTCACGCCGCCATGAGGACGGAGGCGGAGGGGAGGCTCTCGGCCCAGTTCGGCGGCATCGGCGCGACGAAAACATTCTCGGTCCGCGTGCGCGACACCTTCCAGACGCCATCCACCCGCCGGAAGAGGTTGTTGAGGCGGCTGGAGCGGATCAGGGAGGAACCATCCGAGAAGATCCAGGGCTGCATGTGCACCCACTGGCCATCCGCCTCGTCCCCGCGCACATGGATCTGCTCGGAGGTCAGGTAGTGCACGTTCAGGATCAGGGCCGGGTCGCGCTTCTGCCCCCAGAAGCCCTGGAAGTGCCTGCGGATGGCGTCCTTGCCCACACTGCGCCCGAACTGATTGTCGTAGTAGGCGCCAACGCCCTCCCACACCGCATCCTCGGTGTAGAGCTCCAGGATCTTCTCGATCCGGGCGGCATCATCGGCACAGCCCGGCTCCGGGCAGGGGGTGTCACAGAGGAACATGTAGCGGGCCTGCAGGCGGCGGATCTCCGCCTCGGCGCGGAGCACCTGCACTTCGCGGGTCAGGGCCGCCACGGCAGCCGTCAGATCATCGTGATTCATCGAGGGTCTCCGGGGTTGTGGGAAACGGCCTAGCTGTCCATCCGCAGGCCGAGCTCGCGGATCAGGGGCCGCCAGAGGGCGCGCTCCTGCCGGATGTAGGCGAGGAATTCCCGGACGCCGCCGGCGGGGCGCTCGGCGCCGAGGGTGGCCAGCCGCTCGGTGACCTTCGGCGCGGCGAGCGCGCTGGCCAGGGCGCTCTCGATCATCTCCCGCACCGGGGCCGGGGTGGCGGCGGCGACGCAGACCCCCTGCCAGCCGGGCGCCACGGCGTCGAAGCCCAGTTCGCGGGCCGTGGGCACGTCCAGGGCATAGGGCAGGCGCTCCCCATGCGCCGCCAGCAGGGCGCGGGCATCGCCGCTGGCCAGCAGCGGGAGCGCCGCCATCCCGTCGCACATCATGCAGTCGATGCGGCCCGCGAGCATGTCCTGCACCGCGGGCGGCGTGCCCCGGAAGGGCACATGCGTGGCCTCCAGGCCGGAACGGATCTTCAGCAGCTCCATCCCCAGATGGTGCGGGGAGGCGACCGATGGCGTGCCATAGGTCACGCTGGCCCTGCGGGAGGCCGCCAGCAGATCCGCGAAGCTGCGATGCGGGCTGTCCCTGCGGACCAGGACGAAGAGCGGGAAGCGGCCGACGAAGGCGACCGGCGCCAGATCCGCGTCCGGGTCGAAGGGCAGGCGGGTGTAGAGCGCCGGATTGTAGACCATCACGGCATTGTCGACCTGAAGCAGCGTGTAGCCATCGGCCGCGCTGCGGACGACATTCTCGGTCGCCACGATGGCGCCGCCGCTCGGGCGGTTTTCAACCACCACGGGGATTGTCGTCCGCTCGGTGATCACGCCGCCGACGAGGCGCGCGAGCATGTCGCTCGCACCGCCCGCGCCATAGCCGACCTGCCAGCGGACGGAGCGCGAGGGCCATGCCCCCTGCGGCGGCTGCGCCTGCGCGCAGCGCAGCGGCACCGGGGATGCGGCAAGGCCCAGAGAAGCCCAGCCCAGGGAGGCCAGGCCAAGGGTACGACGCTTCATCGTGCTGTCTCCTGCTGTCTCAGCGATGGCCGAGACCCGCGCTTCCCGTATCCGGCCCGCGATCCGTTGATGTGGCCGCGGTTCCGTGCGTGGGGGCGGCCGGGCAGGCCGGCCGCCGCCTCTCAGGCATGGGCCGGCACGCCGCCGAGGTGGTGGTAGGCCCGGTTGAAATAGATGAGCCCGCCGATCTCCGGCGCGAGCGCGATCTCCACGACCTCGCAGAAGAGGACACTGTGGGTGCCCACCCCGACCACGCGCGCGATCCGGCAATCCAGGGCAACGGCGGCATCGGCCAGCACGGGCGCGCCGGTGGCCAGGCGGTGCCACCCGGCATCGCCGAAGCGCTCCTCCACCGTGAGGCCCCGGCGGCCGAAGCGGGCGGACAGCGCCTCGTGCCGCCCGGCCAGCACATTGACGCAGAGCACCCCGTTGGCCCGCAGCACATCATGGGCGCCCGCCGCGCGGTTCACGCAGGCCAGCAAGGTCGGCGGCGCATCCGTGACACTGCTCACGGCCGAGGCGGTGAGGCCATGGCACCCGGCGGGGCCATCCGTGGTGACGATGCTGACGGCCGCGCCCAGGCGGCTCATCGCCGTGCGGAACGCATCCGCCGTGGTTCGGTTCTCCATGGCCTGCCTTCCTTCAGAGATCGAGCACGAGGCGCGGGGTCTTCGCGCGCGAGCAGCAGAGGAGGATCTGGTCGTTCGCCGCCTTCTCCTCCTCGGTCAGGTAGACGTCGCGGTGGTCGGGGATGCCCTCCAGCACGGTGCAGAGGCAGGTGCCGCAGACACCCTGTTCGCAGGACAGCGCGATTTTCACGCCCGCCCCGGCCAGGGCCTGGACGATGCTGCTGCCGGCAGGCACCGGAACCGTCCTGCCCGAGGCGGAGAGGACCACCTCGAAGGCGCCGCCGGCCATATCCGCCTCCGCCTTGAAGTATTCGCGGTGGATGTTTGTGGCGGCGTGGCCCGCCTTCCCGGCCTCGGCGATCACCCAGTCCATGAAGCCGGCCGGGCCGCAGACGTAGAGATGCGTGCCGGGGGCGGGCTCCGGCAGGTCGCGCGCCGGGATGAAGCGCTGCGCCTCGGCCTCGTCATCGAAATGCAGGTGGACGCGGGCGTGATAGGGCGCCTCGGCCAGTTCCTTCAGGAAGGCGGCCTTCCCGCGCTCCCGCGCGCAGTAATGCACGCTGAACGACTGCCCCGCGCGCTCCAGGTGGTGCGCCATCGCCAGGATGGGCGTGACCCCGATGCCCCCGCCGATGAGGACCGAATGCGCGGCGCCCGCGGAGAGCGGGAAATTGTTGCGGGGCCTGCTGACCGTGACCTGCCGCCCCGCATGGAAGGCGCGGTGGATCGCCGCGGAGCCGCCGCGGGAGGCGGGATCCAGCAGAATGCCCAGGCGGTAGCGCGCGGTGTCAGCGGGGCTACCGCAGAGGGAATACTGGCGTACGAGGCCCGGCCCCACATGCACGTCCAGATGCGCCCCCGCCTCGAAAGCCGGGAGCGGGGTTCCATCGGGCGCGACGAGGTCAAGGACGACGATGCCCTCAGCCTGCTCCTCGCGGCGGGCGATCAGGACATTCAGGGTCTGCTCTGTCATGGGGCTTTCCCGCTCGGGCCTCAGCGCATGAACAGGCCGCCATTCACGTCCCAGGTGGCACCGGTCGTGAAGGCGGCTTCGGGGGAGGCGAGCTGGACGACCAGGCTCGCCACGAAGGCGGGGTCGCCGATATCGCCCACGGGGATGGCGGCCTTCAGCTCCGCCAGGCGGGCGGCCGGGACGGTCCGGTGGACCATGGGCAGGTCCAGCGGCCCCGGCGCGATGGCGTTGACGGTGACGCCGGACGGGCCGAGATCACGCGCGAAGACCTTCGTCAGCGTCATGATGGCGCCCTTCGAGGCCGCGTAATGCGCCCCCGTCGCCGTGCCGCCATTCTGGCCCGCCAGCGAGGCCATGTTGATGATCCGGCCATGCCCCCGGTCGCGGAAATGCGCGCCGAAGACCTGGCAGCCGAAGAAGGTGCCGCGAAGGTTCACGGCGACGACATCGTCGAATTCCCCGGCGGTGATCTCCATGACGGGCCGGGCCACGGTGCGGGCCGCGTTGTTGACCAGCACCTGGACGCCGCCCCAGCGTTCCACCAGGGCGCCCAGCGCCGCCTCGAAGTCCGCCCTGGAACGGACATCCAGCGCGAGGCCGATGGCCGTGCCGCCGGCGGCATCGAGCGAGCCCGCCACGGCGCGCGCCGCGCACTCATCCAGGTCGGCCGCCGCCACGCGGTAGCCGGCGGCGTGCAGGTGGCGGATGATGACCGCGCCCAGGCCATTCCCGCCGCCGGTGACAAGGGCGACGCGCGCCCCGCTCACAGGATATACCCGATGCCGCGCAGGGCATCCGTGGCATTGATGAGGCGGATCACCTTGCGGTCGATGCGCAGGCCATCCGCCCCGCGCACGAGGCGGAAGGTGAGATCGGCCGTGTACATCCGCTCCCGTCCCCGCCGGTACTCGGTGAGAAGCTGGGCACAGCGCAGCTCGCAGCCCTCCACGCCAGCGGAGAGCAGGCGGAAGCGCGAGAGGAGCCGGACCGTCCGCGCGACCGGAGAGGCGGAGACGGATTGCCCGCTGGTCAGCCGCTCCGCCCGCTTCACCCGCATGGCGTGGTCGTCATAGGCGTAGTTCAGCGTGTTCTCGAAATCCTCGGCGCCGGGCTCGATCGGCACGACATAGCGGCCGCCGGGCGTCCAGAGGGCCAGCCACTCGGCATAGCACGCATGGTCCAGGAGGTCGGCCTCCAGCCAGACGAAGCGCATCGCCTCATCCAGATCGATCGCGATGGCGGGCATGTTCGTGTCCATCCCTCAGGCCTCCATCAACCGCTTCCACTGGGCATAGGCCGCGCGCATGCCGGTCTCGGCGCTCACATCGCTGCGGCGGTGGCCATCCTCCCGCACCTCCTCATGCGAGAGGCCACGGTTGAGCAGGACCCACAGGTCACGCCCGCCCTGGGCGCCATGCTGCACGCGGTCCCACACCTCGGCATCGTCCGGGCTGCCGAAACCCATCGGCCCCTGGAAGAACTCGTGGATGCGCAGCCGCTCGCGGTTGGCGGCGGCCGGCCCGCCTTCCATCCCCAGCGCCACGTGCCGGACCTCCGTATCATCCACGGCGATCGGCTGCAGCACGCGGAAGAACGCGGCGGAGCAGCCGAGATTGGGGAAGAGGTTCAGGTTGAAGCCCACCCCCCCCACCGCCCGCACGATGCGGCGGACGGTCATCTCGTCATGCTCCTCCGCCAGTTCGGCAGCCAGGGCCTTGAATTTTTCGGGAATCGGCGCGTCGAGATTTTCCTCGAGGTCCACCAGCTCGGGCATCATGACCATGACGCTGTGGCCATTGCCGAGATCCTCGACATAGCCGCCCTTGTTCATGATGTCCCAGCTCTCTTCCGTCTCGCTGTCGGCGGCGGTGAGGAAGGATTTGTGGACCAGCGGGAAGTGGTAGGCGTCCGTCGTGTTCTCCAGCTGGATCTTCCAGTTGCCGGGGAAGCGGAAGCGGTGCTCGCCCTGCGTCCTGATCGGGAAGCCGCCGCCCTGCTTCATGAACAGGTCGATCCACTTCCTCGCACCGCCCAGGAAGTCGGAGAGCGGCATCAGATCCCGCCTGAAGGTCGCGAAGATGAGGCCGTTATACTCCTCGACGCGCAGGGAGAGCAGCGGGTACTGGCTCTTGTCGAGATCGCCATCATACCCCTTCTCATAGGGCACGCCGCGCAGCGAGCCATCGAGGGCATAGCTCCATCCGTGATAGGGGCAGACGAAGCTGCTGGTCTTGCCCTTGCTGACCTCGCACACCGTGGCCGCCCGGTGGCGGCAGCGGTTCACGTGGACATGCACAACGCCCTTGCGGTCGCGCACCACGATGACCGGCTGCAGCCCGACCTGCGCGGTCTTGAAGTCGCCGGGGCGCGGAATCTCGCTGGCATGCGCCACCCAGACCCAGGTGTTCTCGAAAACCTTCTTCATCTCCGCCTCGAACAGGGCGGGGTCGGTGTAGAGCGTCGTGCGGGCGCGGTCCGGCTGGACCAGGGCATCGAGCGCCAGGGAAGGCGCGGTCAGGGTGTCCATGCGGGGCTTCTCGTGTTGATGGCCGGTGGGGACGGTCAGGGAAAGCCAGGGGTGCCAGGCAGGCCGAGCAGCAGGCGCCCGGCGCTCTGAAGCGTCCCCTCGCTCAGGAAGGCGTGCTGGGAGACGACGAGGCTGTCGCACATGGCGCGGGCCAGGGCGTGCCCGCTGTAGATGGCGGTGGTGCCCGCCAGGCCGCAGGCGATGCGCGCGACCTGCGCCGAGGCCCGGGCCGCGTGGGTGGAGGCGAGGCGGAGCAGCGCGACCTGCCCGGCCGGCGCGGGGTCGCCCGCCAGCACCGTGCGCCACACCGTCTCCGTCGCTTCATAGAAAAAGGCGCGGGAGGCGCGGAGCATCGCCTCGGCCCGCGCCACCTCGGACTGCACATAAGGGCGGTCGGCCATGCGGGGCGCCCCGGTGATGGAAACCCGCCCCCCGGCCAGTTCCGTGACCTCATCCAGCGCCGCGCGGGCCACGCCGAGGCCGACAACGGCGAGGACCTGCGCCGCGAGCGCCATGGTGGGGTAGCGATAGACCGGGGAATCCACCGAGGCGGCGCCGCCACGGATCAGCGTCCATGCCTCCGGCACCAGCACATCCTCGATCACGACATCATGGCTGCCGGTGCCCTGGAGCCCGATGACATCCCAGTTCGGCCGGATGGTGACCCTGTCGGCGGGCATCACCGCCACGCGCGGCAGGCCGCCCTTCTCCTCGCCCGGCACGGAAATCCCGGCGCCGATCAGCGAGGCGCCCATGCAGCCGCTGGCGAATTTCCAGCAGCCGGAGACGCGGAACCCCTCCGGCGTGCGGAGCGCCGGCTGGAGGGGAAAGAGGCCGCCCGCGAAGACGACATCCGGCCCCTGGGCATAGACCTGCTCCAGCGTGGCCTCGGGCAGGGCCGCGAGATAGGCCGCCGCCGCGCCGAAACTCGCCACCCAGCCGGCGGAGCCGTCGGCCTGCGCGATGCGCTCGATCATCTGGCAGAATTCGCCGGGGCTGCGCTCGTCACCACCGAAGCGGCGGGCGACGAGCGCGCGGTATACCCCCATCTGCCGCAGGCGCTCGATGATGTCCGGGGAGAGGTGGCGCTGGGCGGCGAATTCATCGCGCCGCGCCTGGACCTCCGCCAGCAATGCGCCGAATGCCCCGGCGGCGCCGGGGATGCCATCGGGAAGGGGGCCGGCAGCCCTGACTGCATGGTTCATTCTCAGCTCCCGTCACGCGGAGTGGCGAAGGACATGCGGCGACTGGCCGGCGACCCAGCCGGCCACCGCGCAGAGGCGGGCGTCGTCGCCGCGGAGCGCGACGAGCTGAAGCCCCGCCGGCATCTGCCGGAAGTTGGAGAGCGGCAGGGAGAGGGCGGGATGCCCGCTCAGGTTGAAGGGCCTCACCAGCCGCGTCATGGCGAGGGCGGCGGCGGAATCGGCGGCCTCGGCCAGCCGCACCGGCGCCCCGGGGATGGTCGGCATGGCGAGGGCGTCCAGCCCCACCAGCGCGGCATCCACCGCCGCCGTGAAGGCGCCGCGGACAGCCTCCGCATCCGCCAGCTGCTCCAGGGTGATCATGCGGGCGGCCTTGAGGCGGCCGGCGATATCCGCGCCCAGCGCGCCGGTTTCGAGCAGGCCGCCAAAGGCGCCGAGCATCTCCGCATTCATGATGGCCATGCCGGCGCGGAAGGCCGCTTCCATCCCGGGCAATTCCACCGCCACGAGGGTGCAGCCGGCCCCTTCCAGCGCCGCCCGCACCGCCGCGTCGAGGGCCGGCTCCGCCAGGCCGCGCAGGATTCCGATGCGCGGCGTTCCCAGTGTGGGCAGCTGGAATGTCGCATCGAGCATCGCCATGGCCCGCTGCAGGGTGGCGATGTCGCGGGCCAGGGGGCCGACGCAGTCGAGGGAACTCTCCGCCGGGGTCAGGCCACGGCGGCTCAGGCGCCCGAAGCTGGGCTTGAAGCCGATGATGCCGCAGCACGCCGCCGGAATCCGGATGGAACCGCCGGTGTCCGTGCCCAGGGCGAGATCGGCCAGGCCAGCCGCGACGGCGGTCGCGGAGCCGCTGGAGGACCCGCCGGGCACGAAGCCGGGGTAGCGGGGATTGACCGGCGTGCCCGTCCAGCCATTCACGCCGGTCACGCCGAAGGCCAGCTCATGCATGTTGGCCTTGCCGACGATCACGGCACCGCCGCGCAGCAGGGCCTCGACGACATCGGCATTGCGCGGGGCCGGCGCCACGGCCTCGAAGGCGCGGGACCCCGCGCGGGTTGGCAGGCCCGCGATGTCGATCGTGTCCTTGATGGCCACGCGGAGGCCATTGCCGCCCGCCGGCAGGCTGAGGACGAAATGGTTTCCCTCCGGACAGGCAGCCGGCGTGGCGGGATGCGGCGGTGCAGCGAGCAGAGTCATCTCTGTTCCTTCCCGGTCACCTTGGCCGGATTCTTGAGACCCAGACGTTCAGGACGGCAAAATCAGTATCGGCTTTTGTTAGAATATTCCATCGAAATTTCACTGGAAATTTTTAAATCCACCGCGTCATCGGGAGCCCCGACTGGCGCGGGGCATATTGCGGGCGGTGGGTTCTCCCCCTCTCGCGGCCATCCACCGGGGAGGCCGCGTTGCCCTGCAGGCAGGCGGAAGGCACGTCTCCTAAAGGGGCATGGCGCTCTCCACGGCCGCCCGCAGGCTGGGCTGGAGATCCCCTTCGGGGCTCAACGCCACCCTGAACAGGCACTCGGCACCGCCATCGCAGGCGGCACAGCGCATCTCCACGGCATGGACCGGAGCGCCGAGCACATAGGGGCCCATCGCCGCGAGGATGCCGCTGACCGCATGGCAGACGGGGCGCGGGCTGTGCCCGGCCCCGGCACGATCCCGGCCTTCGCGCTCATGGGTAGGCGAAAGCCGGCTGGGCACCGGCGAAGATGGCGCCGGCCCCGTCATAGGTCGCTTCGCCCAGCGTGGCGTGCTGCGTCACCACCATGGAATCCCGCGCGAGGCGCTGGAGCGGGTTGGCGCGGTAGATCGCCGATATCCCCGCGATCCGGTAGGCCTGCTGGATGGCGTCGGCGGAGACATGCGCGGCATGGGTCGCGCTCAGGCGCAGCAGGTTCGCTTCCTCAGGGGTGACGGGGTTGCCCGCCAGGATGGTGTCCCAGACGCTTTCCGAGGTCTCGTAGAAGAAGGCACGCGCGGCGCGCCACGCCGCCTCGGCCTTGCCCAGGCCGGTGCGGAAATAGGCGCGGTCGGCGAGGCGCGGCGCGCCGGTGTTGGTCTTGCGCCCGCCCGACATCTCGGCGACCCGGTCGAGCGCCATGCGGGCCATGCCGAGATTCACCACCGCATGGACCTGCGCCTGGTAGGCGATGGCGGGGTAGCGGTAGAGCGGCTCATCGATCACCGGCGGGCCGCCACGCACGAAGGTCCAGCCCTCCGGCACGAAGCGATCCCGCAGCCGCAGGTCATGGCTGCCGGTGCCGAGCAGGCCCACCACGTCCCAGTTCTCCACGATCTCCACCTGATGCGCGGGGAGCACCGCCGTCAGCGGCTTGCCCGTGGCGGTGCCGCGCTCGGCCGCCACCTGCTCGCCGATGCCAATGCCCACCATGATCCATTCGGCCCCCATGCAGCCGCTGGCGAAATGCCAGCGCCCGGTGACGCTCCAGCCCCCCGGCGCGGCCCGGGCGGGCTGGATCGGGTACAGGCCCCCGGCCGAGACCTGATCCGGCCCGCTGGCATAGATCTCGCGCTGCGTCTCCTTGGGCAGGGCGGCGAGATAGGTGTTCGCCGAGCCGAAGGCGGCCACCCAGGCCGCCGAGCCATCCGCCATGGCGATGCGCTCCAGGATGCGCAGGAAGTCGGCGGGGGGCAGGGCGTCACCGCCGAAGCAGCGCGGCGTGCTCGACCGGAAGATGCCAGCCGCCTTCATCATCGCCACGATGTCGCGGGGAACATGCGACAGGCGCTCGAACTCCTCGCGCCGCGCGGCGATGGCGGCGACGAGGGCATCCAGCGCCGCCGCGCCGGCGGTCGTGCCGCAGCTGGCGGCGGCAGGCGGCGTGCTGGCCAGCCGGCCCGGATCGTTCACGACGTTCATGCGGCTCTGCTCCAGGAAACTTTGGCGGCGCGCCCGCCGGCTGCGGGGAGCGGCGTGCTGGGGATGTCCGGGAGCGTAGAAAAGGATTTGCTAATGCGTCCAATGCATGTTTGGAATTTTCCGGATGAATTGGAATAATCCACGCGGCATCGACCTGAATCTCCTGCGCGTCTTCATGGCGATCTGGGATCTGCGCAGCCTGACCGCGGCGGGAGACCGGCTGGGGCTGACGCAGCCCGCGGTCAGCCACGCCCTGCGCCGCCTGCGCGAGACGTTCCACGATCCCCTCTTCGTCCGCGCCGGCCACGCCATGGTGCCGACCGAGGCCGCGGCGCGTCTGCGCGAGCCGCTGGACCAGGCCTTCGCCCTCCTGCACCGCGCGGTCCAGGAGCACCGCTCCTTCGACCCCGCGCGCTCCGACCGCATCTTCCGCATCGCCATGACGGATGCCTCCGAGTATTTCCTGCTGCCGAAGCTCCTGCCCGCGCTGAAGCGGGAAGCCCCTTCTGTCCGGCTGGAGATCACCCCGCTCTCGGTCGAGACGGTGGCCGCCGCCATGCGGTCGGGGGAGGTGGACCTCGCCTTCGGCTACGTCCCCGGCCCGGAAGAGGGCATCGACAGCGGCGCCATCTTCTCGGATGCGTTCGTCTGCATGGTGCGCGCCGGGCACCCGCTGCCAGACCGCCCCGTCACGGCCGAGGATCTGTCAGGGCTGCAATACGTCTACGCCACCGTCAACGCGGCGGGGCACCAGGTGATCGAGCGGGTGCTCCAGGCCCTGGGCGTGCGGCGTGAGTTCATCCTGCGGATCGCACATTTCACCGTCGCGCCCGAGGTGGTGCGGAGCACGGACCTCGCGGTGATCTTCCCGCGCAGCATCGCCGAGCGCTTCAACAGCCATGGCGATTTCCGCCTCCACCCCCTGCCTTTCACTCTCCCCCCCATCGAGGTCGGGGTCCACACCCATGCGAGTTTCCAGGGCGATGCCGGGATCCAGTGGCTGCGGCGCCGCATCCTGGCCCTGCATGCGGATTTCGGGGCACGGCCTGTCTGACCATGCCTACCCCATAAGGCCCTGCCCCCTCGCCCCCCACGAGGGAAGCCCCACGCATGGGTTTCCAAAGGCCTCAGGCCTTTGGTGGGGAGAGTTTGAGAGGGGCAAAGCCCCTCTCAAAAGGCGGATCAGCGCCGCGCGCCCCGGCGCCCCCCTGGCTCCGCCAGCCGGGCGCGGACGAGGGCGGAGAAGGCCCGGGCGCTGGCGGATTGGTAGCGCGCCGGGCACCACAGCAGCGCCGCGCTGCGCATGGGCGGCGGGTCGGCGATGGCGCGGCAATCCAGCCCCTCCCCCACGACCGACCGCGCCGAGAGCACCGTGCCCACCGCGCCGCTGCGGACCAGGGCGAGGATGGAGCCGATGGCATCCACCTCCGCCACCACTTTCGGAGCCCAGCGGCCTTGCAGGGCCGCGTCGATCATGCGGCGCGTGGCGAAGCGCGGCGGCAGCAGGGCGAGCGGGATGCTCTCGGGCGGCGCGCCCGCCCAGGGGCTGCCGCGGGCCGTGACGAGCACCAGCGCCTCGTCAAACAGGCGCGCGCAGCCCAGGCCCGGATGCGCGGCGGGGGCGAAGGCCAGGCCAAGGTCCAGCTCGCCATCGAGCAGCCCCTGCTCGATGGCGCTGGCGATCATCTCGCGCGCCTCCACCCGGATGCCGGGATGGGCGCGGAGGAACTCCGCCACCAGCCCCGGCATCAGGTTGGCATGGAAGGAATGGATCACGCCCAGCCGCAGCGTGCCGCTTTCCGCCCGCTCCTGCTCGGCGATGGCCGCCCGCGCCGCCTCGGCCTCGTTGACGATGCGCAGGGCGAAGCCGCGCAGCAGGCGGCCCGTCTCGGTCAGCCGCAGGCCGCGCCCGGAGCGGTCGAACAGCGTGGTGCCGAGGCTGCGTTCCAGCGCCGCCAGATGGTGGGAGAGGGTGGCGGGGGCCAGCCCGGCCTCCGCCGCGGCCCGGCTGAGATGCTCGGTCCTGGCCAGGGCCAGGAACAGGCGGAGCTGGTTCAAATCCATTCGATTCCTTCGAACGCAACATTCGAAATATGAATATTGATCGAAGCACTGCACCCGACCAGTCTCCCGCACCAACGAGAATGCCGCGAGGAGGATCCGCCATGCCGCGCCTGCCCATCGAGCGCATCGAGGCGATCCCCGCCCGCATCCCCACCATCCGCCCGCATCATCTGGCCTTCGCGACCGTGGCGGCGATGGATGTCGTCATCCTCCGCGTGACGGCCGGCGGCGTTGAGGGCTATGGCGAGGCCAGCACCATCGGCGGCCCGCGCTGGGGGGAGGAAAGCCCGGAGGGGATCGCCGCCATCGCCGGCACCTATCTGGCCGAGGCCATGCTGGGCCAGGACGCGGCCCAGCTGAACCAGGTGGAGGCCCGCATCGCGCGCGCCGTGCGCGGCAACCACTTCGCCAAATCCGCGCTCTCCCTGGCGCTGCACGACGCGGTGGCGCGGGCCGGGGGCCTCCGCCTGGCCGAGCTGCTGGGCGGCCCGCAGACCAACCACCTCCCCATCGCCTGGACCCTGGCCAGCGGCGACACGGCGCGCGACATCGAGGAGGGCGAGCGGATGCTCTCCCTCCGCCGCCATCGCGATTTCAAGCTGAAGATCGGCGCCCATGCGCCGGAGCAGGATGTGGCGCATGTGGCCGCCATTGCCCGCGCCTTCGAGGGCCGCGCCTCCGTCCGGGTGGATGTGAACCAGGCCTGGGACGAGCCGACCGCCGCCCGCTTCCTGCCCGCCCTGGCCGAGGCCGGGGTGGTGATGGCGGAGCAGCCCGTGGCGGGGTGGAACGTGCCCGCCATGGCGCGGCTGCAGCGCGCCAATCCGCGCCTGGCCCTCATGGGGGATGAAGGCATCGCCACCCCGCAGGACGCGCTGCGCCACGCGGCGGAGGCGGCCTGCCACGCGGTGGCGCTGAAGCCCGCCAAGCATGGCGGCGTGGCGGGCACGCGCGCGGTGGCCACGATCGCGCGCACGGCCGGGCTCGGCCTCTATGGCGGCACCATGCTGGAAGGGACGATCGGCACCCTGGCCTCGCTCCACCTCTACAGCACGCTGGGCGAACATGCCTGGGGGACGGAGCTGTTCGGCCCGCTGCTGCTGCGCGACAGCCTCGCGACGCGGGAGATCGAGGTGCGCGACTTCGCCATCCACCTGCCGGACGGGCCGGGCATCGGCACCGATCTCGACGAGGACAAGCTCGAACACTTCCGCACGGACCGGAGCCGCCTGCTGGTGTCCGGCTGACCCTGCGGGGCAGGCCATGCCGCACCGGTCAAGACGGGCGCGGCCGGCTCAAAACAAAACAAGGGAGAAAGCCTATGAAGGTCGATTTCGTGGACAGCCCGGCGGTGCAGGATCTGCTCGACCGCGCCAGCGGCACCCGGGCCGAGGGTGGCGATGCGCGGATCAAGGCCATCACGCGCGATCTCATCGAGGCGGCCATGCGCGTGATCGTCCGGCACGACATCGACGAGAGTGAATTCTGGCGCGCCCTCGCCTTCTTCCAGAATGGCGCCGCCGAGTTCGGCCTGATCGCGCCGGGCGTGGGGATCGAGCATTTCCTCGATCTCTACATGGACGCGAAGGATGCCGAGGCCGGGCTGACGGGTGGCACGCCGCGGACGATCGAGGGGCCGCTCTATGTCGAAGGTGCCCCGCTGGTGGAGGGCGATGTCAACCTGACCGATGATCCCGACGACACGGGCACGCTGTTCATGAATGGCTGCGTGCGCGGGCCGGATGGCGAGCCGGTCGGCCAGGCCATCATCCATGTCTGGCACGCCAATTCGAAAGGCTTCTACTCACATTTCGATCCGACCGGCGCGCAGACGCCGTTCAACAACCGCCGCCGCATCCGGGTGGATGGCGAAGGGCGCTATGCCTTCCGCTCGAAGATGCCCAATGGCTACAGCGTGCCGCCCGGCGGCGCGACCGACAGGCTCATGGCCGCGCTGGGCCGCCACGGCAACCGGCCGGCGCATGTCCACTTCTTCATCGAGGCGCCGGGCTACCGCACGCTGACGACGCAGATCAATTTCGGTGACGACCCCTTCGCCGCGGATGACTTCGCGTTTGGCACGCGGGAGGGGCTGCTGCCGGTGCCGAACCGCCAGGGCAGCAACGCCTCCATTGCCTTCGACTTCACGCTCCAGCGCGCCGCCACGGACAGGGAGGAGGGCTTCTCCTCCCGCATCCGCGCCCGGGCCTGAACCGCGACAGGCCCTGAGGAAAGAACCCTGATGGGTTTCCAAAGGCCTCAGGCCTTTGGTGGGGAGAGTTTGAGAGGGGCGAAGCCCCTCTCAAGAACACGCGCCGTGTTTTCAGGCCGGGGCTGCCCCCGGCCCCGGCCCATCCCTTCCGAGGAAACGAGACAAGACATGCTGTTCCACGTCACCATGCAGGTGAACCTGCCACCGGACATGCCGAAGCTGGAGGCGGACGACATCAAGGCGCGCGAGAGGGCCTATGCCCAGGCGCTGATGCGCCAGGGCAAATGGCCGCATATCTGGCGCATCGCCGGGCGCTACGCCAATGTCTCCATCTTCGACGTGGCCGACAATGACGAGCTGCACGCGCTGCTCTCCGGCCTGCCGCTCTTTCCCTGGATGGACATCCAGGTGACCCCGCTCGCCGCGCATCCCTCGGCGCTCTGAGGGGGGCGCGCATCATGAACCGCCGCACCCTGCTGCTCGGCCTCGCCGCCGCGGCGCCCGCCTGCCCCGCGCTGCCCGGCAGCGCCATGGCGCAGCCCTGGCCGGCGCGTCCCCTGCGCATCATCGTCCCCTTCCCGCCCGGTGGCGCGATCGATGCCATGACGCGCCTCCTCGCCCCCGTGCTGGGCGAGGCGCTGGGCCAGCCCTGCGTGGTCGAGAACCGCGCCGGCGCCGGCGGCACCATCGGGACCGAGGCCGCGGCCCGCTCCGGCGACCAGGCCACCCTGCTCATGGTCTCCATGGCCCAGGCCGTGAACCCGGCTCTCTACCCGCGCCTGCCTTATGCGCCGTCCGACCTGCTGGCGGTTGCCCCCGTGGCGGTGGTGCCGAATATCCTCGTCGTGCCCACCACCTCGCCCATCCGGGACATGCCGGGGCTGATCGCGGCGGCACGGGCCAGGGCGGGGCAGATCACCTATGCCTCGGCGGGAAATGGCACCTCGATCCACCTCGCGGGGGCGCTGTTCTGTGCCATGGCCGGGGTGGAGATGACGCATATCCCCTATCGCGGCTCTGGCCCTGCCCTCGCCGACCTGCTCGGCAACCGGGTGGATGTCATGTTCGACAGCGTCACCTCCTCGGCCCCGCATATCGCGGGCGGGCGGCTGCGGGTGCTGGCGGCCACCACCAGCCGGCGCGCCCAGGCCTATCCGGACCTGCCGACCGTGGCCGAGGCCGGGCTGCCCGGCTATGCCGTGGATCCCTGGTTCGCCATGATGGCGCCGAAGGACCTGCCAGAAGCCGCCCGCGGGCGCGTGGAGGCCGCCGTGCTCGCCGCCCTCCGCGACCCGCTCATCCGCGAGAAGCTGGCCGTGATCGGCGCCGAGCCGATGGAGGGCGATGCCGGCAGCCTGGCCCGCCTGATCGGAGCGGAGACGGTGAAGTGGGGCGGCGTGGTGAAGGCGGCCGGCATCAGCGCCGATTGAGGGCGGAGGCAGCCATCTTGGGGGGGAGGGCGGGCGCACGCAGCGCGGCGCGGATGCGCCACCGGCCAATCCGCCCATGCCAGCAGGCCCTGCGTCCCGGTTTACTCCGCCCGGATCGCAGCCGCGCGGATCACCTCGCCCCAGCGCTGCCGGTCCGCCTCGATGGTCGCGCGGAAGGTGGCCTGATCCTGGCCGAGGACCGCCATGCCGTTCTCCGCCACGCGGCGCTGGAAATCCGGCGCGGCCACGATGCGCGCCAGGGCGGCGTTCCATGCCGAGACGGCGGCCTCCGGCATGCCGGCCGGGCCGGCGAGGCCGATCCAGTTCGTGACCTCGAAGCCGGGCAGGGTGTCGCGCACCAGCGGCGTTTCCGGAAAGAGCGGCGAGGCCTGCCGGCCGCCGAAGGCGAGGAGCCTGAGCCCGCCATCGCGGATCTGGCCGATGAATTCAGGGAAGTTGCCGAACATCAGATCCACCCGCCCGGCCGCGATATCGAGGATGGCGTTGGAACCGCCGCGATAGGGCACGTGGATCATGCGGATGCCCGCCTGCCGCGCGAACAATTCGCCCGCCAGATGCTGGCTCGTGCCGTTTCCGGTCGAGGCATAGGAGAGCTTGTCCGGATTGGCTTTCGCATAGGCGATCAATTCGGGGAGGGTGCGGAAAGGCGCGCGCGGGGTCACCACCAGCGCGTTCAGCACCGCCGCGAGATTGGCCACCGGCGTCAGGTCGCGCTCCATGTTGAGCGGCATCGGCTGGCCGGGAAGCTGTGGGAGCACCGTGAAGGCGCTCGCCGCCGCGACATAGAGCACATGGCCGTCGGCACCGGATTTGGCGACGGCGTCCGCCGCGATCAGCCCCGAGGCCCCGGAGCGGTTTTCCACCACCACATTCTGGTTGAGCACGGGGCGCAGGGCGTCCGCGGCCAGCCGCGCGGCCAGATCCACCGCGCCGCCAGCCGAGAAACCGACCATCAGGCGGATGTCGCGGTCTGGAAAGGCGGCCTGGGCGAGCGATGGCGCCCCCAGCACACCGGCCAGCGCCAGGGCAAGGCGGCGGCTGATATGGCGGCTGTGCGGCGTGGAGCCGTTCCCGTGCGAGGGCGTGGCGTCTGTCCGGCGCATGCGTTTTTTCTCCTCCCCCAGGGCTGCCGTGGCGTCCGGGCGGCGTGGCTCCAGGTGAACGACGCCGCAGCCTGTCGCCGTGCACTCCGGCAGCGGACCGGTTCCCATGGCTTTCGCTGGAATGCCGCGCGAGGCTAGGGGGGACCGGCGCCCTGACAGCCATCACTTCTTCCGCTGATGCTATAGAGCCGGGGAATAGCGGCGGCGCCAGAGGGCTGTGGCGCCGGGCGCTGGCCGGCGGCCATGCCGCATGCCCGGCGCGGTCCAGGAGGGAGGCGCTGAAATCCCCCGGCCCTGACCCTGCCCATGACCCTGCCCCCTGCCTGGCCCGGATCCCTCTGCCCCGTTGAGGGGAACAGCAATCCGTGGCATCGATACGACAGCAAACCGGTACCATCCGAGGCAGAAGGAAAGTCAGGCCATCCGGAAAGACAGATCCCAGGAGCCCGGGGCTGAACAACGCCCCTGCCGTGTTTGCCCATGACCGGTGCCCCGCGAGGCCATGGCAGCCAGGATCCGTGCCTGACGGCCAATGCGCGCGCGGAGACTGGCCCTGATGCCCGCGATCGCGTGGTCTTTGCCCCGCAGGACAGCCGCCTCGGGGAAAGGCCAGAAGCCGGGGAAATGGCCCAGGCCCGCGCCGAGGCCTCCGCGACGTTGCGCCGCATGCTGGAGGCCGAAAGCCTTCCCTTCTTTCCCGATATCCTGGACAGCCCGGATATCGCCGATGCGATGCTGGCGCGCCGGGTTGAGGACGCGGTCGAAATCCTCGCGGAACGGATGTCCGGGCGGATCCGCGCAGGGCTCTCAGAACTGGGTCTCGCGGACGGCAAGGCCCTGGCCGAGCGGCTGAGGCAAAAGCCCGCTGCCGGACTGGCGGCCCTGAACGCCATACTGCCGCCCGGCGTTTCCCTCGCCAAGGCCGTGGCGGATCTGGTCGCGCCCTCGCTCGGCCTGAGCACGCAGGCCGCGCAGGGCATGGCCATGCTGGTTCAGCGCGCCCAGCGGGAGGAAATCTGGCGCGAGAAGCTCGCGCAGCAGGCCGCCCGCCGCGCGGCACAGGATGCGGAGCGTGCCGCCGCAGAAGCCATGCAACGGCGGCAGGCCGAGGAAGACGCATGGCGGCGCTGGCAGATGAGCCTTATCGGAGGCTCCAGGCTGCGGCAGCTTCTGGCGATCACGCCCACCGAATTCCGGCGCTGGCTGGCGGAGGGCCGCCTGCCGGTCGCCGAAACACGGCCAGCTGGCCAGCGGAACGGCCAGCGGGGCGAAGGCGCCGGTGTGCCCCGCTTCGATCCTGCCCGCCTGCCCGAGCTGGCAACGCGGGTGCCGGAATGGCGCCGTGAATGGCAGAGCGTGCTGAAGGCGCGCCGGCGCGCCAGCGCACTGGCGTCCGAGAAGGTCATGGCGCGGGTGCAGGCCTGCCGCGACCAGGCCCTTCTCGCCATGGCCGGACCGGGGGCGAGGTTGCTGGATCACCGGCTGGCCATGGCGCGGCCCGTCAGGATCGACCTGCCGTTTCTCGGCGTGACGGCCGTTGAAACCCTGTTTGTCTTACCCGACGATGCGATGGCGGCGCGTGTGGGGCCCTTCCCCAGGGGCAAAGCACGGGAGCAGCTGCGGGCCGCCATGATGTCGGCGGGGGATGCGGCGGTCAGCCGGGTGAGCCGCAGCCTGGGGGCCACGCTGGCCGCCTGGACGGCCCGCGTGGCGTCCGTCCGGCAGGGAATGCCGGACACCATGCACACCCGCTTCACCGAGGCGCTGGAAAAGGCGGTCCGCCAGGGCCTCGGCACCATCGGGAGCCTCGATCCGGCGCCTGCTGACAGGCTGATCCGCCTGGTCACCGGCCGGCTGGAGGAGGCCCTGGCCCAGGCCATCAACCGGTGGTCTCAGGAGCGCGACCGGCACGCCCTGCGGAGCGAGACCGGCCTTGACGACTACGCCCGCATGTTCCCGACGGCCCGGGCCATGCGCCGGCGGCTGGTTCTGCATATCGGCCCCACCAACTCCGGCAAGACCCACGCGGCCATGGAGGCGCTGAAGGCGGCGCGGCAGGGGGCCTATCTGGCACCCCTGCGCCTGATGGCACTGGAGGGAGCCGACCGCCTCAACACCGCGGGCGTGCCCACCGATATGCGGACCGGTGAGGAGGAGGTCCTGGTTGACGGGGCCACGCACGTGTCCTCGACCATCGAGATGGCCGAGCTTGACCGCGCGATCGACGTGGCGGTGGTGGACGAGGTGCAGATCATCGCCCACCATGACCGCGGATGGGCCTGGACCCAGGCGCTGGTCGGCATGCCAGCCCGGACGATCGTCATGACCGGCTCGCCGGATGCCGTGCCCTTCGTGACCAGGCTGGCCGATATGACCGGTGAGGCACTCGAGGTCCTCAGCTTCGAGCGCAAATCGCCGCTGGTGGCCGAGCCCACCCCGCTGCGCCTTGAGGATGTCCGGCCTGGTGACGCGCTGGTCGCCTTCACGCGCACGGACGTGCTGCGCTTTCGCACGCTGCTGCTGCAGCGGGGTTTCGCGGTGGCCTCCATCTATGGCGCGCTCGGCCCCGAGGTGCGCAGGGCGGAAAGCGAGCGGTTCCGCACTGGCGACGCCCAGGTGCTGGTGGCCACGGATGCCATCGGCATGGGGCTGAACCTGCCCATTCAGCGGGTGATCTTCTCCACGCTGGAGAAATTCGACGGCCGCCGCAAGCGCCCGCTGACGAGCGCGGAGATCCGCCAGATTGCCGGGCGCGCCGGCCGCTACGGGCTGGCCGAGAGTGGGGTTGCCGGTGTGCTGGCAGGCCAGGAGCCGGCTCTCGTGGCCGCCGCCCTGGAGGGCGCGGCGGAGCCGCCCGAAGACGACCGCCTGCCCGTGATGCCGCCCTGGAACGCCGTGGCCGCTGTTGCCCAGCGGTTGCAAACCGAGAAGCTGCGGCCCATCCTGGACTATATCGCGCAGCATCTCATCGGGGATGACCCGCGCCTGCGCCCGGCCGCCATGGACAGCGCGCGGGGTATTGCCTCCTTCACCGATACCAACAGCCTGCCCCTCAAAGACCGCTATCGATATCTGGGGGTGCCCGCCGGTGGCGATGGCCCCCGGATGCTGTCGGAAATCGCATTCTGGGCCAGGTTGCACGCCGCCGGCAGATCCATCTCCGCGCCTCGCAGCCCGATCTGGAAAGTTCCTTCCAGCTACAGCGAACTCGGCGCCTGCGAGCATCAGGTGCTGCGGCTGAGCGCCTATCTCTGGCTCGCCCGCCGCTTCCCTGAGCACTACAGGGATACCAGGCTGGCCCAGGATGAACGGCTGCGCTTTAACGCCCTGATCGAGCAGGCCCTCCGCCGCCGGGCGGATGCGAAGGCGGCGGTTATCACTGAGGACGACGAAGATCCGCGCTGGGCGAAGCTCAAACAGTTCAGGCGCGGTCACTGAGGCCACGGCGAAGTGCTACACCGGAAGTCGCTGAGCAAGGGGCGAATCCTCCGCCCAGAGGAATGCCCTGCGCCACGGGAACCTCGATCCGGCGCGGTTTTGCCATGATCTCTTCCGGCGTGTTCTGCTCCCGCCTTCTCAATCGCCCCGCCGCGTCCCCCCTTCCCCGTCGCGCATCAGCGGCGATCCGCTTTTAAGGGGGCAGGCCAAAGGAGCGGCCTGTGGCGGCCGGGGCGCTACCCCGCCTCTCCTGGCAGGACCGGCGCCTCGCCGAATGGCCGGTTGATCACCGTGAGCACCTCCTCGGCCGCGAAAATGCGGTTCCGCTGATAGCCCGTCCTCTCGCGCAGGATGCCCACCTCCTGCAACTGGCCGATCGCGGCGGAGGCCGCCGGGAATGTCACCCCGAGCAGGCCGGCGAGCCGCCCCGTGGTGATGACGGGATAGCTCGGCAGGATGTCCAGCGCCCGCAGGCTGGCCGAGTTCACCCGGAAGCGGCGCCGCGCCTCCCAGATGGCCCGGAGCCGCGCCAGGGCCTTCCGGGTCTCGTCCAGTTCCGCGACCGTGGCCGTGATGGCACTGGCGATGAAGCCGATCATCTCCTGCCATGCCAGCCGCTGCTGCGCCGCTTTCAGGGCATCGTAGTAGTCCCGCCGATGGGCCTCGATATAGGGCGAGAGGTAGACCGGGATGTGCCGCTCCGCCGCCATCAGCAAGGGCAGCAGCAGGCGGCCGACGCGGCCATTGCCATCGGTGAAGGGATGCACCGCCTCGAAATGGGCATGGGCGACCGCCATGCGGGTGATGATGCTGGGGGGGAGCAGGGCATCGGCCTCCCCCCGCATGTATGCCAGGCTCTCCTCCAGGCAGGCAGGCACGTCTTCGGGCGGCGCGGGGTTGTAGGTCGAATAGGCGATGCCGGACCCCGGAGGGCCGATCCAGACCACCGTTTCGCGGATCTGGCCCGGGACGCCCGGGAAGTCCGGATCGGCCTGCATGACGGCCCCATGCAGGCGTGACACGAGATCGCGCGTGAACATGGCCGTGCCCAGCCGCCGGGCCTCGGGCATGAGGCGCTCCAGGGCCAGGGCGTAGTCCCGCACCTGGCCGGCGGCCTGCTGGCGGGGGGCGGCCTCCTCCTCGGCCGTCTCCTCGATGAGCAGGAGTTCGTCCAGGGTGCTGTTCGTGCCCTCGATGGCGGAGCTGGTGACCGCCTCGCGCCGCGCCAGGAGGCGGGAGACCAGCCAGCCATCCCCCAGCTCCGCGGCCAGCGCCTCCAGCCGGGCCAGGGCGCCGATGGCCGTTTCATAGCGGTCCCTGAGCCCCAGGATGGCTGGCGGCTCCGCGGGCGGCGGCAGCGGGACAACCCCGTAATGGCTGTCATACGGCGCCGGATAGCGCTTCAGGCGGGCGATGAGCGCGGGCGCGAGGTCGGCACGCTTCATGGGAAAAACCTTCATCAGGCTCGGCGTATCGCTTTCTTATTAAAGTTTTTCATGAAAAACCATAAGATGACTCTACACAGGGCGGCGGTCTTCAAGGTTATCCCGCTCCCCTCTCCTCATCGCCGCCAGGGGAGTGCCCGGTGGCCGGCCTCATCCGCCACTCAGGCACCCCGGTCGTTCCGCATGAGTTTCCAGCCAGCCTCTCAGCATGCAGAGCCTGCCCCTGTCGGCGAGTTGCCAGCCAAGGTGCGGCCGGACATATCCGACAAAATAACTTTATGGCTTTATTCGATTTATTGATCGTATTAATTATTTTATATTAAAAATATAATCGTATATTTTATTACATTAATAAGAAATTTTTCAGAAAATATTTATATATTTTGGATTTTTATTTTCATGGCGCGTGTGAAATATAACACGCGGTAAACCCCGCTTACCGCGTGGGTAAAAGCTCCCGCCTTATTCCAGGGATCTCCTCCCCCAGCATCGGCCAACGCCCCGCTCCGACATGCTGAAGCGGGGTGTCTTGCGCTCCCCCAATGCCAACAGGCGCGTCATGCCGGGGCAAGATGCGCGCGGCGGCGCATCAACAGCGCCACCACCACCAGCACATTCGCCATGTTCCACAGGACGCCATTGAGAAACGCGGCGGCGTAGCTGCCGGTGGCATCGAAGATCACCCCGGACAGCCATCCCCCGAGCGCCATCCCCGCCAGGGTCGCCATGAGCACGATCCCGACCCGCGTGCCCGCCTCGGCGGCCGGGAAGCTCTCCCGCACGATGACCGCATAGGACGGGACGATACCGCCCTGCACCAGCCCGAAGAGCGCCGACAGCACATAGAGCGAGGCCAATCCGTCGAAGAACAGGAACAGCGACAGCGCTAGGCCCTGCAGCACGGAGCCGAGCAGCAGCGTCCGGAGCCCGCCGATCCGGTCAGCGATCAGGCCCGAGGCAAGGCGGGACACAATGCCACAGGCCAGCATCACCGACAGCATGTCCGCCCCCCGGGCGACGCCATAGCCGAGGTCGCCGCAATAGGCGACGATATGGACCTGCGGCATCGCCATGGCGACACAGCAGGCCACCCCGGCAGTGGCCAGCACGGCCGTCAGCCCGCCATGGGAGAGGCCAAAGGCCCCGGCCATGCCGGCCTCACCCGCCGTGGCCCCCCCCTGCCCCGCGGGAGCCCGCGCGCGCAGCAACAGGGCCAGCGGCACCATCGTCACCAGGCAGATGGCACCAACGATGAGATGGGCGGTGCGCCACCCGTAAGCGCCGATGAGCCCGCTGAGGAGCGGTGGCCAGACCGCCCCCGCGAGGTAGTTCCCGGAAGCGGCGATCGCGACCGCGATGCCACGCCGCCGGCGGAACCACAGGGAGGCCTCGGCCACCAGGGGCGCGAAGGCGGCGGAGGAGCCGAGCATCCCGATCAGCAGGCCCTGCGCCAGGGTATAGACGCCGATGCCCGGCGCGAGCCCCGCCAGCAGATATCCCGCCGCCAGCGCCAGCGTGGCGCCCAGCAGAGGCTTCATCGGCCCCATGCGGTCGGTCAGCCGCCCCATCAGGATGCCACCGGCCCCGAAGCCCAGCATGGTCAGCGTATAGGGCATCGATGCCGCGCCACGGGTAATGCCGAACTCCGCCTGGACATAGGGCAGCGCCACAATCACGGACCACATCCCCACCCCGCCCACGGTGGACAGCGCGACCAGGACGCCAAGGCGCAGCCAGGCCGCGCGGGAATCCAGCAGTTCCACACGATTCATGACCGGGCCTTGGCCCTGGGCCGGGCCAAAGCGTTTACCGTTGCCATGGGGCGTCTCTCCTCCGGGAATTTTGGGTGGAGCCGGCCGGCAGGGCGCTGCCAGCCGCCGCTCCATCGGGATCCATGATGAGGATCGTGGCCCGCCTGTCCACCGCCCGTCCCGGCGGAGGAGAACCCCGCACCGGCCGATAAGCCCTTCCCGTGGCCGGGCAACACCCGCACTCTGGGCGCAACCAGAACCGGAGGAAACACGAAATGAGCCTGACACGGCGCGGCCTGCTGGCCGCGGGCCTCGGCATGGCCACGGCCCCCGCGATCGCACAGAGCTACCCGAGCCGCCCGGTGCGCCTCATCGTCCCCTTCCCGCCGGGCGGCGGCACGGACAACCTGGCCCGGCTGGTGGCGGAGCGGCTGACCGCGGCGCAGGGCTGGACGATCGTGATCGAGAACAAGCCGGGCGCCGGTGGCAATCTCGCGCTCGACGCCACGGCCAAGAGCCGGCCGGATGGCCACACGCTGGTGATGGCGCAGACCGACAATGTCGTGCTGAACCCGCTGACCTATCCGAAGCTGCCCTATGACCCAGACCGCGACCTGATGCCGGTGGCCCTCATCGCCAGCGGCTCCGCCGTGCTGGTGGTGCGGGCGGACGCGCCCTGGAAGACCCTGGCCGAATTCACCGCCGCCGCCCGCGCCCGCGGCGGCCAGCTGACCTTTGGCTCCCCCGGCATCGGCACGGTGTCCCACCTGATCCTGGAATTGTGGCAGCGCAGCGCCGGCATCCAGCTGAACCACATCCCCTATCGCGGCATCGCCCAGTCCCTGCCGGACCTGATCAGCGGGCAGATCAACAGCTACATGGGCTCCATCCCCACCTTGCGCGGCCATATCGAGGATGGGCGGGTGCGGCCCCTCGCGGTGAGTTCGGCGCGGCGCTCTGCCGCGCTGCCGGATGTGCCGACCTTCCGCGAGGGGGGGATCGAGGGCGTCGAGCTGGCCAGCGTCTGGGGCCTCATGGCCCCCGCCGGCACGCCGCGCGACATCATCGGGCAGGTGAACGCGGCGGTGAACGGCATGATCGCGGAAGCCGAAACCCGGAAACGGATCGTCGAGAGCGGGGCCGATATCCTGGGCGGCACGCCGGAGGCGATGGGCCAGTTCTACGCCTCCGAGCGCGAGCGGCTGGGCCGGGTGGTGCGGGAGGCCAATATCCGCCTGGAGTGAGGGTCTGTCTGGCAATGTGCTGAGCGGTCTTGAGAGGGGCTTTGCCCCTCTCAAACTCTCCCCACCAAAGGCCTGAGGCCTTTGGAAACCCTTTTGGAAAGCGCCTGTTTCCTTCAGGTCACGGGCGGCCTGCATGTCCGAACGGTCTCTGAGGCGTCCTCTCCGCTAGGCGGCTGGGCGGCGTGGCAGCGGCCCGCGCCAGAAGATCACCACATTCCCCAGCAGCGTCAGCCCCAGCCCGGCGAGCGCCGGCATCCCCCAGCGATACCCCTCGAACAGGGTGGAAAGCGACAGGGCCACGACCGGGAAGAGCACCGTCGTATAGGCCGCCCGCGAGGAGCCGATCCGCGAGACGAGCATCAGATAGGTGGTGAAGCCCACCACCGAGCCGATGACCGAGAGATAGAGCAGCGCGGCGAGATAGCCAGCATCGGGCGGGGCAACCATGGGGGTGCCGGTCAGCCCGATCAGCGCGAGGAGCACCACCGCCCCATAGGCCATGCCCCAGGCATTGGCCGTCAGGGGCGCGATGCCGGCGGCGCTGTTGCGGTGCGAGGCCATGTTGCCGAGCGAGAAGAACAGGGTGCCCAGCGCGGCGAGCCCAAGGCCCTTCAGAGTATCGGCCTCGAAGCGGATGAAGATATCCTGCCCGAACAGCAGCAGCACGCCGCAGACGCCCAGCAGCGCCGCCAGCACCGTGCGGGGGCTGATCCTGTCCCCAAAGAACAGGCGGGCATTGACGGCGTTGTAGAGCGTCGCCAGCGAGAAGATGACGGAGATCAGCCCGGACGGCAGATAGCCCGCCGCATTGTAGAAGCAGAGGAAATTGCAGCTGAACAGGCACAGCGCCTGGGCCAGCAGGAAGGGCTGGTGCCGCCATCCGGGCAGCGGCAGCCGCCGCAGCGCCGCCAGCACCACCAGGAGGATCACCGCCGCGCTGGCGAAGCGGTAGAAAACCGACACCAGCACCGGCACCGGCCCGACCTGCCAGGTGATGGCAAGCCATGTGCTGCCCCAGATCAGCACGGTGGACAGGAAGAGAAGCGCGTTCTGCATAGCCATGGCGATAGCACCGCCGCCCGCGCGGCGTTTGCAGGATCTTGCGGCGGATCATCCTTGCCCGCCCTGGGGCGCGGCCGCATCCTGGTGCTTCCAAGCCTCACCGCGTGCTGATGCCGATCCAGCCCTTCACTGTTCAGGCCATCCTCTCCGCCTCCAATGCCCGCAGGCTGCACGCCATGGAACTCGGCTTCGGCCGGTCCGCGGCGATCTGGAGCAACAGCCAGGACCGGGTCGCCTATGAGCGGCCGGAGGGGCATGCCCTGAGCCTCTACATCCAGGGAGGTGAGGGTACACGCCGCCTGGGGCGGCAGGCCGGGCGTGGCCGTCCCGGGGCGGTATGTGTCATGCCCCAGGGCCATGTCTCGGACTGGGAGATCACCACGCGCTTCGCCTTCGTGCACCTGTACCTGCCGGATGCCGGGTTGCGCCGGGCCTATACGGAGGCCTTCGACCGCGATGCCCGGCTGATGGTGCTGCCGGAACTTTCCCTGGGGGAGGCGCCACGGGTGGCGGCCGCGCTGGGCCATCTGGCCTTGGCCTTGCCCCGTGGCGATGCCCTCGCGGCGGACGAGGCCGCCACGGAAGCCACCTTTGCGGCTTTGGCCATGGCATCGCCGCAGGGCCTGCCCCTGCCCGCCTTGAAAGGGGGCCTGGCCCCGCATCTGCGGCGGCGTATCGGCGAGTATATTGAGGCTCATCTGGATATGCCGCTCCGGCTGGACGAGCTTGCGGCCCTGGCGAAGCTCAGCGCCTTTCACTTTCAGCGCATGTTCCGGGCCAGCCATGGCGTTTCACCACAGGCATGGGTCCAGTGGCGCCGTTTGGAGCGTGCCCGCGCGCTGCTCCGCAGGGATATGCCCATCATCCAGATCGCCACGGCCTGTGGCTTTTCCAGTCAGAGCCATTTGACGCGGGTGTTTGGCGCGGCTTTGGGAACGACGCCGGCGGCCTATCGTGCCGCTCTGAGCCGTGCATCGGCATCCGGCCCGGCTATAGCTGCCGGGTATCGGCCCTTGCCGCAGGATGAGGCTTTGACCGTATCACACTGAAAAATATATTTTATTTTCCTGGAACGTCTGCCGGTCTGGGACAGCGGCCTCCCTGGTAAGCCGTAAAAGCGGGGGCATTTTGGCCCCAGAGCGCCCCTTCCCTGGCGGCTGTTCTACCTTTTGGCGATCCCTGGTCTGAAGGCTTGGGGCCTATCCCAGGCAGCCATCCACTGTCCGGTGCTTCACCACGCCTTCCACGCAACAGAATGTGTCCACAGCCTGGGGTCTATGATTCGTCTAATAATATAAGTCTAAAGGGTAAAAAGCATTTTTTTATCAGGGACTTAATGGGGTAAAGTGCCCCTGCTTCTACGCAAAATGCCCCCGCTTTTACGCAAAATGCCCCTGCGATTCACTGGACCGGGAAACTTATCCACGGTCCTGTGGATAAAGTGATGCCCCACCGGGAATCACCGGAGCACTTTAGGGGATACCCAGCCGGGATTTCCTGTCTATGCTCCTCCCCATCGGGAATCGCGGGGGCATTCCGGCGCGAAGCGGAATCGCGGGGGCATTTTGACATGGTCGAGGTTGGCCCGAAGAACCTGAGCGAGGTCGAGCGCCGCCGTCTGGCGCGGCTGGAAAAGACCCGCCAGAATGCCCGCGGCCGCCGGGCACCCGCCGTCATGCCCTCCCGCCTCGCCCGCACCTCCGCCTTCGCGGCGCGGACGCATTCGCTCAACACGGATTCCAACTTCCGGCGCATCTACATCGTCCCGCCGCATTCGGTGGTGGAGGTGGCGGGCCGCGAACTCGGCACCCGGCACCGCGACATGCTGGTCGCCCTCTTCCGCCTGCGGGCCCGCCGCGTGGAAGCCAGGACCGATGCCGGCCAGCGCATCATCCTGTGCCAGACCGAGACCTCATGGCGGGAATTGCTGGTGGCCTCGGGCCTGAGCGTCCATGTGACGAATCTGCTGACCGCCCTGCGCGTGCTGCAGGAACTTCAACGCGTCTCCATCCGCGTCTTCCGTGGCTCGCATGAGGAGTTCATGAAAGCCGAGGCCCGCGGCCTCCTCGCCGGGGCCGGCTGGTCGGATGCGCTGATCGGCAAGATCGAGTGGGAGGGCGCCCAGCTCGATAGCCGGGTGACGGTGAGCTATGGCGAGTGGGTGCGCCGCACCCTGGAGGAACGCCATCTCGTCGCCGTCGATGCGGATGTCTATTTTCGGCTCAAGAGCGATTATGCACGCTGCTGGTGGCCCTATATCGACTCCCAGCCCGCCCATAGCTGGATCGACGTCGAACTGCTCGCGAGCCTCGCCGGCCGTGACTACAGGGCCGAGACGACCAAGCAGCGCGTCAAGCTGCGCGAGGAAGTCCGGCAGGCGCTCAGCGATATGCAGCAGGCGGGCGGCCTCGTCTCCTGGTCGGAGGAGATCATCGGCTCCGGCCGCGCGAAGACCTACCGCTATCGCTATCTCCGCGCCGGCAGCCCGCAGGCCGAGCTTCCCGTCTGAGCGGGGGGGCCCTTCCCGTCCCCGTGTCTCTCAGGTGGTCTTGAGGGGGCTTTGCCCCCTCAAACACCCCCAACAGGGGACAGGGTCCCCTGCACCCGCCTTCAGTTTGAAGCAGGGCGAAGCCTGTTTCGGGGTTGCGCCGTGCTGGCAAACCGTCTTTCAGAGCGCGGCGCACCCGCCATGCGCCGGCACCACGCCCGGATGCAGCACCAGGCTCCCGCCCCCATCGGCCCGGCCCGCGCTGGGTGGCGCGGATCGGGCAAGGATTACTCCGGCTGGATCCTGGCATCGCGGACCACGTGGGTCCATTCATCCAACTCGCGGTTCACCCGCGCCTGGATCTCCTCGGGCCGCATCTGGCGGGCCACCGCGCCCTGCTCCTCGGCACGGCGGCGGAATTCGGGGCTGGCGACCACGGCATCCGCCGCCTCGCCCAGCCGTTGCAGCAGGGCGGGCGGTGTGCCGGCCGGGGCGAAGAGGGCGAACCAGCCCACCACCTCGATCCCCGGCAGGCCCTGCTCGGCCAGGGTCGGCACATCCGGCAGGGCGGGGCTGCGCGTGGCGGCGGTGATGGCCAGCGCCTTCAGCCTGCCCTCGCGCACGAAGGGCATCAGGGGCGGCGGTGTCGTCATCATCATCTGCACGCGGCCGGAGATCAGGTCCTGCGTCGCCGGGCCGGTGCCGCGATAGGGCACATGGGTCATGTCCGTCCCTGTCCGCAGCTTCAGCAGTTCGGTGCCCAGATGTTGCAGCGAGCCGGAGCCGGAGGAGGCGTAATTCAGCTGCCCCGGATGCGCCTTGGCATAGGTGACAAGCTCCGCGACATTGCCCGCCGGGATGGCGGGGTGCAGGAAGATGACCTGCGGCGCATCCAGCAGCAGCGCCACCGGCGCGAAATCCTTGCGCACATCATAGCCGAGATTGCTCACCACCGCCGGGGTGCCGACCTGATAGCCGGAATACTGCACCAGCAGCCGCGTGCCATCGGGCCGGGCACGGGCCACATCCTGCGTGCCCAGCGCGCCATTGGCGCCGGGCTTGTTCTCCACCACCACCGTCTGCCCCAGCAGGCGGGAGAGCGGTTCCGCCAGCAGGCGCGCGGCGAAATCCGTCGTGCCGGCGGCGGCGGTCGGGACGATAAGGGTGATGGTGCCCGATTGCGCCCGCGCCACGGCCGGCAGCGCGAGCGCCGCGGCCGCGCCCAGCAGGCCGCGCCGGGGCAGCGCGCGGCAAAAGCCTTCCTGGTCCGTCATGTCATCCTCCCATGGCGTATTCTGTTTGGCGCCAGCTTGCCTGCTTCCGCGCGGTCTGGCGAGCATGGTGTGGGGAGGCGCTGCCCCGCCCGGGCTTTCGCCGTGATGCCGGAAGGCAGTGGGAAATCTTACCGGTAAGAAACTGCCGGCCACTCTCGCCGCACCGCCGAAAACGCTTTAGGGTCCCGACAGGATTTTTCCCGGAGCAGATCATGGCAGAAGGCGGCACCAGGCGGCTGAAGCGGACCATCCGCATCTTGAGCACCGGGGCGAAGGGGGGGCCGGGCAAGAGCTTCCTGGTGAAGAACCTCGCCGGTGCCGCCGCCGCCAATGGCTACAATGTCGCCGTGGTGGATTTCGACACCCAGCGCACGGTCACCAAGTGGCTGCAGCGGCGCACCCAGTATTGCCCCGATGCCGCCCCCATCACCGGCTATGAGGCGGACCCGCACGAGGCCCGCGACGCCACCGATGTCCTGGCCCTCGATGAGCATGACATCGTGTTCTTCGACACCCCCCCCGCGATCGACCAGAGTTCCGAGGTGCTGAAGACCCTCTCCTTCGGCGTGGATCTTGTCCTGGTGCCCACCAAGGTCGGGATTTCCGATACCGAGAGCGCCGAGACCCTGCTGCATGCCCTCTCCGTCTGGAAGCGGCCGACCCTGGCGGTGCTCAACCTCGTGAAGCCCAAGGCCACCCGCGTCATCGGCCTGGCGAAGAAGCGGCTGGTCCGCCATGCCGAACTCTGCGCCGTGGAAATCGGCGAGTATTATGATTTCCTCGCTGCCGACGAGGTAGGCCTCGGGGCAACCGAAATGCGCAAATGCACCGGTGGCGAGGATATCGAAGCGGTCTGGGGGGCCGTCCGCCGCCGCGCCGGGCTGGGGGAGGGCTGAGCCATGGCGGTCCGCCGCACCACCACGGGCAGCCCCGCGCCCGAGCGCCGGGGCTTTGACCCGGCGCGCATCCGCCGCACCATCGAACAGGCCATCGACCACGAGCCGGCCGCCAACCCCGACCAGCGGGGCGATGCGCTGGCGATCGCCGCCTTCGAAACCTCCAACCCGGATCACCTGGCCGTGGAAATCGGCACGCTGTGGTCGCGGGCGCAGGAAGCCTTCCTGACCATCGGCCACCGCATCATCCAGGCCCGCCACCTCATCGAGGACCGCATCCGGGGCAGCAACACCCATCTGACACCGGCCGAGCGGCGGGCGCAGATGCATGCGGAATGGCGCGTCTTCCTCGGCAAGCTGCCATTCAGCGTGCAGATCGCGTCCCAGCTCGAATGCGTCTCCCGCGCCCTGGCGGAGGGCCGGATTTCCCCGGCGGAACTGCCGCAGAACTATTCCGTGGCCTACCAGCTCACCACCCTGAGCGAGGCCGAACTGGATGCCGCCCGGAAGGAAGGGCTGGTCGGCCCCCGGGCACGGCGGGATGCCATCATCGATTTCAAGCGGCGCCTGCGGCAGGCGCGGCTGGACCGCGAGGCGGAACTGATCCGCCGCCGTGAGCGCATCATCGCCGAGATGGAGAAAATGCGCCACGAACTGCTGGAGATCGATCGGGAACTGGGCGAGCACAGCCCGCAGCTGGAGGATGGGCCGGGGGCACGCTGAGCGGTGGTCTGTCCTGAGGGGGGCCCCCTCAAACTCCGCCCAGGCGTGGATCATGGACCGGCGTGGCCAGCCCTGCGAGCCGCGCCTTCAGTTGCAGCGCCAGGATGCGCGAATAGAAGCGCGCCTGTTGCAGGTTGCCGCCATGCAGCCACAGCCCCTCCTGCCGCGTGGGCTTCCACATGTTGCGCAGCTCGCCCGCCCAGGGCCCCGGATCGCGCCGCGTGCCGGAGCCCAGGCCCCAGACCGGCCCGACCCTGGCCGCCACCTCCGGCGAGATCAGCCGCGCGATCCATCCTTCCATCGGATCATAGCCGGTGGCGTAGACGATGAGATCAGCCGGCAGGTGGCGGCCATCCTCCAGCGCCAGCCCCTCCTCCGTCACCGCGCGCACCGCGGCGCCGCTGCACAGGCGGATATCGCCGCGGATGACAAGCTCCGAGGCGCCGACATCGATATAGTAGCCAGACCCCCGGCGGAGGTATTTCAGCGAATGCCCCGTCTCATCCTCGCCGAAGTCGAGCAGGAAGCCGGCCCGTTCCAGCCCGGCGTAGAAGGCCGCGTCATGGCGGCGGATCTCGGCATAGATGGATTTCTGAAGCGCCGCGTGCAGGGCGAAGGGGCGCGCGGCCAGGATGAAATCCGCCTCCTCCGTCGTCAGGCCGGACTCTTCCGCCGCCTGGGAAAACAGCTTGCCGCTGATGAAGCGCATCACCGTCTCCGCCCGCACCACGAGGGTGGAGGAGCGCTGGAGCATCGTCACCTCGGCGCCATGCTCCCAGAGATCGGCGCAGATATCATGGGCTGAGTTGTTGGAGCCGATGACGACACAGCGCTTCCCGGCATAGGCGGCACCGCTGCGGTACTCGCTGGAATGGCACTGCTCGCCCCGGAAGCGCTCGCGCCCGGGATAGGCGGGCAGGGCAGGGGCGCCGGACATGCCGGTCGCGATCACCAGATGCCGCGGGTGCAGCTGCAGGCGCTCCGTCCTGCCGCCCTCCCTGCGCTCGACCGTCACGCGCCATGCGCCGGCAGCCTCGTCGCGCCCGGCGGAGAGGGCGCGGGTGCCGCACCACATGTCGAGGTCCATGATGCGCGCATAGGCCTCGATCCAGTCGCCCATCATGTCCTTCGGTGTGAAGACGGGCCAGTGCTGCGGGAAGGGCAGGTAGGGCAGGTGGTTGGCCCAGACCGGGTCATGCAGGCAGAGGGATTCATAGCGCTGGCGCCACGCATCGCCCGGCCGCTCCTGGGCATCGATGATGAGGAAGGGCACGGAGAGCATTTTCAGCCGCGCGCCGAGCGTCACCCCCGCCTGGCCGCCGCCGATGATGAGGCAGAAGGGCTGCGTCTCGCGGCCCAGGGCGGCGCGCCCGGCGGCGCGCTGCTCGCCCCAGCCGCGGCGGCCGGGAAAGGCGCCGTGATGCGTGCCAGGGGCGCGGCGCGGGCCCAGTGGCTCCTCGAACCCCGCCAGCGCCTCCAGCCCGGTGAAGAGCGTCCAGCACCGCCCGCCGCGCAGGCGGACATGGCCGCGCCCCCGGCCCTGCGCCGTCTCGAAGCGGAACCAGCCTTCCAGCACGCCGCCTTCCATCCGCGCGCTGCCGGGCCACAGGCGCAGGCCACGCGGCGCGGCGGCGGCGAGGTTGCGCGCCAGCAGTGCCGCGATCTCGCCATGACCCTCGAAGGTGACGATGGACCAGCTGAGGGCGAGCATGTCGCGCCACAGCCCGCCTTCCTCGAAGAGCGCCGCCACTCCGGCGGGGTCACCCGCCTCCAGGCGGGCGGCGAGGGTGGCCAGCCAGGCCTCCAGATCGGCTTCTGCTGTGGCGTTCATGGGAATCCTCCGGGGCGGCCTGGGGTGGCGCCCTGCTGCACATATCGATTGCGGTTCGATCCGGCTCATGTCAACATATGATATATCAAATAACATATCGGAGTCGGCCATGGACGGGCTGATCAATTCCGCCGATGCGGCATGGCGCTCCCGGGCCGCGCGGGTGGTGCCCACGGGCATGTGGGGCCACCTGCATGCCGCCCGCCTGCCGGAGGGCTACCCTCAATTCTTCACGCGCGGCGAAGGTGCCCACCTGTGGGATGCCGATGGCACGCGCTATCTCGACTTCATGTGCAGCTGGGGCCCCAACCTGCTCGGCCACCAGCACCCCGAGGTGGAGGAGGCCGCCGAGCGCCAGCGCCGCCAGGGCGATTGCCTCAACGGCCCGGCGCCGGTGATGGTGGAACTGGCGGAACTCCTGGTGGACACGCTGCCGCACGCCGCCTGGGTGCTGTTCCAGAAGAACGGCACGGATGCGACGACGGGCTGCGTCACCCTCGCCCGCGCCGCGACGGGGCGGCGCAAGATCCTCGTCGCGCGCGGCGCCTATCATGGCGCGGTGCCGTGGTGCTCGCCCTCGCTGCTCGGCGTCACCAGCGAGGACCGCGCGCATCTGCTGCACTACGACTTCAACGACGCGGAGAGCCTCGCGCGCGCGGCGGCGGCGGCGGGGGAGGATCTGGCGGGCATCCTGGTCAGCGCCTTCCGCCACGACCTCGGGCGGGACCAGGAGATGCCCACCGCCGAATTCGCCACCCAGGCCCGGGCGATCTGCGACGCGCGCGGCGCGGCGCTGATCATCGACGAGGTGCGCGCCGGCTTCCGCCTCGATGTGCGGGGAAGCTGGGCCGGGCTCGGCATCGCGCCCGATCTCTGCGCCTGGAGCAAGGCCATCGCCAATGGCTATCCGCTCGCCGCCATCACGGGGGCGGAGTGGCTGCGCGCGACGGCGGGGCGGCTCTACCTCACCGGCTCCTTCTGGTGCGCGGCGGTGCCGATGGCGGCGGCGCTGGCCACGCTGCGCGTCGTGCGGCGTGACGATGTGCCGGCGCGCCTCGCCGTGCTGGGCCTGCGCCTGCGCGAGGGCCTCGCGCGCGGCGCGGCGCGCCACGGCCTCGGCCTCCGGCAATCCGGGCCGGCGCAGATGCCGCTGGTCCTCTTCGAGGAGGATGCGGAGGGCGTGAAGGGCAGCACCTTCTGCCGCGCGGTGCTGGCGCAGGGCGTCTACTTCCACCCGCGCCACAACATGTTCCTCTCGGCCGCCCATGACGAGGCCGGGATCGACGCCGCGATCCGCGCCGCGGAGCACGGCTTCGCCGCCGTCGCGGCGCTCTGAGCACAACAAGAAGAATCACACAGGGACGCCATCACCCCCATCGAGGAGGCGACTATGGTGAAACGTCGGGATCTGCTTCTGGGCACGGCCGCCATCGGCCTTGCCGCGCCGCGCCTGTCACGCGCGGCGGAGGCGCAGGGCACGCTGCGCTTCGCGCCACAGGCGGACCTGGCCTCGGTCGATCCGATCCAGGCCAATTCCTATGTCACGCGCAACCACGCCGCGCTTGTCTATGACACGCTGTTCGGCGTGGACGAGGCCTACCGGCCGCACCCGCAGATGCTGGACTCCTATGCCGTCAGCGAGGACCGGCTGGAATGGCGGCTGACGCTGCGCGAGGGCCTCGCCTTCCATGACGGCGCGCCCGTCCGCCCGCAGGATGTGGTGGCCAGCCTGCAGCGCTGGGGCAAGCGCGATACCTATGCGCAGACGCTCTTCGCGCAGATCGCCGACCTCGCGCCTGCCTCGGACAAAGCGGTGCGCGTGCGGCTGAAGAAGCCCTTCCGCCTGCTCGCCGACATCCTGGGCAAGCCGGCGCCGCAACTGCCCGTCATCATGCCCGAGCGTCACGCCCAGCTGGCGGTGACGGAACAGGTGCCGGAGGTGATCGGCTCCGGCCCCTTCCGCTTCGTCGCCAGCGAGCGCATCCCCGGCTCGCGCGCCGTCTATGCGCGTTTCCCCGGCTATCAGCCGCGCCCGGGCAGCACGAGCTTCTGGTCCGGCCCGAAGCTCGCGCAGGTGGAGCGCGTGGAGTGGCACACCATCCCCGACGCGGCGACGGCCGCCGCCGCCCTGCAATCCGGCGAGATCGACTGGTGGGAGCAGCCGACGGCGGATTTCCTGCCGCTGCTGCGCCGCAACCGCAACATCCGGGTGGAGATCATCGACAACACCGGCTTCATGGCCGTGCTGCGCTTCAACCACCTGCACCCGCCCTTCGACAACCCGGCCATCCGCCGCGCGCTGCTGCCCGCCATCCGCCAGGCGGATTTCATGACCGCCGTGGCCGGCACCGAGAGCGGCATGTGGAAGGAGGGCATCGGCTTCTTCCAGCCGGATTCGTCGATGGCCAGCGAGGCCGGCATGGCTGCGCTGACCGGCCCGCGCGACCTGGAGGCGGCGCGCCGCGCGCTCCGTGAGGCAGGGTACAAGGGGGAACGCGTCGTCCTCGCCGTGCCCACCGATTTCCCCGTGCTCAACGCGATGAGCGAGGTGGCGGGCGATCTCTTCCGCAAGCTCGGCATCACGCTGGACTATCAGGCGCTGGACTGGGCGACGGTGTCGCAGAAGATCAATTCACGCGCGGCGCCGGAGCAGGGCGGCTGGAGCGTCAACTGCAACTACGCGGCGGGCTTTGGCTGCCGCACGCCGGCGGCGCATTCCTATCTGCGCGGCGCGGGGCAGGCGGCGCTGTTCGGCTGGCCCAGCAGCCCGCGCATCGAGGCGCTGCGCGAGGCCTGGATGGACAGCACCGACGCGGAGGAGCAGCAGCGCCTCTGCCGCGACATCCAGCTCCAGGCCTTCGAGGATCTTCCCTATATCCCGCTCGGCCTTTTCTATCAGGCCACGGCCTATCGCAGCACGCTGAGCGGCGTGCTGAAGGGCATTCCGCTCTTCTACAACCTCCGCAAGCAGGGCTGAGCGCATCATGGACGACACCGATCTCTGCTTCGCGCCCGCCACCACCCTGGCGGCGATGATCCGCGCCCGCACCCTCTCCCCGACCGAGGTGGTGGAGGCCGTGCTGGCGCGCATCGCGGCGCGGGAGCCGCAGCTCAACGCCTTCGCCCATCTCGCCGCCGGGGAAGCGCGCGAGGCGGCGCGCCAGGCCGAGGCCGCGCTGGTGGCGGGCGCGCCGCTCGGGCCGCTGCACGGCATTCCCGTCACCATCAAGGATCATGAGGCGGTGCGCGGCATGCCGGTGGAATACGGCACGCATCTGCGCCGCGGCGATGTCGCCGCCGCCGACAATGCGATGGTCGCCCGCCTGCGCGCGGCGGGGGCCATCATCCTCGGCAAGACGACCACGCCGGAATTCGGCTGGACCGGCGTCAGCCGCAGCCCGCTGACCGGCATCACCCATAATCCGTGGCAGCACGGCTATAATGCCGGGGCGTCCTCGGCCGGGGCGGGGGTGGCGGCGGCGGCGGGCTATGGCCCGCTGCACCAGGGCAGCGATGGCGCCGGCTCCATCCGCATGCCGGCGCATTTCTGCGGCGTCTATGGGCTGAAGCCGAGCTATGGCCGCGTGCCGCAATCACCGATGACGGCCAGCGACCAGACGGTGCATCTCGGCCCGCTGACCCGCACGGTGCGCGACGCGGCATTGATGCTGAAGGTGATGGCCGGCCCCCACCCGGATGACCAGTCGAGCCTTGAGGCACCGCCGGCGGACTACCCGGCCCTCCTGGCACAGCGCCCGCGCCGGCCGCGCATCGCCTATAGCGCCGATCTCGGCCATGCGCGGGTGGACCCCGAGGTGGCGGCCCTGGTGCAACGGGCCGTGCGCGCCTTCGAGCAGGATCTGGGCCTGCCGGTCGAGGAGGTGGCGACGCCCTGGGGGCCGCGCGGGCCGGACCTCGCGCGCTTCTTCTGGCCCGCCCACTTCAGCCGCCATGCCGAGCGCCTGCCGGAATGGCGCGACAAGATGGACCCCGGCTTCGTCGCCTGCATCGAGGCCGGCCAGCACATCACCCTGGCCGAGTACCAGAAGATGCGGCTGGTGAAATACGCCTATTGCACCGAGATCCACCATTTCTTCGAGGAATGGGACTTCCTGCTGACCCCCGCCGTCTCGGTGGCCGCCTTCCCGGCGGACCGGCTACAGCCGCCCCATTGGCCGCAACACCCGTGGGACTGGATGAGCTGGGCGGAATTTTCCTACCCCTTCAATCTTTCGCAGAATCCGGCGGCCTCGATCCCCTGCGGCTTCACCGCCGCCGGGCTGCCGGTGGGGTTGCAGATCGTCGGCCGGCGCTTCGACGATCTCGGCGTGCTGCAGATGTCGGCGGCCTTCGAGGCGGCGCGCCCCTGGGCCATGCACCGCCCGCCGGAGGTGGCGGGGGCTGTTCCGTCCGAGGCCGCCCTGCCGCTATAAGCCCGCGCAGCAGAACAGGGGCAGGGACGGGTGAAGCGATGACGGCGGATGCGAATTTCGTGGCACCCGTGGGCCGTTCCAGCCTGACAGAGCGCGTGTATGACGCCTTGCGGCAGGCCCTCTTCGAGGGCCGCCTGCAACCCGGGCAGCGGCTGAAGATTCGCGATCTGGCGGCGGCCATGCAGGTTTCCGAAACGCCGGTGCGCGAGGCGCTGGTGCAGCTCGCGCGCACCGGCGCGCTGGTGATGGATGCGGCGCGCTCCATCACCGTCGCGCGGCTCAGCCTCGCGCAGTATCTGGAACTGCGGACCATCCGCCTGGCGCTGGAGGGGATGGCGGCGGAGGCGGCGGCCAGCCGCATCGGCAGCGAGGAAATCGCCGCGCTGGAGGCGGCGCATGAGCACTACATCACGGCCGAGCGCGCCGGGGATGGCCTGGAGGCCAGCCGCTGGAACTGGGCCTTCCACAGCGGCCTTTACCGGGCCGCGGCCATGCCGGAACTGATGGCGCTGATCGAAACCATCTGGCTGCGCAATGGCCCGATGCATGCGGTGATCTATCCGCACGCGCCGCCCAGCTATGCCATCCGCCATCGCCACCTGGACGTGCTGGAGGCGCTGCGCCGGCGCGACCCCGTGGCCGCGCGCGAGGCGCTGCAGGGCGACCTGCTGGAAGGCGGCCAGAACCTCGTGCGCTACCTGCAAACCCAGGCCCCGCCCGCCTGAGGCCTCCGGATTTGCCGGGCGCGAAGTTTTTCCAGCCGCGCCGCGCGCCCCTGGGCCGCATGCGGGCCCGGCGCATGGCGCGGGCGCTGCCGGAGGGATCATCAAAGCGGCGGCAGACGCACACCCACGCCGTCTGTTTTCGCCAAGCCATGCTCTGCCCGCCGGGTGCCGCCGCGGAGGCGGCGATGGCGGGGGCGGGCTACTCCGCCGTGCGGACCTTCTGGAGGAACTGGCCGATCTGCTGGCGCAGCTGTTGAGACTGGAGCGCCAGGCCGCTGGCGCCGGACAGCACGCTGCCCGCCGCCTCGCCCACCACGCCAGAGACCTGACTCAGCCCTGTGACATTGGCCGACACCTCGTTGGTGCCCTGCGCGGCGGCGGCGACACTGCTGGCGATCTCGCGCGTCGCGGCCCCCTGCTCCTCCACGGCGGCCGCCACGGCCGAGGACAGGTGGCTCACTTCCGTGATGCTCTGGCTGATGGCGCGCAGCACCGCCACGGTCTCGCCGGTGCTGGACTGGATGCGGCCGATCTGCTCCGCGATTTCCTCGGTGGCCTTGGCGGTCTGGCTGGCGAGGTTCTTCACCTCGCTCGCCACGACGGCGAAGCCCTTGCCGGCATCCCCCGCCCGCGCCGCCTCGATCGTGGCGTTCAGCGCCAGAAGATTGGTCTGCCCCGCGATGTTCTGGATCAGCGAGACAACGTCACCGATCCGCTCCGCCGCGCCGGAGAGGATGGTGACGGTGGCATCCGCCCGCTGGGCCCGCTCGGCCGCCTGCTGGCTGACGGCGGCCGTCTCGGCGATGCGGCGCGAAATTTCCGCGATGGAGGCGCTGAGCTGCTCCGTGGCGCTGGCCAGGGTGGCGACATTGCCGCTGGCATCGTGCGAGGCGCGGCTGGCCGTGGCGGCCTTCTCGCTGGCCTGCCGGGCCGTGGAGGAGAGGTCGCGGGCCGTGCTCTCCATGCTGGAGGCGGCCTGCGCGACCGCCGCGACGGTGCCGCCCACATCCTTCTCGAAGCCATCGGCCACCTGGCGCAGCATGGCCTGGCGGGCCAGTTCCGCCTCGGCCTTGCGCTGCTCCTCGGCGGCCCGCAGCCCGGCCGCCTCCTCCAGCCCGCCCCGGCAGATCTCGACCGCGCGGGCGATATCGCCGATTTCATCGCGCCGCTGCGTATCGCCCACCGGCATGCCGAGATCCCCCTGGGCGATGCGCCCGAGGGTCCGCTGCAGCCGCCCCAGGGGGCGGGTGATGGAGAGGGCGATCAGCACGGCGATGCCCAACCCCGCCAGGAAGGCAGCCAGGGCGATGGCGGCCACGCCCGAGCCGACCGTGGCCGCATTGTCGCGCACCTGGCCCAGGCTGGCATCCCCTTCGCTCCGGGCGGTCTCGCTGGCGGCGGCGACACGGCGGACCAGCTCCCCCGCGAGCGGCGTGGCCTCCGCCAGGCCCGCCGTGAATCGCAGGCTGGCCTCCACACTGGCCAGCACGGTCTCCCGAAGCGACTTGGCGCGCTTGGCCAGTTCCTCCGCATGGCGGGCCTCGGGCAGGCCGGCGAGGAGGGGCAGCAGATCCGCCATGCGCTGTTCCAGGCGGCGGGCTTCCGTGGCGACGATATCGGCATCGCCCGGCTGGCGGGTGGCGAAGTGGCGGGCCTGGAATGTCAGCAGGAAATCCACGGAATCCTGCACCCGCAGCGCCGGGACCAGCTGGGGCGCGCCCCGCCCGGCCATGTCGCGCAGCAGGGTGTAGAGGATATTGCGCGCCTCGGCCCCGTCGCGCTGCAGGGTGGCCAGCGCCCCCTGGCGGGCGGCCGAACCGCTGAGGATCTTCTGCAGCGCCGCCTCGTAGCGCCGCAGCGTATCCTGGAAGCCGGAATCATTGGCGAGGGGCGCGAAGCGCGCCAGTTCCGCCCGCAGCGCCGCGAGGGCGCGCTCCACCTCCAGCCGGTCGCCGGGGTTCTCGGTGACCATGAAGCGGAGGGCATGGGTCCGCAGCAGGGTGGCCTGCAAGCCCAGCGTGCTGGCCTGGCTCGCCTGCTCGGCGGCCTCCCCCGCGCGGTCCGCGGAGGCCCGGATGGAGGCGATGCCATTCCAGGCCAGGATGGCGGAGAGCAGGAGGAAGGCCAGAAGCGTGCCGCAGCCGACGAAGATCCGGCCGCGGATGCCCAGGGAAAAAGCCATGGCGACGGTTGTCCTGTCAGGCCTTGACGGCACGGATGGCGGCGAGCTGCTCGGCCCCGAACATGGTGGCGAAGGCCGCCTCGGCGGGGGCGAGGGCGCGGGCGAAGGCGGTGCGGTCCACCTCGATCACGGTCATGCCGCGGTCGCGCAGCCGGGCCAGGCCGTTCTGCTGCGCCAGGACGGCGGCGCGGCGGGAGGCCTGGGCGCCGTCCCGCGCGGCCTGTTCCAGCGCGGCCCGGTCAGCGGCGGAAAGCCGCTCCAGGCTGTGGCGCGAGATGACGAGGCCGGCGGGCGAATAGACATGGCCGGTGAGGCTGATGAATTTCTGCACCTGCCACAGCCCGGCGCTCTCGATGGTGCCGATGGGGTTTTCCTGCGCCTCGAAGCGCCCGGCGGCGAGGGCGGCATAGAGCTCGCCGAAAGGCAGCATGGCGGCCTCGGCGCCCAGGGTCTTGAAGGTGGTCAGGATGGCCTGGGAGGGCGCGGAGCGGAGCTTCAGCCCGGCCATGTCGGCGGGGCCGCGGATCTGGCGGGCGGTGGTGGTGATGTGGCGCAGCCCGTTCTCGCCCCAGGACAGCCCCACGAGCTGGCGGGCTTCCAGCCGGCGCAGCGCGGCCTGCCCGATCGGCCCGTCCAGCACCGCATGGGCATGGGCGATGTCGCGGAACAGGAAGGGCACCTCGAAGATGCCCAGCTCCGGCACGAAGCTCGACAGGGCGGCGTTGATGGTCATGTCCAGCGTCCCGCGCTCCATGGCCTGGAGCATGTCCAGATCGCCGCCGAGCTGGCTTTGCGGGTAGGAGTCGATTTGGACGCGCCCTTCCGTCAGGGCCTGGAGGCGCTCGGCCATGATCCGCGCGCCCTCGCCCAGCTGGCCGGTGGTGCCGCTGCTATAGCCGATGCGCAGCACGGTGGCAGGCGCCCCACGCGCGAGGCGCGGTGCCGCCAGCATCACCGAGGCCAGCACCATGCAGGCCTGCCGGCGCCCCGGGGCTCCGGTGGGGACGTGCTGTCGCCGGGGGAAACCAGGGCAGGGCATCGGTGTGACCAATCCGGGGCTGTGAAGCCCCTTATTTTCACCCCCCCGAAGCTTCCATCTCCTTAAGCCCGTGTTCCATAAAGATCATGCCCGGGTGAGGTGCGCCGCGCGGGAGCCCGCCCCGGCCCCGCCGCGTTACGCCCGCTCCACTGATGAGCCGGCCCGATAGGACTATGTCGGTTTCCTGCTCTAATCCTGCGGGCATTCCTCGCCTATCTCCTGCGCCAGGCTGCCAGACTGCAAGACCGCCACCGGCCCGCCGCAGGGCGGGCCCGCCTCTCAGGCGACAAGGAGAGAGAAGATGGACATCACCCGCGCAGGGGCACAGCCCTCCGGCAAGGGGCCGGCCGAGTATTTCACCGGCACGGTCCGCGTCGACCCGCTGTTCAATCCGCCCGCCCCCGCCCGCGTGGCCGGCGCCCTGGTCACCTTCGAGCCGGGCGCCCGCACCGCCTGGCACACCCACCCGCTGGGCCAGACGCTGATCGTCACCGCCGGCTGCGGCTGGGTGCAGCGCGAGGGCGGCCCGGTCGAGGAGATCCGGCCGGGTGACGTCATCTGGTTCCCGCCGGGGGAAAAGCACTGGCACGGCGCCACGGCGACCACGGCCATGAGCCACATCGCCATCCAGGAGAAGCTCAACGGCTCCCCGGTGGACTGGCTGGAGCATGTGACGGACGCGCAGTACCAGCGCTGACGGGGGAAGGCCGGCGCTGGCCAGGCCGCGGTCTCCGTCCGTATCGAGGCGATCGAGCCGGGATACTGAGCGCGGCGGCGGCCACGCGGGCCTGCCGCCGCGCGGATCAGGGCAGGCCCTGCGGCAAAGCTCCCCGCAGCAGGGCGGCCAGCGGCGCCGCATCCGGCAGGCGGTGGTACAGCAGGCCGTGCAGCTGGCGGATCCGGCCTGGCAGGGCGTCGCGCGGCTGCGCGCCGAACAGCACCGGCAGCCAGGCCAGCCCCAGCAGGCGGTTGACCGAGGGCGGGCTGTCCACCCAGCCATAGGGCAGGGCCGGGGCAAGCGCGACCCGCCCCGCGCGCACCGCCCGCAGGCTGCCCCAGAGCCGGTGCCCCGGCATGGCGGCCGCCAGCCCGGCCTCCGGCGTGACGATCCAGTCCGGATCCCAGAGCAGCACCTGCTCAGCCGGGACCTCGGCCAGGCCGCCCGTGCCAGCCTGCACGGCGGCGACATTCTCCGCGCCGCAGACCTCCAGGATCTCGGTGTTGATGGAGCCCGCCACGCCCGTCTCCAACCCCTGCGGCCCGCGCGCGTAGAAGACGCGGGGCCGCCCGCGCGCCGCCAGCCGCGCGGCGGCCTCCTGCGCCTCGTCCAGCAACCGCGCGGCGGCTTCGGCCAGGGGAGCGGCGGCGGCCTCGCGGGCGAGGATCGCGCCCAGGAGGCGGAATGTCTCGGGGATTTTCGCCAGCGCGCCATCCAGCAGCAGCGTGGGCAGGCGGGTCCGCGCCTGGAGCTGATCCGCCAGCGCGGCATAGGGCGGCGTCACGGAGCCGTAGTCCAGGATCATGTCCGCCCGCGCGGCGATGACGGCCTCGATGCTGGCGGTGTCGCCGGCGCGGCCGGTCAGGCGGCCGGTCTCGGGCAGGGCGGCGGCCTCGGGCGGCAGGAAGTCCAGCTGCGCGCCGCTGGGGGCGCGCGGCCAGCCGGCCAGCAGGTCGGGCGCGATGCTCCAGACCGGCAGCGCGGCGGTGGGCCCGGCGGCGAAGACGCGCGCCACCCGCGCGGGCAGGATCGCCTGCCGCCCGGCGGCATCGCGCAGCGCGCGCCTGTCCTGATCGCGCAGCGCGCGCGCTTCCTGGGCCCGCGCGGCCAGGGGCCAGGTGGCGAGCGCGCCGAGCAGCGCACGCCGGCCAGGGGCGGCCGGCATCACGCCTTGCCCAGGATGGCGCCGGTGTCCGCCATACCGCCGGGCAGCAGGTTGCGGGCGGGCAGCGTCATGAACCCGATCTCCTGGGTGCGGCACCGGGTGGGTGCCAGGGCTGGCACCCGCGCCGGCCTGGGGCGGGCGAAGCGGCAGGGCTGGTGGCCCCGCCACCCCGTTATTTCCCAATGAACATATCGGCGGGGCCGCGGATCGGCAATCCTGGCGAGGCCTCTCCCCCCGCCGCCGGGTCAGCGGCCGGTGATCGCCTCGTGTTCCGGCGTGTAGCGGTTGCCCTCGATCGGGATCGCGGCGGCGGCGCGGGCGATGGCGCCCAGCTCTTCCGCCGTCAGCGCCACATCGGCGGCACCGAGATTTTCCTCCAGCCTGTGCCGCTTGGTGGTGCCGGGGATGGGCACGATCCACGGCTTCTGCCCCAGCAGCCAGGCCAGGGCGATCTGCGCCGGCGTCGCGCCCTTCTGCCGCCCCACCTCCGCCAGCAGGTCCACCAGCGCCTGGTTCTTCCGCATCGCCTCCGGCGTGAAGCGGGGCAGCCTGGCGCGGAAGTCGCTGGCCTCGATCCGGGTATCCGGGTTCATCGCCCCGGTCAGGAAGCCTTTGCCCAGCGGGCTATAGGGCACGAAGCCGATGCCGAGCTCCTCGCATGCCTGCAGGATGCCATTGGTCTCGGGCCCGCGCGTCCAGAGCGAATATTCGTTCTGCAGCACCGCGACCGGCTGCACCGCATGGGCCCGACGGACGGTCTGGGCCCCTGGCTCGGACAGGCCGAAATGCCTCACCTTGCCCTCACGGATCAGGTCGCCCACCGTGCCGGCCACATCCTCGATCGGCACGGCGGGATCGACGCGGTGCTGGTAAAGCAGGTCGATCACCTCAATGCCCAGCCGCTGGAGAGAGGCTTCGGCGACCGCGCGGATCTGCCCGGGGCGGCTGTCCAGCCCGGCCATCTGGCCGTTCTCGATGTGGAAGCCGAACTTGGTCGCGATCACCACGCGGTCGCGGACCGGTGCCAGCGCCTCGCCCACGATCTCCTCGTTGGTGAAGGGGCCATAGACCTCGGCGGTGTCGAAAAAGGTGACGCCGCGCTCCACGGCATCACGCAGCAGGGCGACCGCCTCGCCCCTGCCGAGGGCGTGGCCATAGCTGAAGTTCAGGCCCATGCAGCCGAAACCAAGGGCGGAAACCTCAAGGCCGCTTTGCCCCAGCACGCGCTTCTTCATCGCTCTGTCTCCTGGCTGGCGGCAGATCCGCCATGCGCCGGAGGCTAGGCGGCACGGGCGGGCCGGATTAGCCGTGGAAATCCGCATGCCCCCATCCCGGCAGGGCATCAATCGCCCGCGGACGGAGGCGAGGCATGATGGCGCGGAGCAGCCCCGCCACGGCATCCGCCGCGGGACTTCGCTGCGCTGCACAGGCATGGATGGTTTCCTTCTGCCGCCTGCGAAGGATCGGAATGGCGCGCGCGATTGCGGGGCATGGCCGGATGTCGTTAGCATTGCCCGGGATGCCAGCCGCCACGGCCATGCGGGTGCCGTTCCCCGACAAAAAAGCAAGCAAAGCTGTTTCTTCCGGAGGGAACCATGGATCCGCGCAAGCTGCTCTATCTGGCCTGTGTCATCGAGCAGGGAAGCTTCAAGAAAGCGGCCAGGCATCTGCTGATCTCGCAGCCCGCGCTCTCGACCTCGATGGACCGCCTGGAGCGTGACCTGGGCAAGAAATTGCTGAAGCGAAGCCCGACAGGGGTCACGCCGACGCCGATCGGAGAGCTGCTCTATGCCCATGCCCGCCTGATCCGCGAGGAACTCGTGCTCGCGGAACGCTGCGTGAGTGGCGGAGCCGCCAGCCCCGAGGGCACCATTCATGCGGGCGTGCTGCCCAGCCTCGCGGTCACCATCATCCCGCGCGCGGTCACCCTCTGGCAGGCGGAGAACCAGGATGCCACGCTGCGCCTGGCCGAGAAAAACCAGCTCGACCTTCTGCTCGGCCTCATGCGCGGCGAGTTCGACTTCATCGTGGCGCAAACGGAATTCTACGGCTTCCTGGAGGGTCTGAAGCAGAGGGTGCTGTTCCGCGACAGGCTGCATGTCATCGCCCGGCCGGGCCATCCGGCCAGCGACGCGCAGCCTCTCACCTGGTCCACCCTGGTGCGCTATCCCTGGATCCTGCAGATGGTCGGCAAGCAGAGAACGCTGCTGGAGCGGCTGCTGCAACCCGAGGGCCTGGATCTGCCGGGGAAGTTGACCGAGTGCAGCTCAGCGAACTGCATCAAGGCCATGGTTGCCGGCAGCGACAGCCTCGCCACGCTGCCGGCCTCCGCGATTGGCGCGGATGTGCGGGAAGGCCGCATCCAGGCGCTCGATATGGCTGACCCGCTGCTCAACCGCGACATCGCCGTCATCTTCCGCGAAGGCAGCGTGCTGCCGGCAGCCGCGCGCGGCCTCGTGGCCCAGATCGCGGCCGCCGGGGCCGCCATGAGCGACGATGCCGGAACACCGGCGCAGGCCGGGGAGGCGCGCCACGGCACGGCACCGCCGCCATCCGCGGCGATCGTGGCGCATCACCACCCCGCCGGAAGGTGCTGAGGCCGCGCGGGCCTCAGCGAGCGGCCTCCTGCGCCGCCGCGAGGGCGGCCAGGATTTCATCCTCGGCGATCCGCGCCGCGCGCTCGCGATGGCCCCAGGTCGCGCCGCCGATATGCGGCGTCAGCACGACATTGGGCAGGCGGGCCAGCCGCTCCGGCACATGCGGCTCGCCCTCCACGACATCCAGCCCGGCGGCGAGGATCTCGCCCGCCTCCAGCGCCGCCACCAGCGCGTCGGTATCGACCAGCTCTCCGCGCCCGACATTGATCAGGCGGCCCCGGGGCCCGAGCGCCCGCAGCTCCGCCGCCCCGACGACATGGCGCAGCGAGGCGCCGCCCGGCATGGCCAGAACCAGGATGTCGCTCGCCGCGGCCAGCGCCCGCATATCCTCGTAGAGCGGAATGCCGAGCCCGGCATTCGAGGGGCGGCGGAGCCCCGCCACCTTCATGCGGGAGGCGACCGCCCGCCGGGCAATGGCCTGGCCGATCCGCCCGCTGACCCCGGCGATGCCGATCGTCGCATCCACCAGGCTGTGGCCGACGGGGAAGCGGCCGGAGGCCCAGCCCCCGCCGCGCACAAAGGCATCGGCCCGCAGGAGATCGCGCGTCGTCATCTGGACAAGGGCCATCGCCAGATCCGCGACATCTTCCGTCAGCGCCTCCCCCACGGAGCGCACCCGCACGCCGCGCGCCTGGAGCGCGGGGAGGTCGATCCTGTCCTGGCCGGCCCCCTGCGACAGGACGAGGCGCAGATGCGGCAGGGCATCGGCGAGGGGGGCGCCGCAGCCGCGCGTCGCGCTGGTCATCAGCACACGGACCGCGGCGCGCTCCGCCGCCGGCAGGGCCAGGATGGCGGCCGCATCGGCGAGGATGCGCAGCACACCCGCCGCCTCCAGCCGGGGATAGGCCATGCCTTCAAGCGGCGGAAAGCTGATGACGGGGCGCGGGGGGCCATGATCGGGCAGGGAGGTCATGCGCGGTCCTGTGGTCTGTGCCGGCGGCGGGGGGAGAGGTGGGGCGCGCTGGCCTGCGGCCCGGCCGGATCCAGGCCAGCCGCCGGCCAGGGTGCACCCTCAGAATTTCGGCATGATGAGGCGCAGAAATTCCGCCTCCCCGGCGGCTGTCACCTCCAGATGCGGATCCTCCGGCAGCAGCTCGAACGCCGTGTGCCGGCCATAGGTCCTGCCCTGGACGGTGACGGAGCCGCGGCTCAGGAACATCACCTCCAGGGCAGGCTGTTCACCGGCGCGGAAGGTCGCGCCCGCTGCGATCTGCGTGAGGCCCACGCGCAGTTCGCGCTCGGTGAAGGAGCCGAGCCATTTATGCGCGACGCCCGCCTGATGCGCATCCGCGATCCAGCTGAAATTCGCCGGGTCCATCAGGATCACGTCGCCGAAGCGCGGCGGGGCATAGGCGAGCTTGCGGCCCATGGCTTCCTCGAAGCAGGCCTCGAAGCCGTCCTGGGTGTGCTGGTTCCCCTCCTCGTCCCGCCAGGTGAAGAGGCCGCCCTTGAACTCGCCCTTTTTCTTGAGGCGGTCATTGGCCGCCTCGCGTTGCGTGACGCTGAGATAGCCCTGGCCGCTTGCCCCGCCGAACTGGCAGACCATCATCTCCAGGCCTTCCGGGCGGTCCTGCGGGCCGTAATAGACGCTCTCGGGGAAGTAGGCGACCGTGCCTTCCGGCATGACCTGGTCCTTGCCGTAGGGGTAGTTGCCCTTCAGCACATAGCGGATCTGGTCGAAATTGTGCTTGTGGCGCGGCGCCGCCCACCCGCCTGTCCCGGTGCGCCCGACATTCAGAAGATAGTTGTTCGGCGAACCATCCTTGCCCTTGAGCAGGAATTTCTGCGCGAGGACACCCTCGCGCATCGTTCCGACGACGCCGGAATCCGCGTTGGCGGCTTCGGAGATTTTCATGTGACGTCCCTCATCGTTTGCAGCGGCGCAGGAGCATCGCGCTGCCGTTGAGTATTTTCATTCACGTGGCAAAGACAATGCGCGGCCGTTCAGGGTGATAACACCCCGTTATCCAGCGGCGCTCCGCGGCAGATGAGGGTGCTTGACGGCCCGTGCCGCTGCCGGATTTCTTGCAGGCCAGGCTTTGCTGTTCCGCTCGCACCCCGCATGGCCCGGGCCTGTCAGATCGTCACGCGCTGGTGGTCGAAGATGGCTTTGCGCCAGCGATGCACGGTGTACTGACTGAAGATTCCCTGCAGGAAAAAAGGATCGCTCTCGATGTAGTCGATGGCTTCCTGGCGGTGATCGGTATCCAGGATGATCAGCCCCCCGGTATAGGTCTGGCCGTCATCGGCGAAGAGGCCACCGCTGGCGATGATGCGGTGCGCATTCCGGATCACATGCTCCAGATGCAGGGGGCGAAATTCCTGCCGCTTCCGCTCGGTTCCAGGATCATCGAGGAAGGTGATGACATAAGGCATGCTCGGATTCCCGCTCGAAACAACGCACAGGTGAACCGCTTGGCCGGAGGCGTTGGAAGGCTTCCTGCCGCACCGTCACCCTGGGTCATCATCACCTAGAGGCTGTTATGGACCTGCAGGCGGGTAACGATCAGGCTGCGGGGCATGAGTGCCCGCAAGCCCTACCCTTCTGACGTTTCCGATGACGAATGGGCCCTGGTCGCGCCCTATCTGACGCTGCTGCTCGAGGTGGCCGGGCAGCGCGAGCACAGCTTGCGCGAGGTGTTCAACGGCCTGCGCTACGTGATCAAGACCGGCGCGCCCTGGCGCTGGATGCCCAACGACCT
>NZ_JANFNY010000199.1 GCF_024437745.1 Roseomonas sp. GC11 | reverse complement strand
CAGCCGGGCCTGCGCCGCCCGGTTGGCCGCCCGCCCGCGCAGCCGGGAAAGGGGGTCCCACGCCGTCAGCACCACCGCGCGGCGGGCGCCATGGCGGGCCAGCAGGGCCTCCGCCCGCCCGCCCAGCCGCAGCCCCACCCGCCCCACACGATAGGTCGTGGCCGCATAGGCCGCGAGAAACGGCGCGCAGGCGGAGAACATCTCAGCCGGTGACAAAGCGCGCCCGGCTGCCACGCGGCCCGGGCGTCACCTCCAGCCGCGCCGGGATGCGCCCGCGCAGTTCCGGCACATGGCTGATCAGCCCCACCAGGCGGTCCCCGGCGGGCAGCGCGGCCAGGATATCCATGGCCTTGTCCAGCGCCTCCTCATCCAGCGTGCCGAAGCCCTCATCGATGAACAGCGCGTCGATGCGGCGCGCCCCGGCATGGGCCTGCACCGTATCCGCCAGCCCCAGCGCCAGGGCCAGGGCGGCACAGAAGCCCTCCCCGCCCGAGAGCGTGCCCGCCGGGCGCTCCCGCCCCGTCCACTCGTCCAGCACCTCGATATCCAGGCCGACGGCGCGGCCCGGCTCCTCCCGCCGGCGCAGGCGGTAGCGGCCGCCCAGCATCCCCTCCAGCCGCGCATTGGCGGCGCCCAGCGCCTCATCCAGCAGCCCGGCCAGGACGAAGCCCTGAAGGGAGAGCCTGCGCTCATTCCGCCCGCGCGCCGTCTCGGCGAGGTCCTGCGCCAGGGCCAGCCGCGCGCGGGCGGCGGCAAGCCCCGCCTCGGCGGCGGTGATGGCCTCCAGCCGCGCGGCCAGCTGGGCCTGGCGCTCGGCG
>NZ_JANFNY010000198.1 GCF_024437745.1 Roseomonas sp. GC11 | reverse complement strand
AAGGCCGCCATGGACAACAGCATGGCCGCCAAGCCCTACAGCCCGCTGAAGGGCGATCCCTACCGCGCCTATGAGGAGCTGCCCTTCGCGGTGCGCCGGGCGCTGCAGGAAGCCCTGGTGGACTGGTGCCCGCTGCGCGTCCGGGAGTGGCATCAGCACCTGCTACGCCAGCAGCGGCTGCGCCCCGCGCAGGCCGAGGCCTTCATGGTCCAGGCGATCCGCGGGCATGATCAGGCGGAGGTGACTGCCTTCGCACGGACCTGGCCAGCCGGCGCGCAGGCCTATCCGCATCTGGCCGCCGGCGCGACGCTGCAGCGCTATGCCGGAGCGGCTGGCATGCCCGCCACCAAGCCGCTGCGCCTGGCGGCGCCGGAGAGGAAGCCAAAGCCAGTGCCGAAGCGGGGTAAGGGACGTCGCCATTAGGCTCCCCCAGCACGGGTTGTGCAGCCGCATGGTGGCGGGGTTTCTGATGACGTCTCCGGATGGGTTACTTTGTCGTCTTACAGTCAGGCTGTCGCGACTGCGTCGGCAACGGCATCCGGATGCTTCGCGATGACACGGAGCAGGGTATGTGCCGCCGGGTCAGGGCGCCGTAGGTGCTGTTCCCAATCTCGCACCGAGGTCAACTGAAGCCCGAAGCGCTCCGCAAACTGCTCGAGCGTCAACCCCATCTTCTCACGCAGCGCACGCACATCGATTGTATCAGGAGCAGCATGATGCGGGAAGGTTCCCGATGTCCAGCTATGATTTCGGCCGCTTCTTCAAGGGAGGCAATCAGTTCGCTACCCAATGGGCTAAGGCCTGTTAGAGCTTGAATGCTGTTCCCATGTTCTGGGCATGGTGGAGAGCAGCGACAATCAGGTTTTCAC
>NZ_JANFNY010000197.1 GCF_024437745.1 Roseomonas sp. GC11 | reverse complement strand
CGTCAGCGACACGCCCGAGGAGGCCGAGAGATCGCCCGCGCCGGAGAGCGCCAGCGTGCCGCCGGACACCGTGGTCAACCCGGTATAGCTGTTGACAGCGGACAGCGTCAGCGTGCCGCCACCCGCCGTCAGCCCGCCCGTGCCGGAGATCACCCCCGCGAAGCCACCGCCGCCGCTCACCGTCAGCGTATTGGCGCCGAGGACGACACTGCTGCCGGAGACGCCGTTCAGCGTCTGCACCGTGCGCCCGCCGCCTGCCGCCGCGATGTCGAACGCCGCGCCGCTCGCCGTCAGCGACACGCCCGAGGAGGCCGAGAGATCCCCCGCGCCGGAGAGCGCCAGCGTGCCGCCGGACACCGTGGTCAACCCGGTATAGCTGTTGACAGCGGACAGCGTCAGCGTGCCGCCGCTCACCATCAGCCCGCCCGTGCCGGAGATCACCCCCGCGAAGCCACCGCCGCCGCTCACCGTCAGCGTGTTGGCACCGAGGACGACACTGCTGCCGGAAACGCCGTTCAGCGTCTGCACCGTGCGCCCGCCACCCGCCGCCGCGATGCTGAACACCGTCCCGCTTGCCGTCAGCGACACGCCCGAGGAGGCCGAGAGATCCCCCGCGCCGGAGAGCGCCAGCGTGCCGCCGGACACCGTGGTCAGCCCGGTATAGCTGTTGACAGCGGACAGCGTCAGCGTGCCGCCGCTCACCATCAGCCCGCCCGTGCCGGAGATCACCCCCGCGAAGCCACCGCCGCCGCTCACCGTCAGCGTGTTGGCACCGAGGACGACACTGCTGCCGGAAACGCCGTTCAGCGTCTGCACCGTGCGCCCGCCACCCGCCGCCGCGATGCTGAACACCGTCCCGCTCGCCGTCAGCGACACGCCCGAGGAGGCCGAGAGATCCCCCGCGCCGGAGAGCGCCAGCGTGCCGCCGGACAC
>NZ_JANFNY010000196.1 GCF_024437745.1 Roseomonas sp. GC11 | reverse complement strand
CCCCCCCCCCCCCCCCCCCCCCCCCCCCCCCCCCCCCCCCCCCCCCCCCCCCCCCCCCCCCCCCCCCCCCCCCCCGCTTCAGCGTGCCCCGAAGATGGCGGTCCCCACCCTGACATGGGTGGCGCCGTGGGCGATGGCGCTTTCAAAGTCTCCGCTCATCCCCATGGAGAGCACCCCGAGTCGCAGCCGCGCGGCGGCTTCCGCCATGGCGGCGAAATACGGATTCGGATCCCCCTCCGCCGGCGGAATGCACATGAGCCCCTCAATGGGCAGCCCATGCGCTTCCCGGCATTCGGCGATGAAATCATCGAGCGCCTCGGGGTCGATGCCGGCTTTCTGCGGTTCCTGCCCGATATTGACCTGGACGAGCAGGCCGGGGCGGCGCTGCTCGCGCTGCATGGCCTCGGCCAGGGCGGCGGCGAGTTTCGGGCGGTCGAGGCTTTCGATGACATCGGCGATGCGCACGGCATCGCGCGCCTTGTTGGTCTGCAGCGCGCCGATGATGTGCAGCCGCAGTTCCGGATGTCCGGCCCGCAGGGGCGGGAATTTCCCCGCCGCCTCCTGGACGCGGTTCTCGCCGAACAGCATCTGCCCGGCGGCGAGGGCTTCCACGACCGACTCGGCGGGGTGGAATTTGGAGACGGCGACCAGGCGCAGGCCCGCCGGGTCGCGCCCGGCCCGGGCGCAGGCGGTGGCGATGCGGTCCTGGATACGCTGGAGGTTGTCGGCAATGGAGGACATGGCGTGCGGACGGTAGGGGCGGCGGCGCGGCGGCTCAAGCGGCGGCGGGCGGCGAATCGGGGCTGGCTGCCCCGGCTGTGGCTGTTCAGCGACCCGGTGCGGCTGCCGGACCCGCGGGCGGCGGCGGCGGCGCTGCCGCGCGGCGCGGGGGTGGTGGCGCGCCTGCAGGAGAAGGGCGTCTATAAAACCGCCTATGCCCCCGGCACCTACCGGGAGAAGCTGTTCGGCGCCGGG
>NZ_JANFNY010000195.1 GCF_024437745.1 Roseomonas sp. GC11 | reverse complement strand
AGGCGATAGCTCTGCTCCGCCAGGGCGATGTCCACCACCGCCTGCGGCACCGGCGAGAGGGAGAGGGTCAGGCTGACGGCGCGGATTTCGGTGGTCTCCTCGATCTCGCCGATGGCGCCGAGCGCGCCGGTGCCCTCCCAGATCTCGCCGGCCCATGCGATCTGGCCCAGCCCCGTCCACAGCCGCATCGGGCCGGAGGCGAAGTCGAGCAGGACCAGGGTGACCGGGCAGACCACCGGGGCGGTGGCCGCGGCGGCGGCCTGCCGCGACAGGCGCGGCGTGGGCACCACGCCATCCGGAGGCAGGGTTTCCGACATGCCGATGCTCCTGCTGGGCGCTACAGCGCTTCTTCGAGGGAGAGGGTGTAGCTGCTGAAGCGGCCCGGGCTGTGGGGTTGATGCGGAGTGGCGGGTGATCCAGGCGTTGCTGCCGCCGCATGGGCTGGGGCGGGCGCGGGTGGATGACCGGCGCGTGCTGGATGCCCTCTTCTATATCCTGCGCACCAGCGCACCGTGGCGGGACCTGCCCAGGCGCTACGGCCCTTACACCACGGCCGACGACCACTTCAACCGCTGGCCCCGACATGGCGTCTGGGGTACGGTGTTCAACGCGTTAACCTGTGAAATACCCGGCAGCCTACAGGCCGTCGACTCCACCATCATACAGGCACACCGCGCGGCGGCAGGCGCAAAGGGGGAGCAGCTACAGGCTATTGGCCGGTCCCGTGGCGGGCACCTGACCAAGATCCACGCGCTCGCCGACAGCCAAGGGCGGATCCGGCGCGCCTTGATCACCGCAGGGCCGCTACACGACGGGCAGAACGCGCATTCGCTGATCGCCCGCTAGAGCGATTTTCGATCGGGCTGAATCGATGGGGATTCACATGGGCGCGGTTTTCTGATTCACGATCCGTGCTGGCGAAGGAGGCCGGCAGGGATGGGTCGAGCCTTATCGCGTGATCTTCGCGACCGTGTCGTCGCTGCGGTTGAAGGC
>NZ_JANFNY010000194.1 GCF_024437745.1 Roseomonas sp. GC11 | reverse complement strand
CGCGCCACCTGCAGCGCGGCCAGCCCCACCGCCCCGGCGCCGCCATGCACCAGCACCGTCTCGCCCGGGCGCAGCCGGGCGCATTCCTCCAGCGCGTAGACGGCGGTGAGGAAGGCCACCGGCACGGTGGCGGCGGCGGCGAAGCCAAGGCCGCGCGGCAGCCGGGCGATGGCCGCGGCATGGGTGCGCACCCGGCTGGCCAGCGCGGCGGGGGCGAAGCCGAAGACGGCATCGCCGGGGGCGAAGCCGCTCTGCGGCCCGGCCTGTTCCACCACCCCGGCCATTTCCATGCCGAGCGTCGGCCCGGCGAAGCCGAGCAGCAGCGCCTCCTCCGGCAGCAGGCCCTGGGCCCACATCAGGTCGCGGAAATTCAGCCCGGCGGCCTCGACGCGGATGACCACCTCCTGCGCGCCGAGCCGTGCGGCCTCCGTCGGCTCCTGCGGCGCCCAGGCGAGGCTGCCGAGCTGGCCGGGCTGGCGCACCACCAGCCGGCCCGCGCCACGCGGCAGCGGTGGCAGGCCACCCGGGCGCAGCCGTGGCGCCAGCCGTGCGGCGGGGGTGAGGGCGAGTTCCGGCTCCGGCCCGTCCAGTTCCGGCAGCAGGCGGGCGGCGGCCTCCGCCGCCGGCAGGCCGGGGTGGAGGGCGATGCGGCGCAGCTTCAGCTCCGGCATCTCATTGGCCAGCACGCGGCCGAGGCCGAGCAGCGCCGCCGCCTCCGGCTGGGTGGCGGCATCGCCGGTGATGAGGGCGAAGCCGCCCGCCCGGCCGCGCGCCGCCTCGGCCAGCGCGGTGATCTGCGCCAGGGTGGCGGCCAAAGCCGCGGCGGGAGGGGCGGCGAGGGCCAGCACCGTGCAGCCGGCCAGGAGGCGCGGCGGCAGGTGCTGCGCCTCCTCCAGCGGGTGGCGCTGCACCGTGCAGCCGGCGGCGTGCAGGGCCGCTTCCAGCGCGGCGGCGCGCGGGGCGCTGGCGGCATCGGCCAGCAGGCGCACGGGGCGGGCCGGGGG
>NZ_JANFNY010000193.1 GCF_024437745.1 Roseomonas sp. GC11 | reverse complement strand
ATCCGCGCCTCCCCGCCGCCGTGCTGGCGGTGCGCGGCGCGCAGCTCGACCCCGCCGCCCTGGCCGAGGCGCGCCGCCTCGCCACCCAGGGGCAGGCGGCGGAGGCCGTGGCGCGCTACCGCGCCCTGTTCGGCGGCCCCGTGCCGCCGGCGGCCTTCGCCTCCGAATACTATGAGACGCTGGCCGCCACCCCCGAGGGCCAGCCCGAGGCGCGCGACGCGGTGGAGCGCATGGCCGCCGAGGCCCGCCCCGGCGATCTCCGCCCGGCGCTGCTGCTGGCGCGCATCCTGACGCTGCGCCCCGCCTCGCGCGATGAGGGGCTGCGCCGCCTCCAGGCCCTGGCCCGCCAGCCGGAAGGCGGCCCCGCCGCCGCCGCGTGGCGGCAGGCGCTGCTCGACGGCGCGCCGGCGATCGCCGATCTGGAAGCCTATCTGGCCGCCTTCCCGCAGGATGAGGCGCTGCGCCAGCGCCTGGGCGAGGCGCGGCAGGCCGGCGCCGGGGCGCTGCGCATGCGCGGCTTCGCCGCGCTCAATGGCGGCCGCCTCGCCGATGCGGCGCGGGATTTCGAGGCCGTGCTGGCCGCCAGCCCGGGCGATGCCGAGGCGCTGGGCGGGCTGGGCCTCGCCCGGCTGCGCCAGGGCCGCGCCGCCGAGGCCCGCCGCGCCCTGGCCGAGGCCGTGGCGCGTGACCCGGAGCAGGGCCGCGCCCAAGGCCATTCCCGCTGGGGCCGCGCGCTGGAGGGCGCCACCGCCACGCCGGAGCCGGAGCAGGCCCGCGCCCTGATCCAGCGCGGCCTGCCGGAGCAGGCCGAGGCCCTGCTGCGCCGCGCCCTGCGGCGTGACGGTCCCGAGCGCGCCCAGGCCGAGGCCCTGCTGGCCGGGCTGCTGCTGCGCCGGGGCGATGCCGCCGGGGCCGAGCCGCATTTCCGCGCCGCCCTGGCCCGCCGCCCGGAGGCGCCCGAGCTGCTGGCCGGGCTGGCCGAGGCGCTGCAGCGCCAGGGCCGCCTCGCCGAGGCGGTGCAGGCCGCCGA
>NZ_JANFNY010000192.1 GCF_024437745.1 Roseomonas sp. GC11 | reverse complement strand
GGCCCAGGCGGAGCGCGCCCTGGCCCAGGCGGGTGCTGACCGGCTGAAGCAGGAGGCTGCCCTCGCCGCCGCCCGCGCCGCCGAGGCGGAGGCCGCCGTCGCCGGGGCCCTTGGCCCCGCCGCCGAGCAGCGCCACGCCCAGGCCGAGGCACTGGCCGGGGCCGCTGCCCAGGCGGAGCAGCTTCAGGCCGCCCTGGCGCGCCAGCACGCGGCGCTGTCCGCCGCCGGGGCCGCCGAGGAAGCGGCCCTGGCCCGCCACACCGCCGCCCAGGCCACGCGGCAGGCGGCGGAGCAGGCGGCGCGGGCGGAGCTTGCCGCGCATTGGGCCGCCGCGCTGCGTCCGGGCGAGCCTTGCCCCGTCTGCGGCGGGCGCGACCATCCGGCGCCGGCCAGGGTTGCCGCCGCCGCCGCCCCCGATCCGTCGGCCGCCGAGGCCGCCGAGGCGGGCGCCCGCCAGGAACTCGACCAGAAGCGCGCGGCGCGCGAGGCCGCCGCGCGGGCGTGGCAGCGCAGCCAGGACCGGCTGGCCGATCTCCAGGCCCGCCTGCCGGAGATCCCGGCACGGCCGGCGGCGGAGGCCGCCCTGGCCGAGGCCGCGCAAGCCCTGGAGGCGGCCCGTGCCGCCGCCGCCCGCCTGCCCGCCGCCCGTGCCGCGCTGGCCAAGGCCGAGGCGGCGCTCCAGGCCCAGGCGGAGGCCGTGGCCAAGGCCCAGGCGCGTCAGCGCGAGGCGCAGCTGGCCGCCGAAACCGCCCGCGCTCTGGCCGAGGCGCAGCGCGCCCGCCTGCCCGCCGCGGCGCGCGACCTCGCCGCGCTGGAGCATGCCCTGGCCGCCGCGCGCCAGGGTGCCGCAGCGCTGGACGACAGGCTGCGCCGGCAGGAGCGTGAGGAGGCCGCCGCCGAGAATGCGGTGGAGAATGCCCGCCGCGCCCAGGCCCAGGCGGAAGCGCGCCGGGAAGAAACCGCCACGGCCTGTGCCGCCGCCGCCGCCGCCCTGGAAGACGCCGCGCGGGCCGCCGGCTTCGCCGATGCCGCCGCCGCCCGCGCCGCGCAGCGCCCGCCCGCGCGGCAGGAGGCCCTGCGCGCCGAACTGGAGGATTTCCGGCGCGACTGGCATCAGGCCGAGGCGCGCCAGCAGGACACCGCCCGCGCGGCGGCGGGCAT
>NZ_JANFNY010000191.1 GCF_024437745.1 Roseomonas sp. GC11 | reverse complement strand
CGTCAGCGACACGCCCGAGGAGGCCGAGAGATCCCCCGCGCCGGAGAGCGCCAGCGTGCCGCCGGACACCGTGGTCAGCCCGGTATAGCTGTTGGCCGCCGAGAGCGTCAGCGTGCCGGAGCCGGTTTTGTCCAGTGCACCCGTGCCGGAGATAACGCCCGCGATGGCGGCGTCATTGCCATAGGTGTCGATCACCCCACCGCCCGTGCCGAGCGAGACGGCGCCGCTGCGGCTGAAGCCCGCGACGGCGATTTGCAGCACACCGCCGCCGCTCAGCACCAGCCCGCCCGAACCGAGCGAGGCGACATTGCCGATCTGCAGCGTGCCGCCCGAGATGGTGGTGCCGCCGGCATAGGTGTTGGCGCTCTGGAACACCACCAGGCCGCTTTCCACCGTCACCGCCGCCCCGGCGGCGCTGCCGGCGGAATAGCTCTGCCCGGCGGCGACGCTGGTGGCGCTGTCATCGGCGATGGTGCCGGCAAGGGTCAGGGTATTGCCATTGCCCGGCGCGAAGCGGGTGGTGGAGCCGCTCATCAGGAAAAGGTCGGAGCCAACCGCCGCGCCGGCGGAGCCCGCCAGCACGCCGCTGGAGCCGGCCGCGCCCGCGGTGAGGCTGCTGCCCGAGAAGCCGCCGGCGCCGATGACCAGCGAGGCGCCATCACGCACGAAAACCGCGCCGCCAAAGGCCGCGCCGCCGCCGCCCGAGCCATCGGCCCCACCGGCGCCGCCGCCGGTGCCACCCAGGGCGCGGTTGCCGCCGCCGCCGCCAAAGCCGCCAGTGCCGCCATCGAAGGCCAGCACGGAGGAGGATTGCGAGCCGCCGCCGCCGCCGCCGCCGAAGCCGCCATTGCCGCCCACGCCATTGGCGCCGCCGCCGCCGCCGCCGAAATCGGCACCATTGCCGCCGCTGCCGCCGGAATAGCCCGCGCCGCCGCCGCCGCCATAGAGGGTGGCATTGCCGCCCGCGCTGTAAGTGGCTCCGCCCGTGCCGCCCGTGCCCGAGGTGAAGCCATTGCCACCGCCGCCGCCGCCACCACCGGGGATGGTGGCGTTAGAGGCGGCGCCACCAGGGCCCGCGCCGCTCCCACCGCCGCCGCCACCACCACCGGCATCGGGGCTGCTGCCCGCGCCACCGGCCGCGCCGCCGGTGCCCGTGACGCCCGTGCTGGCGGCCCCGCCCCCCGCGCC
>NZ_JANFNY010000190.1 GCF_024437745.1 Roseomonas sp. GC11 | reverse complement strand
GCGCCGCCCGGCCCGCGCGTGGCCCGCAGCGCCAACTGCGCCAGCAGGCGCAGCCGCGCCTCCCCGGCCGGGTCCGCCGGCTCCCGCGCGCGCAGATGCAGCGCGATGCCATCCCCCGCCGGCCAGGCCAGCCCCTGGAAGGGCTGCACCCCACCGGCGCGCGGCGAGGCCAGCGGCAGAGACAGGAAAAAATCCGTCCGCTCCCCACGCGCGGCGGCGCGGTGCAGGGGCGTCATCGCCTCCTCCCGCGCCAGGGCGGGGCAGCATTCCCAGAGCAGGCGGCCCTCCAGCCGCGCCTCGCTCCCCTCCTGGCCAGCTTCCTGGCCCCCTTCCCGAGCTGAGGCGGCCAGCAGGCGGCGCGCCGCGCGGTTGGCATGCATCACCCGCCAGCCGACATCCACCGCCAGCACCGCATCCCCCATGGCGTCCAGCAGGGTCTCCACCCGGGCCCGGCCGCTCTCCGCCTCCTGCACCGCGCGGTGCAGCGCGGCGATCAGCAGGCGGTTCTGCAGCGCGGCCTCCCCCAGCCGCAGCAGCGGGGCCAGGGCGGCGCGGTCATCGGCGCCGAAGGGCTCCGCCCCATCGCCTTCCCCGGCGGCGAGCAGCAACAGGCCGGCCGGCGCCACCTCCCCCGGCACCGCTTCCCTGGGCACCGCTTCCTTGGGCACCGCTTCCCTGGGCACCGCTTCCCTGGGCACCGCTTCCCCCTGGCGGAGCGGCAGCAGCAGCAGCGGCGGCAGCCCCTCCGCGAGGCTGGCCGGCAGGGCGACGGGCGCGCCGGCGGACCGCGCGGCGGGGGAAGCGGCCAGTTCCAGCAGCCGCGCCTGCACCGGCGGCGGCAGACCATGGCCGGGCGCCCAGCTGGCAGCCGGGGCGGCCGCGTTGGGATGCCAGAGCACCGCCCCCCGCGCCCCCGCCACCTCCCGCGCCAGGCGGGCCAGGCTGTCCAGCAGGGCGGGCAATTCACTGGCGGCGGCGATCTCGGCCGAGCCGCCGGCCAGCAGGCGCAGCCGGCGGGTGGTGGCCTGCTGCTGCTCCAGCCGCCGCGCCGCCTCGGAGAGCAGCAGCGCCGTGCCGCCGCCGAGCAGCCCCAGCACCAGCAGGGCCAGCATCGTCACCCAGCCGGCATGGCGGCGCCACGGCGCCAGGGCCACGGCCTCCTCCTGCGCCACCAGCAGCAGGGCGGGCAGGCCGGGCAGGGCGGTGGCCGCGGCCAGCAGCGG
>NZ_JANFNY010000018.1 GCF_024437745.1 Roseomonas sp. GC11 | reverse complement strand
GGCGGGGGCCACGCTCGCCCTCGCGGCGCTCGCCACGCGGGCCACCACGCTCGCCCTCGCGGCGCTGCCCCTGGCCGGGGCCGTGGCGGCGCGGGCCGTGGCGATGCTCCTCGCGCCGGGCGCTGACCATGGCCGGGCTCGGCGGGCCGAAGGCGTCCTCGGCCAGCGGCTCGGCGGTGATCAGGCGGAAGCCCAGGGTTTGCAGGACGGCCGGCAGGATATCGGCCTTCACGCCCAGGCGGCTGGCGACATCGGGCGGCAGCATGGCCGGGGCGCGGCGCGTCAGGTGCCCGAGCTCGCCCGCCACGCGCTCCGCCACGTCGAGGCGCAGCAGCACGGGGCCGGCCTTCACCCAGCCCATCGTCTCGGCGAAGCCCTCCGGCCAGCCTTCCGGCGGCGGCACGGAGACGAGGCCGCCGCCCGGCACGGCGGGGACGTCGCAATCGGCCTTCAGCGCCCAGAGCTGCGCGCGCAGCGCCATGGGGCGGGGCTTCAGCATCTCGGGCAGGTAGAGGGCGAAGCGCCCGGCGCGGATGCCGATGCCCTTCAGCTTCTGGCGCAGCTCCGGGTTCACCTCGGCCTCGGTGCCGCCGGGCACCAGGCCGAGATACTCGCGCAGGCGGAAGGCCGGGCCGCGCAGCGCGCCATCCTCCGCCGCCTTGGTCTCGACGGTGTCGAGGGGGGCGAATTCGCGCTTGAGCAGCGCCTCCAGCCAGGTGGCGAGGCGGGCGCGGATGCGCTCCCGCTGCGCGCCGTCCAGCAGGTCGGAGGGCAGGGGCTCGACCAGCGGCTTGTCCGGGGTGGGGCCGGGCCGCAGGCGGGCGACCTCGTCACCGTTCCAGGTGATGCGGTGGGACGGGGTCAGGGCGAAAGCGTCGTCGGACGCGGTTTCGATCTCAGTCACGCGCTTCGGCATCTCACTCTGCAGGGCACGGCGGGCGGCACGCAGGACAAGCTTGCGCTCCTCCCCATTACCCGCAGCGGCATCGGGTTCAAACACGAAACCCTTCACTTGGCCAACCGGATGGCCTTCCACCACCACCTCGCCTTGGCGGGTGACGGCGGAGAGTAACTCATCCGCCGACTCGTCGAGACGGCGGATCAGGTGTGCGGCCCGCCGATCAACGAAACGTGCGGTCAGCCGCTCATGCAGGGCGTCGCTCACCGCATCCTCGGCGGCGCGGGCGGCATCCTGGAATCGGGCGGCGTCGCGCATCCAGTCGGCGCGCGCAGCGATATAGGTCCAGACGCGAATCGCCGAAAGCCGGGCCATCAGCGTGTCGAGGTCGCCCTCGGTGGAGGCGCATTGGGCGATCTGGGCGGCCACCCACTCCGCCGGCAGGCCGCGCTCCTTCACCAGATGGCCGAAGATGCGGGCGCAGAGGCGGGTGTGGCTGTCATCCGCCAGCTTGCGGAAATCCGGGATCTGGCAGGCTTCCCACAGCAGCCGCACCCGCGCCGTGCCGCGCGCCATCTGGCGGATCTCGGCATCGCGCGAGAGGGCTTCCAGCGTGATGTGGTCCGTCGCGTCATGGCCCTTGGAGAGGCCGGGCACCGGCGGCGGCGCGGCCAGGCTGTCCAGCAGGGCGTCGACGCCGCTGAAATCCAGCGCCGCGTTGCGCCAGGCCAGGGTCTGCAGCGACTCGAACTGGTGGCCCTCGATCTTGGCCACCATCTCCTCCGGCAAAGGCGGGCAGTCGGCGGTGACGCCGAAGCTGCCATCGCGCATGCCGCGCCCGGCGCGGCCGGCGATCTGCGCCGCCTCCTGCGCCGAGAGCGGGCGGGGGCGGTGGCCGTCGAATTTCTGCAAGGACGCGAAGGCGACATGGTCCACATCCATGTTCAGCCCCATGCCGATGGCGTCCGTCGCCACCAGGAAATCCACCTCGCGATTCTGGTAGAGCGCCACCTGGGCGTTGCGCGTGCGCGGGGAGAGGCGCCCCATCACCACGGCGCAGCCGCCGCGCCGGCGGCGGATGGCCTCGGCGATGGCATAGACCTCCCCGGCGGAGAAGGCGACGACGGCCGAGCGCGGTGGCAGCCGCGTCAGCTTGGCCGGGCCGGCATGGCGCAGCTCGGACAGGCGCGGCCGCGTCTCGATCTCCGCCTGGGGGACGAGGCGCTGGAGCAGCGGGCGGATGGTCTCGGCGCCGAGGAACATGGTCTCGACCATGCCGCGGGCGCGCAGCAGCCGGTCGGTGAAGACATGGCCGCGATCCGGGTCGGCGCAGAGCTGGATCTCGTCCACCGCGACGAATTCCACCCGGCGGTCCAGCGGCATGGCCTCGACCGTGCAGGCGAACCATTTGGCGCCGGGGGGGATGATCTTTTCCTCGCCGGTGATGAGGGCGACCTGCTGCTCCCCCTTCACCGCCACCATGCGGTCATAGTTCTCGCGCGCCAGCAGGCGCAGCGGGAAGCCGATGATGCCCGAGGCATGCGCCAGCATGCGGGTGATGGCGAGGTGGGTCTTGCCGGTGTTGGTCGGGCCGAGCACGGCCTTGACCCGCGCGGGGAACATGGACGCGGCGGCGGAGGTGGGGGCGCGGTCGGGCATTCCGCCCCCTGTGTGACGCCAAGCGGGGGGCGTTGCAACCGTGGCCCCTCAACGCTTCCTTAGGGAAGCCTCTCAATGATGTGACTCGGGGCAGGGGCAAGGGACCCGGCGCGCCATCAGGCCCCCCCGCGCACCCCGCGCTGCATGCCCCACAGGAGAGGACTGGATGATCGGCTGGCTGTCTCGCTCCCTGGCGACACGCATCTACGCCCTGCTCGGCTTGTCCGGCGCGGTGGCGTTGGGCATGGCGTTTCTCGCCCTCTGGGCCCTGTCGAGCTACCAGGGCGAGGTCCGCGAGGCCCAGCGCGCCGGTGCCGCCGCCTGGCGGGCGGAACGGGTGAACACCCGGGTGATGGAAGCCGTGGCCGACAGCCGGCTGCTCTATTTCGCCCAGCCGGGCGAGGATGCGCGCCGCGCCGCCACCTCGCTGCGCAACGGCCTCGCCGGGCTGGAGCAGGAAATGGCCGCCTGGCGCGCCCTGGTGCCGCCCGCCGAACTCGCCGAGTTCGAGGCGCTCTCCCGCATCGTGGCCGATTTCGTGCGCTTCCGGCTGGAGATCGCGCGGGCCGGGGTGGAGGAAGGCCCCCCCGCCGCCAACCGCATGGGCAACAACGAGACCAACCGCGCCAACCGCCGCGCGCTGAACGCCCAGCTCGACAAGGCGGCCAAGGCGGCCGAGCACGACAGCAACGAGACCGCCGCCTCCGCCATCGCCTATGCCGACCGCCTCTCCACCCTGATGCTCGGCATCGCCCTGGCCTCGCTGGCCCTGCTCGGCGCGGTGCTGGTGCTGGTGGTGCGGCGCTCCATCCTGCGGCCGCTGCGCGAGACGACGGACAGCATCGCCGCCATGGCCGCCGGGCGGCTGGACCGCGCCGTGCCCGGCGCCCGCCGCGCCGACGAGATCGGCATCCTGGCCGCGGCGGCTGAGAACCTGCGCGAAAGCCTGCTCCAGGCCGAGGCGCTGGAACACGATTCGCGCACCCAGAACGCGGCGCGGCTGAAGCGCGCCGAGGTCTATGCCGAGGCCGTCGGCGTCTTCCGCCACGAGGTCGATACCGCCATGGCCGGGCTGGGCCAGGCGGCGCAGGCGGTGGATGGCGCGGCGGAGACGCTGCGCCAGGTGGCCCAGCGCACCGCCCAGGCCGGCAGCGCCGCCGCCCATGCGGCGGACAGCACCGCCACCGAGGTGCGCACCGTCGCCGCCGCGGCCGAGCAGATGGCCTCCGCCGTGCAGGAAATCTCCCGCCAGACCGGCGAGGCCACCCAGGTGGCCGGCGCCGCCGCCGGCGCCGCCCAGCGCAGCGACGCCACCATGCAGGCGCTGAGCGAGGCCGCCGAGCGCATCGGCGATGTCGTCAAGCTGATCGGCGCCATCGCCGGGCAGACCAACCTGCTGGCGCTGAACGCCACCATCGAGGCGGCGCGCGCCGGTGAGGCCGGCAAGGGCTTCGCCGTCGTCGCCTCCGAGGTGAAGAACCTCGCCAACCAGACCGCCCGCGCCACCGAGGAAATCGGCGGCCAGATCGAGGCCATGCGCCAGGCCACCGGCGCGGCGGTGGAGGCGATCGGCAGCATCGCCGGCACCATCGCCGAGGTGGACCGCATCAGCAGCAGCATCGCCGCCGCCGTTGAGGAGCAGGGCGCCGCGACGCGGGAGATCGCCCGCGCCGCCGCCGCCGCCGCCCGCGGCACCAACGAGGTGGCCCGCCGCAGCGAGGAAGTGCGCAGCGCCGCGGGCGAGGCGGAACGGCAGGTCGATGCCCTCTCGGGCGCCGCGCAAACCTTGCAGACCCGCAACACGACCCTGCGCGGCTCGGTGGAGGGCTTCCTCACCCGCATCGCCTGAGGGCCGCCGGTACGGCGAACTGCCAGCCGGCTAGCTGAAGGCGGGTGCAGGGAAGCCTGACCAAGGGAAAGAACCAAGGGAAAGAAAAGGGGCGCATGAGGGGGCGAAGCCCGCCCCATGCCCGCCGCCGCCGGGGCTTCCCAACCCTCCCGCGGATGCGGCGCCCCCCTTGCGGCGTGGGTGGACTTCGCCGCGGCCTCCCCCAAGAATGCCACCCCTGATCTGCCGCCCCTGACCCGCTGTTGGTTCCCGTCATTCCTGCCTTGCCCTATCTGGCGCTGTTCAGCGCCGTCTTCGCCACCATTGGCGTGGTGCAGCCCTTCCTGCCCGCCTTCCTCGCCGCGCGCGGGCTGGCGCCGGGGGAGGTCTCGCTGGCCCTGGCGCTGGGCTCGGGCGTGCGGCTGCTGGCCGGGCCGCTGGCCGGGCGCGGCGCCGATGCCCTGGCCGATCCGCGCTGGCTGCTCGGCCTCGTCGCCCTGGCCGGGGCGCTGGCGGCGGCGGGCTTCGCCGGGGCGGCGGGGCTGCTCGGCTTCCTGGCGGTGCAGGCCGCCTTCAATGCCGCCAGCGCGCCCATCATCCCGCTCTCCGACACGCTGGCGCTGGGCGCGGCCGGGCAGGGGCGGATCGACTATGGCCGGGTGCGCGCCGCGGGCTCGCTCGCCTTCATGCTGGCCTCGGCCCTGGCGGGCTGGCTGGTGGGGGGCTGGGGGCTGGGGCTGGTGCCCTGGCTGGTGGCGGGCGGCATGCTGGCCACCCTGGCCGCCGCCCTCACCCTGCCCCGCCCGCTGCCGCGCGAGAGCGGACCACGCCGGGCCGGCTTCCTGGCCACGCTGCGCCTGCCGGGGCTGGCGCGGCTGCTGCTGCTCTCCGGGCTGATCCAGGCCAGCCACGCCGCCTATTACGGCTTCGCCGCCATCCACTGGGCGGCGGCGGGGCATTCCCCCGGCACCATCGGCCTGCTCTGGGCCGAGGGCGTGGTGGGGGAGGTGCTGCTCTTCATGGCCGGGCGGCGGCTGATGCGGCGGCTGGGCGCGCGCGGGCTGGCGCTGCTGGCGGCGGGCGCGGGGCTGCTGCGCTGGCTCGCCCTCGCCGCCAGCACCGACCTGCCGGTGCTCGCCCTGGCGCAATGGCTGCACGCCTTCAGCTTCGGCGCCCAGCACCTCGCCGCCATGAATCTGCTGCTGGCCCTGGTGCCCCCGGCCCAGGCTGGAACGGCGCAGACCCTCCACGCCGCGCTCGGCGTCGGCCTGCTCACGGGGCTGATGACCCTCGCCTCCGGGCCGCTCTACGCCGCCTTCGGAGGTGGCGTCTTCCTGGCCATGGCCCTGCTCTGCGCTGCGGCACTGCCGCTGGCCCTCGCAATGCCGCAGGGGAGGCGGTGAAGAGGTTCTTTTTTGGAAAAAAGAACCAAAAAACTTTTATCCGTTTGCGTCCCGCCATACCGGGAGACGGCGGCAGCCTGAAAAAGAGTCCCGCCGTGCCGGGAGACAGCGGCAGCCTGAAAGAAAAGCAGCCTGAAAGAAGAATCACAGCCAGGTGTGGCCGTTCCAGCGGCGGGGCGTGATGCTGGGCTGCCCGTCCTGGATGAGGATGCGGTTATAGGCGTTGGGCTCCCCGCGCAGGCGGGTGGAGGTGGCGGAGCCGGCCTGGACCACCAGCAGGTCCTCCCCCTCCGCCGTGGTGCCACGATGCAGGCGGACATAGCCGCGATGCAGATGCCCCGCGAGGATGAGGCGGACCCCCGCCTGCCGCAGCGCCGCCAGGGCAGGGGCGGCGCGATGGGCGAGCGGTGTCTCCGGCGCGTCCTCCGGGGCGAGGAAGGGATGATGGGCGACGACGACGCGGAACAGGCCCGGCGGCAGCCGCGCCAGACGTTGCAGCAGGCGCTCCAGCCGGTGGCGCTTCACCCGCCCCTCCTGCCAGGCGAGCCGCGGCGCGGCGCGGACCACGGTGTTGAGCCCGATCACCGCCAGATGCTCATCCTGCCAGAGCGGTTCCGTATCCGGGTTGATGTAGCGGTGCCAGCGGCCGAAGGGGTCGAGGAAGCGCTCCCAGGGCCAATAGGTGGGGATGTCGTGATTGCCCGGCACCACCAGCACAGGGGCCTTCAGCGCCGCGATGAAGCGGCGGGCGGCCTGATACTCGCGGCGGCGGGCGCGCATCGTCAGGTCGCCGCTGATGACCACGAGATCCGCCGGCCCGTCATTCAGCGCGGCGAGCAGGGCCTCGGCCACACCCTCGTCCACCCGGCCGAAATGCAGGTCTGAAATATGGTCGATGCGGCGGAGCACGGTCATGGCGGCAGCCTTTCTGCGGCCGGGCAATGCCGATGCCCCAGGAAGGTTGCATCCGTTCAGCCCCTGTTCACCCAGGTTGCTTAACGTTCTTGTGAAGGGGCTCAGGGGTTTCCGCGATGTCGCGTTGGCGTGGATCAGTGGTGACGCTGCTGGCGGTGGTGTTCGCCATTCCGTTGCTCGGCTTCCTGGTGCAGTCCGGCGTGTCATTGGTGGAGTCGGCGGCGCAGCTGCGCCAGGCGGAAACCGCGGTGACCGTGTCGGAGGTGGACCGCGTGCTGTTCCGCGCCAGCCAGCAGGTGCGGCTCCTGACCGGCCCGCTGGGCACGGCGCTGCTGACGCAGGACGATGCCTCCGAGGCCTTGCGCAATGCGCGCTCGGAGGCGGAGCGCTGGCTGCGCGCGGCGGATGAATCGGCGCGTGGCCTGGGCGTGCCGGAGCTGGAGAGGCCCCTGGCGGCCTTGGGCGAGAGCTCGGCCGCCGTGCACCGCAACCTGTCCCTGGCCGACCAGATCGCCGCCCAGCCGCGCGCGGCGCGCAACCTCGCCACCATGCAGCCCCTGACCCTGGCCGTGGCCGATGCGGGGGAGAAGCTGGGCGATGTCTCCTCCGTGGTCAGCACGCGGATGCGGCTGATCGACGGCTACTTCGCCGAGCTGGTGCAGATCCGCCAGCAATCCTGGGAGTCGCGCTCTTATTTCGGCCGGCAATGCTCGATGCTGCGCGCCATGGTGGCCACCAGCCAGCCGCTGACGGTGCCGCAGCAGAATGAGCTGGCGGCGCAGCGCGCGCGGGCGGTGATCGGGCTGGATGCGCTGGACGACCTGCTGGCGCGCCCCGGCGCCTCCACCACGCTGCGCGCCGAGGCGAAGCTGGTGCGGCAGGAGATGCAGGAGGCCAACCGCTGGATGGATGGCGTGCTGGGCCGCCTCGATGGCAGCGGCAAGCCCGCGGTGCCGGCGCAGGAATGGACGCAGCGCTGCAACGCGCCCTTCGCCCGGGTGGTGGGCATCGGCAATGCCGCGCTGGACCTCGCGGTGGAACGCGCCGCCACGCTGCGCGAGGAGGCGTGGCGCGGCATGGTGGTGTCCGCCGTCCTGCTGGCCGGGGCGGTGCTGCTGGCGGTGGTGGCGGCGGTCATCCTGCTGCGCCGCCTGGCGCGGCCGGTGCTGTCGCTGCGCGAGGCGGTGGGGCGGCTGGCGCGGCAGGACCTCGATACCCCCGTGGCGCTGCCGCGCGCCGAGGATGAGTTCCGCCGCATGGGCGAGGCGCTGGAGGCGCTGCGCCTGGGGGCGGCGGAGGCCGAGGCGCTGCGCCAGCGCCAGATGCAGCAGCAGCAGGCGGAATTGCAGCGCGCCGAGATCGTCGCCGGGCTGTGCCAGGATTTCGAGCACAGCGTGGGCGAGGCCCTGGCCGAGCTGGCCCGCGCCGGGGAGGGGCTGCAGGGCACCGCCGGCCAGATGCGCCAGCAGGCGGGGCAGACCGGCGAGCGGGCGCAATCCGCCGCGCGCTCGGCCGATGGCGCGCTGGAGAATGTCAACACCGTGGCCGCCGCGACGGAGGAGCTGGGCGCCTCGATCCGCGAGATCGCCGCGCGGGTGCAGGGTTCCGCCACCGCCACGCGCGATGTCTCCAGCCAGACGGAGCGCACCGGCGCCGTGGTGCAGCAGTTGCAGGATTCCGCCTCGCGCATTGGCGATGTGGTGGAGCTGATCCGCCGCATCGCCGGCCAGACCAACCTGCTGGCCCTCAACGCGACGATCGAGGCCGCCCGCGCCGGCGAGGCCGGCAAGGGCTTCGCCGTGGTGGCCAGCGAGGTGAAGAACCTGGCCAACGAAACCGCCAAGGCCACCGATGGCATCGCCGAGCTGGTGGGCCAGATCCAGCAGGCGACGGGCGCGGCGGTGATGGCGGTGCAGGCCATTACCGAGGGGGTGGAGGGCATCGACCACTCGGCCAGCGCCATTGCCGCCGCGGTGGAGGAGCAGAGCGTGGCGACGCAGGAAATCGCCCGCAGCGTGCAGCTGGCCGCGCATGGCACCAATGAGGTGACGCAGACCATTGCCAGCGTGGCGCAGGACAGCGCCGTGACGGGCGAGGCCGCCGCGACGGTCTTCCGCTCGGTGGAGGAGTTGCAGAAGGTGGGCCGCAAATTGCAGCGGCAGGTGGATGGCTTCCTGACCGCTGTCCGCGTCGCCTGATTTCCCCGCCGCCTCTTCGCATTTTCCCCGCTGGCCGAGCGCATCCAGGTGATGCGCTCGGCCAGCGGGGAAAAGTTTTTTGGTTCTTTTTTTTCAAAAAAGAACGCTCTTGCTGGCCGGCAGGGCTCTGCAAAAAAAGCGACCCACCCCACGCAAAAAATCTCTTTTTCGAGGCGCTTTAAAGAAAGTTTTTACCCCCAGGCGTGAAAATCACCTTGTTCTCAACCAAGGAGGCTCGCGCTGATGACCTGGACCCACGCTCGTCGCCCGCTGACCGCTCGCAATGCCTTGCGCGGCCTCCTGGCCCTGCCGTGGAATGCACCCCTGTTTGGTCCGCTTCGCCTGAAGCGGCCTGAGCACTAGACTGACTTCCCCTTCACGCGCATCTCAGGACGGGCGCCACCCCAGGACGGGGCTGGCGCCCTTCCTGTTTCTGGCCCCCCTTTCTGCCTCTCCTTTTCTGGCGCCTGCCCTGCGCTGTCCCGGCCGAAAAAAAGGGCCGGGGCATTGCTGCCCCGGCCCGGTCTCTCCGCGGAGGGAAAGCCTGGAGATCAGGCCGCCTTCGCCATGTTGCGCAGCACGTAGTGCAGGATGCCGCCATTCTTGTAGTACTCGACCTCGTCGGCGGTATCGACGCGGCACAGCACCTTGGTGGTGGTGGTGCTGCCATCCGGACGATGGATGACGAGGTCCAGCAGCATGCGGGGCTTCAGCTCTTCCAGGCCGATGATGTCGATCACCTCTTCGCCCGTCAGGCCGAGGGTCTCGCGGTTCTCACCCGGCTGGAAGACCAGCGGCAGCACGCCCATGCCGACGAGGTTGGAGCGGTGGATGCGCTCGAAGCTCTCGCAGATCACGGCCTTGACGCCGAGCAGGAAGGTGCCCTTGGCCGCCCAGTCGCGCGAGGAGCCGGTGCCGTATTCCTTGCCGCCGAAGATGACGAGGGGGGTGCCCTCGGCCTTGTACTTCATGGCGGCGTCGTAGATCGGCATGACCTCGCCCGAGGGCTGGTGCTTGGTGATGCCGCCCTCGATGCCGGGGACCATCTCGTTCTTGATGCGGATGTTGGCGAAGGTGCCGCGCATCATGACTTCGTGGTTGCCGCGGCGGGCGCCGTAGCTGTTGAAGTCCGCCTGCCGGACCTGGTGCTCGACCAGGTACTCGCCGGCGGGCGAGGTCTTCTTGATGTTGCCGGCCGGGCTGATGTGGTCGGTGGTGATGGAGTCACCGAGCCGGGCCAGCACCCGCGCGCCCTTGACCGAGGCGATCTCACCCGGCTCGGCGCCCATGCCCTCGAAATAGGGCGGGTTCTGCACGTAGGTGGAGCCGGAGTTCCAGCGATAGGTGTCCGAGCCGGCATCGACGCGGATGGCCTGCCACTGGGTCGGGCCCTTGAACACGTCGGAGTAGCGGCTCTGGAACATCTCGCGCGTCACGACGGCGGCGACGGTGTCCACCACCTCCCGCGTGCTCGGCCAGATATCCTTCAGATAGACCGGCTGGCCGTTCTTGCCGGTGCCGATCGGCTCCTTGGTGATATCCTTGGTGATGCTGCCGGCCAGGGCGTAGGCGACCACCAGCGGCGGCGAGGCCAGGTAGTTGGCGCGGACGTTCTGGTGGACGCGGCCCTCGAAGTTGCGGTTGCCCGAGAGGACGGAGACGGCGACCAGCTTGTTGGCCTCGATGGCGTCCACGATCGGGTCCGGCAGCGGGCCGGAATTGCCGATGCAGGTGGTGCAGCCATAGCCGACGGTCTGGAAGCCCAGCGCGTCGAGATGCGGCGTCAGCCCGGCCTTGTCGAGATAATCCGTCACCACCTGCGAGCCGGGGGCCAGCGAGGTCTTGACCCAGGGCTTGGTCGTCAGGCCGAGCTCATTGGCCTTCTTCGCCACGAGGCCGGCGGCGACCAGCACATAGGGGTTGGAGGTGTTGGTGCAGGAGGTGATGGCGGCGATCACCACATCGCCATGGCCGAGGTCGAAATTGGCGCCCTCGACGGGGACGCGCAGATCGGCCTTGTCGCCCGGCACGCCGAGGTTGCCGGAGGCGAGTTCCTTGGCGAAGGCGGGGGCGGCGTTGTCCAGCGCCACGCGGTCCTGCGGGCGCTTCGGGCCGGCCATCGAGGGGACGACGGTGGAGAGGTCGAGTTCCAGCGTGTCGGTGAAGACCGGGTCCGGCTGGCCCGGCTCGCGGAACATGCCCTGGGCCTTGTAGTATTCGCGCACCAGGTTGATGCGGTGCTCGTCACGGCCGGAGAGGCGCAGATAGTCGAGCGTGATCTCGTCGACCGGGAAGATGCCACAGGTGGCGCCGTATTCCGGGGCCATGTTGCCGATGGTGGCGCGGTCGGCGAGCGGCATCTGGTCGAGGCCAGGGCCGAAGAACTCGACGAACTTGCCGACCACGCCCTTCTTGCGCAGCATCTGCGTCACCGTCAGCACCATGTCGGTGGCGGTCACGCCCTCGCGCAGCTTGCCGGTGATCTTGAAGCCGATCACGTCGGGGATGAGCATGGCGATGGGCTGGCCGAGCATGGCGGCCTCGGCCTCGATGCCGCCGACACCCCAGCCGAGCACGCCGAGGCCGTTCACCATGGTGGTGTGGCTGTCGGTGCCGTAGCAGCTGTCGGGGTAGGCAAAGGTGTCGCCGGCGTCGGTGGCGGTCCAGACGCCCTGCGCCAGATACTCCAGGTTCACCTGGTGGCAGATGCCGGTGCCGGGGGGGACGACGCGGAAGTTGTTGAACGCCTCCTGGCCCCAGCGCAGGAACTCATAGCGCTCGCCATTGCGCTCGAACTCGATATCGACGTTTTTCTGAAGCGCCGTCGGCGTCGCCGAGACGTCCACCATCACCGAGTGGTCGATGACGAGGTCGACGGGCACCAGCGGGTTCACCCGCTTCGGGTCGCCGCCGAGCTTCAGGATGCCATCGCGCATGGCGGCCAGGTCGACCACGGCGGGGACGCCGGTGAAGTCCTGCATCAGGATGCGCGCCGGACGGAAGGGAACTTCCTTGTCCGACCTGCCGTCCTTCACCCATTCGGCGACGGCCTTGGCGTCGTCCACGGTGTAGGAACGGCCGTCCTCGAAGCGGAGGACGTTCTCCAGCAGCACCTTCAGGCTGAAGGGCAGGCGGCTGACGTCGCCGATGCTCTTCGCCGCTTCGGGCAGGCTGAAATAATGGTAAACCTTGCCGTCCACCGTCAGCGCTTGCCGCGCTTTCAGGCTGTCCTGCCCGATCATCCGCATGGTCCGGGGTCCCTCAATATTTGCTGCGAACGCTGCCGCTTATTACACGGAGCGGTGCCACGGTCCATCGGCGGGCGTGGGCTGGGGTGCCGTGCTGGAAGCGAAAGATATCGGCGTGCTGCGGGGGGAGCGGGTGGTGTTTACCGGCCTGTCGCTCTCCATCTCACCGGGTGAGGCCATTCTCCTGACCGGTGCCAATGGCGCGGGAAAATCGACTCTGCTCCGCGTGCTGGCGGGACTCGTCCCCGTCGCGGAGGGCGAGATCCTCTGGCACGGCGCGCCCGCCCTGGCCGACCGCGTGGCGCATGCCGCCCGGCTGCGCTACCTCGCCCATGCCGAGGCGCTGAAGCCCGGCCTGACGGCGGCGGAGAACCTCCTCTTCTGGTCGCGCCGCTGGGGCGGGGACATCGCCGCGGCCCTGGCCGCCGTGGATCTCTCGGCCCTGGCGGAGCTGCCGGCGCGGCTGCTCTCGGCCGGGCAGAAGCGGCGCCTGGCCCTGGCCCGGCTGGCGCTGGCCCCCGTGCCGCTCTGGCTGCTGGACGAGCCCTCGGTGGGGCTGGATGCCGCCTCCATCGCCCGCTTCGGCACGCTGCTGGCGGCGCACCGGGCGCGCGGCGGGGCGGTGGTGGCCGCCACCCATGTGCCGCTGCCGCTGCCCGATGCCCGTGAATTCCGGCTTGCGCCGCCGCTGGAGGACGCGGAATGATCGCCCTCCTGCGGCGCGAGCTGCTGCTCGCCGCGCGGCACCCGGCCGATACGCTGGCCGCATGCCTGTTCTTCCTGCTGGTCACGGCTCTTTTCCCCTTCGGGGTGGGTCCGGCGCCGGAAACCCTGGCGCGACTCGCGCCGGGCGCCCTGCTGGCCGCCGCCCTGCTCGCCGCGCTGCTGCCGCTCGACCGTCTCTTCGGCGCGGAGGCGGAGGATGGGTCGCTGGACCAGCTCCTGCTCTCCGGCCTGTCCGGGGCGCAGATCGCGGCGGCCAAGGCGGTGGCCCACTGGCTGACCACCGGCGCGCCGCTGCTGCTCGCCACCCCCGTCGCCGCCGCCATGCTCAACCTGCCGGAAGAGGCCTGGGGCGTCGCGCTGCTCGTGCTCGGGCTGGGGACGATGTTTCTCTCCCTGCTCGGCACGGCGGGGGCGGCGCTGACGCTCGGGGCGCGGCGGGGTGGGGTGCTGCTGCCGCTGCTCGTGCTGCCGCTCGCCATTCCCGCCATGATCTTCGGCGCCGCGGGGATCGAGGCGGCGGCCAGCGGGTTGAGCGCGCGGCCCTTCCTGCTGCTGCTCGGGGCGCTGGTGGCGGCGGCCCTGCCCCTCGCGCCGCTGGCGGCTGGGGCGGCGCTGCGGGCCGATTAAGCAGGGGGCGCTGCCCCCTGAACCCCCGCCGGGGTGGCACGGCCACCCCGGACCCCGCGTTCAGTTTGGCGCCAACTGATGGCGGGGTCCGGGGGGACCCTGTCCCCCCGGCGGGGGCCTGGGGGCAGCGCCCCTGCTTTTATTTATTTAAATTTAAACCCTACTCCGCCCTGAGCGGCCTTCCCATCAGCGCCCGCATGGCGCTGACGACATCGTGCCGCCCCTGGAGCACTTCGCTGACCGCGCGGGTGATGGGCATCTCCACCCCCACGCTTTCCGCCCGTGCCAGCAGGGCCGGGGCGGTGGCGACGCCTTCCGTCACGCTGTTCCGCGCCGCCAGGATGTTTTTCAAGGTCTGCCCCTGGCCGAGGGCGAAGCCGAGCGAGAAATTTCGGCTCCCGGGCCCGGTGCAGGTCAGCAGAAGGTCGCCGAGCCCCGAGAGTCCCGAGACGGTTTCCATCCGCCCGCCGAGGGCGAGGGCGAGGCGCCCGATCTCGGCGATGCCGCGGGTGACGAGGGCGGCGCGGGCATTCTCGCCGAGGCCGGCGCCCATGACGGCGCCTGCGGCGATGGCGATGACGTTTTTCGCCGCGCCGCCGACCTGGGCGCCCACCGCGTCCTCCTGCCCGTAGAGGCGGAAGCCGGGGGTGGCGAGGCGCTGGATGGCGGCCTCGCGCAGGCTGGCCTCTGTGCTGGCGATGATGGCGGCGGCGGGCAGGCCGGCGGCGACCTCGGCGGCGAAATTCGGGCCGGAGAGCACGCCGGCGGCCAGCCCCGGCCGCGCCAGGGCCAGGGTTTCCAGCGGCAGGCGGTGGCCTTCCGCCGTCACGCCCTTGGCGGCGACGAGGGCGGGGGGCAGGGCGGCCGGGAAGCCTTCCAGCACGCGCGCCATGTGCTGGGCCGGGATGACGAGCAGCACCAGCCCGGCCCCCGCCACCGCCGCCGCCGGATCGGCCGTGACGGTGATGGCGGCGGGCAGGGTCCAGCCCGGCAGATGGGCCGTGTTCTCGCGCCTTTCCTGCATCGCCGCCGCGCGGGTGGCATCGCGCGCCCAGAGGGCGACTTCCCCCCCCGCGCGCGCGGCCTGGAGGGCCAGCGCCGTGCCCCAGGCGCCGGCGCCGATCACCGCGATCTTTTGCATGGGCGGCCTATTCCTCGGTGAGGCGGGTGACGGCGCAGCCCTGCCCCGGCTCGCCATCGCCGAGATGCTCCAGCAGGGCGGCGAGGATGGCGCGGGCCTCCTCCTCGAACTTCCAGGGCGGGTTCACCACCACGAGGCCGCAGCCATTGAGGCGCTGCGGGTCGGTCGGCTCGCGCAGCCACATTTCACAGGCCAGCACGTCGCGCACGCCGCTCTCCTGGATGGCGGTGTGGAAGGCGCGCACCGGGGCGCGGTGCTTGATCGGGTACCAATGCGCCTGCACCCCGGCGCGGAAGCGGTGCGCCAGGGTTTCCAGCGCCTCCGCCATGCGGGTGAACTCGCCCTCCAGCTCGAAGGGCGGATCGACCAGCACGAGGCCGCGCTTCTCGGCGAAGGGGGTGAGGGCGGTGAGCGCCTCCCAGGCGTCGCGCTTGTGGACGGCGGTCTGCGGGTCGCCGCGGAAGAGGGTGCGCAGGGTGGCGCTGTCCTCCTCATGCAGTTCGCAGAGCACCAGGCGGTCGCGCGGGCGCAGCAGCATGCGCACCAGGGCCGGGCTGCCGGGGTAGCGCGGCGGGAAGCCGGCGCGGCGGACGAGGTCCAGCCAGTCGGCCAGCGGCCCCTCCTCAATGTCCAGCAGCCGGCCGACGCCGCGCTTCCACTCCCCGGTGCGCTCCGCCTCGGAGCCGGTGAGGTCGTAGGCGCCGATGCCGGCATGGGTGTCGAGCACGCGGAAGGGCGTGTCCTTCATCGCCAGCCGGCGGACGAGGGCGACGATGAGGGCATGTTTCATGCAGTCGGCGAAATTGCCGGCATGGAAGGCGTGGCGGTAGTTCATGCGGTGGCCTCCGCGCGCAGCTCGTCGAGGGGCCAGCGCGGGCGCGGGGCGTGGTCCAGCGGGTCGGTGAGGCCGGCGCGCAGGCGCTCGATCCCCGCCCAGGCGATCATCACCGCATTGTCGGTGCAGAGGCGGATGGGCGGGGCGATCAGCGGCAGGGCGGCGCGGGCGGCCTCGGCGGCGAGGGCGGCGCGCACCCCCTGGTTGGCGGCGACGCCGCCGGCCACCACCAGGGCGGTGGCGCCGGGCAGCAGGGCCAGGGCGTTGCGGGCGCGGTCCGCCAGCACGGCGGCGACGGCATGCTGGAAGGCGGCGGCGAGGTCGGCGCGGTCCTGCTCCGTCGCCAGCTTCGGCACGGCCTGGGCCACGGCGGTCTTGAGGCCGCTGAAGGAAAAATCGCAGCCTGGGCGGCCGAAGAGCGGGCGAGGCAGGGGGTAGCGGCGCGGATTCCCGGCCTGGGCCAGTTTTTCCAGGGCCGGGCCGCCGGGCCAGGGCAGGCCCATCAGCTTGGCGGATTTGTCGAAGGCCTCGCCCACCGCGTCATCCAGGGTGGAGCCGAGGCGGCGGTAGCGGCCCAGCCCCTCCACCGCCACGCACTGGCAGTGCCCGCCGGAGAGCAGCAGCAGCAGATAGGGAAAGCGGACCTCCCCCTCCACCAGGCCGGACTCGTTCAGCGTGGCGCGCAGGGCGGGCAGGCGGGCGGTGAGGGCGTGGCCCTCCAGGTGGTTGACGGCGACGAAGGGCAGGCCGTGGGCGATGGCCATGCCCTTGCCGAAGCTGGCGCCGACGATCAGCCCGCCGATCAGCCCCGGCCCCGCCGTGGCGGCGATGCCGCCGAGCTGCTCCGGCCGAACCCCGGCCTCCGCCATCACCTGCGCGGCGAGGCGGGGCAGGTGGGCGAGATGGGCACGCGCCGCGATCTCGGGCACCACGCCGCCGAAGGGGGTGTGCTCGGCCAATTGGCTGCGCACGGCCTCGGCCAGGATGGTGCCATCGGGCGCCAGCAGGGCGGCCGCGGTTTCATCGCAGCTGGCCTCCAAACCCAGAACTGGACCCTCGATAGGCGCCGATCGCATTCGTTCCTGCCTTCCCCATGCCGGGCCGTGGTTCTATGACGGCGGCATGTCGTTTGCCCACCCCGTCCTGCCGCTTGCCCCGGCGGGCGCCTTCGCAAAAAACCGCGTCATGGCCCCGGCGGATCAGCGGGGCGGTGTGGGCGGACACCCCGTGACGCCTCCAGGGCCTCCCCCAGGGACGCCCCCCGGGATGCCGGCCGGCGCCGCGCCGGGTGGCGCGGTGAAGCCGCATGCGCGGCGGCCGCTGCCGCTGCGCGTCGGCACCCGCGGCTCGCCGCTGGCGCTGTGGCAGACCCGCACCTTTCTGGAGCTGGTGCTGCATTTCTGCCCCGTGCTCCGCAACGCCAAGGCGTTCGAGGAGCATGTGATCGCCACCTCCGGCGACCGCATCCAGGACAGGCGGCTGGCGGATATCGGGGGAAAGGGCCTCTTTGCCAAGGAGATCCATGAGGCGCTGCTGGATGGGCGGATCGATTTCGCCGTCCACAGCCTGAAGGATCTGGAAACGGAGCTGCCGCCCGGCATCGTGCTGGCCTGCACGCTGAAGCGCGAGGATGCGCGGGATTCCCTGGTGCTCGGCCCCGGCGCGGTGGTGGCGGATGTGGCGGACCCTTTCTCGGCGATTCCGGCCGGGGCGCGCATCGGCACGGCCAGCCTGCGGCGGCAGGCGCAGCTTCTGCACGCGCGGCCTGATCTCCAGGTGGAGATGATCCGCGGCAATGTCGGCTCCCGCCTGTCCAAGCTGGCGGCGGGGGAATGCGATGGCACGCTGCTCGCCCTGGCCGGGCTGAAGCGGCTCGGGCTGGAGAGCCATGCCTCGGTGGTGCTGGACCCGGAGGCGATGGTGCCGGCGGCGGGGCAGGGCATTGTGGGCGTCACCGTCCGCGCCGCCGATACCGAGCTGCATGAGCTGCTCTCCGGCATCGAGGACCGCGCGGCGCGCGCCGTCTCGCGCGCGGAGCGGGCGCTGCTGGCGGCGCTGGATGGCTCCTGCCGCACGCCGATCGGCGGCCATGCGCGGCTGCTGCCCAATGGCGAGCTGCATTTGACCGGGCTGGTGGCGCGGCCGGATGGCAGCTTCCTCCTCAAGCGCAGCCTGCATGGCGCGGCGGGCGAGGCGGAGCGCATCGGCCGCGAACTGGGCGAGAGCCTGCGCGCCGACAGCCCCGCCGATATTTTTATCAGCTAGGCGGGCGGGTGCCGGAGGGCCGCGCCATCCTGGTCACGCGCCCGGAGCCTGGCTGCGCCGAGACCGTGGCGGCTGTCGCCGCGCTGGGCTGGCGGGCGGTGGCGGCGCCGGCGCTGGTGCTGTCCTCCTGTGCCCCGGCCACGGGCTGGGGGCGCCCGGCGCGGGCGCTGCTGCTGCCCAGCCGCGCGGCGGCGCGGGCGCTGGCCCCGCTGATCCCGGCGGCGCTCCCGGCGGAGATCCCGGTCTTCGCCGTGGGGCCGGGCACGGCGGCCGAGGCGCGGCGCGCCGGCTTCACCGATGTCGCCCTGGCGGAGGGCGATGCCGCCTCGCTCGCGGCGCTGGTGGCGGCGCGGCTGGCGCCAGGAAAGGAACCGGGGGGAGGGCCGGGCGGTGTGCCGCTCTGGCTGGCCACCGGGCGCGGCTACAGCCTGGAGCTGGCGGCGGCGCTGCGGGCGCGCGGCTTCGCGGTGCGGCGGCGCGTGGTCTATGAGGCCCGCCCCGCCACCGCCCTGCCGGAGGAGGCCGCCGCCGCGCTGCGGGCGGGGGAAATCTGCGCCGCCCTGTTCCTTTCGCCGCGCTCGGCCCATGTGACGCAGCGGCTGCTGCGCCGCGCCGGGCTGGCGGAACAGCTGCGCGCCGTGGCGGCCCTGGCGCTCTCGCCCCGTATTGCCGGGGTATTGGCGGGAATGCCATGGCAAGAGATCCGTGCTACCCCGGTGCCCGATTCCTCGGCGCTGCTGGCCCTGCTGGGCCCGGCGCCGGAATAGTCCCGGCAGAAGGCCGGCATGCGTCAGAAGAAGGGGCAGGAGTAGAGAATGACCGACACGCCGAAAGACAGCCCCAAGGGTGAGCCGGTGCCGGGCGCCCGCCCATCCGGCCAGGGCCGCAAGGCGGGCCGGGAGAATCCCAGCGTGATGCCGCGGGCCCTGAGCGCGGCGCTTCCTGGTGCGGCGCTTCCTGGTGCCGCTCTGCCCGGGGGGCCGAAGGCCGGCGTGCCGCAATCCGCCCGCCCCACGGCCTCGCCCGCCGCCGCCCTGCCGCCCGCCACCGGGGCCGAGACGCCCCAGGCCACGCCGCCCGCGGCGCCCCAGGGTGAAGCAGCCCCCAAGCCTGAAGCCACCACGCCCGAAGCACCGCAGCCCGTGGTGACGGCCGAGGCGCCTGCCGCCGCGCCGCCCGCGCCGGCGCCCACCTCCGCGCCCGCCGCCCCACCGCCTGCCTCCGTGGCGCCCGCCGCCGCGCCGCCCGTCTCCGCGCCGCCCGTCTCCGCGCCTCCGGCGCCGCCCGCCCCCGTTTCCTCCACCCCCGCTTCCGCCCCGGCGGCTGCCACCGCCATTCCAGCGGCCCGCCCCGCCGCGCCCACCGACGCGACCAGGACGATGCCTCCGCCGATGCCCAAGCCCGCCGCGCCCGAAACCCCGAAGCCCGCCGCCGCCAGCCCGGCCGCCGCTTCCTACCCCTGGCAGCGCCACGCCCATCTCGCCCTGCCGCTGGCCGCCGGTGGCGGCGTCCTGGCGCTGGTCGCGCTCGGCGTCGCCCTCTCGCGCGGGCAGGCGCCGGCCGCGACGCCGGCCCAGCTCGCCGCGCTGGAGCAGCGCGTCACCACCCTCCAGGCGCTGGATGGCCGCCTCGGTACGCTGGAAGGCAGCCTGCGCGAACAGGCCAGCGCCCAGGCCCAGGCTGTCTCCCAGGCCGTCGCCCAGCTGGGCGGGCAGGCGCAGACCACCACCACCGCCACCGCCGCCGCTCTGGCCGAGGCCCAGCAGGCCGTGCAGGGCCTGCGCGCCCAGGTCGAATCCCAGCGCAGCGACCGCGAGGCCGTCCAGCGCGCCGCCGATGAGCGCGTGGCGCGCGGCGAGCGCAGCCTCGCCGAGCGCATCAGCCAGGCCGAGGCCCAGTTCGCCCAGCGCATGGCCGCCGCCGAGGCCGCGCTGAACCCGCGCTTCTCCGCCGTCGAGACGGCCATGCAGCAGCGCATCGCCGCCACCGAGGAAGCCGCCCGCCAGCGCATGGCCGAGCGGGACCGCGCCCTCGATACCCGCTTCGCCGCGCTGGAGCAGCGCGAGAGCCGCCTCGCCACCGCCGAGCGCCGCCTCTCCACCCTGATCGCCACCACCGCCACCGCCACGGCGCTGGAGGCCGGGCGGCCGCTGGGCCAGGCGCTCTCCGGCCTGCCGGGCGAGGCCCCGGCGGCGCTGCGCCGCTACGCCACCGCGGCGCCGCCCACCGAGGCCGCGCTGCGCCTCTCCTTCGAGGAGGCGACGCGCGCCGCCCGCGCCAAGTCGGAGCCCGCCACCCAGGGGCAGACGGTGTGGGAATCGGCGGCGACGCGGCTCGGCAATCTCGTCACCGTCCGCCGCGGCGAACAGGTGGTCTGGGGTGACGCCATCAGCAGCGAGCTGGAAATCGCCCGCCGCGCGCTGGAGGCCGGCGACCTCGCCGCCGCCGTCAAGCGCATCGAGGCCCTGCCCGAGGCGCCGCGCGCCGCCATGGCCGGCTGGCTGGAGCAGGGGCGCGGCCTGCTCGACGCCCGCGCCGCGCTGGAGGCCCTGCGCGCCGGAGGCCTCGGCTGATGCGCCGCGCTCTCTGGCTGCTGATCCTCTGCGCCCTCGCCGTCGGCCTCGCCTGGGGGCTGATGCGCCTCGGCGGCGCCGTCGAGGTGCGCGTGGCCGACATGGAGATCGTCCTCTCCCTGCCGGTGCTGCTGATCCTCCTCGTCACGCTGTTCCTGGTGCTGCACCTGCTGATCGTGGGCTTCCGCAGCCTGGTGAACTGGCCCGCCCGGCTGCGCGCCCGCCGCGCCGCCCGCCGCCGCAACCATGGCGAGATGATGCTGACCCGCGCCCTCGTCTCGCTCGCCGCCGGCTCGGCCGATGCGGCGCGCAGCGAGGTGAAGCGCGCCCGCCAGCTGCTGGGCGACACGCCGCAGCTGCTGCTGCTGACCGCCGAGGCCGAGCGCATGGCCGGGCGGGAAGAGGCGGCGGCCGAGGCCTTCCAGGCCCTGGCCAAGCGTGAGGATGCCCGCTTCATCGGCCTGCGCGGCCTGCTGCGGCAGGCGATGCAGCGGCAGGACTGGCCCGCCGCCCAGGCCCTGGCGAAGGAGGCCGAGGCCGCGCATCCCGGCGCCACCTGGCTGCGCGAGGAGCGCGCCCTGCTGGCCCAGCGCACCCAGGACTGGCGCGAGGCCCTGGCCCTGGCCAGCCCGGCGACGCCGCGCGCGCCGCTCGCCCTGGCCGCCGCCGGCAAGGAGGCCGACGCGGCCCGCGCCGCCGAGCTGGAGAAGCAGGCCTTCCAGGCCGATCCGGCCTTCGCCCCCGCCGCCCTGGCCCATGCCGCGCGGCTGGCCGCCGCCGGCAATGCCCGGCGCGCCAAGGGCGTGCTGGAACAGGGCTGGGCCGCCGCGCCGCACCCGCAGCTCGCCGCCGCCTATCTGGAGGGCGAGGCCGAGCCGCTGGCGCGGGTGAAGGCGGCGGAAGCCCTGGTCCACCGCAACCGCACCCATGCCGAGAGCCGCCTGCTGCTGGCCCGCGCCGCGCTCGGCGCCGGGCTGACCGGCCGCGCCCGCACGGAGCTGGATGCGCTGGTGGCCAGCGGCGAGGCCGATGCCCGCGCCTATCTGCTGCTGGTGGAGCTGGAGCAGGCGGAGCAGGGGGACACCACCCTGGCCCGCGCCGCCGAGGCCAGGTGGCTGCGCGCCGCCACCACCGCCAAGCCGGAACCGCGCTGGCGCTGTGGCCAGTGCGGCAAGGTGCATGCCGCCTGGGCGCCCGTGTGCGATGGCTGCGGCACTGCCGGGCGGGTGGCCTGGGGGTGAAGCCCTGGGAGTGAAGAATCGGGAGGGCGCCGCCCTCCCGGACCCTCCCGCTGGGGGGACAGGGTCCCCCCAGGCCCCGCCATCAGGGGCGTTAGCGCAGCGGGTTGGCCAGCAGCAGGCCGGCCTTGCGGAAAGACAGACCGAGCGCCACCGCCGGCCCCATGGCGGCATAGGCCGCGCCGGGCGGCATCAGCCGCAGGAAAGCCGCCAGCGCCTCGCGCTTCGGCCCGCGCTGCGCCAGGGCGAAGGCCAGCAGCAGGGCCGGCTCCTCCCCCGTCAGCCGCGGCGCGGTGGGGCAGGCGATGCGGAAAGCCCCGAGCCGCAGCACGGCCTCCAGCGCCGGCGCGGCCTCCGCCACATCCTCGGCGATGAAGGGCAGCCGCGCGGCAGCCAGCGCCGGCCGCCCGCCCCGCATGGCGCAGGCCCAGCGGCGCATCCCCTCCAGCAGCAGCGCCTCGGGCGGGGCCAGGGACTCGGCGCAGGCGTCGGTCCAGGGCCAGGTCGGCAGGCCATGCGTTGCCATGGTGATTCTCCCTGTAGGCTCTCCAGGCTGCCGCATATGAGAATCACTCGCAAGTAATACCGTGTTGCAGCGTGCCTCGTCCTGTTCGCCGCCCCCCGGCCGATCCCCCGGCCCGCGCCGCGCCCTCAGCGTCCTGGCAGGGCGTCGTCACCATGATGGGCGAGGCCGAGCACCAGCACCGCATCCGCCTTGTCCACCGCCTGGCTGGAGAGCAGCTCCACCCACTGGCTGAGCAGGGTGGGGTCGATCTCCTCCGCATGGGCGCTGCGGTAGAGGGCGGAGAGGAAGGCCTCGTCGCTCTCCCCGGCATGGACGGACTGGTATTCCGCGCTGCCGAGCAGGGCCTGCACCAGGGAGCGGGCATCGAGCGTGCCAGTGGCGAGGGCGCTGTTCCAGCGCGCGAGGTCGCCCGAATCCGGGGCGCGGTCGAGCAGGGTGTTGAAGGCCAGGGTGATGAACTGGGTCACGGCGCTGCCGCCGGGCGCGGTCATGCCGGGGTCGGGCGCGGTGAGGGGGCCTTCCACATGGAACTCCACCGGCAGGCTGTCATCCCCCGGCCCCACCAGATGCTGCAGGCTGGCCAGCAGCAACCCGTTGTCGCGCTGGCCCAGGGCGGCCTGCACCTTGAGGTCGCCGAGCAGGCCGCGCAGGGCGCCGGTGAGGTCCAGCGCCTCCTCCTGCCCGCTGGCCCAGGCGAGCAGCAGCATGGTGCCGCCCGAGCCGTCGGGCGAGGGCACTTCGAGCCGCAGCATTTCCTCCGCGCCGGAGAGGCCGGGCAGGGTGAGCTTGCCGCTGGCCAGCCCCTGCTGGTCCGCCACGGAGAGCCAGAGCAGCGTGCCGCTGCTGAGGGCCGTGCCGGGGGCCGCATCGCCCCAGGCGCTGCTGTGCTCGGCCTGCCAGTGCAGGGCGAGGCTGCCGGTCAGCGCCGTGCCCGCCTCGGCCACCAGATGGGTGGCCTCGTGGTGCTCGGGTGTGGGGGGCGTCTCGGGGGGCGAGGGCGGAGGCGGCGATTCCAGATGGGACTCGGGTGGGGACTCAGGTGGCGAGACGGGCGGCGAGACGGGGGGCGATTCCGGTGGAGACACCGGTGGTGAGACGGGCGGCGAGACGGGCGGCGATTCCGGCGGGGATTCCGGTGGCGAGACCACGATGGCGGGCGGGGCGGGGGTGGTGTCGGTGTCGCCGGTGTTCAGCACCACCACGTCGAGGGCGAAATTCGCCTCGTTCTTGCCGTCGGAGACTTCGATCATCACCTGGCGGGTGGTGCCGCCCTCGCGCATCAGGTCCACGCCGTCGCGCAGCTTCAGGACGTTGCCGTTGATGATTTCGAAGAAGGCTTCGTCCGGCCAGAGCACGCGGAAGGTCAGGGAGGATTTGGGGCTGTCATTGTCGCCGCCCTGGAGGGTGCCGATGACGCCGCCGAGATCATCCTCCAGCACTGAGCCGCCCGCGGTGAAGCGCAGCGTGCTGGGCGGCGCGTCGTTCACGTCGAGCATGGTGACGGTGTAGGTGTCGCTGCCGCTGATCCAGCTGCCATTGGCCTGCACGGAGAGGCCAAAGGTGAAGTTCACGACGGTGGCGGCGTTGCCATAGGCCTCGTGGTCGAAGCGCATGGCGGGCACGATGACCACCTGGCCGGTGGTGGGGTCGAGCGTGGCGTTGAACAGGTTGGCGTTGGTGCCGGTGAGCCTGACGGCGGTGACGCCGCTTACCCCTGTGAGGGTCAGCCGGGCTTCCCAGTCCCCGTCTCGGTTGTTTTCGTAGATGGTCGAGGGCACATCCCCCGACACCAGCAGGGCCACGCCCGTGCCTCCCGGTGCTTGCGGGCGGCAGCATGGCGGCCTGGGCTGAAGAAAGATGAAGCGCCCCGCGCCTCACCCCGCCCCTGAGAAAAGTTTTTTGGTTCTTTTTTTCAAAAAAGAACCCTTTTCCTGATTTTCCCTCAAGCGAGCGGCGCCTGGGTGATGAGCCTCCAGGCGAGGGCCGCGAGCATGATGGCATTGAGGGCGAAGAGCGCCGCGCTGGCCAGCCGCAACTGCGGCCCGGCCCGCCGCCCGAAGAAGCGCCCGACCATCGCCACCGCCACCAGCGCCGGCACGGTGCCGAGGCAGAAGGCCGCCATGGCGAGCATCCCGGCCAGCACGCTGCCCGAGGCCGCGGCCCCTGCCAGCGCGCCATAGAGCAGCCCGCAGGGCAGGGCGCTGAGCATCAGCCCGAGCCCGACCCCGCGCCACCCTCCCGGCGCCGCCAGCAGGGCGGAGACGCGCCGCGCCGCCACCGCCGGCAGGCGCGGATGCGGCAGCCAGCCCGGCCAGCGCAGCGAGACGGCCAGCCGCGCCGAGGCCTGCCCCAGCATCAGCAGCGCGGCCAGGGCCAGCAGCCCGGCCAGCAGCAGGCGCGGCCAGCCCAGCTGCCCCTCCACCAGCCCGGCGATGCCGCCGGCCAGCCCGCCCAGCATGGCGTAACCCAGCATCCGCCCGGCGTGGTAGGGCAGCAGCGCCGCCCCGGCGAGGCGCGCGAGGAAGGGGCCGCCCATGCCGCGCTCCGCCCCGGCCGCCGCCTGGGCCAGCACGAAGGGCGCGCACATGCCGGCGCAATGCGTCACCCCGCCGGCCAGCCCGGCCAGGAAGAGGGCGCCCATCAGCGCGGCCAGGCCGCCCGGCCCGAGGGCCGCCAGATCATGCAGACAATTCGCGAGCATGAGGGGGAAGGGTAGGGCAAACGCCAGGACGCTGCCTTGCGGCAGATCAAGGGCTCCCCGCCCCCGGAAAGAAATCACTCGCCGAAGCGGCTCTCGATCCAGTCGCGCCGCGTCAGGCGATACAGCACCTGCCGCCGCATCCGGTGGCCCTCCGGCAGGCGCGGATGCTCGAAGCCGCCCGCGCGCCGCATGCCCAGCTTCTCCATCAGGCTCCAGGAGGGGAGGTTTTCCGCCAGGGTGAAGGCCACGATCTCGCTCTGGCCCAGCGGGCCGAAGCCATGCGCCAGCGCGATGCGCGCCGCCTCCTCCGCATAGCCCTGGCGCTGGAAGGGCTGTGCGATCCGCCAGCCGATTTCCACCGGCGGGTCGGCGGGGTCCTGCCAGGGAATCACCTCCCAGGGCAGGCGCGCCAGGCCGCACATTCCGACCAGCCCCGGCGTGCCATGCCGCTCCAGCGCCCAGAAGCCATAGCCATGCGCGGCGAAATGCGCGGCGATGCGGTCCAGGAAGGCATCCGACTCCGCCCGGCCCAGCGGCGCGGGGAAGTATCGCATCACGGCCGCATCGGCGTTCATGGCGGCGAAGGCATCGCGGTCCGCCCCGGTGAAGGGGCGCAGCCGCAGGCGGGGGCCGTTCAGGAGGGCGGGGTCTGGCATGGCCTGTCCAGCCTATCCCGCTTCCCCGCCGCGCCGAAGGGGGTATGGTAACCGCCGGAGGAACACGAGCATGACCGCACACGGCGTGGAAGCGCACAGCGTCGAAGCCTTGGCCGCCAGCATCCCGGATGGTGCCCTGGTGGCCCTGCCGCCGGACAATTCGCTGCCCTCCCTGGCCCTCGCCAAGGCGCTGATCCGCCGCGGGGCGCGGGGGCTGCGGCTGCTGGGCGTGCCTGTCTCCGGCTTCGCCACGGATCTCCTGGTGGGTGCCGGCTGCGTCGCCGAGATCCAGACCAGCGCCGTCAGCCTGGGCGAGGCCGGCTTCGCCCCCCGCTTCAGCGCCGCGCTGAAGGAAGGCCGCATCGTGATGCGCGATGCCACCTGCCCGGCCATCCACACCATGCTCCAGGCCGCCGAGAAGGGCGTGCCCTTCATGCCGCTGCGCGGGCTGATTGGCAGCGACATCCTGGCCCACCGGCCGGACTGGCGCGTGATCGACAACCCCTTCGCCGGCGGCGGGGACCCCATCGTCCTGCTGCCCGCCCTCTCGCCCGATGTCGCCCTTTTCCACGCCGTGATGGCGGACCGGGCGGGCAATGTCTGGGTCGGGCGGCGGCGGGAATGCGCCACCCTGGCCCATGCCGCGCGCCGCAGCCTCGTCACCGTCGAGCGCATCGTGGAGGGCAACCTGCTGGAGGATGAGCGCCTCGCCCCCGGCACCATCAGCGCCACCTATATCGAGGCGGTGGCGGTGGCGGCGCGGGGGGCCCACCCCATCGGCCTGCTCGACGAATATGGCGCCGATGCCGCCTATGTCGCCGCCTATGCCCGCGCCGCCCGCACGCGGGAGGGCTTCGACGCCTGGCTGGCCGAGCATGTCACGGGCGCCGCGGCTCCATCCCTTGCTCCGCTGGCGGAGGTTGCGCTGTGAGCATCCAGCCCGAGGAACGCCTGGCCGCCGCCCTGGCGCGGCTGATCCTGGACCCCGCCGCCCCGCCGGCCCGGCATATCGCCGTTGGCGCCGCATCGCCCATCCCCGCCGCCGCCTGCTGGCTGCTGCGCAAGCAGGGGCATCCCCTCCGCCTCTCCCTGCTGCACCGGCCGAGCGGCAACCCCTTCACCGAGGGCTCGCGCGAATTGTTCGACCTGACGGGGCAGGGGCGGATCGACCTCTTCTTCCTCGGTGGCGGGCAGATCGACGGGCAGGCCAATATCAACCTGATCGGCACCGGGGACTGGCCGGGGCAGGGGGTGCGCTTCCCCGGCAGCTTCGGCAGCGCCTTCATGTACATGATGACGCCGCGCACCATCCTCTTCCGCGAGGAGCACTCGCCCCGCGTGCTGGTGGAGCGCGTGGACCATATCTCGGCCCCCGGCCTCTCCGCCCCCGGCGTTTTCCGCCGCGGCACGGCCCAGGCGCTGCTGACGGGCCGGGGCCTCTTCCTGTTCGACCCGGCGCGGGCGCGCTTCACCCTGGCCAGCGCCCATCCGGGGGAGGATGCCGCCTCCCTCCGCGCCGCCACCGGCTTCGACTATGACGAACCCGCCAGCCTGCCCACCACCCCGGACCCGACGCCGGAGGAACTGGCCCTGCTGCGCGGCCCCGTCTGTGACGAGATGCTGGAAACCTATCCCGAATTCTGCGCCCGCGTCTTCGCGCGGCGCCACCAGGAGGAAAATGCCGCATGACTGATGCCCTGCCCCTCGCGGAGACGCCCCTCGCGGAAGGAACCGTCGCGGAAGGAACCGGGCTGGCCCGCTCGGCCGGGGCGCTGGCCGGGCTGAAGGTGATCGACCTCACCCGTGTCCTCGGCGGCCCCTACTGCACCATGATCCTCTCCGACCACGGCGCGGAGGTCATCAAGATCGAGCCGCCCCAGGGCGATGAGGTGCGCGAATGGGGCCCGCCCTTCCAGGGCGATGCCGCCAGCTACTTCATCGGCGTCAACCGCAACAAGAAGGCCATCGCCCTCGACCTCAGCAAGCCCGCCGGCCGCGCCGTGCTGCTGCGCCTGCTGGAGGGCGCCGATGTGCTGGTGGAGAACTTCAAGCCCGGCTCGATGGAGAAATGGGGCCTGGGCTACCAGGAGGTGCTGCGCCAGCAATTCCCGCGCCTGGTGCATTGCCGCGTCTCCGGCTTCGGCGCCACCGGGCCGCGCGGCGGGCTGCCGGGCTATGACGCCATCATCCAGGCCATGGTCGGGCTGATGTCCATCAACGGCACGCCGGAGACGGCGCCCGTCCGCATGGGCACGCCCATCGTCGACCTCGCCACCGGCCTCTATTCCGCCATCGGCATCCTGATGGCGTTGCAGGAGCGCGCGCGCTCCGGCCAGGGCCAGTATCTCGACATGACGCTGCATGACTGCGGCATGGCCCTGCTGCACCCCCAGGCCGCCAACTACCTGCTGAACGACCGCCGCCCCAAGGCCACGGGCAACCCGCACCCGAATATCTCGCCCTATTCCTCCTTCCGCACCCGCACCTGCGAGATCTTCGTGGCCTGCGGCAATGATCCGGCCTTCCGCAAGTTCTGCGCCTTCCTTGGCCTGGACGGGCTGCCGGAGGACCCCCGCTTCCGCACCAATGGCGACCGCGTGGTGAACCGCGATGCGCTGGCCGCCATCCTGGAGGAACGCCTCTCCAGCGAGGATGGCCACGACCTCTCGGACCGCCTGCTGGCCGCCGGCCTGCCCGCCGGGCCGGTGCTGAATGTGGACGAGGCCCTGGCCGCGCCCCACACCGCGCATCGCGAGATGGTCACCCAGCTTGGCGCGTTCCGCGCGCTGGGCACGCCGATCAAGCTCTCCCGCACCCCGGGCGGCACCCGCGCCGCGCCGCCCAGCTTCAACCAGCATGGCGATGAGGTGCTGGCGGCGCATGGTTTCTCGGAAGAGGAGATCGCGGCGCTGAAGGCGGAGAAGATTTTGATTGAAAAGAAGATTTAAAAGAATCTTCTTTTTCTGAAGAAAAAGAAGCAAAAAGACTTTTTTCAGTTTGGCGTCCCGCCTATGGCCTGAGGCGGGACGCTGGCTGGAAAAAGTTTTTTGGTTCTTTTTTCCTAAAAAAGAACGCTTCTTTTTACGCTGCCTGGATTCCCTTCAGGAAGCGGTCCACCTGGTTGCGGAGCGTCTCGCTGGTCGAGGCCACCTCGCCGGAGGCTTCGCGCACCTGGGCGGCGGAGCGGCCATTCACCTCGGCCGCGTTGCGCACCACCCCGACCTCGCGTGAGAGGCTGCCCGCCGCCTGGGCCGTGCCGGTGACATTGCGGGCGATTTCCTGCGTGGCCGCGCCCTGTTCCTCGACGGCGGCGGCGATGGCGGCAGAGGTCTGGTCGATTTCCGTCACCACCGCGGCGATGCTGCGGATGGCCTCCACCGCATGGCCGGTGGCGCCCTGGATGGCGGCGACCTGCTGGCTGATTTCCTCCGTGGCCTTGGCGGTCTGGCTGGCGAGGTTCTTCACCTCGGAGGCCACCACGGCGAAGCCCTTGCCGGCCTCGCCGGCGCGGGCCGCCTCGATGGTGGCGTTGAGGGCGAGAAGGTTGGTCTGCCCGGCGATATCGGCGATCAGGCGGACGACATCGCCGATCTTGTTGGCGGTATCGGCCAGTTCGCGCACGGTGCGGTCGGTGCGCTCCGTCTCGGTCACGGCGCGGCGGGCCACCTCGGCGGAGCGGCTGACCTGCCGGGTGATCTCGCCGATGGAGGAATTCAGTTCCTCCGTCGCGGCGGCGGCGGTCTGCGCGTTGCTGGAGGCGTTTTCCGTGGCGGCGGAGAGCGTGCCGGTCAGCCGCTGGGCCTTCTCCGCCTCGCCCGACATCACGCCGGAGGTCTCGCCCAGGCGCTGCGAGGCGCCACGCAGCGCGTCCAGGGCCTTCTGCGCCTCCTGGCCGAACTGGCCCACCAGCTGGTCCACCTTGCGGGCGCGGGCCTTGGTGGCCTCGTCGGCGCGGGCCTGCTCGGCGGCCATGCGCTCGCCCTCGCGCACCTTGTCGCGGAAGATCTCCAGCGCGCGGGCCATGGCGCCGATCTCGTCGGGGCGCTCCTTGTCCTCCACCCGGGCGTCGAGGTCGCCATGGGTCATCCGCTCCATCGCCCCCGTCAGGCGCCGCACCGGCAGGCTGATGGCGCGGACGAGGCTGACGCTCAGCCCGGCGACCAGCACGATGCCCAGGCCGATGGTGGCCAGGATCATCCAGAAGGCGGTGTTTGAGGTTTCATCGGAGAGGGACGCGGCCCGCTTCGACCCATCGACATTGAACTGGATCAGCTGCTCCAGCGCATCGGTATAGGCCCGGAAAGCCTGGCGATTGGGGCCATTGACGCGCTGGATGGCCTCGCTCACCTGCCTGGCGCGGCTGAGCGCGACCGTCTCCGGCAGGAGGCGCAGATAGGCGTCCAGGCTGCGCTGCGCCGCGCTGTAGAGGACGCGCTCCTGCTCGTTATACAGCATCGAGCCGTAACCGTTCATCACCTTGATGGCTTCGGCCCTGGTCTCCTCGATCTGCCGTTCGACCGCCGCGTGGTCCGCTTCCGTGGTCTGCAGCATGTGGCGCAGCACATGGCCGCGCAGGGTCAGGCCGGCCTCGCTGAGATCGCTGAGCTCCTTGATGCTGGGGAGCCAGTTCTCATTGATCTCCTGCGCCACCGAGCGCATGACCATGATGCGGTTGAGGGCGAAGGCGCCCAGCCCGACGAAGGCCAGCAGGATGGCCAGCAGGGAGGCGACAAGGCGGAGTTTGAGCGACATGCTGGCTCCTGCGGAGGCAAACAACGCCCGCAGTCTCCAGGCATCCGGTAAATGGAAGATGTGCTAGGTGGGGCTCGCGCGCAGCCGCTCCAGCAGCGCCTCCACCTCCGCCGCCGTGTGGCAGAGGCCGAAGCCGAAGCGCAGCCGGTTGCCGCGGTAATCGGTGACGATGCCCGCCGCCGCCAGCCGCGCCTGCCACGCGCCCGCCTGCTCCGTCTCGAAGGCCAGGAAGTTGCCGCGCGCCGGGCCGGGGTCGAAGCCGCCGCCGGCCAGCGGCACGCCCGCGAGCCCCTTGGCCAGCCCTGTTTCCGCCAGCCCTGTTTCCACCAGCCCGGCCAGGAACTGCGCCTGGAGCGCGCGGGCATGGGCGTGGATGGCCGCCGGGCTGGCGCCCTGCGCCGCCGCCCAGCCGAGCGACGCATCCAGCCGGAACAGGCCGGAGGGGTCGAAGGTGGCGCCCATGAAGCGCTGCCCGTCCGTGGCATAGGGCGTGCCGCCATCCGGCCGCGCCAGGGCGGAGAAGGCGGCATACCACCCCGTCAGCCGCGGCCGCGGCAGCCAGCCGGGCGGGCAGTGCAGGAAACAGCAGCCCTCGCCGCCCATCGCGTATTTGTAGCCGCCCGCCAGATAGAAGGCCCGCCCGGCGATGCGCGAGAGATCCACCGGGCGCGCCATGAAGGCGTGGTAGCCATCGATCACCAGCGGCGCCTCGCCGGCGGCCTCGGCCAGGGCCTCCAGCCCCTCCAGCACCGTGCCGGTCTGATAAAACACCTCGCTGGTCCAGATCAGGTCCCAGCCGCCGCCGCGCGCGGCCTCGATGAGGCGCGGCAGGCACTCCGCCGCCGGCAGGGTGGGGATGCGCGTGACCCGCACCAGCCCTTCCTCCTCCAGCCGGCCGATCTGGCGGGCGAAGGAATGGAATTCCCCATCCGTCGTCAGGATGCGCGGCGCGCGCCCCGCCGGCAGGGCGGAGAGGATGCGGGCGACGAATTCATGCGTGTTGGGGGCGAAGACCAGCGTGGCCGGGTCCGGCAGGCCGAGCAGGCCCGCGATGCGCTGGCGCAGCCGGGTGGAGAGCGCGCCCAGCACCTCCTCCCACTTCCCGTCGATTCGCCGCGCGGCGAGGTCCCAGGCCGCCAGATGCGCGGCGCGCGTCACATCCGGCCAGGGGTGGTGGCTGTGCGCGGCGAAATGCAGCCGGGCGGGATCGCTGCCGAGGAAGGCGGAGAAATGCGGGCGCAGGTCGAGCATGGCGGTATCCTGCGGCAGCGGCGCCAGCCGGTCCAGGGGGAACCGGTTCTCCCCTCCTGGTTCTCCCCTCCAGGTTCTCCCCTCCAGGTTCTCCCCCTGGCGCGCCCCCGCCCGGGCCGCGCTAGACTGCCGCCACCGCAACACCGGGGAGAGCAGGATGGTCGAGGGCGTCGAGACGGATTTCAGGCAGCGCATGTCCTATGGCGATTATCTCGGCCTGGACGCGCTGCTGAAGGCGCAGTCCCCGCTCTCGGGCGAGCATGACGAGATGCTGTTCATCGTCATCCACCAGGTGCAGGAACTGTGGATGAAGCTGATGAACCACGAGCTGGAACTGGCCGTGGCCCGGCTGCGCGCCGATGACCCCGGCCCGGCCTTCAAGGCGATGGCGCGCGTCGCCCGCATCCAGCGCCAGATGGTCGAGGCGTGGGACGTGCTGACCACCATGACCCCGGCGGATTACCTCGCCTTCCGCGGCAGCCTCGGCGCCGCCTCGGGCTTCCAGTCCTGGCAGTACCGGCTGCTGGAATTCCGCCTGGGCGCGAAGGACGCCTTCATGATGCGCCCCCACGCGCACCGGCCGGAGGTGATGGCCATCCTCCAGGCCGCCTACGAGGCGCCGAGCCTCTATGACGAGGCGCTGCGCCTGCTGGCCCGCCATGGCCTGCCGGTGCCGGAGGCCGTGCTCACGCGCGATGTGACGCAGCCGCATGCGGAACATGAAGCGGTGATCGCCGCCTGGGAGGCCGTCTACCGCGACAGCAGCCGCCACTTCGTCCTCTATGAGCTGGCCGAGGAACTGGTGGACCTGGAAGATGCCTTCCGCACCTGGCGCTTCAAGCACATGTCCACGGTGGAGCGCATCATCGGCCACCGCCAGGGCACCGGCGGCTCCGCCGGGGTGGGATACCTGAAGGCGGCGCTGGAGCGGAAATTTTTTCCTGAACTTTGGTCGGTGCGGACAAGGCTTTGAAAATCTTCTTTTTCTGAAGAAAAAGAAGCAAAAAGACTTTCTTTTAGTTTGGCGTCCCGCCTATGGCCTGAGGCGGGACGCCAACGGAAAGAAGTTTTTTGGTTCTTTTTTTTCTAAAAAAGAACCCTTTCTTGAAAAATTACCCCAGCGTTTCGGCCAGAAGCTGCGCCGTGCGGCCATTGGCGATGGTGGCGGCGCGGCCGTCCCAGGAATGGCCGCCCATGCGGGCGAAGGCGTGGTCCACCGCCGGATAGACATGCACCGCCGCGTGGGCATTGCCCTCCAGCCCGGCCTGGATCGCCTTGCGCGCCGCCTCGGGCACGAAGCGGTCCAGCTCGGCGATGTGCATCAGCAGCGGCCTGGCGATGCGCTCCCGGCCCTCCAGCAGGCCATCGATGCCGACGCCGTAGTAGGAGATGTTGCAATCCGCGTCCGAGTCGGTGGCCATCATGAAGGCGAGCCGCCCGCCGAGGCAGAAGCCCATGGTGCCGGCCTTGCCATTGCTGCCCGGCAGGGTGCGGGCCACGGCCAGGGTGGCCTTCAGGTCCTCGACGCCCTTCTGCTGGTCGAAGCCGTTCATCAGGGCGAAGGCGCGGTCCCATTCCGCCTTGCTGCCATCGGTCAGCTGCACGCCCGGTTCCTGCCGCCAGAAGAGATCCGGGCTGATGGCGATGAAGCCCATATCCGCCACCCAGTCGGACAGCGCGCGCATGGCGTGGTTCACGCCGAAGATTTCCTGGATCATCACCACCGCGCCGGCCGGGAGCGTCTTCGGCATGGCAAGGTAGGCGCTGAAGCTGCCGCTGCCGTCGCTCGCCTGGATCGTGATTTCGGGCATGTCGTTTCCTCATGCGGGGAGGGAAGGGGCGCAGGATAGACGGAACCACCACGGGCGGAAGCCCGGCGCCGCCCCGCCCGGCCGGGATGTGAAAAACCGGCTGTTTTTTTGCGCCGCGCCTGTTCACATCAGGGGCATGGACGTCTCCCGCATCATCCCCCTCGGCTCGCGCTGCCGGCTGACGCATAATCTCCGGGCGCATTTCGGCTTCACCACCGGATACCCGTTCGACTGGTACATCCTGCCGCTGCACGGGCTGCTGGCGATCCTGGAGGAAGGGCTGGAGGCCGGCGCCGTCTACCACCCCGACCTGCTGGTGGAGGAGCGTGACGAGGCGGGCCGCGTGCAGCATATCCGCAACGCGCGCTACGGCATCATCCACGAGCACGACTTCCCGAAGGACGCCACCCAGGGCGTGCTGCCCGGCTGGCGCGAGCATATCCCGCGCGCCGCCGCCCGCTTCGCCGCCCTGGCGCGGCGCCTGGCGGAGCGCCCGCCCGGCCCGCCGCCCCTCTTCGTGCGGGAGCGCCACGGGGCGGACCGCGCGCCGGAGCTGCTGCGCCTGCCGGCGCTGCTGGAGAAGCTCCAGCCCGGCGGCTTCGAACTGCTGCTGGTCAATTATCGCCCGGGGCAGCTGCCGGAGGGCATGGCCTCCCTCACCATCGAGGAGCGCCCGGGCTTCGGCTGGCGGGGCGATGGCGAGGCCTGGTCCGCCGCGCTGGCGGGGCGGGGCTATCGGCTGGCGGCATCTTGCGGGGGCGGAATGTGAGATTATCCTTCCCCCAGCCCTGACTGTAGAGAATGCCCATGCCCGTCTCCCGCCCCGATTTCCGCGAAGCCATGGCGCGCCTGGGCGCGGCGGTCAGCGTCATCACCAGCGATGGCCCGGCCGGCCGGGCGGGGCTGACGGCCAGCGCCGTCTGTTCCGTCACGGACGAGCCGGCGATGCTGCTGGTCTGCATCAACCGCACCAGCAGCCAGCATGCGGCGGTGAAGGCGAATGGGGTGCTCTGCGTCAATGTGCTCTCGGCGGCGCAGAGCGACATTTCCAACACCTTCGCCGGCATGACCGGTGCCGCCACGGCGGAGGAGCGTTTCCGCCACGGTTCCTGGTCGGTGCTGGAGACGGGCAGCCCGGCGCTGGAGGGCGCCGCCGTGTCGCTCGACTGCGAGATCGAGGATGTGCTGGAAAAGGGCACGCACAGCGTGTTCTTTGCCGCCATCCGCGCCATTCGCCTGGGGGAGAAGGGGCCGGGGCTGATCTGGTGGCAGCGCGACTACCACAAGCTGCCGCTGCCCGTGGCGTCGTAATTTTTTCCAGTCTGGCGCCCCACTCCAGGCCGGAGGCGGGACGCCAGACTGAAAAAGTCTTTTTGCTTCTTTTTCTTCAGAAAAAGAAGATGCTTTACTTTCTCTCTCTCCTAATCCGCCCGGATTCCTTTCTCCCGCACCACCTGCCCCCAGACTTCCATCTGCCGGTCCAGGAAGGCCTCGAATTCCTCGGGCGAGGAGAGCACGGCATCGATGCCGAGCGGCTGGGCCAGCCGCGCCAGGGCCTCGGGGGCGCGGAAGGCCTGCATCAGCGCGGCGTGGAAGCGGGTGAGGATGGGGCGCGGCGTCTGGGCGGGGGCCAGGGCGCCCCACCAGGCCAGGGCATCCACGCCGGGCAGGCCGGCCTCCGCCACCGTTGGCAGATCAGGGAACAGCACGGAGCGGCTGGCGCCAGTCTGCGCCAGGGGCCGCAGCGTCTGCCCCACCTGCCCGCCCAGCCCGGCATTGGTGGCCATGGGCAGGTCCACCTCTCCGGCGGCGGCGGCGGCGCTCAGCGGGCCACCGCCGCGATAGGGCACATGGGTGACGCGGAAGCCGCCCTGTTCCTGCATCAGCGTCATGGTCAGGTGGGCGAGGCTGCCATTGCCGATGCTGCCATAGGTGATGCTCTCCGGCTTCGCCCGTGCCGCCGCCAGCACCGCCGGCAGGTCCCGCCAGGGGCGGGAGCGGTGGGTGGTGATCAGCATGGGGGCGGTGCCGATCAGCATGACGCCGGCGAGGTCGCGCCGCGTGTCGAAGCCCAGATTGGGGATCAGGGCCGGGTTCACCGCATGGGTGTCGAACACGAAGAGGAAGGTCTGCCCATCCGGCGCGGCGCGGGCGGCGGCGGCGGTGCCGATGGAGCCGCTGGCGCCGCCGCGGTTGTCGATCACCACCGGCACGCCGAGCGCCGCCTGCAGGCCTGGCTGGGCGAGGCGGGCCAGCGTGTCCACGCTGCCGCCTGGCGGGAAGGGCACGATCAGCCGCACCGGCCCGTTGGGCCAGGCAGGCTGGGCGCGCAGCGCGGGGGCAGCCAAGGGCATGGCCAAGGGCGCGGCCAGCAGCAGGCGGCGAGACAAAAGCCTCATGGGCACTCCTCCCTGGAAGGGGCCCGCTCTTGCCGGCGGGCCTTGCCCCCCAGCCAAGCCTTTCCCCCGCCCCCCTGGCAAGGGCAAACCCGCCCGGAGGCGCAACAAGGTGCCGGGGATTTCGTCGATTCCCCTTTCAAAAATAAACACTTAAGAAACCTCTCTTCCTCCCTGTCCCCACGGCTTCCCCTTCCTTATCCCCAGCTTCATCCACGGAAACTGGGGATAGATCGGGGTTATCCCCGGCGGCGGGGGAGGAGGGCGGAGATTCCGGGCGGTGGCGCTTCCGGCAGGGGTGGCTTTCGGGCTATGCGCGGCCGATGCAGAGTTATGATGCGCTGATCCTGGGCGCCGGCGCCGCCGGGCTGATGTGTGCGATCCGGGCCGGGCAGCGGGGCCGGCGGGTGCTGGTGCTGGACCATGCGCCCCAGGCGGGGTCGAAGATCCTCATTTCCGGTGGCGGGCGGTGCAACTTCACCAACCGCGAGACGGTGCCGGAGCGGTATTTCTCGGCCAACCCGCATTTCTGCAAATCCGCCCTCTCGCGCTACCGCCCGGCGGATTTCCTGGCGCTGGTGGAGAAGCACGGCATCGCCTGGCACGAGAAGACGCTGGGGCAACTGTTCTGCGACGGCTCGGCGCGGCAGATCGTGGCCATGCTGCTGGCCGAATGCGCCGCGGTGGGGGCGGAGATCCGGCTGGCGCACCGCATCACCGGCGTCTCGCGCGCCGATGCCTTCCGGGTGGAGACGGACAGGGGCGTCTTCACCGCGCCCGCGCTGGTGCTGGCCACGGGCGGCCTGTCCATCCCGAAGATGGGGGCGACGGGGCTTTCCCTCGACCTCGCGCGGCGCTTCGGCCTGCCCCTGACGGAGACGCGCCCGGCGCTGGTGCCGCTGACTTTCGCCGGGGAGGAGCTGGCGATGATGCGGGAGCTGTCGGGCGTGGCGCTGCCGGCGGTGGCGCGGCTCGGGCGGCACCGCTTCCCGGAGGCGGTGCTGTTCACGCATCGCGGCCTGTCTGGCCCGGCGATCCTGCAGATTTCCTCGGCGTGGCGGGAGGGCGCGGCGATCACGCTGGACCTGCTGCCGGGGCAGGATGCGGTGGCGGCGCTGCTGGCGGCGAAGCAGGCGCGGCCGAAGGCGGGCCCGCGCAGCGTGCTGGCCGAGTGGCTGCCGCAGCGGCTGGCGCAGGCCCTGGCCGCCGCCTGGCTGCCGGAGCGCATCATGGCCGAGCAGACGGACAAGGCCCTGCGCCAGGCTGGCGCGCGTCTCGGCCAGTGGAGCCTGACGCCGGCGGGCAGCGAGGGCTATGCCAAGGCGGAGGTGATGCTGGGGGGCGTGGACACGGCCGCGCTCTCTTCCCGCAGCATGGCGGCGCGCGAGGTTCCCGGACTGCACGTGATCGGCGAGGCGGTGGACGTCACCGGCTGGCTGGGCGGCTATAATTTCCAATGGGCCTGGGCGAGCGGCTGGAGTGCCGGCGAGTCGGTCTAGCCATGGCGGCCCGGGGTGGGGCGCGCCGCGGGGCCAGGTGTGGGGCGGCGCTGGAGGGGGCAGGCCCGGGGGCGGTGGCGGCCAGCCCGGCGCCGCGCCGGGGCACCGGTTAAGCAAAGGCGGAATCCTCGCTATTTTTTGATCTGCCTTGCCGCTGCCTGCCCTCCGCTCAATTTTCTTCCCTTTCCGGCCAGTTGCATCGCCCTTCTCTTTTTCATCACGGGCGGAGGGGCGGCGGCGGGGTGCCCGCCCCGCTTTTTTATTGCGATGCAATAATCAACTGAAGGATGCTGCGCCGCACCGGGTGCCGCGGCCCCTCCCGTGCATCCGGGGGAGTGGCGCCCGGCGCCATTCCGTCCCCTCCTCCAGCGGCAGGATGACGCGGATGCTCGACAAGACCATCGTCAATGAGTTCTCGCATGTGCGCCCCGGTGACACGCCCTGGAAGGGCCAGGGGCTGCGGGATTTCTTCCTCTACCGCGACCTGGGCGTGGCCCAGGCGACGGGGGGGCGGGTGATCGCGCATCTGGTGCGCGCCAACAGCGCGCCGGAGAAGGGCACGGGCTGGCACACGCACAGCGCGGAATTCCACATCGTGCTGATGCTGAAGGGCTGGGCCCGCTTCATGTACGAGGACAAGGAAACCCTGGTGGCCGCCGGCGACTGCGTGCACCAGCGGCCGGGCATCCGGCACTTCCTCTTCGACTACTCGCCGGACATGGAATATCTGGAGGTGGTGGGCCCGGCCGATTTCGGCACGCATGACGCGGAAGGCCCGGCCCCCGTGCCATCCCCCACCCCCTGGCCTGTGCCGGCCGCCAGCGGCTGAGGCCCGGCGCGATGCCACAGGCCCAGGCCAGAGAGGCCCATGCCCGAGAGGCCAGTGCCGGAGAGGGTTTGGCGCGCCGCCACCCGGGGCTCCCCGCGGGGCCCCGGGCGCGGGGCGGCGTGGTGTCAGAACTCGACCTCGAGTTCCTCGATGGCCTCGGGCTCGCGCTCGGCCTCGCCCATCCAGTCGGCGACGTCGGGCCAGGCCAGGAGGTGGTCCTGGTAGGCCCCGGCGGCGCCCGGCAGGCGGACATCATAGGTGAGGAAGCGGCTGGCGACGGGGGCGAACATGGCATCGGCGATGCCCGGCCGCTCCCCGAACAGCCAGGGCCCGCCGTAATTCTCCAGGCATTCCTCCCAGATGGAGCGCAGGTGGTCGATATCCGCCTGTGGCCCGGACCAGACGCGGAAGCCCGGGCGGCGGGCGCGGATGTTCAGCGGCAGCGAGGCGCGCAGCGCCGAGAAGCCGCCATGCATCTCGCCGGAGATGGAGCGGCAATGGGCGCGGGCCAGCGGCGCCGCGGGCAGCATCCCCGCGCCGGGGTGCTGCTCGTTGAGGTGCTCGGCGATGGCCAGCGTGTCCCACAGCCGGATGTCGCCCTGCACCAGGCAAGGCAGGCGGATGGTGGAGCTGCGCGAGAGCAGTTCGGCCCGCACCCGCGGGTCCTCCGCCGAGGCGGTCTGCACGGCGAATCGGATCCCGGCCAGGCGGCAGAGCAGAAAGCCCCGCATGGACCAGGAGGAGTAGTTGTAGCTGCTGATGAGAAGCCGGGAGTCACTCATGGCACACCCCTGCGCGATGACGATGCAACCTTATGCGCGGCACGCGCTTGACGGAATGGTCATAACTGGCCCGTCAAGATGCAGGCTCGCAGCGAAGGTACCTTTGCGTTACCGTTCGCTGGGGCGGCGGCAAGAAGCCGGCCACACTTGGTCATGGCTTTGCGCGGAAGAGGCTCCGGCGGAATGATGTACCAGATCTATCAGGCCCAGCAGGACCTGATGACGCCCATCCGGCAGTTCGCGCGGGGAACAGGCGCCTTATTGCGCCAGTTCGACACCGGACGACCGGAAACCTATGGCCTGCGGCAGCTCACAGCCGCGCTCGAGCTGCTGGGCAGCACGGCCATCACCCATGAACGGCCCTCCTTCGGGTTCCGCACCGTCCAGGTCGGCAACCGGGCGGTCGCGGTGGAGGAAGAACCCGTCTTCTCCACCCCTTTTGGCACGCTATTACATTTCCGCAAGGAAATTGATATCCCGCAGCCACGAATCCTCGTGGTCGCGCCGATGTCCGGCCATTTCGCCACCCTGCTGCGCGGCACGGTGCAGGTGCTGCTGCCGGACAATGACGTCTATATCACCGACTGGACCAATGCGCGGGACGTGCCGCTTTCGGCCGGGCGCTTCGGCTTCGACGAGTTCGTCGACCACGTCATCCGCTTCCAGGAGGAAATCGGGCCCGGTGGGCATATCCTGGCCGTCTGCCAGCCGGCGGTTCCGGTGCTCGCCGCCGTCTCGCTGATGGCGGAGGACCGCAACCCGGCCACGCCGCGCAGCATGACGCTGATGGCCGGCCCCATCGATACCCGCATCAGCCCGACCAAGGTGAATGAACTGGCGCAGTCCAAGCCCATCGCCTGGTTCGAGCAGCACCTGATCGACACCGTGCCCTGGCGGCTGCGGGGTGGCGGGCGGCGCGTCTATCCGGGCGCCCTCCAGCTCACCGCCTTCATGTCGATGAACATGAACCGCCATGTGAACGCCCATGTGGAGCAGTTCCGCAACCTGGTCGGTGGCGACTCGGAGCTGGCGGATGCGCATCGCCGCTTCTACGACGAATATCTGGCGGTGATGGACCTGCCGGCGGAATTCTACCTGGAGACCGTCCGCCGCGTCTTCCAGGAGCACCACCTGCCGATGGGCAAGCTGACCCACCGCAACCGGCCGGTGCGGCCCGAGGCCATCCGCCGCACCCGCCTCCTCACCGTGGAAGGCGAGCGCGACGATATCTGTGGCATCGGCCAGACTTCCGCCGCCCTCGACCTCTGCCGCAGCATCCCGCACACCATGAAGCGCAACCATCTGCAGATCGGTGCCGGGCATTATGGTGTGTTCAGCGGGCGGCGCTGGGCCAATGAGGTCTATCCGCTGGTGCGCGAGATCATCGCGGAAGCAGGCTAAGAGCATTTTTTCAGTTTGGCGTCCCGCTTCAGGCCTGAGGCGGGACGCTGACTGAAAAAAGTTTTTTGGTTCTTTTTTTCAAAAAAGAACCCTCACCAGACTCCCTGAATCCGCGCCAGCGCCAGGGCCGCCAGGGTGGGCGCATCCTGCAGGGTGCCATTCCGTGCCATGGCTTCCACCTCGGCCAGGGTGAAGCTGCGGCAGACCATATCCTGTTCGGTGGCCTCGCGGGCATGGGCGTGCTGCTCCAGCCCGGTGGCGAGGAAGACATGGCCCTTCTGGTTGCAGTAGCCTGCGCCCTGGAAGATGGTGCCGAGCCGCTCCAGCCGTGCCGCCACCAGCCCGGTTTCCTCCCGCAGTTCGGCGGCGGCGAGGTGCAGCGGGTCGGTTTCGGGCGCCTGTTCCCAGGTGCCCATGGGCAGTTCCCATTGCCGGGCGCGGATGGGGTAGCGGTACTGCTCCACCAGGGTCAGCCGGCCATCCTGCCAGGGCAGCAGCACGACGAAATCGCTCCGCTCCACCACGCCATAGAGTCCTTCCGCGCCATCGGGGCGGCGGATGATGTCTTCCCGCACCCGCAGCCAGCGATTGGCGTAGGCGATGCGGCTGCTCAGCGTGGTGATCTCGTCGGCCATGCGGCGTCTCCGGCGCGGGTTGCGGTTTCCTCCTGCCGCAGACAGGGCCCAACGCCAATGGCTGTTTCCCCTTGCGACAGATCAAGGCCAGCCGTGGGCGGTGCGCCTAGCGTCGCGGCCAGCCAGACGGGCAAAAGGGGAAGACGCCATGACGCAGCTCAAGGACATCCTGGTTCACCTGGACGGGACGGAGGCTTCGGCCCTGCGGCTGCGCCTCGCGGCGGGGCTGGCGCGGCGGCATGGCGCGCATCTGGCGGGGCTGTTCGTCATTGATGTCGCCTGGCCGGTTTTCGCCGGGGAGGGGGCGAGCGCCAATGCCGTCTCCACCGTGCTGGGCCGGATGCGCGACGAGGCGCAGGAGCGGGCCCGCGAGGTTGAGGCGCTGTTCCGCGAGACCCTGCGGCGTGAGGCGGTCGAAGGCGAATGGCGCCTGGGCGAGGGTGAGACGGCCTCGCTGGTGGCGCTGCATGCGCGCTACGCGGATCTGGTGGTGCTCGGGCAGACGCAGCCGGGCGGCCCACCCCTGGCCTCGGCGGTGCTGGAGGAGGTCCTCTTCACCTCCGGCCGCCCGCTTCTGGTGGTGCCTTATGCCGGCCGCTTCAACAGCCTGGGCGAGCGGGTGCTGATCGGCTGGAATGCCAGCCGCGAGGCCGCGCGGGCGGTGAATGATGCGCTGCCGCTGATCGCCGCGGCTTCCACCACCACGGTGCTCGCCATCAACCCGCGGCGGGGGGAGGGGGGCCATGGCGCGGAGCCGGGCGCCGATATCGCCCTGCATCTGGCGCGGCATGGCCTGAAGGTGGAGGTGGAGAATATCGTGGCCGCCGGCATCAGCGAGGCCGACACCCTGCTGAACCGCGCCGCCGAGCTGGGGGCGGACCTGATGATCCTGGGCGGCTATGGCCATAGCCGGCTGCGGGAGATGGTGCTGGGCGGCGTCACCCGCAGCCTGTTGCAGAGCATGACGGTTCCCATCCTGCTCTCGCACTGATTTTTCCCAGCCTGATTTTTCCCAGTCTGATTTTTTCCAGTGTGGCGTCCCGACTTCGAGGGGCGAGACGCCACACTGAAAAAGTCTTTTTGCTTCTTTTTCTTCAGAAAAAGAAGGCTTTCCTCACGCCACCCGCAGCCCCGAGAGGAAGCCGTCGATCTGCCGCCGCAGCTGATCGGCGGTGCGGTTGAGTGTCGCGGAGGCCTCGCGGACGCGGCGCGCGGCCTGGCCGGCCTGCTGCACGCCGGCGCTGAGTTCGACGGCGTGGCTGTTGACCTCGCGGGTGCCGGAGGCGGCGTCGCTGACGGCGCGGCCGATTTCCTGTGTGGCGGCGGCCTGTTCCTCGGCGGCGGCGGCGATCTGCCCGGTGATGTTGTTCATGCTGCTGATGGTGCCGCCGATCTCGCGGATGGCGCGCACCGCCTGCTGGGTTTCGCCCTGCATGCCGAGGATCTGGGCGTTGATCTGCTCGGTGGCCTGGGCGGTCTGGTTGGCCAGCGCCTTCACCTCGGAGGCGACGACGGCGAAGCCCTTGCCGGCCTCGCCGGCGCGGGCGGCCTCGATGGTGGCGTTGAGCGCCAGCAGGTTGGTCTGGCTGGCGATGTCGCTGATCAGGCGGACGACCTCGCCGATGCGGTTGGCGGCCTCGGCGAGGCTGCCCACGGTGGTGTCGGTGGCCTCGGCATTGTCGGCGGCCTGGCGGGCGATGCGGGCGCTTTCGGCAAGCTGGCGGGCGACCTCGGCGACGGAGGCGGCCATCTGCTCGGTGGAGGCGGCGACGGACTGGACATGGGCATTGGCCTGCTGCGAGGCCGTGGCGAGGACCTTGGCGCGCTGGGTGCCGTTGTCGGTGGTGGTCTGCATTTCCTCGGCCATGCGGTCGAGGGTGAGGGCGGCCTGCCCGACCTCGCGCAGTGGCGCGCTGGTCTCGTGCTCGAAGGCGCGGACCATTTTTTCCAGTTGGGCGGCGCGGCGGATGCGGGCTTCCTGCTCGGCGGCGGCCTCGGCGGCGAGGCGGTCCTGCTCCAGCGCGGCGCGGCGGAAGCTTTCGAGGGCGGCGGCCATGCTGCCCACCTCGTCGCGGCGCTCGGCGCCGGGCACGGGGCTGTCCTTGTCGCCGGAGGCCAGGGCGCGCATGCGGGCGGTGATCCGCCCGATGGGCCCGGTGACGCCGGCGACCATCAGCCAGAGGGCGAAGGCGGTGGCCAGCAGGGTGCCGCCGCCGGCGGCCAGCAGGGCGCGCCAGTAGGTGGAATCCATCTGATTGGTGGTGGCGCGGGCGGTGGCGTCGAGCTCGTCCAGCGTCTTCTCGACGATGGTGCGGAGCTGGCGGCGGAACTGGTTGGTGGGCGGGTCGAAGCGCCCGGCGAAGGCCTGCCGCGCGCCTTCGAGGTTGCCCGCCCGCATCAGGCGGCGCACTTCATCGGCGGCCTCCTGGGTCTGGCGGCGATTCTCGGCGAAGCCGTTGAAATCCGCGGCCATGCGGGGCAGGAGGCTGAGGGCGAGGTCGAGCCGCTCATTCATCTCGCGGATGGCCGTGTCGATGGCCGCATGGGCCTCGTTGGCCATGGCCGGAGACTCGGCGGTGACCAGCCGCAGGAGCTGGCGGCTGATCTCGGTCAGGCTGGTGTTGGCGCGCACGATCTGCACCGTGGCCTTGGTCTCGCCCGCCAGCAGGGCGCTGTAGCGGTCATCCGCTTCCGCGAGGTGGCCTGTCGTGTAGAGCGCGGTCCCGATGGCGGTCAGGGCCATGAGGACCATCACCAGCAGGATTTTCCGGACGATCGGCAGATTGCCGAGGAGCTTTGCCATGGCGTGCAGCTCTTCTGATTAGGGTACGGGAGGGTGGGGGGGATGCCGCCTTCAGGCGGCGCGCAGGCCGGAGAGGAAGCCGTCGATCTGTTGCCGAAGCTGGCCCGTGGTGCGGTTGAGCGTCGCGGAGGCCTCGCGGACGCGGCGCGCGGCCTGGCCTGCCTGCTGCACGCCGGCGCTGAGTTCGACGGCGTGGCTGTTGACCTCGCGGGTGCCGGAGGCGGCGTCGCTGACGGCGCGGCCGATTTCCTGTGTGGCGGCGGCCTGCTCCTCGGCGGCGGCGGCGATCTGCCCGGTGATGTTGTTCATGCTGCTGATGGTGCCGCCGATCTCGCGGATGGCGCGCACCGCCTGCTGGGTTTCGCCCTGCATGCCGAGGATCTGGGCGTTGATCTGCTCGGTGGCCTGGGCGGTCTGGTTGGCCAGCGCCTTCACCTCGGAGGCGACGACGGCGAAGCCCTTGCCGGCCTCGCCGGCGCGGGCGGCCTCGATGGTGGCGTTGAGCGCCAGCAGGTTGGTCTGGCTGGCGATGTCGCTGATCAGGCGGACGACCTCGCCGATGCGGTTGGCGGCCTCGGCGAGGCTGCCCACGGTGGTGTCGGTGGCCTCGGCATTGTCGGCCGCCTGGCGGGCGATGCGGGCGCTTTCGGCGAGCTGGCGGGCGACCTCGGCGACGGAGGCGGCCATCTGCTCGGTGGAGGCGGCGACGGACTGGACATGCGCATTGGCCTGCTGCGAGGCCGTGGCGAGGACCTTGGCGCGCTGGGTGCCGTTGTCGGTGGTGGTCTGCATTTCCTCGGCCATGCGGTCGAGGGTGAGGGCGGCCTGCCCGACCTCGCGCAGTGGCGCGCTGGTCTCGTGCTCGAAGGCGCGGACCATTTTTTCCAGTTGGGCGGCGCGGCGGATGCGGGCTTCCTGCTCGGCGGTGGCCTCGGCGGCGAGGCGGTCCTGCTCCAGCGCGGCGCGGCGGAAGCTTTCGAGGGCGGCGGCCATGCTGCCCACTTCGTCGCGGCGCTCGGCGCCGGGCACGGGGCTGTCCTTGTCGCCGGCGGCCAGGGCGCGCATGCGGGTGGTGATCCGCCCGATGGGCCGCGCCACCCCCGCCGCCATCAGCCAGAGGGCGAAGGCGGTGGCCAGCAGGGTGCCGCCCGCGGCGGTCAGGAGCGCCTGCCAGTAGGTGTCGCGCGTGGTGCCGGTGAGCTGCGCGGCGGCGCTGTCCATCTCTTTCTGTGTCTGCTCGAAGACGGCGCGGATTTGCAGCCGCATTTCCAGCGACAGGGCGTCGTATTGCTGCACCAGGAGGCGGCGCGCGGCCTCGCCCTGGCCGGAGAAGGCGAGGCGCTCGGCCTCGGCGATGACCGGGCGGGCCCGCGCCTCGGTGGCGCGGAAGGCGGCGAGGCGCGTGGCCTGCGGCCCCAGCATGGTTTCGCTGAGGGCGAGGCGCTCGGCCATTTCGCGGCGGGCGGCATCCAGCTCGCGGCGCATGGCGGCGGGGTCGCCCAGCCCCTCGGCCGCGACGGCGCGCCAGAGCAGGCGGGCATAGTTCTGCAGGGTGGTGTTGAGCCGCGCCATCATCACCGCGGCGCGGGAATCGCTTTCCAGCAGCGCGTTGTAGCGCTCATTGGTCTCCCACAGGACGCCGGTGGTGTGCCAGGCGGTGCCGAGGGCCATGCTGGCCATCAGCCCCGTCACCAGCAGGATCTTGTGGGCCAGGGGCCACTGCGTCAGCGGGCTGTGGGGGATCCGCAGGCTGGGCATCGCGGTGGTTTTCTCCGGCGGCGGGCGGGTAGGCGCCGGAGACATTCACGGGGACGCGGTTAACCAAACCTCACCAGGAGGTGGCCCGCGACGGATGCCTGATCATAAGAAAGAGAGGATGGTGCCCAGAGCCGGAATCGAACCAGCGACACTGCGATTTTCAGTCGCATGCTCTACCAACTGAGCTATCTGGGCCCATGCTTGGTGGCCCTTGCGGACCGCCATCGGTTGGTGGCCGGGTGAATACTGGATGACGGCGAGGCTGTCCAGCGGGGAAGTTGAATTGTTTTGAGGGAGTTCCGGAGTTTCCGCGATCCCATGCGGAAACCCGGCTTTCAGGGCTGGAAGCCCTGTTCCTCGTCCTCATTCTCCGGCTCGGCCGGGCGGCCGGGGATGACATAGCCACCGGACAGCCAGCGCCCGAGATCGACCTGCCGGCAGCGGTCGGAACAGAAGGGCCGATGGCCCGTGGCGGCGGGTTTCCCGCAGACGGGGCAGGCGGCGCGGCGCGGCGGGCGCGGGGCGGGGGGCGTGTCAGACGGCATGGAGATGCTCCTGTCCGGCGGGGCAGAGCGGGTCCGGGCGCAGCTCCGGCATGCCGGCCAGGGCGGCGAACTCCTCCAGCGCGCCGGGCCAGTGGCGGAGCGCCTCCAGCACGGCGGGGTGGGCGGTCAGCGCCCAGCGGCCGCCGGGGCGGGCGGCGGCATCGCGCGCGCCGCGCCGCAGCGCCGCCAGCCCGCGGGTGAGGGGGGATAGCGGGTGGCCCAGCACCTCATGCAGCGGGGTGTGGGTGCGCCGCCGCTGGAATTCCAGCAGCCCGAGCCCGGTGAGGCCGAGCAGCCGCAGATCCGGGTCCGCCGCCAGGGCGGGCTTCAGCCAGGGCAGAAGTTCCTGCCGCTTCTTCACCGCCATCCCGGCCATGTCCACCAGGATGGCGCCGGCGAGGTGGCGCAGGCGGATCTGGCGCAGCGCCTCGGCCAGGGCGGCGGCGTTCAGGCGGTGATGCGCCGCCGCGTCCCGCCCGCCCGCCTGGGTGCCGGCATCGATGTCGATGGCCAGCAGCGCCGGGGTGGGGTGCAGGGTCAGCCGCCCGCCACCGGGCAGCGGCACCGCCATGCCGGCCAGGGTCTCGAACTCTTCTTCCAGTTCCTCGGAGAAGGCGGGGGCGGGGGAGAGGGTGACGCGCTCCGCCCCCAGCGCGGCGCGCAGCCGGGCGGCGGTGGCGGCGTGGTCCACCACCAGCCGGGCCTGCGGGTGGCGCGCCGCCAGGAGGCGCGGCGCATCCGGCCCGCGCGCGATCAGGCGCAGCGGCCCCTGCTCGGCGCCCTCATGGCCCTTGGCGGAGAGGCGCGGCCCCTTGCCGCCCTGCGCCGCGCGGGTGACGGTGACGCGCAGCCACGCGCCCTCGTGCCGGCCCTTGGCGCCCTCGGTATCGGGGAGAAAGCCGGTCTCGCCCCCGGCCAGGGCCAGGAAGGCGCCGCCCATGGCGGGGGCGCGGGCGGAAAGCCGGGCGACATGCACATCCCCCACCCCCTCGGGGCGGGCGGGGCGCTCGGTGAAGGCGGCCTCCAGCCTCCCGTCCAGGGTCAGCGCCGTGCGCTGCTCCCCGGGCGAGACGGAGACATGGATCAGGGCCTCAGCCACCCGATGCCGCGCAGCAGCTGCGCCGTCTCGTGCAGCGGCAGGCCCACCACGTTGGAATGGCTGCCGGCGAGGAAGCGGACAAAGGCCTCCGCCGATTCCTGGATGGTGTAGCCGCCGGCCTTGCCGCGCCATTCGCCGCTGGCGATGTAGGCGTTGACCTGCCCGGCCGTCAGCCGCTGGAAGGTGACGATGCTTTCCACCACGCGCGTCAGCAGGCGGCCATCCGGCAGGCCGAGCGCCACGCCGGTATAGACCCGGTGCCGCCGGCCGGAGAGCAGGTCCAGGCACGCCCGCGCCTGCTCCTCCGTCTCGGCCTTGGGCAGGATGCGGCGGCCGACACCCACCACCGTGTCGGCGGCGAGCACCAGCGCCTCCGGCTCGCTGGCCATGACGGCGCGGGCCTTGGACTGGGAGAGGCGCCCGGCCAGTTGCCGGGGCAGCTCCTGCTTCAGCGGGGATTCGTCGATATCGGGTGGCCGCACGCGCGCGGGCACGACGCCGATCCGCTTCAGCAGATCCAGGCGCCGCGGGCTGCTGCTGGCCAGCACCAGGGCCGGCTGGCCCGCCAGGGACATTACTTGAACCGGAAGGTGATGCGGCCCTTGGTCAGGTCATACGGCGTCATCTCGACATTCACGCGGTCGCCGGCCAGGACGCGGATGCGGTTCTTGCGCATCTTGCCGCTGGTATGGGCCAGGACCATGTGGTCATTGTCGAGCTTGACGCGGAACATCGCGTTGGGGAGCAGCTCAACGACCTGGCCGCTGAACTCGATCATATCTTCTTTCGACATCAGACCTCTTCATCGCGGCAGGCGACGCATCTGCGCCGGACATCTCCGCTTTGCTGGATGTGTGGAAGCACCGCCGCGGGAACCCGCGCCGGAGAATTCGCGGGCAGAAGATGAGGGGGCGGGCGCCTACGGTCAAGGACGGCAACGCTGCCCGGCTTTTCTGGGGAGGCTTCGCCTCCCCAGACCCCTCCACCGGGGGGACAGGGTCCCCCCGGACCCCGCCATCAGAAAGCGCCAAACTGAACGCGGGGTCCGGGGTGGCCGTGCCACCCCGGCGGGGGGCAAGGGGGGCGGAGCCCCCCTTCAGCCCTGCCCCAGCCGCATGGCGATGCTGCGCGCATGGGCGGTGAGGCCCTCTGCCTCGGCCAGGGCCACGGCGGCGGGGCCTATGGCGTCCAGGCCGCGCTGCTCGGCGCTCACCCAGGTGGTGCGCTTGAGGAAGTCGAACACCGAGAGGCCGGAGGCGAAGCGCGCCGTCCGCCCGGTGGGCAGGACGTGGTTCGGCCCGGCGATATAGTCGCCCAGCGCCTCCGGGCAGTGGGGGCCGAGGAAGGCGGCGCCCGCATGGCGGATATGCGCGAAGAGCCCGGCCGGGTCGGAGACCATGATCTGCAGGTGCTCGGGCGCCAGGCGGTCGGTCAGGGCCGCGCCCTCCTCCCAGTCCCGCACCACGATCAGCGCGCCGTGGCGGCGCCAGCTCGCCCCGGCGATGGCGGCGCGCGGCAGGGTGAGCAGGGCCTCCTCCACCGCGTGCTCGACCGCATTGGCCATCTGCGCGCTGGTGGTGATCAGGATGGACTGCGCGCTCTCGTCATGCTCGGCCTGGGCCAGCAGGTCCATGGCGATCAGCTTGGGGTTCTGGCTGGCATCGGCCAGCACCACCACCTCGGACGGCCCGGCGATCGAGTCGATGCCGACGCGGCCGAAGACCTGCCGCTTCGCCTCGGCCACATAGGCATTGCCGGGGCCGGCGATGCGGTCCACCGGGGCGATGGCCGCCGTGCCCCAGGCCAGGGCGGCGATGGCCTGGGCGCCGCCGACGCGGAAAATTTCCGTCACCCCCGCGCGGTGGGCGGCGGCGAGGACGAGGTTGTTCAGCACCCCGTCCGGCGTCGGCACGCACATGGCGATGCGCCCCACCCCGGCCACGCGGGCGGGGATGGCGTTCATCAGCACGGAGGAGGGATAGGCCGCCTTGCCGCCGGGCACATAGAGCCCGACCGCGTCCACGGGCCCCCAGCGCAGGCCGAGCGTCAGGCCCAGCGGGTCGTCCAGCTCGACATCGCGGGGGAGCTGGGCGGCGTGGAAGCGCTCGATGCGGGTGGCGGCGAGGTCGAGCGCGTCCAGCAGTTCCGGCGCGCAGGCGGCGCGGGCGGCGGCGATCTCGGCCTCGCTGACGCGCAGCGCCGCGGCGCTCTCGGGCTGCCAGCGGTCGAAGCGCGCCGTCATCTCCAGCAGCGCGGCATCGCCCTGCTCGCGCACGGCGGCGATGATGGCGGCGACGGCGGCATCCACCCGGGCGGTGGTCTCCCGCGCGGTGTCGAGCAGGGCGCGGAAGCCGGCCTCGAAGCCGGTATCGGCGGTGGAGAGGCGGATCATGCGGCAACCTCGGCGAGTGCTGCGCGGAAGCGGGAAAGCCATTCCCCGATCGCCTCCGGCCGCGTCTTCAGCGCGGTGCGGTTGACGATCAGGCGGGAGGTCACCTGGGCGATGACCTCGGTCTCCACCAGGCCATTGGCCTTGAGGGTGGAGCCGGTCTGCACCAGGTCGACGATCAGGCGGGAGAGGCCGAGGGAGGGGGCCAGCTCCATCGCGCCGTTCAGGTGCACCACCTCGGCCTGGATGCCCTTGGTGGCGAAGTGGCGGCGGGCGATGTTGGGATATTTGGTGGCCACCGCGAGGCGGGACTGGCGCACCATCTCCTGCCGTTCGGCGCTCGCCTCCGGCTCGGCCACCGCGACGCGGCAGCGGCCGATGCCGAGGTCGAGGGGGGCGTAGATCTCGGGGTAGTCGAATTCCATCAGCACATCGGCGCCGCAGATGCCGATCTGCGCCGCGCCGAAGGCGACGAAGGTGGCCACGTCGAAGCTGCGCACGCGGATGACGTCGAGATCCGGGTGGTTGGTCTCGAAGCGCAGGCGGCGGCTGGAGTCGGCGTGGAAATCCGCGGCGGGGACGATGCCGCTGCGGGCCAGCAGGGGCCCCAGCTCCTTCAGGATGCGCCCCTTGGGCAGGGCGAGGACGAGGGGCTGCTGGCCAATGGGCTGGCCAGTGGGGTGGCCAGTGGGCTGGCCGTTGGGCTGGCTGGGGTCGCTGGCCAGTTCGGGCCGGGTGGTGGGCTGGTCCATGGCGGGTTGTATCACCAGAAAAGCGGCAAGGCCATGTCAGCCCTGCAACCGGGCGATGTCGGCGCCGACGCCGGCCAGCTTCTCCTCGATCCGCTCATAGCCGCGGTCGAGGTGGTAGACGCGGTTGACCGTCGTCTCCCCCTCGGCGGCGAGGGCGGCGATGATGAGGGAGACGGAGGCGCGCAGGTCGGTGGCCATGACCGGCGCGCCGGAGAGGCGCTTCACCCCGCGCACGATGGCCGAGGAGCCATGCGCGTTGATGCGCGCGCCCATGCGGGCCAGTTCCGGCACATGCATGAAGCGGTTCTCGAAGATCGTCTCGGTGATCATCGAGGCGCCCTCGGCCACGGCCATCAGGGCCATGAACTGGGCCTGCATGTCGGTGGCGAAGCCGGGGAAGGGCTCGGTCATCACATCGACGCCGTGCAGGCCGTTGAGGCGGCGGGTGCGCACCCCGTCCTCCTCCTGGATCATCTCCACCCCGGCCTCGCGCAGCGAGCGGGTGCAGGCGCCGAAGAGGTCGAGCGTCATGCCCTCCAGCAGCAGCTCGCCGCCGGTGATGGCGCCGGCGCAGGCGAAGGTGCCGGCCTCGATGCGGTCGGGCAGGATGGCGTGGGTGGTGCCGTGCAGGCTGTCCACGCCATGGATGGTCAGCCGGTCGCTGCCCACGCCCTCGATGCGCGCGCCCATGGAGATCAGGCAGTTGGCGAGGTCGGTGATCTCCGGCTCGCGGGCGGCGTTGATGAGCTGGGTGGTGCCCTCGGCCAGGGTGGCGGCCATCAGCAGGTTCTCGGTGGCGCCCACCGAGACCTGCGGGAAGAGGATGCGCGCGCCCTTCAGCCGGCCGCCATTCTGCCCCTTGGGCACCGTGGCGTTGATATAGCCGGAATCGAGGTCGATGACGGCGCCCATCTGCTCCAGCCCCTTCAGGTGGAGGTCGACGGGGCGGGTGCCGATGGCGCAGCCGCCGGGCAGGGAGACGCGCGCCTGGCCATAGCGCGCCAGCAGCGGGCCGAGCACCAGGATGGAGGCGCGCATCTTGCGCACCAGGTCGTAGGGCGCCTCGAACTGCGTCGCCGCGCCGTCGAGCAGGATGCGGCGGCTGTCCCGGTCATGCTCCACCGTCAGCCCGTGCTGGGCGATCAGGTGGCCCATGGTGGCGACATCGGCCAGGGCCGGGGCATTGGTCAGGATCACCGGCGCCTGGGTGAGCAGGCCGGTGGCCATCAGCGGCAGGGCGGCGTTCTTGGCGCCGCCGATGGCGATGCGCCCTTCCAGCCGGCGGCCGCCACGGATGCGGATACGGTCCATCGCGTCTCTCCCCCTTACAGCCGCGGCAGCGCGACGCCGCGCTGGCCCATGTATTTGCCCTTGCGGTCGGCGTAGGAGACGTCCGGCGCCCCCGCCCCCTGCAGAAACAGGAACTGGCAGATGCCCTCATTGGCGTAGATGCGGGCGGGCAGGGGGGTGGTGTTGGAGATCTCGATCGTCACCTGCCCCTCCCATTCCGGCTCCAGGGGGGTGACGTTCACGATCAGCCCGCAGCGGGCATAGGTGCTCTTGCCGAGGCAGATCACCAGCACGTCGCGCGGGATGCGGAAATACTCCACCGTATGGGCCAGCACGAAGGAGTTGGGCGGGATGATGCAGGTCTCGCCCTTGCGGGTGACGAAGCTGTCATCCGAGAATTTCTTGGGGTCCACCAGCGCGTTGTCGACATTGGTGAAGACCTTGAACTCATCCGCCACGCGGGCATCGTAGCCATAGGAGGAGAGGCCGTAGGAGATCACCCCCTCGCGGCGCTGGTTCTCCACGAAGGGCTCGATCATGCCGTGTTCCGTCGCCATGCGGCGGATCCAGTGGTCGGGCATGATGGGCATGGGGCAGGCTTCCCTTGGGGCGCGCGCGCGGGCGGGCGGCGTTGGCCGGCCGGGATAGCCCAGCGGCCGCGCTGCGGCAACCGAGGCCGGAAGGGGGTCAGTCCTGCCGCGGAGGCAGGGCAGCGGAGGGGGGATCGGCTTCCGCCTCGGCGCGGGCGCGGCTCTGGGCCTTGCGGCGGCGCAGATTCTCGCGCAGCGCGGCGGCGCGGCGGGCCTCGCGCTCGGAGGGCACGGGGCGGGCCGCCTGTGTGGCGCCATTGGGCGCGGCACCATCGGGCGTGGCGCCATCAGGACCGGTGCGATCGGGATTTGGGGGCTTGTTCATCGGAACCCTTCGTCTCACCGCAGCGGCGGGAGGAGGGTGGTGCTGCTAGAGAGGATTGAACTCTCGACCTCTCCCTTACCAAGGGAGTGCTCTACCACTGAGCTACAGCAGCGTGCCGCCGTGAAAGCGAGGCGCTCTCTACGGGGGATGGGTGGGGGAGCGCAACCCCTTTTCTGCGTTTTCCTGTGGATATCCCATTTCGTGGGTGCGCCACCGGGGAGGGCGGGCCGCCCCGCCCGCCTCCCCGGTGCCGCTCACGCCTGTCCCCTCAGGCGTCGTGATGCCGTCCGGCGCCGTTCAGGCGCCGGGCTCGCCGAAGCTGCCGCCCTTGCGGACCGCCTCCCAGACGCCGAGGGCGGCGATGGCCAGGTTGGGCAGCGCCGCCTGGAGCTCCGACGAGACGCTGATGCCGAGGCCGGCGGTCAGCAGCAGGAACAGCCCGCGCCAGGTGCTGGGCTGGCGGATCTGGCTGGCGATCCAGTCGAACATGGCTGTTCTCCTGTTTCAGGTGGCGTTGATGGTGATGGCCTCGGCCGCGATGGTCACGGTGCCGGGGCCGGTGACATTGGCGGTCTGGGCCAGGGGGCCATAGGCCAGGGGGTTGCCGCCGGTGGCGGCATCGTAGAGGCCGAGATAGGTGAAGCTGCCGGCGGCGGCGCTGAAGACGAAGCGCAGCGTCTCGACATTGCGCTGCTGCCCGGTGCCGGTGAAGGTGACGCGCTGGCGGGCATAGCCGTTGCCGGTGGGCTCGCCGCTCAGCCCCGCGGCGGTGGTGCCGCCGGTGCCGAGAGCCACGAAGACCGTGCTGGGCAGCGAGGGCGCGCGGGCGCAGAGGGCGCGCGCCAGCATGTTGCGGGCATAATCGCTGAGGATGGCCATGAGGTCCTGCTTCCTTGCCGGAGAGGGAGAAAAGGGCTCGGGAGATCGTCCAGCAGGGATTCGGGAGGTGTTCTTTTTTGAAAAAAAGAACCAAAAAACTTTTTTCAGTGGGCGCTGCGCTTTATTTTTTGCAGCAGAACAAAAAACTGAAAAAAGTCTTTTTGCTTCTTTTTCTTCAGAAAAAGAAGATTTCTTCCTGAATTTTTCTGGAAGTCTGCCGTCAGACGCCGCTGGTGGAGAGCGCCTGGAGCGTGGTGTTGGGCACGCGCACCGGCCGGTAGTCGACCAGCGCGATTTCCCCGTTGGCCGCGCGGTTGAGGCCGGTGGCGCCGTGCCCCACCAGCATCCGCGTCAGGCCCGAGGGCAGGGTGGCGGCGGCGGTCTGCACCGTGCCGCCATTGAGGCAGAAGGCCTGGTCCCCGGGGGCCCAGGCGAAGGCGGCGCGGAAGACCGTCCCCGCCGTCATGTTGCCGCCGGAGAGGCTGGCCAGGGTGCTGCCGCCGCTGTCGATGATGCCGAAGATGGTGCTGCCGGCGGAGGTGTTGCGGATCAGCAGGCGGTTGCTGTCGGTGCCATCATCGATCTGCACGAGGCCCTGGTGGACGCCGAAGACGGCGGCGTTGGGCAGCATGGCCTGGACCACCACCGTGCCGCTGCTGCCGAAGCCGCCGGAGGGCGACCAGCTCACCAGATCCGCCGCGCGGCTGGCGGTGGCCGGGGTTCCGGCGGTGGGCAGGACGGGGCTGGTGGCGACCGTGCCCAGTTCGAACTGCGGCGCGGCGATGCGCAGGGTGATATCCACCGCCGAGCCGCTGCTGCCGAGGCCGGGTCGCAGCCGCGGCAGTACAAAAACTGCTCCCGTGCCTGACGTGAAATTCAAAGAAAAACGTTTCAGTGCTGATGTGAGTTCGGTGTGAAAATTGTTGGAAACGTTATCGACTTGTGTGACTCCATCAGATTGGTAGGTCAGTAAATTAAGGGCGATGTTCGGGACGTTGCTGAGGGATCCAGCAATTAGAGCCACATAAATTGAGTATGTGTAGTTTGTTGCTGCTGTGATTGGCATGCCAGTCTGAAGGTCCAACGTCATGGCGGCATTGCCATTGCTGCTCGTCAGCGTGCCGGAGAGGCGAATGTCGATATAGGGCAGCCCGTTCACCGTGCCGGTGCCGACGATGCTGCGCGCCAGCCCGGTGGGATTGGTGGCAGACCCCCAATTTGTTGGCATTGTGCCGGGAGTGCCGGCCACGGCACCCTCGGCGCGCGGGTTGCGGATCAGGTTGGTGCGCGCCTCCTCCACCAGCAGGCGCTGGGCGCTGCCGGTGAAGCGGGGCGCGTTGGCGCTGGCGGCCTGCCAGATGCCGCTGCTGTCCTGCACCAGCGCCGTGCCGCTGCGCGTGGTGCCGGTGCGCCCGGCATGGCCGGGCCCCAGCACGCGCAGCGGCGTCGTGCTGGACAGCACGCCGGGGATCAGGGCGGGGACGAACATGTCAGGGGGCCCCCGCGCCCGAGAGGTGGCAGATCCGCGTGGTGCCGCCATCCGGCGAGTAGACCAGCAGGGTGGCGATGCCGCCGGCACGGATCCTGGTGAAGCCGTCGCTGTTGGCGGGCGTCGCGGTGGTGAAGCCGGTGAGCGTCAGCGCCATGTCGCTGCCCGTGCGGTTGACGACGGAGCAGGAGAAGCCATCCCCCGTATTGGCCCAGGCCAGCGACAGGGTGGTGCCGCTATTGGCGATCAGCAGCCGCGCATTGTGGCTGGCGAAGGTGACGGTGGTGGCGGCGGAGAGCACCAGGCTGGCCAGGGCGCGGCTGGTGAACTGGCTGTCCACATACTGCTTCGGCGCGGCCTGGAGGTTGGCCGTCGGGTTGGCGGGCAGCACGAGCGGCCCGGTCAGCGTCACCGTGCCGCTGGTCGAGATGGAGAGGCGCGTCTCCACCGCCGCGCTGTCGGAGACGGTGGCGAGTTCGAGCTGCCCGGCGGCGATGCGGTGGGTGGTGGTGGCCGCCGTCGCAGGGCGGTTGCCGAGCAGCACGAGGCGCTGCATGGCCGCCGCGCTGTCGGCGGTGAAGGTGACAGCGGTGGTGTCGCAGCCATTGACCATCACATTGCCGGCGCTGCCGCCGAGATGGATGGCGCTGATGCTGACATTGCTGGTGCCCGGCGCGCCCGTGAAGTCGCAGGCGGTGAAGGAGATCTGGCCGCTCAGCACCTCGGCGATGCGGCGCGCGCCGCCGGTGACGTTGACGCCGATGATCTCGTGCAGCTCCGCCCCCGTGGTGCTGACCTGGACCGAGCAGCCCTTGGAGGAGATGAAGCCACCCACGACCTTGGTGCGCAGCGAGGTGCCGTTGATGCGGATGCCGATGGTGTTGGGGTCGGCCATGTCCACCCAGCCATCCGTGCCGATATTGTCGAAGTGGCAGGAGTGGCAGGCGTTCTGGATGTCGAAGCCGATCTCGTGGCCGTATTCGAAGCAGTTCTCGAAGCTCGCCATGTCGGCGTCGTTGACGGCGAAGGCGATGCCGAGGCGGCGGTTGGGGTTGATGTAGATGGCGCCGCCCGAGCTCCAGCCGCTGGCGAAGGTGCTGCCCTGGAGGTCGAGCTGCGTGGTGCTCACCGCCGTGACGGTCCAGCGGCCATAGAGGGTGGGGGCGCCGCTGGTGCGCACCTCGGCGATGTTGATCAGATCGCCGGTGGAGAGGCCATGCGCGCTGGCGGTGGTGATGCGGAACAGGCCGGAGCCGTTATTGGCCACGGCGCTGATGGCCACGCGGGTGTTGGACCAGGTGCGCGCGGTGGTGACGAGCGGATGCCAGTTCACCTCGCTGATGCGCGAGACGTCGTAGGAGCGGCCGAGATAGAGGCCGTTGGTGCAGTCGCCCAGCACGTCGGCGATGCGCACGCGCGCATTGGCGTCCGAGTAGATGCCCCAGTTGAAGCCGAGGATCAGCAGGCGGGTCAGCACGGTATCGGCGCCATTGCCGGCGCTGTTGCCGCCGACGCCCGCGCCGATGGTGACGGCGGTGCCGGCGAAGGCCGCCGCCGCGTCCAGCCCGGCGCGCAGGGAGGTGGGCGCCGTCAGCCCGGCGCGCAGGATGGCGATGCCGTGCAGCCCGGCATTGCGCTGCATGCGGATGGTGCGGCTGCTGTTCAGGATGAGGGCGTAGCGGACGGTGGAGAAATCGCCATTGGTGCGCCAGCCGCCCTGGTGGAGCTGGCCGGTGAGCTGGACATTCTCCTTCACCACGAGCTCGGCCGAGGTGATGGCGTAGCGCCTGGGGCCGAGCAGCACGGTGCCGCCGCCCTGGGCCGCGGCGGCGTCGATGGCGGCCTGGATGGCGGCGGTGTCGTCGGTCGCGCCATCGCCCACGGCGCCGTAGTTGCGCACATGCAGGGCGCGCTCGGTCAGCACGCCGCTGCGCAGCTGGGCGAGCGTGGCGCGGCGCGTCTCCAGGCTCGGGCTGGTGCCCTGCACCAGGGCGGTCATGTCGGTATCGGCCAGCGTGCTGGCCGCGTTCAGTTCGGAAATCTTCTTGTCAGACATGGTGGCGGGAGTCCTTCGCGGGGGGAGGGGTGGCTGCGCCCTGGGTCAGAGCAGGATCTCGCCGCCATCGCTGGCCAGCAGGCTGGTGCCCGCCTCGGTCAGCAGCGCGTAGGGCTCGGTCACCACGATGCTGGCGGAGGTCTGGGTGGCCAGCGGCTCATCGGCATCGGCCACGCGGATGCGGTAGCCGCTGCCCGCCGCCGGCGCCGTGAAGCTGACCGAGGCGCCGCCGGAGCTGACCGCCACCGAGGTCGGGCCGAGCACCACGGTGCCGGAGGCGTTCAGCATGCTGAACACCAGCGTCGACACCGGGCCGCTGACGCTGGCCGAGACGGTGAAGCTGCGCCCCGTGTAGAGGCCGGTGGGGATGGTGCCGAGGGCGACGGTGCGCGTCGCCGCCGCCACCGCGGCCATCGCGATGTCGAGCACGAGCTCGGCATTGGCGTTGAGCCGCAGCGGCGCGGCCGAGGCATCGAGCACCAGGCCGTTGCCCACCGTGGCGCTGCTGCGCACCGGCAGGAAGGTCAGCGAATCCGCCGATTGCAGCACCACCACATGGCCCGGCTGCAGCCGCCCCGTGGCGGCCGTGAAGTAGCCCGGCGCCAGCACCGCGGCCCGGGTGTCGGTGGTGACATAAAGCCAGAGGGTGAAGCTGTCCGTGCTGGCGAGCGAGGTCAGCCCGCGAGGATCGAAGGGCATGCGCGTCTCCTGGCTGGGGTCGCGACGATGGGGGCGGCCCATGCGGCGACACCCGGCCCCGCGGGGGAGCAGGGCCGGGCGGTTCGGATAAGAGCGGGGGAGGGGGGGATCAGCGGACGCAATTCGCCCGGTGACGGGTTTGGAGATACGGGCTTATAGGAATAAAGTCAAGAATAAAGTCCTAGGGTTCAGGGTTCAGCAACCAATGGACCCGTCACGTCCCTGCGATTACGGTGCAGGCCTCCTCCCACCGCCGCAGGACCGCCCGCATGCTCCGTCGCCTGCTCGCCACCTCGCTGTTCGCCGCCGCCCTGCTGGGCGGGGCGCCGGCCTCCGCCCCCGTCCAGGCGCAACAGCCGGTGACGCTGAACGTCTACAACTGGTCCGACTACATCGACCCCTATGCGGTGGACCGCTTCCAGCGCGAGACCGGCATCCGCATCCGCTACGACGTCTATGACAGCCTGGAGACGCTGGAGGGCAAGCTCTCCGCCGGGCGCTCGGGCTACGACATCATCGTGCCGACCAGCGAGCCGACCTTCTCCCGCCTGGTGCGCGCCGGCGCGCTGCGGCCGCTGGACCGCGCGCAGATCCCCAACTGGGGCAACCAGGACCCCGCCCTGCTGCGCCAGGTGGAGAGCAGCGACCCGGGCAACAAATTCGGCGCCATCTATCTCTACGGCACCATCGGCCTCGGCATCCGCACCGACCGGGTGAAGGAGCTGCTGCCGGACGTGGCGCCCGACAGCCTCGACCTGCTGCTGAAGCCGGAGAATGCGCGGCGCCTCGCCCGCTGCGGCATCGCCGTGATGGACTCGGCCATCGACGTGATGCCGAGCGTGCTGCGCTGGCTCGGCCGCAACCCCAACAGCACCGAGCCCGCCGACCTGCGCGCGGCCGAGGACGCGCTGCTGGCCATCCGCCCCTATGTCCGCGCCATCACCGCCAGCGGCAACCTGATGGATGCCCTGGCCAATGGCGAATACTGCATGGTGCTGACCTATTCCGGCGACGTCATCCAGGCCCAGGCCCGCGCGAAGGAGGCCGGGCGCGGCGTGCAGGTGGGCTATGTGCAGCCGAAGGAGGGCGCGCAGCTCTGGTTCGACATGCTGGCCATCCCGGCCGATGCGCCGAACCCGGAGGCCGCGCAGCGCTTCATCAACTTCCTGCTGCAGCCGGATGTGATGGCGGGCATCACCAACCAGGTGCGCTACCCCAACGCCGTGCCGGCGGCCCGCCCGCTGGTGGAGGCGGCGGTGCGCGACGACCCCAATGTCTACCCCACCTCCGAGGCGCTGGCCCGCACCTTCACCGTCACCGCGCTGGCGCCCGCCGCCGAGCGCGCCCGCAGCCGCGGCTGGAGCCGCTTCAAGGCGGGTCGCTGAGAGTGGGGTCGCTGAGAGTGGGTCGCTGAGTTGCCGCTGCTCTCCCTGCGGGGCCTGACCCGGCGCTTCGGTTCCACCCTGGCGCTGGACGGGCTCGATCTCGATGTGGCGGCGGGCGAGTTCCTGACGCTGCTCGGCGGTTCCGGCTCCGGCAAATCCACCCTGCTGCGGGTGATCGCCGGTTTCGAGGCCGCCGATTCCGGCGCGCTGCTCTTCGAGGGGCGGGACCTCGCCGGCGTGCCGCCGCATCTGCGGCCGCTGAACATGATGTTCCAGTCCTACGCGCTGTTCCCGCATCTCTCCGTGGCGGGCAACGTGGCCTATGGCCTGAAGCGCGACGGCGTGCCGCGCGCCGAGCGCGACCGCCGCGTGGCCGAGGCCCTGGCCATGGTCGGCCTCTCCGGCTTCGAGGGGCGCGCGCCACAGCGCCTCTCGGGCGGGCAGAAGCAGCGCGTGGCGCTGGCGCGCGCCCTGGTCAAGCGCCCGCGCCTGCTGCTGCTGGACGAGCCGCTGGGCGCGCTCGACGCCAATCTGCGCGAGCGCACCGGCTTCGAGCTGCGCGCCCTGCAGCGCGAGACGGGCGCCGCCTTCATCATGGTGACGCACGACCAGAACGAGGCCCTGGCCCTGGCCGACCGCGTGGCGGTGCTGGAGCAGGGGCGCCTCGTCCAGCTCGGCCCGCCGCGCGAGGTCTATGACCGGCCGGCGACGCGCTTCGTCGCCGCCTTCCTCGGCGCCGCCAATGTGCTGGAGGGGGAGGCGGATGGCCAGGGCGGCTTCGCCTGCCCCGCCCTTGGCGCCACGCTGCGGCCCACGCAGCTGCCGCCCGGCACCGCCGCCCTCGCCCTCCGCCCCGAGCGGATTTTTGTCCGTGCCGCGGGCGGGCCGGAGACGGTCGGCGGCGTCGTCGAGGATATCGCCTTCCGCGGCGATGACAGCCTGCTGCTGGTGCGCGCCGCCGGGGGCGCCTTGCTGCGCGTCAGCCATGCCGAGGAGGATGGCCCGCCGCCGCCGCGCGGCGCCGCGCTGCGCCTGGGCTGGGAGGCGGCATCCCTCGTGCCGCTGTCGCGCTGATGCGCCGCCTGCTGCCCGGCTGGCCGTCGCGCCTGGTCCCGGCGCTGCCGGGCCTCTGGCTGCTGCTCTTCGTCGCCGCGCCGCTGCTGGTGGTGGCGGTGCTGGCGCTCTCCTGGGCGGCGGAGGGCGTGCCGCCCTTCGCCCTGCCCTGGGCCGTGCCAGGGCAGGGGCTGAACACCGAGGCGCTCGCCCTGGCGCTGTGGGATGGCTATTACCGCGCCGCCTTCCTCGATGCGTTGCTGGTGGCGGGTGGCACGGCGGGGCTCTGCCTGCTGCTGGCCTTCCCCATGGCGCTCGGCCTGGTGCGGGCGCCGGCCCGCTCGCGGCCCCTGCTGCTCGGCCTCGTGCTGCTGCCTTTCTGGACGGGCTTCCTGCCGCGCCTCGGCGCCTGGGTCGGGCTGCTGCGCGATGAGGGGTGGATCAACAGCCTGCTGCAATCCCTCGGGCTGATCGAGGCGCCGCTGCCGCTGCTCTACTCCTGGCCTGCGCTGTTCCTCGGCATGGTCCATGCCTACCTGCCCTTCGCCGTGCTGCCGCTCTACACCGCCCTCTCCCGCCGCGACCCGGCGCTGGAGGAGGCGGCGGCCGATCTCGGCGCCGGGCCGTGGCCGGTTTTCCTCACCGTCACCCTGCCGCTGGCGCTGCCGGGGCTGGCGGCGGCCTTCCTGCTGGTCTTCATCCCCGCCGCCGGGGAATACGTCATCCCCGAGCTGCTCGGCCCGCCGGAGGCGCAGATGGTGGGGCGCGTGCTGTTCCAGGAATTCTTCCAGAACCGGGACTGGCCGGTGGCGGCGGCGCTGGCGGTGCTGCTGCTGCTGGTGCTGCTGGTGCCCATCCGCCTCTTCCAGCGGCTGGAGGCGGAGCCATGAGGCGGCGCGGCCTGCTCGCCCGCGCCGGGCTGCTGGCGGGGCTGGCCTTCCTCTGGCTGCCGGTGCTGCTGCTCGCCGCCTATGCCTTCAGCGCGGACCGTATCCCCTTCCAGTGGGGCGGCTTCTCGCTGCGCTGGTTCGCCGCCCTCGGCGCGGATGACCGGCTGGTGGAGGCGGCGCTGCTCTCCCTGCGCGTGGCGCTGGGGGCGGCGAGCCTCGCCGTGCTGCTGGGCGGCGCCATCGGCTGGGTGCTGGCGCGGCAGGGGCCATTCCGCGGGCGGGCGCTCTTCGGCGCGCTGTCCGGCGCGCCGCTGGTGCTGCCGGATGTGGTGATGGGCCTCGCTTTGCTGCTCTTCTTCGTGCTGTTGCAGCGCCTGACCGGTTGGCCCGCCGAGCGCGGGGCGCTCACCATCCTGCTCGCCCATGCCACCATCGGCGCCGCCTATGTCGCGGTGCTGGCGCAGGCGCGGCTGGCCGTGCTGGCACCGGAGCTGGAGGAGGCCGCGCGCGACCTCGGCGCGCCGCCGCTCACCGCCTTCCTCACCGTCACCCTGCCGCTGATGGCGCCGAGCCTCGTGGCCGGCTGGCTGCTGGCCTTCACTCTCTCGCTCGATGATGTGGTGGTGGCCAGCTTCGTCTCCGGCCCGGCGGGGACGACCCTGCCCATGCAGGTCTTCTCCATGCTGCGCCTGGGCCTGACGCCGGAAATCAACGCCCTGGCCGTGGTCATCCTCGGCATGGCGCTGGCCGTGCTGGGGGTGGGGTTGGCGGTGTGGAAAATGAGGAAGTGAAAGAAATTTTTTCTGAAGAAAAATAAACAAAAAGACTTCTTTATTTTGATATTTATCTACTGCTTTTGAGATAGCCCAGGGGCGAGGCGATGGCAGAAAAATCCATGCTGTTCAGCATTTTGCGTCTTTTGGGCCTGATGGCGCTCTGTGGCGTTTGGGGATGTCCGGACGCACGGGCTGACTCCTGGCAGGCTGGTGTCGTGCGGCTTCCCTTCCAGGATGCTGCCGGGCAGGCCAATGCCCTGGTCTGGTATCCGAGCCCCGCGTCAGAAGCGCCCTGGCAGGTGGGGCCTTTTCAGATCAATGCTAGCCAGGACGCGCCCCTGGCCCAGGGCCGCTTCCCGGTTGTGCTGCTGTCGCATGGCCGGCGAGGTACGCCCCTCTCGCATCGCGACCTCGCCGCCCACCTTGCGCGGGAGGGCTTCATCGTCGTGGCCCCGACGCATCTCGGTGATGCCGCAAGCCAGCCGCTTGAAAACGATCAGGTGCGGGTCCTGATCAACCGGCCGCGTCAGGCGATCGCGGCCCTCAACGCCGCGCTGGGGGATGCGCGCTTCTCCGGCCATGCCGATACAGGCCGGATCGGTATGGTTGGCTATTCGGCCGGTGGCTACACGGCGCTCATTGTCGCGGGGGCCAAGCCGGACTTCGCGCGCGCCTCCGCTTACTGCGCGGCGGAAGGCCTGGGGGATGGTGGCTCCTGCATGACCTGGGCCGACCATACGGGCGGTGCCTCGACGCTCGCCAGCTGGAAGCCCCCCACCGAGCCGCGCCTGAAGGCGCTCGTCCTGCTCGACCCGCTGGCGATCATGTTCGATGCTGCCGGCTTGGTTAGCCTCCGTATGCCCGTGCTGCTCTACCGGCCGCAGGACGATACATATATGAAGGCCACGGGCAACGCCCTCGCGCTGGCCAGAAACCTGCCTCTGGCGCCGCAGGAAGCCGTGGCGCCCGGGCGCCATTTTGTCTTTCTCAATCCCTGCCCGCCGCAAATCGCGGCCGAACAGGCCCTGCTCTGTCAGGACGCCGCAGGGATCGACCGGGTAGCCATCCACCGGGAGATGGAAAAGACCATCGCGGCGTTCCTGAAGCGCTCTCTGTAGCGCCGCCCAGCGCGGCGGTTTGGGGAGAGGGGCGCCGGGCTTCTCCCGGCCTTGGCGCCCCGCGTGCCGGCCCTAAGCCGCCTTCACCTCCGCCAGGAAGCTGCCCACCTCGGCGCGCAGATGCTCGGCATGGCGGGCCAGGGCGCCGGCGGAGTCCAGCACCTGCCCGGCGGCGCCGCCGGTTTCGCGCGCGGCGGCGCTCACCGCCACGATATTCTGCGTCACCGTCTGGGTGCCGCCGGCGGCCTGCTGGATGTTGCGGGCGATTTCCTGGGTGGCGACGGCCTGTTCCTCGACGGCGGCGGCGATGGCGGCGGTGATTTCGTTCACCGCGTCGATCGTGCCGGCCACCTTCTGGATGGCGGCCACGGCCTCCTCCGTCACCGCCTGGATCTGGCCCACCTGGTTGCCGATCTCCTCGGTGGCCTTGGCGGTCTGCCCGGCCAGGGTCTTCACCTCCGAGGCGACGACGGCGAAGCCCTTGCCGGCCTCGCCCGCGCGGGCGGATTCGATGGTGGCGTTCAGCGCCAGCAGGTTGGTCTGCCCGGCGATGCTGCTGATCAGCTCCAGCACCTGCCCGATGCGGTGGGCGCCATCCGAGAGGGCGCGGACGGTGTTGTCCGTCTGCCGGGCGTCGCTGGCGGCGCGGCTGGCCACCTCGGCGGAGCGCGCCACCTGCCGGGTGATCTCGGCCACCGAGGTGGAGAGCTGCTCCACCGCCGCCGCCACCATCTGCACATTGGCCGAGGTGTGCTCGGCCGCGTGGGCCACGGCCTCGGCCTGCTCGGTGGCGGTGCTGGCATTGCCGGACATGGTCCGGGCCGTGCGGTTCAGCAGGCCGGAATCGGCGGAGAGGGTGGCCACCAGCTCGCCCACCGCCGTCTCGAACTGGCGGGTCAGCGCATCGAGGCGGGTGGCGCGGCGGAGCTGGCTGGCCTGGGCCTCGGCCTGCCGGGCGGCCAGGAGGTCGGCGGCCTGGAGCCCGTCGCGGCACTCGGCCACGGCGCGCGTCATCTCGCCGATCTCGTCGCCGCGCGCCGGCGGCAGGGGGAAGGCGTAGTCCCGCCCGGCCAGCCGGCGCAGCGCCGCCGCCACCATCACCACCGGCGCCACGATGCCGCGGCTGAGCCAGACGTAGAAGCCGAGCGCCAGCAGCACCGCCACCAGCGTCGCCCCGCCGATCAGCCAGCGGGAGCTGAGATAGGTCTCCTGCGCCATCACCACGGCGCCGCCGCTGATCTGGCGCTGGAGCGCCACGGCGGCGCCCATGGCCTGCCGGAAGGCGGCGCTGTGCTGGGCCAGCGGGCCGTCATAAAGATGCGCCGCCTCGCTGGCGCTGGCCTGCTGCGCCTCGCGGCCCAGCAGCGTGTCGAAGCTGGCGCTGTGCTGGGCGTAGCCCTGCCAGGCGCGCTTCACCGCCTCCAGCGCCGCGCGTTCGCCGGGCAGGTCGGCGGTGGCCTCGGCCTCCCGCAGCCGCTGTTCGATATCGGCGCGCAGGGCGGCCTTGCGCGTGGCCAGGCTGGCGCGGCGGGCCGGGTCGCTGCTCAGCAGCTCCGCCGCCTGGATCTGCCGGAACTGGATCACGTCCTGCGCCACGATGCCGAGAAGCTCGACCGTGGGCAGCTGCTGCTCGCCCAGCTGGGTGGTGACGCCGCTCAGGGTGGAGAGCTGGCGCAGGGAGGTCAGGCCGATGCCGGCCATGATCAGCAGCAGGGCGCCGAAGCTGACGGCGAAGCGCCCGCGTATGCCGAGGCGGGAGAAGAAGCTCATGCAACAGGCTCCGGACGGGGGCCACCCTGCTGGTGGCCCGGGGGGAGGCGAGCTTGCTGCGATTCATTTGCAGAACGATAAGCGTGCCCCATGGGACCGGTGCTGCTCCCGAAGAGGTGTTCGACGCGCGCGTGGCCGGGGCCGCCGCCGCGCCGCATGGCTGCCATGCTCCCTCCCGCCGCGCCGGAAGGGCCTCCATCGCCCGCTCCGGGCGCGCGGCGTGTTGTCCTGCCGGAAGGAGAGGCGTAGGGTCCGGCGGTTTTTTTGTCTCCGGATCGTCCAGCCCCATGACCCTGACCGCCGAGCGGCTCGACCGCATCTCGCCCTCCCAGACCATCGCGATCTCCGCCAAGGCGCGGGCGCTGAAGGCGGAGGGGCGCAACATCATCAGCCTCTCGGCCGGCGAGCCCGACTTTGACACCCCGCGCAACATCAAGGATGCCGCCATCGCCGCCATGGAGCGGGGCGAGACGCGCTATACCGATGTCTCCGGCACCAAGGCGCTGCGCGAGGCCTGCGCCGCCTATTTCAAGCGCGAGCACGGCCTCGACTACGCGGCGGAGGAGATCATCGTCTCCACCGGCGGCAAGCAGGTGATCTTCAACGCCATGCTGGCCACGATGAATGCCGGGGATGAGGCGATCATCCCCGCCCCCTGCTGGGTGTCCTACCCGGACATCGTGGCGCTGGCCGATGGCAAGCCGGTGATCGTCCCGGCCGGCCAGAACCAGGGCTTCAAGATCACGCCGGAGCAGCTGGAAGCGGCGATCACGCCCAGGACCAAGTGGCTGATCCTCAACAACCCCTCCAACCCGACCGGCGCCGCCTATTCGGCGGAGGAGCTGAAGGGGCTGGCCGAGGTGCTGCTGCGCCACCCGCAGGTCTGGGTCTTCACCGACGACATCTATGAGAAGCTGGTCTATGGCGGCTTCAAGAGCAGCACCATCGCCGCCGTGGAGCCGCGCCTGAAGGAGCGGACCATCACGATGAATGGCTGCTCCAAGGCCTGGGCGATGACCGGCTGGCGCATCGGCTTCGCCGGCGCCCCGCACGCCCTGGCCAAGGCGATGGACAAGCTGCAGAGCCAGTCCACCTCCTCCACCTCCTCCATCTCCCAGGCCGCCGCGCTGGAGGCCCTGACCGGGCCGCAGGACTCGGTGGAGACCATGCGCGTCGCCTATGAGCGCCGCCGCGACCTGGTGGTGGGCCTGCTGAACCAGGCGCCGGGCATCCACTGCCTGACGCCGGAGGGCGCCTTCTACGTCTTCCCCTCGATCCATGCCTGTCTTGGCAAGACCGCGGCCTCCGGCAAGACAATCGAGACGGACGAGGATTTCGTCACCGCGCTGCTGGAGGATGAGGGCGTGGCCGCCGTGCACGGCTCGGCCTTCATGTTCCCTGGCCATTTCCGCATCAGCTACGCCACGGATGATGCCTCGCTGGTCGAGGCCTGCACGCGCATCCAGCGCTTCTGCGCGGGCCTGAAGTGAGCGAACGGGAAGGGGGCGCCGCCCCCTTCCACTTCCGTCCGGCGGCGGAGGCCGATTTCGAGCGGCTGCTGGATCTCTCCATCCGCACCCTGCGCGCCGATCTGGAGCGGATCGGCCGCTGGGACCCGGAGCGCCGCCGCCGCCGCATGCGCGAGAGCTTCGACCCCGCCGCGACGCGCCTGATCGAGGATGCGGCCGGCACGCTGCTCGGCTGCGTCACCATCCGCCACGGCGCGGCGGAGACGGAGGTCTCCAACCTCTATCTCGAGCCGGCGGCGCAGGGGCGGGGCCTCGGCCGCGCCGTGATGGCCGCCATCGCCGCCGAGCGGCCCACCCTGCCGGTGCGCCTCGAAGTGCTGCGGCAGAGCGGGGCGCAGCGCTTCTATGAGCGCCTCGGCTTCGCCGTCGTGGCGGAGCAGGAATTCGACCGGGCGATGCTCCTGCCGGCGCGGGTTTAAGCGAAGAATCCGGGGGAACTGAGTTCCCCCGGACCCCCACATCCGTTTGGGCTTTACTGAAGGCGGGGTCCGGGGTGGCCCTGCCACCCCGGCGGAGGGGTTTGGGGGAGGCGGAGCCTCCCCAAAGAGCTACTCCGCCGCCAGCAGCGCCGCCCAGACCGGGTCCTTGATCTTCCCGAGAAAGGCGCTGTGTGCGGCGATCTCCGTTTCGCTGGGGGTGATCGGGCGCGGCGTGCGCGCGGCCACCGGGGGCGCATCCACCGCCAGCACCACCGGGGTGGAGACGGCCGGGCGGCTGGCCAGTTCCAGCCCCGGCTGCTTGCCGCCCATCAGTTCCAGATAGACCTGCGCCAGCAGCTGCACGTCGAGCAGCGCGTTGTGCGCGGTGCGCATGGAATTGTCGATGCCGTAGCGCCGGCACAGCGCATCCAGGCTGTTGGGCAGGCCGGGGAAGCGCTTCTTGGCCAGGACCAGCGTGTCCACCATGCGCGCGCGGTCGAGCACCTTGTGCCCGGCCTTCTTCAGCTCGAAGTCGAGGAAGTTGAAGTCGAAGGGCGCGTTGTGCGCCACGATCGGGTCATCACCCAGGAAGTCCAGCAGGCCGGGGACGATCTCGGCGAATTTCGGCTTGCCGATCAGCATGTCCCGCGTGAAGCCATGCACCTTGGTGGCTTCTTCCGGCACGTCGCGCTCGGGGTCGATCAGGGTGTGGAAATGCCGCCCCGTGGGAACGAGGTTGACGATCTCCACCGCCGCCACTTCCAGAACGCGGTCGCCGGTCAGCGGGTCGAAGCCCGTCGTTTCGGTATCGAGGACGAGGGCACGGCTCATCGGTAGAACTCCAGCAGGCGGCGGATCGCCCGGCGCGCATGGGCCAGCGACAGGCCCGTGCGGATGACATGGTCCGCCCGCCGGCGCTTCTCGGCATCCGGCGTCTGGCGGGCGAGGATGGCGGCGAGGCGCTCCGGCGTCATGCCGCCGCGGCGCAGCACGCGGGCGCGCTGCACGGCGGCGGGGGCGGAGACCACCACCACCGCATCGCACCGCGCCTCGCCCTTCGTCTCGAAGAGCAGCGGGATGTCGAGCACCACGAGGCGCCGCCCGGCGCGGCGGGCGCGGGCGAGGAAGCGGCGCTCCTCGGCGCGGACCAGGGGGTGGATGATGCGCTCCAGCCGGCGCAGCGCCTCGGGGTTGCCGAGCACGGCGCGGCGCAGCGCCTCGCGCTCCACCGCGCCATCGCGCACCGTGTCGGGGAAGGCGGCGGCCACCGGCGCCACGGCGCGGCCGCCGCGCCCCTGCAGGGCATGCACCGCCGCATCGGCATCGAAGACCGGCACGCCATGCCGCCGGAAGGTGGCGGCGGCGGTGGACTTGCCCATGCCGATGCCGCCGGTCAGCCCTAGAACCGTCAGCCCCAAAACTTTCCGCCCCAAAACTTTTAGCCCTGGGATTTTCATCGGTGGCGCGTCAGGCGGCGGTCTTGGGGATGTCGGCGGCGATGATGGCGCGCAGCTGGGCATCGACCTGCGGCATCACCCCGAACCAGGCGGCGAAGCCGGGCCGCGCCTGGTGCAGCAGCATGCCCAGCCCATCCACCGCGCGCAGCCCGCGCGCCCGCGCGGCGGCCAGCAGCGGCGTCTCCAGCGGCACATAGACGGCATCGGCCACCACGGCGGTGGCGGGCAGCGGCGCGAGGTCGATGCTGAGCGGCGGCTGGCCCTGCATGCCGAGGCTGGTGGTGTTGACCAGCAGCGCCGCATCGGCCAGCGGCGGCGCATCGGCCACCGTGATGGGGCCGCCCAGCGCGGCGGCCAGGGCCTCCGCCCGGGCGCGGCTGCGGTTGACGAGGGTGAGGCGCGGGCAGCCGGCATCCAGCAGCGCGGCGGCGATGGCGCGCGCCGCGCCGCCCGCGCCCAGGACCACCACCGGGCCATCCTGGGCGGACCAGCCCTGCGCCTGTTCCCGCACGCTCTCCACGAAGCCGAAGCCATCCGTGTTGCTGCCGCGGATGCGCCCTTCCTCGAAGACCAGCGTGTTGACCGCGCCGGCGCGGCGGGCGGTGGCGTCCACCTCGTCGCACAGGGCGAAGGCCGCGACCTTGTGCGGGATGGTGACATTGGCGCCGCGGAAGCCGAGCTTCACCAGGGCCCGCACGGCCTCGGTGAAATCCTCCGGCCGGACGGGCAGGGGCATGTAGGCGCCATCGATGTCATGCCGCCGCAGCCAGTGGCCATGCAGCAGCGGGGAACGCGAATGCGAGACAGGCCAGCCGAGCACGCCCGCCAGCTTCGCCTTGCCGGAGTGAATCGTCATGCCGCCATGAATCGGGCCGGGCGGGCGCGCGGTCAATCGCTTTGATGCCCCCCTGGCGTTCCGCGCCGCGCAATGCCACCACTGCGGGCAACGAAGACTCAAGGCACGGAGCCCCCACCATGGCGAAGGGTTTGAAGGTCGCGGTCCAGATGGACCCGATCCAGGGCATCAACATCGATGGCGACAGCACCTTCGTGCTGATGCTGGAGGCCCAGGCGCGCGGCCACCAGCTGTGGTTCTACCAGGTCAAGGACCTGAGCATGCAGTCCGGCAAGGTGCTGGCGCGGATGCAGAGCGTCGAGGTGCGGCGCGAGAAGGGCAACCACTACACCCTGGGCGAGCCCGCCCTGCATGACCTCTCCACCATGGATGTCGTGCTGATGCGGCAGGACCCGCCCTTCGACATGGCCTATATCACCGCCAGCCACATCCTGGAGCATATCCACCCGAAGACCCTGGTGGTGAACGACCCGGCCAGCGTGCGCAACGCGCCGGAGAAGCTGTTCGTCATGCAGTTCCCGGAGCTGATGCCGGACACGCTGATCACCCGCGACCCGCAGGAGATTGTCGCCTTCCGCAAGAAGCATGGCGACATCATCGTCAAGCCGCTCTTCGGCAATGGCGGCGCCGGCGTGTTCCACCTGAAGCCCGAGGACTCCAACCTCAACGCACTGCTCGAACTCTATGCCGAGCGCTCGCGCGAGCCGCTGATGATCCAGCAATACCTCCCCGCCGTGCGGAAGGGTGATAAGCGCGTCATCCTGGTCGATGGCGTGGCGATGGGCGCCATCAACCGCGTCCCGGCCGAGGGCGAGGCGCGTTCCAACATGCATGTCGGTGGCCGCCCCGAGGCCGTGGCCCTGACCCCGCGCGACCGCGAGATCTGCGAGCGCATCGGGCCGGAGCTGAAGAAGCGCGGGCTGATCTTCGTCGGCATCGACGTGATCGGCGACTATATCACCGAGATCAACGTGACCTCGCCCACCGGGCTCCAGGAACTGGCCCGCTTCGATGGCATCCATCTGGAGAAGGCCATCTGGGACGCCATCGAGAGCAAGCGGTAGTTTTTTCAGGAAGGGTTCTTTTTTGAAAAAAAGAACCAAAAAACTTTTTTCAGAAAGCGTCCCGCCTCGGGCCTGAGGCGGGACGCCAAA
>NZ_JANFNY010000189.1 GCF_024437745.1 Roseomonas sp. GC11 | reverse complement strand
GCGCTGCGCCGCCTCGGTCATGGCCGGGCTGGCGGCCAGCACCGCCGCGCTCTCGGCCAGCACGCCGCTGCAATGCAGGGCGATGTCGCAGCCCGCCACCAGGGTGGCGGCGGCACGCTCACCGGGCGAGCCGGCCAGCGCCTGCATGCCGAGATCATCGGAGAGCAGCAGCCCGTCAAAGCCGATCTCGCCGCGGATGATCCCGGCGATGATGCGCGGCGAGAGGGTGGCGGGCCGTTCGGCGTCCAGCGCCTCGAACAGCAGATGGCCGGTCATGCCCCAGGTCGCGAGGCCCGCCAGGGCGCGAAACGGCGCAAAATCCGCGTCCAGTTCAGCGCGCGGGGTGGGGACGCGCGGCATTTCCAGGTGGCTGTCCACCAGGGCGCGGCCATGGCCGGGCATGTGCTTGATGACGGGGATGGTGCCGGCGGCCCGCAGCCCGGCGATCCAGGCGGCGCCGAGCCGCGCCACCTCCGCCGGGTCGGCGGAGAAGCCGCGGTCACCCACCACCGCATGGGCGCCGGGCAGCCGCAGGTCGAGCACCGGGGCACAGACGACATCCAGCCCGGCGGCGGCGCATTCCTGCCCGAGCAGCGCCGCATTGGCCTGCGCCGCCTCGGCGGGCAGCCCCTCGAAGCGGGCGGCGGGCGCGAAGCGCGGCCAGTGCGGCGGGCGCAGCCGGGCGACGCGGCCGCCTTCCTGGTCCACCAGGACGGGCGCCGCCTCCCCCAACTCGGCGCGGATGGCGCCGGTGAGGCGGCGCAGCTGCGCCGGGTCCTGGATGTTGCGGGCGAAGAGGATGGCACCGAAGGGCCGCTCCCGCCGCAGCAGGGCGGCTTCCTCGGCCAGCAATTCGGGACCGGAGAGGCCGATGATGGCCGCGCGCGGCGGGGTCATGGCGGCGATGTCCCTCAGCCGTTGCCGATGACGGCGCAGGCACCGCCGCGCGCCTTCACGGTCTCGCAGAAGCCGTTGGCGCTGTCATGGCTGTCAAAGCCGCCGAGGCGCAGGCGCCACATGGTCGGCCGCCCCTCGCGCTCGAAGCGGATGATCTGCGGCGCGCGGCCCTGGAGCAGTTCCGGCACGCGGCGGCCGAGGCGTTCCCATTCCGCCTTCGCCCCCGCTTCCGAATCGAGCGCGCCGAGCTGCACCACCACGCCCCCCGCAGCGGCGGCGCGCGCGGGCGGCGGCGCGGCGGTGGGGGGGGGGGGGGGGGGGGGGGGGGGGGGGGGGG
>NZ_JANFNY010000188.1 GCF_024437745.1 Roseomonas sp. GC11 | reverse complement strand
CCCAAACCCGAAACACCTGAAGGCCGAGCCAGCCCAGAGGACATCGCCCGCGCACGCCTCATTGCTGAAGCTGCCAAGGAGGTTTCACAACCGGACACGGTGTTCCGGCCGGGCACCAGGTGGTGAAGTAGGCCATCTCACCATCGGCGATATGGCGACGGATCAGCAGGCCACGCGTCCACAATCCTTTGGCTCCTGGGCGGAACTCATCGGCTTCGAGGTCTGCCAGTTCCAGGTATGCCCAGTCGTGCAGGCGCTCGCCCTTCGTGCCCCGGCCTCCCGACAGGCGCTGCCAGGCGGCGGGATCAAGAGCCTTGGCAATGTCCCCGGCCGCTCCCGCGATCCCAGGCTTGCCGATCCAGGAGTTGAAGGATGCTGTCGCGTTGACGCCGAGCACGTAGCCCTTGCCTGCGCGGCGCAGCGCCATCTCGATGTCGCCGACACCATAGACGCTATCAGCTGCGACCCAGCCAAAGGGCACAGCTGCGCCGATGGCCCGCTCGATCATGCTGAGCGCCATGGCGGGCTTGGTGGCGAAGGTGGTTCCCGCAGGAACGTGGGCCGCGGCCATGCGCGCCGGATCATCGGTCCAACGCTCGGGCAGGTAGAGCGAACGGTCGATCAAGGCGTGGCCGTGACGCGAGACATAGGCCGCGAACACCCCAATCTGGCAGTTGGTGATCTTGCCCGCCGAGCCGGTGTACTGCCGCCCCACCCCGCAGGACGCCTTGCCTTGCTTGAGAAAGCCCGTCTTATCGATGACCAGCACCGCATCCTCTGTCGCGAAATGCTCGACCACGTAGTCCCGCACCACGTCACGCAGCGCATCGGCCTCCCAGCGACCGCGGCCGAGAATGGCCTGCTGCTGCCAGGGCCCGGGATTGCCCGCCGCCTCAGCCCGCATCCAGCCGGTCTTGCGGCGCTCAGCTCCCAGCAGGCCGTCCAGGAACAACCCGGCAGAGGCCGCCACTCGTTCCTGAGTGAACAGCGGCCGGATCCGGGCTTTGACCTCGCGCAGCGACGACGCCCAGAGCTCCAGTGTTGTCTCGATCGAAGCGCCTGACATCCATGATCTCCGAACCATGGTCCGCTATAGATTCAGTGATCGCGCAAAATCGCAATTGTAATGTTAGAGCGATTTTCGATCGGGCTGAATCGATGAGGATTCACATGGGCGCGGTTTTCTGATTCACGATCCGTGCGGGCGAAGGAGGCCGGCAGGGATGGGTCGAGCCTTAT
>NZ_JANFNY010000187.1 GCF_024437745.1 Roseomonas sp. GC11 | reverse complement strand
AGACCGCCCGATCATTCCTCGGCATCCTCTGCCTCGCAGCCACCGCAGACTGGATCAAGCTCTAACAGGCCTTAGTCTTACGGCTCAGCAGGCGGGCTAGCAGGCGATCGAGCAGGGCGTAGCCGGCGCACTGGAGGAGAACACAACGGCAGTTCGCTCCCCGGGTAGAATTTTGCCACGCACCCCTCCCCCGCCCAGGATGGCGCGGCAATCATACCGGCCCGAATCGCGCGCCAGGGCCGGCGCTTCCGTCCATCGATAAGGCTGTTGGCATGAGCATCCCTGACTACCAGACGCTGATGACCCCCGTGCTGGAACTGGCCGCCCAGGGAGAAACCAGCATCCCCGCCGCGGCCCAGGCCATCGCCATGCGGTTTGGCCTCTCGGCGGAGGAGCAGGAACAACTCATGCCCAGCGGCCGCCAGCGCCTGCTGCATAACCGGCTGCACTGGGCCAAATTCTACCTCAGCAAGGCCGGCCTGCTGGAAAGCCCGCGCCGCGGCCGCTTTGCCGCAACCGAGGCCGGGCGGGCATTGCTGGCCGCACCACCGCCGCGCCTGGATAACGCCTTCCTGCTGAGCATCCCGGCCTTCCGCGCCTTTCACCGCGGTGACGATGCGGCTGATGAGGCCCCCTCCCCGCTCGCCACGGCCTCCATCCCGGTGGCGCCAGCCGAGGCCGCGGCCACGCCGGAAGACGCCATCGATGGCGCCTACCGCATCCTGCATGCCTCCCTGCGCGCGGAACTCCTGGAGCGCATCCTCCAGAACGGGCCCGACTTCTTCGAGCAGGTGATCGTCGAGTTGCTGGTGGCCATGGGCTATGGCGGCTCCCGCCGCAACGCTGCCGAGCGTCTCGGGCGGTCAGGCGATGGCGGCGTGGATGGGGTGATCAACGAGGACGTGCTGGGCCTGGACCGCGTCTATATCCAGGCCAAGCGCTATGCGCCCGGCAACACGGTGGGCCGGCCCGAAGTCCAGGCCTTCACGGGCAGCCTGGTGGGGCTGGGCGCCTCCAAGGGGGTCTTTGTCACTACGTCGGGCTTCTCGGCCCAGGCGGCCGAATATGCCGGCCGCATCCCGCAGCGCGTCGTCCTGATCGACGGCCAGCAACTGGCAGCGCTGATGGTCGAGCATTCCGTGGGGGTGCGGATCAGCCGCGTCATCGAGTTCAAGCGGCTGGATGAGGATTTCTTCAGCGATGAATAGGCCGGGGCGGGCGTGGCGTGAGCATCATCTGCCAGCCTAACGGCGGCACCCCTTCCCCCGCTTCGCCACCGGCTTGGGCTTCTGCGCCGGCGCCGCCAGACGCAGCGGCTTGGTGGCGGGCATGCCAGCCGCTCCGGCATAGCGCTGCAGCGTCGCGCCGGCGGCCAGATGCGGATA
>NZ_JANFNY010000186.1 GCF_024437745.1 Roseomonas sp. GC11 | reverse complement strand
GCTCTTTCCGTCGGGCCATAGGGGGTCTCCTTCTTCCCTACTATGCTCCGCCCTACACGAAATTTCTGACAGTCTCGCATTCAGCGCAAGATGCCCTGGGGAGTCCTGGCCTCCGGCAAATTCGGGGCAGTTCAGTTCGCTGCAATGATCCGGTGAGGGACAGGATGCGGCCTGCAGACAGCAAGCCTCCCCGTTCAATCCGCCCGTGCACCGCTGATACGGATGATCTCCGCGTAGCGCACGCGCTCGGCGCGCAGGAAGGCGCCAAACTCCTCAGCCGTCATGGTGAGCGGCTCTGCGCCCAGCGCCTCAAGCCGCGCCTGCACCGTCGGGTCGTCCCCCATGCCGCGGAGGATGCCGTTCAGACGCTCCACGATGGAGAGCGACGTACCCTGTGGCGCTGTCAGCCCGAACCAGGAGGTGATGTCGTAGTCTGCTACCCCGGCCTCGATCATGGTCGGCAGGTCGGGTGCGAAGCGTGAACGCTCGCGGCTCGTGACCGCGAGCGCGCGAACGGCACCAGACCGTACATGTGGCAAGATTTGCGGCAGGTTATCGAAGGCGATCTGCACGCGCCCGGCCAGCAGGTCAGCCAGCATCGGCGCGCCGCCACGATAGGGTACATGCACGATGTCGATGCCGGTCCGCAATTTGAACAACTCGCCGGCGAGGTGGACCGAGCCGCCCGCGCCGGCCGAGCCGAAGTTCAACGTGCCCGGTCGTGCCTTCGCCAGCGCCACCAGTTCCGCTACGGACTGCGCCGGGACCGAGGGATGCACCACCGCGATCGAGGTGATGGTCGCGAAGGCGCCCAGGGGCGCGATATCGTTCACCCCGTCATAGCCAGGGGAGGCGAACAGTATCGGCCCTGTCACATGCGTGGATGGCGCGGCGACAGCCAGCGTGTAGCCATCCGGTGCGGCGCGCACCGCCATCTGCGTCCCGGTTGTGCCGCCTGCACCGCCGCGGTTCTCGACCACCACGGTCTGGCGAAGCTCCGCCTGCATACGGTCGGCCATCATGCGCCCGAAGGTATCGGTTAGGCCCCCGGGTGGGAAGGCGACGACGACCCGCACTGGGCGGCTCGGCCACGGCCCGTCCTGCGCGAGTGCCGGTGCGGCGAGTAAGCTGGCAGGAAGGAGGGCCAAGCGGCGACGGAGCATCATACGGGGTCCTTTCGGTGAAGGTAGATCAGCCCGGCATCGCGCCGACTACCACTGGGCAGGCTGGATTGGTGCTCCAGCCAGACTGAGACAATGAGGAATTTCGTCTGGGGCGGGGCGGTTGCAAACCATTAGGCCATGCCCCGGTTCAGTTCCTAAGCCTGTGCAGCGTCGAAAGGGTTCAAGGTCTGCACGCCGAGTCCGCTGACATCTGCCGTGTTGCGGGTGACGAGAACGAGATCGTGCACCTGTGCTGTGGCGGCCAGCATGGCATCGATGACCGGTACAGAGCGCACGGCCGACATGCGCCCCCA
>NZ_JANFNY010000185.1 GCF_024437745.1 Roseomonas sp. GC11 | reverse complement strand
ATGCTGGCCGGCGCCGCGATGCGGCCCGGATTGGGCAGCACCACCGAAGGGTTGTCGCCCGTGGCCCGCTCATCCGTGTCCGGATCCCAGGCCCACACCGCCTCATCCTCCTCCTGCAGCGTCAAATCGACGCCGCCATCGGCCGACAGCGTCCAGCCGGTGATCCGCGCCGGAAACGGCGCCAGGCGGTCCAGCGCGACGGTGACCACATCCCAGGGGCGAAAGCACAGCGCCGAATATTTGGCCGGGAAGCTCACCGTCCTCTGCCGCCGGTTGGCTTCAAGCGCCACCTTCATCAGCCGCTGCACCGTGGTCGCGCTGGTGGTCAGCGGGAATTCCAGATCCTCATAGAACCGCTCGCCGCCGTCCTCGGCGACGTAGTTGCTGGCCAGCAGCGGCGGCGCATCGGTGGTCTGCCAATTGGCGGCGGGCTCGACATAGGTGGCGCGCACCCCGTTGAAGAGATCGCGCATCGCCCGGCTGCCCTGGAGGGTGACATCGCCGCGCAGATCGTCGCTGGTGAGGGTGCCGACCGGCAGGCCCGGCCCGCCGGCATGGATGAAGAACCGCCCGCCCGAGACCACCAGCGCGCCGGCCATCGCCGAGACCAGTTTCTGGGTGATCGCGATCTTCCCTTCCGAGAGCGAGAAGGTGCCATTGACCGTGTAGCGCCGCTCGCCGGCGCCATCGAGCGTCCGCACTCCCTCGTCGCAGACATTCGCCGCCGCGATCAGGGCGGGGATGTCGATGTCGGACCAGGAAGCGCGCCAGCCGCAGGACGCCGTCAGATACCAGGCGAGGCAGAGGGCGGCATTGGTGCTGTAGCCGGTGCTGCCATCGCGCGGATCATAGATCTGGTCATTGCCCTCGACGATCGCGGAGAGGTTCGGCGGCCCAGACGGGAAGGCCTCGGCGGTGATCTTGAGGCGCGCGACGAGATAGGCACGGCCGCGGCCGCGATGCTCGGCCGTCCATTTTCCGTCCGTCTCGGCGACGAGGTTGGTATTCGCCGGCTGGTCGGCCGCGCCCAAATGGCGATCGATGCGGACCAGGCCAGCAAAGCGGCTATCGGTCTCGGGGGTATCACCGAGATACACCGTGCCGATCGCGCGCACGGAATGCGCGGCGAGCACGACCACAACATAAAAAAATCCGTCCTCGCGCCCCGCATCATCCGTCCTGCTGTGGATGAAGACGATCGGGCCGCCCAGCTTGACCCGGCCAAAGACGATCTGGTGCTCGGTGATGGCCTGGCGGAAGGATTGCTGCCGCGTCGCCGCCTGGGTGGCGAGGCTGCTGTCCGAAGAGGCATAGGTCGAGGAGGAGGCGGTCTTGGTGGGGAAGACCGTCTTGCCGATGGAGGAGACGACATAGGCGGTGCCCACCGCCGCGACGGCGCCGAGGATCCCGCCGCCCAGGGCCGCGCTGGTGATGCCGCCGGCGACCACGGCGATGAGGGGAACCGCGGCGGCCATCAGCCAATCCTCCAGGCGGTGGTGCAGATGGTGATCGGCTGGCGCAGCAGGCCCTGCGGCCCGAC
>NZ_JANFNY010000184.1 GCF_024437745.1 Roseomonas sp. GC11 | reverse complement strand
CGCGACGGCCAGCGGCTGACCGGCCAGGGCGCGCTGCCCAAGCCGGGGGCCCAGGCGGCCGAGTGATCCGCGGCGGGGGGGGCCGGGGATCTCCCTGGCCCCGCCCGGCGATGCCGTGAAACGGCCTGTTTCACGGCTCTCCCTGTCCCGGGGAGGAAGGCTGGGGGAGACCCCGGCCTTTTGCATGGGAGATGCCTCCGTTTCGGAGGCGGATTCGATGGTCAGGGGGTGCGGCGTGCTTGACTCATGGGGAGTCGACGCGTAGTTTCCGCGCCCTCGACGGGGTCTTGCCCGCCATATGGGCATGGCCTGCGGAGTTCTGGACGACAGGGTCTGAGCAACCGGAACCGTCACCATCAGGGTGGCTGAGACCGGGGGTGGGACGAGCCCGATGGGGTTGCGCGATGCGCTGCTCGGTCGGGCGCTCTTGCTTGCAAAGACTCTGGGCGTTCGAAGAAGGGCACGAAGGGGCGTCATGCCGACGATCAACCAGCTCATCGCCAACGGGCGTGAGCCCAAGCCGAGCCGTAACAAGGTTCCGGCGCTGCAGGGCTGCCCGCAGAAGCGCGGCGTCTGCACGCGCGTGTACACCACCACTCCGAAGAAGCCGAACTCGGCGCTCCGTAAGGTCGCCAAGGTTCGTCTCGTGAACGGCATGGAAGTGGTGAGCTACATTCCGGGTGAAGGTCACAACCTGCAGGAGCACTCGGTGGTGCTGATCCGCGGCGGGCGCGTGAAGGACCTTCCCGGCGTGCGCTACCACATCCTGCGCGGCGTGCTGGATACGCAGGGCATCGCCAAGCGTCGCAAGCGCCGTTCGCTGTACGGCGCGAAGCGTCCGAAGTAAGAGGTAGAAAGCGATGTCGCGTCGCCACAGCGCCGAAAAGCGCGAAGTTCTGCCGGATCCGAAGTTCGGTGACATCGTGCTCAGCCGTTTCATGAACGTGCTGATGTACGATGGCAAGAAGAGCACGGCCGAGCGTATTGTCTACGCCGCCATGGACACCCTCAAGCGTCGCGGCGGTCCGAACAGTGACCCCCTGCGCCTGTTCCATGAGGCGATGGACAATGTGAAGCCGGCCGTCGAGGTCCGCTCCCGCCGCGTCGGTGGTGCCACCTATCAGGTGCCCGTCGAGGTCCGTCCGGAGCGCCGTCAGGCCCTGGCCATCCGCTGGCTGATCGAGTCCGCCCGCAAGCGCGGCGAGCACACGATGGAAGAGCGTCTCTCCGCTGAGCTGATGGACGCCGCCAACAATCGTGGCGCGGCCGTCAAGAAGCGCGAGGACACGCACCGGATGGCCGAGGCCAACAAGGCCTTCAGCCACTATCGCTGGTAACGAGACCCGATCGGGAATTACGACGATGGCGAAAGCTAAGTTTGAGCGGAACAAGCCGCACTGCAACATTGGCACGATCGGGCACGTCGACCATGGCAAGACGTCGCTGACGGCGGCGATCACCAAGGTCCTGGCGAAGGCTGGCGGCGCCACCTTCACGGCCTATGACCAGATCGACAAGGCGCCGGAAGAGCGCGCCCGCGGCAT
>NZ_JANFNY010000183.1 GCF_024437745.1 Roseomonas sp. GC11 | reverse complement strand
CGCCCCGCCCCCGCCAAGCGCCCGGCCGGCCGCCCCGGCCCGGGCGGCGCCACACCCCGCCCCCGCCCGCAGAGCAGCCAGGGTGTCGATCTCGACATGACCGGCGGGCCCGATGCGCGCGATGGCGAGTTCGAGCGGTACTGAGCCATGAGCAGCGCCGCGCCGGCCATCCCCGAGGGGCAATTCGTCACGCTGGGGCTTGATGGCGAGGTCTTCGCCGTCCCGGTGAACCTCGTGCGCGAGATCCTGGACAGCCGGCGCATCACCCGGCTGCCGGAAGCGCCGATGCATGTGCTGGGGCTGATCGATGTGCGCGGCCGCAGCGTGCCCGTGATGGATCTGCGCGCCTGCCTTGGCATGGCCAGCAGCGGCTGCACCGAGCATACCCGCATCCTGGTGCTGGAAGTGGCCAGCCAGGGCCAGCCGCGCGTGCTGGGGCTGATGGTCGACCGCGTCTTCGAGGTGCGCGCGCTGGACAGCGCCACCCTCGAGGCGCCGCCCGACCTCGGCAGGAACTGGCGGTCCGAGCACCTGCTTGGCATCGGCCGCCAGGGAGATGACTTCGTCCTTCTTCTCGATATCGATCGCATGTTCGCGGCCGGGTCTTCCTTCTCCTTCTGATGCCATCTGATCGGAGCGCCAAAATGAAGCTTTCGGTGAAGACGAAACTGGGTATGGGCTTCGCCGTCGTTCTGGCGCTGTCCCTGGTGGCGGGCGGCGTGGCCTACAGGAACCAGCAGGCCATGCGGGCGGAGCTCGCGACCTTCGCCGATGTGCGGGCGCGGCAGATCCAGCTTGTCGGTGATATCCGCGTCGCCATTCTCGACAGTTCGCGCGCCGAGAAGAACGCGATCCTCACGCCGGACATGGCGGAGATCCAGCGCTTCCACGCGTCGATGATGGAAAACCGGCAGAGGGGCCAGCAATTCCTCCAGCAGCTGCGCGGGCTGAGCGATGCCGCGGCGCAACGCGTTCTGGATGATATCCTGGGCCAGCTGGCGCGCTACACCGCCGTGCAGGACAGGATCATCGCCAATGCCCTGCTGAATTCGAATGTCCGCGCCCGGGCCGTGCTGCGGAACGAGGCCGTCGGGCCCAGGCGGGAGGCCCGCGCCATCCTGGCGGAGCTGCGGGTCCAGGCGCCCACCCAGGAAGCGCGCCTCGCCGCCCTGGCCCTCGATGACGCCAGCTACGCGCTGACGATCGGCCTGCGCGACATCATCATGAGCGAGAACCTGGCCGAGCTGGCGGAAGCCCAGAAGGATCTCACCAGCCGGATGGAGGCGGTGCGCCGCCAGCGCGACGAGCTGCGCCGCATCCTGGGCGCCGATGCCGCGCAGGCGCGCAATCTCTGGTCCGCGACGGATCGCTGGCTCGACCTCGTCACCCGCATCACCGCCATCAATGGCGAGGGCGGCAATCTCAGGGCCGCGGAACTGTCGATCGGCGAGGCCCGGCAGGCACTGAACCAACTGCTCAGCCTTCTGGATATCTTCAATACCAGCCTGCAGGCTTCCGTTGATGCCGCGCGCGGCGAGGCCATGCGCAATGCCGACGAGGCCAACACCCTGCTGGCCAGCGTGCTGCTGCTGTCGGTCCTGGCCGGCATCGGCGCGGCCTTCGGCGTGGCCCTCGCCATCAACCGGGGCCTGCGGCAGGCGGCGGAGCTGACCCAGGCCGTGGCGGGTGGCGACCTCACCCGCACCGAGGCGCCGCGCAGCCAGGATGAAATCGGCGATCTGGTGGTGCAGATCAACCAGATGGTCAGCCGCCTGCGCGATATCGTGGGCGATGCCGTCGCCGCCGCCGAGAATGTCTCCGCCGGCAGCCAGGAACTCTCGGCCACGGCTGAGGAATTGTCCCAGGGCGCGACGGAACAGGCTTCCTCCACCGAGGAAGCCTCCGCCTCGATGGAGCAGATGGCGGCGAACATCAAGCA
>NZ_JANFNY010000182.1 GCF_024437745.1 Roseomonas sp. GC11 | reverse complement strand
AGAAGACCGCCCGATCATTCCTCGGCATCCTCTGCCTCGCAGCCACCGCAGACTGGATCAAGCTCTAACAGGCCTTACAGCCTGGGGCACTGGCTTTGGGGCATGCTTGGATGTGGACGGACGAAGATCGGAAGAGGCATAGCCAGTCTGGGGTTGGCTTTCCCAGCAACCTGACGGATGAGCAATGGCAGCGGCTGGAGGGCTTGATCCCTGCGGCCAAGCCCGGCGGTCGGCCGCGCAAGACGGACATGCGGGCCGCGATGGACGCGCTGTTCTACCTGCTGCGGACAGGCTGCCCGTGGCGCTATCTGCCGGGCGCACCGTTCCCGCCGCGCTCGACAGTCTACAACATCTTCCGTCAGTTCCAGCGTGAGGGCGTGTGGGAACTTGGGCGGAACTGCTGATGGCGCTGCGCGAAGGGAGCGGGCGTGAAGCCAGCCCCACAGCCGGCATCATCGACAGCCAATCGCTGAAGTCGGCGGAAAAGGGGGCTGCAAAACGCGGGGTGAAGCAGACGCTGTGGGTTACGACGCCGGCAAGAAGGTGAAGGGGCGCAAGCTGCACGCCCTGGTCGACACCTCAGGTTTCCCGCTGCGTGTCGTTGTCCACTCCGCCGCTCTCCAGGATCGCGACGGCGCCGCTCTGGTGCTCAAGAAAATCCGCCAGCGCTTCAGTTGGCTGGAACTGGTCTGGGCCGATGGCGGCTACAATGCCCGCAAGGTGCGCGACGTTGTCGCCAAACAGCCGTGCCTGCGGATGGAGATCGTCAAGCGCTCCGACACCATGAAGGGCTTTGTCCTCCTGCCCCGGCGCCGGGTGGTGGAGCGCACCTTCTCATGGTTCGGCCGAAATCGACGCCTCGCCAAGGACTATGAAGGGCTGGCCTCCACCATCGCCAGTTTCGTCATGCTCGCCGCCATCCAACTCGCCATCCGCCGACTGGCTCGCATGTAGCCTTTTGGGTCAGGCTCTGAGCATCCCGGCCTTCCGCGCCTTCCACCGCGGCGATGATGCCGCCGATGAGGCCCCCTCCCCGCTCGCCACGGCCTCCATCCGGGTGGCGCCGGCCGAGGCTGCGGCCACGCCGGAAGACGCCATCGATGGCGCCTACCGCATCCTGCATGCCTCCCTGCGCGCGGAACTCCTGGAGCGCATCCTCCAGAACGGGCCCGACTTCTTCGAGCAGGTGATCGTCGAGCTGCTGGTGGCCATGGGCTATGGCGGCTCGCGCCGCAACGCTGCCGAGCGTCTCGGGCGGTCGGGCGATGGCGGCGTGGACGGGGTGATCAACGAGGACGTGCTGGGCCTGGACCGCGTCTACATCCAGGCCAAGCGCTATGCGCCCGGCAACACGGTGGGCCGGCCCGAAGTCCAGGCCTTCACGGGCAGCCTGGTGGGGCTGGGCGCCTCCAAGGGGGTCTTTGTCACCACGTCAGGCTTCTCGGCCCAGGCGGCCGAATATGCTGGCCGCATCCCGCAGCGCGTCGTCCTGATCGACGGCCAGCAGCTGGCGGCGCTGATGGTCGAGCATTCCGTGGGGGTGCGGGTCAGCCGCGTCATCGAGGTCAAGCGGCTGGATGAGGATTTCTTCAACGAGGAATAGGCCGGAGCCGGCGTGGCATGAGCATCGCCTGCAAGCCTAACGGCGGCGCCCCTTCCGCCGCTTCGGCGCCGGCTTGGGCTTCCGCGCCGGCGGCGCCAGGCGCAGCGGCTTGGTGGCCGGCATGCCGGCTGCCCCGGCATAGCGCTGCAGCGTCGCGCCGGCGGCCAGATGCGGGTAGGCCTGCGCGCCGACCGCCTAACCCGCATCCTTCACGGGCTGAAGCCGATTCAGGGCAAGCCGCTGAATTTTCTTGAAAGGTCGACAAGACACGCCAGTGCACAGTTTTTCGTAACGAAACCCGCTGTGCGGCCAACCGCCCGCAATCTCGCAAGGGCTGCCCTTGTCGGCGCATCATCCGGGCTAAAAG
>NZ_JANFNY010000181.1 GCF_024437745.1 Roseomonas sp. GC11 | reverse complement strand
CGGTCACGGTGCCCGGCGCGGCCGGCACCGGCCCGCCCGGGCGCGGCCCGCCGCGCGGCTGCAGCGGGATGGTGGTGGCGGCGATGATGGACGGGTTGGCCGGGTCGTCCGGCACGAGGCCGAGGATGGGCGCGATGCGGTTGATCACCGTATGCGCCGCCGGCGCCGCCACCCAGCCGGCGGTGGCGTAGCCATGGCTCTGCGCGTTGGGCGAGGGCTCGTCCACCATGACATAGAGCGCGTAGCGCGGCGCCTGGATGGGGAAGGCGCCGACGAAGGCGGCGATGCGCTTGTTGGGCAGGTAGCCGCCATGCGGCCCCGTCTTCTGCGCCGTGCCCGTCTTGCCGCCGAGGAAATAGCCCGGCACCTCCGCGCTCTTGCCCGAGCCGTCGGTGACGACGAGGCGCATGAGGCGGCGCATCATCTCGCTGGTCTTCTCGCTGATCAGCCGGGTGCCCTCGCGCACGGCGCCGGGCGGCTGGGCGAGCAGCGTCGGCTGGCGCAGGATGCCGCCATTGGCCACCGCCGAGATCCCCGTGACGACATGCAGCGGCGTGACGCTGATGCCGTGGCCATAGGAGATCGTGTACATGTTGATCTCACGCCAGCCATTGGCCGGCGGGTAGAGCGGCGCCGCCGCCTCGGGCAGCTCGATCTGCTGGCGCGCCAGCATGCCGGCGCGGCTCAGGAATTCCCGCTGCCGCTGCGGCCCGAAGGTCTCCGCCATATGCGCGGCGCCGAGGTTGGACGAATAGGCCAGCACCTCGGGGAAGCTGATCCAGCGGTTCTTGCCCTTGTAGTCGGTGATGGTGAAGCGGCCGAAGCGGATCGGGCGGGAGGCGTCGAAGCTGGAGCTGTAGACATTGGCCGTGCCGTATTCGATGGCGGCGGCCGCGGTCAGCAGCTTGAAGGTCGAGCCCGGCTCATAGGTGCCGACGGTGACGCGGTTGAAGCGCTGGTCCGGCGTCGCGCCGCCGATATCGCCGGCATCATAGTCCGGCAGGCTGACCATCGCGACCACCTCGGCGGTGTTGACGTCGAGCACCACGCCCGCGCCGCCGATGCCGTTGAAGTCGGTGATCGCCTGGTTCACCGCGTCGCGCAGGGCGAGCTGGACGCGCACGTCGAGCGACAGGCGCAGCGGCTCGCCGCGCTCGGTGCGCAGCCGCTCGTCGAAGCGGCGCTCGATGCCGGAGACGCCATTGCCGTCCACATCGACATTGCCGAGCACATGCACGGCGGCGCGGCCCTGCGGGTAGTAGCGGCGCTCCGCCTCCTCGAAGTCGAGCCCGGCGATGCCGAGGTTGATGACGCCCTGCTGCTCGCGCGGGGTCAGGGCGCGGGCGACATAGACGAAGCCGCGGTCGCCCGAGAGGCGCTCGATCAGCTTCTCGCGGTCGAGCTGCGGCAGCACGGTGCGCAGCTTGTCCGCCGCCTCCACCGGGCTTTGCAGCACGCGCGGATTGGCCACCAGCGCGGTGACGGGCAGGGAGATCGCCAGGATCTCGCCATTGCGGTCGGTGATGGGGGCGCGGCTGGCGACATGCGCCGCCGGCGGCTGCAGCGCGCGCACCACGGCGTTGAGCCGCTTCGGCTCGGCAGGCGCGATGACGGTGGACCAGGTGGCCTTCATCGCCACGGCGATGAACAGCGCGCCGAAGCCGAGGGAGGCGATGACGAGGCGGCTGCGGCTGCGTTCCAGCTGGGCGCGGCGGGCGAGGTCCGGCTGCGTCACCCGCACCGTCGTGGCCTGGGCGGGCGGCACGGCGGCGGCCTCCGGCGGCGGCTGCTGCGGCAGCGCGCCGGCGGGGCGGCGCAGCGGCGGGGAGTCCGGGGAGGGCGGGGGCAGATGGACCATGGCGGCTTACCGGCTCCAGCTGCCGGGGGCGACGGGGACGGGGGCGCCGAGCGGCACCGGCGGCGCCAGCGTGCCGCCCTGCGCCAGCCCGAGGGCCGAGCCGGTGGTGGGCACGGGGGCGGCGACGGCGCGGCCCACCGG
>NZ_JANFNY010000180.1 GCF_024437745.1 Roseomonas sp. GC11 | reverse complement strand
GGCGGCGGGGCTGCCCATGGCCAGCCATGACGATGCCACGCTGGAGGAGCGCGCCCTGTTTCGCGGGCTGGGCGCCGCCATCTGCGAATTCCCGATGGCCGAGGCGGTGGCCGCCGCCGCCCGCGCGGCCGGCGAGGATGTGGTGATGGGCGCGCCGAATGTGGTGCGCGGCGGCAGCCATCTCGGCTGGGCGAGCGCGGCGCCGCTGGCGGAGCGTGGCCTCGTGACGGTGCTGGCCTCGGATTATGTCTGGCCCTGCCTGCTGGAGGCCGCCTTCATCCTGGCCCGGCGTGGCGTGCTGGACCTGCCGGCCGCCTGGGCGCTGATCAGCGCCAACCCGGCCCGCGCCGCCGGCCTCACCGATCGCGGGGCCCTGGCCGAGGGGCTGCGTGGCGATGTGGTGGTGGTGGACCCGGCGCGGCCTGCCCCTGTGGCGGTGTTCTGTGCCGGGCGGCTGGCCTGGATCGCGCCGGGGATGGAGGCGCGCCTTTTCGCCTGAGAAGGCGCTGGCCGGGGAGGGGGCGTTCCCCCTCCCGCGCCCTGTGCGGGGAGTTGCCGCCTGGAAACAGAAAAGGGCGCCGTTTCCGGCGCCCTCTCTGATTGGCTCCCCGAGTTGGACTCGAACCAACGACCTAGCGATTAACAGTCGCGTGCTCTACCAGCTGAGCTATCGGGGATCAGCGTGTGGCCGGGTAATTAGCGGGGTGGCGGGGGCTTCGCAAGAGGTCTTTGTCATCATTCCGCCGCCGTCACTCTTTTTCTGGAAAAAAGCCGCCGGACGGGGTCAGAACGCAAAAAGCACCCGTCAGGGTGCTGTTCAACATCACAACGTTTCTTGAGAGGGAGGTGGAGGTCGGTGCCGGAATCGAACCGGCGTGGCGGGATTTGCAGTCCCGAGCCTCACCACTCGGCCAACCGACCAACGAGGGGCGCTTTAACCGAGACATGGCATGCTGTCCAGAGCCGCTTTGCGGGGCTTGCGGCACCCTGTGGGGGGTGTCTCGTGCTTGGCCCGCCGCGAGGGGGCGCCTATAAGCGCAACATTGGGCACAGGAAGTGGTCCTTGCCTCAGGCAGTTGAGGACGGCACGCGATGGATTTCGCTGGCGCGCGCAAATGGATGGTCGACGGGCAGCTGCGCCCCAACAAGGTGACGGATGCCCGCGTGATCGCGGCGATGCTCGACCTGCCACGGCATCTTTTCGTGCCCCAGGCCCAGCAGGCCCGTGCCCATGCCGATGAGGATGTGCCGCTGGGCGGTAGCCGCGTGCTGCTGCAGCCGATGATGCTGGCCCGCCTGCTGCAGCTGGCGCAGATCCGCGCCGGCGAATCGGTGCTGCTGCTGGCCGCCGGCAGCGGCTATGGCGCCGCCGTGCTGGCCCGCATGGGCGCGCGGGTGACGGCGGTGGAAAGCGAGGCCGCCCTCTCCGCCCTGGGCCGTGGCGCCCTCGCCGGGCTGTCCCTGGCGCCGGGTCAGGTGCAGTGGGTGGAAGGCCCGGCCAGCGCCGGCCATGCCGCCGGCGCGCCCTATGATGCCATCCTGATCGAGGGGCAGGTCCCGGCCATTCCGCCCGCCCTGGTGGAGCAGTTGGCCGAGGGTGGCCGCCTCGTCACCGTCCGCCGCCAGCCGGGCCGCTCCGGTGCCGCCGTGCTGGGCCGCCGCCTCGGCGGCTCCTTCAGCATCACCGAGGCCTTCGACTGCATCACCGCGCCGCTGCCGGAATTCCAGCCGCAGCCCGGCTTCGTGTTCTGACGCGGCCTGTCTGAACCGCGCCGCCGCCTTCCAGGGCGGCGGCACCCTTCCGCCGGCTTGGTTTCCACCGCCTTAAAGGTGGCTGGCCGGCGGGGCAGCCCTTCGCTAGGCTGCGCCGGCCGGTCCTGGCCGGTTTGCCTGATACGGAGTGTGCCGGTGCCCCGTTTCCCTCTCTCCCCGCGTCTGGTGCTGCTGGCGGCGACGATGCTGGCGCCGGTTGTGGCACCTGTGAGCGGCTGGTCGCAGAGCCTGCAGGA
>NZ_JANFNY010000017.1:54169-71078 GCF_024437745.1 Roseomonas sp. GC11 | reverse complement strand
GGCCCGGCCTGGGCGCGCAGCCGCGTGGCGAGGGCGCGCCCGTCCGGCGGCTCGCCCGCCGCGCCCTCATCGACCAGCAGCAGGCGGAAGGGCTGGCCGGAGGCGCGGGCGGCGGCCAGGGCGGCGCGCGCCTCGGCCTCCCCGGCGGCGTCCATGACATCGGCCCCCAGGCCGGAAAGCTGGCGCAGCAGCACGGCCCGGCCTTCCTCCCCGCCGCCGGCCACCAGCGCGCGCAGCCCGGCCAGCGGGCGCGGCGGCTCGGGCGGGGCGGACTGGCCGGCGGGCAGGGCCAGTTCGAGATGGAAGCGGAACTGGCTGCCACCGCCCTGGCGCGGCGCGGCGCCGATGCCGCCGCCCATCTGCTCCGCCAGGCGGCGGCAGATGGCCAGCCCCAGCCCGGTGCCGCCATAGCGCCGGTTGATCGAGGCATCCGCCTGAGTGAAGCGCTCAAACAGCAGCGGGATGCGCGCGGGGTCGAGGCCGATGCCGGTGTCCGAGACGGCGCAGCTCAGCCGCCAGGGCGCCGGCCCGCTGCCGGGATGGGCGGGCAGCGGCAGCGCCTCCGCCTCCAGCCGCACCCAGCCGCGATCGGTGAACTTCACCGCATTGCCGACGAGGTTGAACAGGATCTGCCGGAAGCGCGCCGGGTCCCCCAGCATGAGCTGCGGCAGGCTGGGCGAGAGGTCGCAGAGCAGTTCCACCCCCTTCGCCGCCGCGCGCGGGGCGAAGAGCTCGGCGATGGTGGCGATCTCGGCGGCGGGGGAGAAGACGATGCGCTCATGCTCGACCATCCCCGACTCCAGCTTGGAGAAGTCGAGGATGTCGTTGAGCAGCACCATCAGGTGCTCGGCGCTGCCGCGGATGGTCTCGGCATAGCGGTTCTGCACGGGGTCGAGGGGGGTTTCCATCAGCAGCCCGGCCATGCCGATCACCCCGTTCATCGGGGTGCGGATCTCGTGGCTCATGGCGGCGAGGAATTCCTCCTTGGCGCGGCCGGCGGCGCGGGCCTTGGCCTCGCTGTCGGCCAGCCGCTCACCCTGGCGCTGGAGGGCATCGGCCTGGCGCACCATCAGCCAGAAGGCGCCCAGCACCACCAGGGCGAGGCCGAGCAGCCCGGCCATCAGCAGCGGCCGGGCGAGGTCGGCCATGGCCAGGGCGTCCTCGCGCCGGCGCACCGTCTCCACCACCAGCTGCCCGGGGCGGGCGACGGCGAAGGCGGCGAAGCCCTCGATGCCATCCTGGTCCGGCCCTTCCCACTGCCCGCTCTCCCGCCGGGGGAGGAAGGTGCGGAACGGCCAGGCGCTGGCATTGAGCACGCCGATGCCGCCCGCCCCGCCATCGGAGCGCACCAGCAGCAGGCCGTTGAAGCTGTGCAGCCGCAGGATCAGCCCGAAGGCATCGGCCAGTTCGCGCAGCGGCGCGCCCATCTGCTGCGGGTCGAGCAGCGCCACCGCCGCGCCGCGGAAGGTCCCGAGCCCGGCGGCGCCAGCGGCCAAAGGAGCCAATGGGGGAGAGGAGGGAGGAGAGGCCAGGGGGCGGGCCAGGGGAATGGACCATTCGCCGGTCTGGGCGATGGTGGCGGGGCGGCCGCCACCGGCGGGGCCGAGGAAGCGGCCGGCCTCCGGCGCGCCGCTGCGCAGCTGCCCGCCGCCCACGCGCAGCAGGCGGAACCAGTCGCGGTCGCCCACCGACTGGTCCAGCATCGCCTCATCCGAGGCGGCGAGGACGCGGCCCTGGGCATCGGTGAGCAGCAGGCCGCGCAGTTCCGGCAGGTCGCGCAGGGCGGCGGCCAGCATGGCATCGGCCTGGGCCGGGTCGGCCAGCAGGGGCGGCGGCAGGGCGGCGAGGTCCTGCAACCGCCGGTCCACCCGCCCCAGGAAATCCGAGAGCCGGCCGGCGACGGTCTGCGCCACGGCCGAGGTCAGGCGGCGGGCGCGCTCCGCCTCCCCTGCCTCCAGCCGCGCCTGCAGCACCTCGTTCAACCCGATGAGGCAGAGCAGCACCACCGCCACGGCCACGCCGAACAGGCGCCAGGGGCGTGGCCCGGCGGGCTGGAGCGGCGCGAAGCCAAAGAACCGCAGCCAGCGATTCAGCAGCGACTGGAGAGGGGCATTCATGGCGCGCCATCATTGCAGGATGAACACGTTTTTGCGAGCGCCACCCGCCCGCCCCGCGCCTCAGCCTTGGCGCCTCAGCCTTGGCGCCTCAGCCGCGATGCACCCGCAGCGGGCCGAAGCTCTGGCAGACCGGCATGAGCTGGAGGGTGTTCACATTCACCCGCGCCGGGCGCGTGGCGACCCAGTGGACCGTCTCGGCGATATCCTCGGGCGTCAGGGCGTCGGTCTTGTCGTAGACGGCCGCGGCTTTTTCCGCATCGCCGCCGAAGCGGACGCTGGAGAATTCCGTGCCCCCCACCAGGCCGGGCTCGATATCGGTGACGCGCAGCGCCGTGCCGTGCAGGTCGGCCCGCAGGTTCAGGCTGAACTGGCGGACGAAGGCCTTGGTGGCGCCGTAGACATTGCCGCCGGGATAGGGCCACTCGCCGGCGGTCGAGCCGATATTGATGATGTGCCCCCGGTCGCGCGCCACCATCCCCGGCAGCACGGCGCGGGTGACGGCCACGAGGCCCTTGGTGTTGGTGTCGATCATCGTCTCCCAGTCCGCGAGGCTGGCGCGGTGGGCGGGCTCCAGGCCCAGGGCGAGGCCGGCATTGTTCACCAGCAGGTCGATCTCCGACCAGCTTTCCGGCAGGCCTGCGATGGCGGCGGTGACGGCGGCACTGTCGCGCACATCCATGACGAGGGGGAGGAGCTTGTCGTGGCCCAGTTCGGCGGCCAGGGCCTCCAGGCGTTCCGCGCGGCGGCCGGCGGCGATGACGCGGGCGCCATCCTGGACAAAACGGCGGGCGATGGCGGCGCCGAAGCCGGCCGTGGCTCCGGTGACAAGAATCAGCATGGTGCAATCTCCTGACGCAGCGGATGCGCTCCGGTATGGCAGCTTTTTTTCAGGCTGCCGCCGTCTCCCGGCCCGGCGGGACGCCAAACTGAAAAAGTTTTTTGGTTCTTTTTTTCAAAAAAGAACGCCTTCCCTGCCCTTTCCTCATTCCACCTTGAGCGCCGCCCGCATCTCACTGGCCCCGGCGGGGTCGAGCAGCCCCTGCAGGCGGCCGGCGGCGAGGCGGGCATAGCGCAGGGTCAGCGCCTTGCGCCGGGCGGCTGGCAGGCGGTGCTCTTCCGGCTGGCGCAGGATGACGGCCTCGGCCTCGTCACAGACGATCAGCCCGGCTTCCGCTGGCAGCAGGGCCTGGGGGAAATCGAGATCCACGGCGAAGAAGAGGCGGTCGCACCATGAGCGGTATTCCGGCCATTTCTCATCGCTCTGGAAATCGCGCGCGCCGCTCTTCACCTCGATGGCGGTCAGGCCGCCATCCGGCTCCAGGGCCAGGATGTCGAGGCGCCGGCCACTGGGCAGCGGCACCTCCAGCAGTGGCGCCCAGCCCAGCCGCCCGCAGAGCCGGGCCGCCGCGCGGCAGACGCGCCGGGTGCGTTCAGGGGAAGAGAGGGAGGACATGCGCGCATGTTCCCTCTCCGTTCCCTCCCACGTCAAGCCCGCCGGGCCTAGGATGGGCGGATGGCCGCTGACCTGCCTTTCTGGAAGACCAAGACCCTCACGGCCATGAGCCGCGCCGAGTGGGAGAGCCTGTGCGATGGCTGCGGCCGCTGCTGCCTGCACAAGCTGCGCGACGAGGATACCGAGGAGCTGGCCTGGACCGAGGTGGCGTGCCGCCTGCTGGACACCACCTCCTGCCGCTGCCGCGACTATGACAACCGGCGCGAGCATGTGCCCGATTGCGTGAAGCTGACGCCCAAGCGCCTGCGCGGCATCGACTGGCTGCCGCCTTCCTGCGCCTATCGCCTGGTGGCCGAGGGGAAGGACCTGCCGGCGTGGCACCCGCTTGTCTCCGGCGATGCGGAGAGCGTGCACCGCGCCGGCGCCTCGGTGCGCGGCCGCGCGGTGCCGGAGCGGCAGGCGCGCGATCTGGAGGACCATATCGTGGACTGGCCTGGGGAATGGCCCCGGCCCGCATCGCCACGAGGGAAGGAGAAGTGATGTCCGACATCTTCCAGCCCGCCCCTGCCGAGCCGCTGCGCTGCCGCCCGCCGGCCATCGCCACGGTGCAGGTGGACACGCCGGAGCTGCGCGTCACCCGCTGGGACTTCCCGCCGGGGGCCGAGACGGGCTGGCACCGCCATGGCTGGGGCTATGTCGTGGTGCCGCTGACCGATGGCGCGATGACGCTGGAGCTGCCCGGCGGCGAGACGGCCAGCGCCACGCTGGTGGCGGGCCAGTCCTACCACCGCCTGGCGGGGGCGGAGCACAATGTCGTCAACACCAGCGATGCGCCCTTCAGTTTCGTCGAGACCGAACTGAAGGGCATGCCCGGCTGATTTTTTCCTGGCCGGATCCCTGATCGATCCGGCGGCCCGCGCATGGCTGTGCGCGGGCCGCCAAACTGAAAAAAGTTTTTTGGTTCTTTTTTTCCAAAAAAGAACCCTGCCGCGAAAACGCCAGCCTTCCCCCCGGCAACCCGCGCGGCGGTTAAGGCTTTTCTTCCGCGGCGGGATACGGCAGGACAAGCCCTTGCAGCGGTGCCGCTGCTTCCAGGAGCGCGACTTGCCCCCAGCCTTGGCCGACTCCCTTGATTTCCGGCGGCTGTTCCAGGCCGCGCCGCACCCTTATGTCGTGATGGATGCGGCTTTCACCCTGGTCTGGGCGAATGATGCCTATCTGGCCGTCACCGGGCGCGCGGCGGCCGAGATCCTGGGCCGCAACATCTTCGAGGCCTTCCCTGGTGGCCCGCACGACCCGGGCGGCGAAGGCACGCGGCAGCTGCGGCAATCGCTCGACACCGTGCTGGCCACCCGCGCGCCACACACCATCGCGCTGATCCGCTACGCCATCCCGCGCGGGGCGGTCTTCGAGGAGCGCTACTGGAGCGCCACCCATACCCCGATCCTGGACGCGCGGGGCGCCGTGGCGCTGATCCTGCAGCAGACGGATGATGTGACGGAGATGCAGGCGCTGCGCCAGCGCGCCAATGCGGCGCGGCTGGAGGGCGAGGTGTTCCGCCGCGCCCAGGCGGTGCAGCAGGCCAACCTCGCCCTGGATGCCGAGCGGATGCAGCTGCGCCGGCTGGTCGAGCAGGCGCCGGCCTTCGCCGCCTATCTGCGCGGCCCGCGGCATGTCTTCGAGATCGCCAACCGCTCCTACTGCGCGCTGGTGGGGCGGGGCGACATCCTCGGCCGCCCCGTGCGCGAGGCGCTGCCGGAGCTGGAGGGGCAGCCCTTCTTCGGCATTCTCGACCAGGTCTATGCCACCGGCCGCGCCTTCCAGGGCCGCGCCATGCCCACCCGCCTGCGCGACGCGGAGGCGGCGGACAGCCTGCGCGAGGTCTTCCTCGACTTCATCTACCAGCCGATCACCGAGCCGGATGGCAGGGTGTCGGGCATCTTCGTGCTCGGCTACGACGTGTCCGAGCAGAAGCGCGTGGCCGATGAGCTGAGCCGCTACAAGGACCAGCTGGAGGAGATGGTGCGCGTGCGCACGCGCGCGCTGGAGGAGAGCGAGGCCGAGCGGCGCCGCGCCGAGGCCGCGCTGCGCCAGAGCCAGAAGATGGAGGCGATCGGCCAGCTCACCGGCGGCGTCGCGCATGACTTCAACAACCTGCTGCAGATCCTCTCCGGCAATCTGCAGATGCTGCAGCAGGGCCCGCGCACGCCGGAGGAGGCGCGCCGGCTGGACACCGCCCTCGGCGCCGTGGAGCGCGGGGCGAAGCTGGCCGCGCAGCTTCTCGCCTTCGCCCGGCGGCAGCCGCTGGAGCCGCGCGCCGTCAATCTAGGCCGGCTGGTGCGGGAGATGGACGACCTGCTGCGCCGCGCCCTGGGCGAGGCGATCGAGCTGGAGACCGTCATCGCGGGCGGGTTGTGGAACACCCTGGCGGACCCGGACCAGGTGCAGAACGCGCTGCTCAACCTCGCCGTCAACGCGCGCGACGCGATGGAGGGCGGCGGGCGCCTCACCATCGAGGCCGGCAACGCCATGCTGGATGACTACTACGCCCTCCAGCACGATGAGGTGAAGCCGGGCCAGTATGTGATGCTCGCGGTGTCGGACACCGGCAGCGGCATCGCGCCCGAACTGCTCGACAAGGTCTTCGAGCCCTTCTTCACCACCAAGCGGGAGGGGCGCGGCACCGGGCTCGGCCTTTCCATGGTCTATGGCTTCGTCAAGCAGAGCCAGGGCCATATCAAGATCTATTCCGAGGTGGGCCAGGGCACCACGGTGCGCCTCTACCTGCCGCGCAGCCATGAGGCGGAGGTGGTGGTGGCCCCGCTCTCCGGCGCCCCGGTCGAGGGCGGGCGGGAGACGGTGCTGGTGGTGGAGGATGACCCGGTGGTGCAGGCCACCGTGGTCGAGATGCTGCAGGATCTCGGCTACACCGTGCTGCGCTGCCCGGACGGGCAGAGCGCGCTGACGCTGGTGCGCAGCGGCGTCGCCATCGACCTGCTCTTCACCGATGTGGTGATGCCCGGCCCGGTGCGCGCCCCCGACCTCGCCCGGCAGGTGCAGGCGATGCAGCCGCACACGGCGGTGCTCTTCACCTCCGGCTACACGGAGAACGCCATCGTCCATGGCGGCCGGCTGGACCCGGGGGTGAACCTGCTCTCCAAGCCCTACCGGCGGGAGGATCTGGCCCGCAAGGTGCGGCACACGCTGAACAACCGGCGGCAGGCGCTTGCGGCCGCGCTGGTGCCGCACGCGCCGAGCCAGCGGCCGGCGCAGCCGCCCTCCGCCCGGCCCATGCCGCGCGTGCTGCTGGTGGAGGATGACCCGCTGGTGCTGATGGACAGCGAGGACCTGCTGGCCCATCTCGGCTGCCAGGTGGTGACGGCGCGGGATGCCCGCGGCGCGCTGCTGGCGCTGGAGCGGGGCCGCTTCGACCTGCTCTTCACCGATATCGGCCTGCCCGGCGTCTCGGGGCTGGATCTGGCGCAGCAGGCCTGCGCGCGCTGGCCGCGGCTCGGGGTGATCTTCGCCTCCGGCTATGGCGGGGCGGAGGAGGCGGCGGCACTGCCGCGGGCGCAGTTCCTCACCAAGCCCTATGGCCTGCGGGAGCTGGAGGCGGCGCTGCGCCGCGCCGCAGCACCTGATGCCGGATAGCGGGCCGCCGCGCCTGCCCGCCCCCCTGCCACAGGAAGAAATCCTGCGCCTCCAGCCCCGCCCGGGCGGGCCGGTGGTGCCCTGCCCGCTGGTCTGGCGGGCCCCGGCGCGGGCGCGGCGGGTCTCCCTGCGCATCGACCCGGTGGCGGGGGCGGTGGTGGTGACGCTGCCACCCGGCGTGGGGCGGCGGGCCGGGCTCGCCCTGCTGCGCCGCCATGCCGGGTGGGTGGCCGCGCGCCTCGCCGCCCTGGCCCCACCGCTGCGCCTCGCCCCCGGTGCCGCCGTGCCGCTGGGCGGCGTGCCCCATGCCATCCTGCACAGCCCCGGCGCGCCCGCCGCCGCCCTGGTGGAGGGCGGGGCCATCCATGTCGGCGGGCCGGCCTCCACCCTGCCCGGCCATGTGCTCGCCCTGCTGCGCGACGAGGCCGGGCGGCGCATCCGCCCGGCCATCCGCCGCCACGCCGCCACGCTCGGCGTCGTGCCGCGCGCCGTGCGGCTGAAGGATACCCGCAGCCGCTGGGGCAGCTGCGCGCCGGATGGCACCCTCGCCTTCTCCTGGCGCATCGTCATGGCCCCGGCCTGGGTGATGGACCATGTCGTTGCCCATGAGGTGGCCCATCTGCGCGAGCTGAATCACTCGCCGCGATTCTGGGCCCTGCTCGATGCCATCAGCCCGGGGCGGGAGGCAGCCCAGGCCTGGCTCAGGGAAAAAGGGCCGGGGCTGCTGCGGGTGGGGCGGGGATAGGAAGGCAAAATAAAAGGGGGAGAAGGGTTCTTTTTTGGAAAAAAGAACCAAAAAACTTTTTCAGATCAGGGGATTTCAGGGGGGAAGAGGTGCGTCCCCTCCGGGGTGAGCGGCAGGGGCATCGCCCAGGCCACGGCCGACAGAGGCAAAAGGCCGTAGAGATGGGGGAAGAGGCCAGGGCGGGAGCCGCCGCTGGCAGCCTCCCAGCGCAGCGTCACGCCCAGATCGGCGCTCCGCGCGGCCACCAGCCAGAGGTCGGGCTGCCCGGCGCGGTGCTTGCGCGCGCTCTCGCGTAGCTGCGCCGCCGTCGAGAAATGCAGGAAGCCATCCCGCGCATCCTCGGCGCTGCCGCGATAGGCGCCAGCGGCGCGGGCGTCCTGCCAGTCCGCGTCGCGGACCATGGTGTAGATGAGGGGCTCCATGCCCCGGAGCATTAGCCCGGACCGGGGCGGTAGAACAGCATCGAGCCGATCTCGGCCAGCGGCACCTGCCCCACCGCCCAGGGCGGCAGCTCCTCGACACCATGCGCATGGGTGGCGCCCCCGGTCGGGTCCGGCAGCGCCCCGGCGGCGGCCCGCGCGGCGATGCGCCGGCAGATCGCCATCGCCGCATCCCCGGCGGGGATGGAGAGCATCAGCGCATGGCGCAGATGGTTGCGGTTCCAGCAGGAGAACTGGAACGGCGCGCGGCAGACCGCCGAGAGCCCCCGCCCCCAATGCGGCGCCACCCCGGCCTCCGCCAGGCGCACGCGGTTCATGATGGCGGCGGCCAGCGCCTCGATGGCGCGCACCGGGCGGGTGCCGGCCTCGGCCCACAGCGTCATGGCCAGGATCTCCTGCGGCGGCAGAGCGGTCATGGCAACGGGGGCGGTCATGGCGATGCTCATCCTCGGGATTCCTCAGGAACGGTCTTCGGGGCGCCAGCCACGCTGCGCGGATTGCAGCGCGGCGGCGGTGGTGGCGGCGCGGGTCGCGGCATCGAGCTTCTCCTCGATGCGCAGCAGCTGCCGGCTGAGGCGCTGGTCCACATCGCGGATCAGCGACAGCGGCACATAGGTGCGGGCCACCTCCAGCTTGAAGGCGGCCAGCTCGTCCCGGGTGCGGGTCAGGGCCTCCCGGTCAGGGCCAGGCTCCTCGCCGCGCTCGGGGGGCAACTGGCGGCGCAGCGCGTGCAGCATCCAGGCGAGGACGACGAGCATCGGCGTCTGCGCGGCAGCAGCCAGCGTCTGGGGTTCCAGATCGAGCGGGTTCATCCGGGCCCTCCTCGGCCTTCTCGGGTGCCGTGGGCGGGGGCGGCGCAGGGGCGCGCCACCCCCGCCCGGCGGCGGGGATTGCTGGGAAACGGCAAGCCTGTCGGGGTCCGCCACCCCGCGGCGCGGAGCCAGGCGGAAAGGCGGAAAACAAAAACGGCCGCCTCAGAAGGCGGCCGTTGGTCCGGGAGGGCAGCGGGCGCAATTCTCCCGCTGACGCCCCGGTTCTATCTCACCCGGCGCCCCAAATGCAAACAAAAAGTGAACATTTTGCCGAATTGCCGAGGCCGGGCATCAAGGAGGCTTCGCCCGCCCTGACAGGGGAGACCCACAAATGGGTTTCCAAAGGCCTCAGGCCTTTGGTGGGGAGAGTTTGAGAGGGGCGAAGCCTCTCTCAAGAAAGACAAAAAGGGAATCCGGGCGGTTGGAAGGGGGTGGGCGGGTCCGTGTGGGGAAAGGGTCAGGCCACGCCGCGCCAGCCAGGGCCGCGCGGGGCGGGCGGCGCGCCCGGCAGGCGCACCGGCTCGGCCAGCAGGCAACCGGCGAGCGCATCCAGCGCATCATCGCGGGTGCCAGGAGTGTCCGGCTTCCACTCATTCATCTCAGCCGGGAAAGGCGTGCGGAACACCTGCTCATGCGCATGCAGCCGCCGCCCCGCCAGCAGCGGGTCCAGGGCGGAGAGGATGCGCTCCTGCTTCGGCCGGTGGCTGTGCTGCTCCACCACGGCACAGGGCGCGCCGGCGCGCGCCATCTCCCGCCGCAACAGGGCGGGCAGGAAGCGGCCGATGCCATTCGTCTCCACCCGCAGCACCGGCAGCCAGAGATCCCGGGCGATCTGCGCCACCTGCCGGCATTGCTGCGTCGCCGGGTCCTCGGCCGCGTCCGGGTCGTGCGTCAGGTAGTGCAGGCGGTGCAGGTAGTGGTTGCCCTCCGCATCGGCGAAGGTCGCGGCGAGGACGCTGCCATCGCCCCGGCCGGGGCGGCCATAGGCGGGGTCCCAGAAGCCGCCGCCCGAGGCCATGCGCCGGCCCATCAGGCCCAGCACCGGGCGGCCATGCGCCTCGCGGTAGTCCAGCTCCTCCCGGTAGCGGATGAGCAGCGCGGGATCGAGCCGCGCCGGGCCGCCCGCCACCGGGCGCAGCAGCATCTGGCGGGAGAAGTGGATCGGCCCCACCCGCTCGCGCAGCGCCGCCACCGCCTCGGGCGGGAAGCGCTGCGGCCAGGCGCTGCGCCCGGCGCCGTTCACCAGCGGCACCACCAGGCGGCGATACCCGGCCAGCGTCGCCTCCCCCTCCTCCGGCGTGCGGTAGAGGCTCTCCGCGCAATGCGGCGTGCCGACATAGAGCAGCGTGCCGCCGGGGGTCAGGATGAACTCGGTCTCCGCCAGGCGCTGGCGCAGCTCATCGCGCTTGCCCGGCGTGTCGCAATTGCCCGCCACCTCGACATCGTCGCAGATGATGACATCGGCGCGCGCGCCGGTGATGTTGCCGGAGAGGCCGGCCGCCAGCATCGAGGGGTCGCGCAGCGCGCCGGCGCGGCGGACGGTGAAGCGGTCCACCGCCCAGGCCTCGGCCACATCGGGCAGGATGGGCTTGCAGAGCGGATGCCGCTCGACGATGCGGCGCACGGTGCCGACCATCTTGGTGGCCAGGAGGTGATCGGCCGCCAGCACCAGGATGCGCGTCTCGGGCCAGCGGCTGAGCAGCCAGGCGCAGTAGAGCCCGACCAGGGTGGACTTGCCGCAGCCGCGGAAGGCCATCAGCAGCAGGCGGGTGTCGTTGGCCTCGCGCCGGGCCTCCAGCCAGCGCAGGATGCGGCGGTGGACGGGCGGGGTGCCAAGCCCCGCCGCATTGTTCCAGATCCAGACGAATTCCGTCAGATCAGCGGGACGCTCCGTCATCGGGTTCGCTGTCCTCCTCATCCTCCTCGGGCGCGCGGCTCAGGGCGCCGCGCGCCTGCTGCAGCAGGGCGCTGGCCTCGGCCGCGCCCTGCTCCTCCCCGCCCGCGCCCTGGGCGCGGGCGAGCTTCAGCAGGTGTTCCAGATGCGCCAGGGCGGATTTCGCCGCGGCGTGGTGGGCGGCGAAGGCCTTGGCATCGTCATGCGCGCCGGGCTCGGGGGCACGGCCGACAAAGGCCGTGTAGTCCGCGATCACCCGGCGGATGGCGGGCTGCAGGTCCTCAGGCGCCAGCAGGTCGCGCCGGCTCATGCGGGCACCGTCACAATCTGGGCTTCACGGCGCGCACATAGAGCGTGCCGGGGGTGAGATTGATCGCCAACGTATCGTGGCAATTCCGCGCGTTGACGGTCACAGTCCCCGTTACGCCACTGCTGGCTATCATCCCTGTCCACTGGATCGAGCCGGAGACCTGGGAAAAGCCAACATCGATCAGATCCCCGCCCTGAACATGCGGAACCGTAACAGAGGGGCGAGAGGCACGTGGAATTTCACCCCCATTTGCGGTCAGCTCAGGCGGATCATAGTCCAGGCTTCCGGTGTATTCCCGCACCCCCCACTTGCGGCTGCCGCCGAACAGCACCGTGGGCGCATGAAGCGGTGCGCAGTAGAGCCGCAGCGCCTTCAGGATGGCGCTGGCGCTGCCGCCCCGCACGCCGATGGCCGCGAACTTCGCATTGGCGTGCAGCGTGACGCGCTGCAACCCGTTGATGGCCAGCCCGCCGGAGGTACTGTCGAGATCAGCATTGCCTTCCCAGAAATAGGACGGGCTGCCGGCCCAGACGCTGTTCATGTTCGACAGCAGCACGGGGCTCGCGCTGTCGAGCACGTTTTCCGAGGCATCGAACTGCATCACCACCGGGCGCAATTCGCTGCCCTCCGCCGCCAGGAAGAATTCCTTGCAGCTGGAGCAATCAACGATGAAGGCCAGGCCGCGGCTGGTGGGGATACCCACCGTATCGGCATTCAGGGTGAACAGCGTCAGCCCTGCGAAGGCGAAGCCGGCCAGGTTGGTGGGCGGGCCGGAGGGATTGGCGGAGAGCACCGCCATCTGCTCGAAGCCCACGCCATTGGCGACATCGATGGTCTGGCGGAAGGCGCGCTGCCGCACATTCTCCGCCGCCGCCACCAGCCGCGGCGTGCCATGCGCGGCCAGCGCCTGGTGCAGCGGGATGACGGTGCCGCCCGCCCGCGTCGCGGTGGAGGGATAATCGATGCCCGCGCCGGTGAAGGCATAGGTGCCGACATAGGCGACCTCATAGAGGCAGTCATTGGCGCCGCCGGCATGGCGGGCGACAAAGGGGCTGCACTGCTCCATGCGGATGCCGCGCGCGATGATGCCACGCTCATCCCCCGCCGCGAGCAGGAAGGGAATGGCATCCACCGTGCCCGGCGTGCCCTGGCGCTGCAGTTCGAAGGCCGGGCTGTAGAAGACATGCGCGTTGTGCCGGTCATAGGCACCGGAGGCGCAGGAGAAGCGCACGCCGAAGCGCGACAGCGCCGGGTTGACGCCCGAGGCATTGGCGAAATGCCCGCCGATGTAGCGCACCGAATTGTTCCAGGCCGCCGCCGTCTCGGTGCGGATGTCGAGGCCGATGCGGTTGTTGACGATGCGGCCCAGGGTGATCGTGCTGTCCTCGAAGCCGAGTTCCTCGCCCAGCGTGCGGATGCCGATGGTGAAGCCCTCGACCTGGCGGATATCGACCGTGCAGGCATCGAGGTTGCGCAGCAGGATGCCGATGTCACGCTCGTCCAGCCAGTCGGCGATGGTGGCGCGCAGCACGCGCAGGCCGTGGTAGAACTTGGCCTGGTTGCGCACCGCCGCGCCATCGCCGATGGTCAGCGCCGCCTCGCCGCCGCTGCCGGCATAGATGATGCTGCCACGCATCACGAGCCCCGCCGCCGCGCCGGGCAGCACCAGGGGCATGGTGGTGCGGTGGCTGCCCTCGCCGATCTCAAGCATCTTGCCGGATGCGGCGGCGGCGTTCATCGCCGCCTGCAGCGCCGGGCCGTCATCGGTGACGCCATCGCCCACGGCGCCGAAGTCGCGCGCGCTCAGTCGCTCCGCCAGCTTGTCCTCGACGCTGCGGGGGATGGCGCCATTGAAGGGGGACTGGATGGTGCCATCGCGCGCCAGCGTCGTCACATTTCCCAGGCTGTCGAAGCCAAGCAGGCGGTTGGCGCGCCCGCCCTTCTCCGGCAGCACCAGCGTGGCCGGCAATTCGCCCGCCGGCGCGCGCAGCGTGCTGGCGAGATCCTCGCGCAGGTCCTGGATGAAGGCCGTCTGCCGGTCCAGCTCGTCATTCAGCGTGTTGGCGCGCAGCACGCCATTGGGCTGGAAGTCGGTGATGCGCTCCACCGTCAGGGCGCGGCGCAGCGTCACCACCACGCCCGAGGCGGGCGCGGTGTCGAACACCACGGTGCCGCCCTCCGACTCCCCGGCCCCGGTCACCGCGTAACCATCCGGCTGCACCACCCCGTCCAGCTGCACCTCCATGTCGGAGGCTTCGAAGATCGGGAAGGGATAGATGAAGACAGTCTGCGCGCCGCTCGCCGCGTATTGGATACGCGGCGCGACGTCGCCGATGACGATATGCTCGGCCATGCTGATCTCTCATGCGGAAGGAGGGAGGGAGCGGCCGGCGCGGCCGGGCGCGTTACTCGAGCAGCGAGCGGACCGCGCCGCCGAAACTGTTGCCAGCGCGCAGCCAGGTGGTCAGCGACCCGTCATTGTTGAGCAGCGAGCTGCGCCCGGCGGCGAGCCGGGCGCTGTAGGTGTCGCTGCTGGTCTGCGCCGCCTCGGCCGCGTCCTGCTGCAATCCGGTGGTGATCGCCGCCGCCGAGCCCTGGTCCGGGCTGATGCCGGAGGCGGCGAGCCGCGCCCGGGTGGAGGCGACGGTCCGCTCCAGCTGGTCCTGCCGGTTCCGGGCCTCGGCCTCCTGCTGCGCGACGAGCTGCTGTTGCCGGGCGGCCAGCGCCGCGGCCTCCTGCTGGGCCTGGGCGCGGGTCTGCGCCGCCTGCGCCTGGCCCTGCCGCACCGTGCCGTAGAGCGAGGCGCCGGTGCCAACCAGCGTGGCGATGGGGGCAAGCTGGGCCATCAGTCGGTCATCCTCGTCTCGGTGGTGACGGAAAGCAGCGTGAGCGGCAGCGGCGTTTCACCCTCGATGCGCCAGAGCGGCTGCATCGGGTCGCGCCGCCAGCCGATGCCACGCAGCGTGACATCGCCGGTATAGGCAGGTGGCGCCGCGTCGAGCAGCGCGGTGTCCAGCCGGCGGAACGGCACGGGCTGCGCACCGCGGCCGAGATCGACGCTGAGTGCTGCGGTTTCGAGCACGCGGAAGGTCGCGGCGACGAGCCGCAGCGGGGCCGTGCGCGCGCCCCCGGCGAAGGCCAGGTTGGGCGGAAGCGGCTCGACCACATGGGTGAAGCCGAGGCCGATCTGCACCACGGACGCCGAAGGGTCGATGGTGACGGCGCCGCCGCTGACCGTCGCGGTGCCACGCGGCGCGCCATCGGCCACCACCTGCACCACGCGCCCTTCCAGATGATCGAGGCCCGTCCAATCATCCTGCGGGTCGGCATTGCTGCCGGTCAGCCCGGCATCCACCGCCATCTCGTCATCGAAGCGCTCCAGCCGGAAGCCGGCATCGCGCTCGATGGCGCACCAGACGGTGCCTTCGATCTCGGCGATGGCGCGGAAGGCGCCATCGGTGTCCTGCCGCGTCCAGGCCGTGACCTGCTCGGAGCGATAGAGCGTCAGCGTCGCCAGCCAGCCCTCGGCCATGGCCACATGCAGCAGGCGGCGCGTCTGGTCATAGGCCATGGCGACCGGCGTCTGCACGAGATGCCGCGCCACCAGGGCGAGATCCTCCGCCTGATAGGCCTGCTGCACGTCGGTATAAGCGAATTCATGCACCGCGCGGCCGGAGCGCGCGACGAAGATCGTGCTGCCATCGACATCCACGGGCGGGATGATGCGCGCGATGGGCGAGCCGATGCGCGTCTGCCGGTGCAGCTGGATGGAGGAGGGCGTCATCGGGTCGCCCGTGACCATCCATTCCGCGCCGGAGGTGAAGACCTGGAGATGCCGCCCCGAGAAGACGGCGCGGATGGCGTTCACCTGGTCCGACAACAGGCCGAACTCGATCGCCTGGTCGTCGAGGCCGGTGCCCAGGTCGAAATTGAAGAGATCGCCGGAGCGCGAGAGCCAGAGGCGGTTCGGCAGTTCGCGCGCGCCGCCGAGCACGAGGCGGTCCTGGTGGAAGCAGGCGGTGACGGGCCAGCCATGCACGGCGCTGAAGGCCGCCTCGTCCCAATCGACCGTGGCGGTGGTGGCGGAGAGCGTCTCCTCCACCGCCGCCGTCGCGCTGGTCGCGGAGGCCACGGCGGTGACGAGCATGCGCCTGCCGCCGAGGCGAAAGCGCGCGCCGACATGCCCGGCCTCGAAGACCGCAGCACTCGCCGTCAGCGTCACGCTGCCGCTGGTGGCGCTGGCGGCCAGGGTGATGCCGGAGGCGGCGTAGCGGTAGAAGGGCTCATACACCCAGTTCCAGGCGCCGAGGCTCCAGCTCGTGTGGCTGCTGCGCGTCACGCGCTGCGGCGCCATGTCAGGGTGGACGAGCAGCAGCGTGTCCGCGCTCTGCGTCCAGGCGATCTGGTCGAGCATTGCCTCCGTCCAGGGCGCGGCGAGGCTCGCGACCTGCACATCGTCCTTGAACACCGTCATCGCCGCGTCGGTCAGGACGATGAGGTAGGTCTGCTCCGTGTTGAACTCGAAGGCGATCAGCCGCGCGGCGCCCGGCAGGGTGGCGATATGGCGCAGCCCCGGGCGCCGGCTCACGCCGCCGGTCGGCTGGATGAAGACATTGCGCAAGCGCCGCGCGCCATTCTCATAGGCGCGCAGATCCCCCCGGCCCAGCAGCTGGTCGCCGAGTTCGCCCGCGGTGAAGCTGGTCTTGAGGCTGCGGCCGGCGGCCATGTCTCATCCCCTCGCGCTGATCAAAGGAAACTCTTCGATGGCGCGCGCGGTGCCCTGCTGGCTGTCGACGAGGCGCGCATGGCGCATCTCGCTTTCCGCCAGGCGGTGCAGCATGTCGGCGCGCGAGGTGCTCTCCGTCAGCGGGACGCAGAATTCCGCCGCCAGCCGCGCCACGAGCGCGGAGGCGAAGAAGGCCGGGAAGGCGCTTTCCGAAGGGCGGAACAGATAGGTCAGCGTCACGCTGGGTGCATCGGTGTGCAGGCGGTTCTCGTTCAGGCGGTAGAGAATCCCGCTACCCCTGCCCTGCCCGCCGGCCGAGAGCACGCGCAGGAAGTCGGCCGGAAGCTGGTAGGCATAGGCATAATCGGCATAAGGCACGGCGGTGAGCCGCGGCAGGACCATCTGGCCCGTCGCGAAGCTCCAGGGATGCGCCGACAGCAGCGCATCGCGCACCGCCGGGTAGAGATTGGCCGCGACCTCCGCCTCGGCCGTGCCTTCGTCGAGCGAGGCAACAGGCTGCGCACCGATCTTCAGCAGCGCACGCGAGCAAAGAACCAGCGCCGACAGCGCCATCTCACTCTCCTTTTTCTGTCAGGCTGCCGCTGTCTGCCGGCCAGGCGGGACTCCGGGCGGGAGATCGCCGTCTCCCGGCACAGCGGGCACGGGCAGGTGCGGCAGGGGTGGGGTGCGGCAGGGGTGGGGGTGCGGGGGCGGCATCGCGGGCCCCCGGGCCCCGCCACGGCGGGTGCGGGGGTGTCTCT